>NZ_JBFUPO010000004.1:0-336096 GCF_041355295.1 Mesorhizobium sp. RCC_202
GACAAGAAAGCCTGGGGCGAAAAATTCGGCATGACGCATTTCGTCAATCCGAAGGAGATCGACGGCGATATCGTGCCTCATCTGGTCAACATGACAAAGCGCGGCGCCGACCAGATCGGCGGCGCCGACTACACCTTCGACTGCACCGGCAACACCAAGGTGATGCGCCAGGCGCTGGAAGCCTCGCATCGCGGCTGGGGCAAGTCGGTCGTCATCGGCGTCGCCGGCGCCGGCCAGGAGATTTCGACCAGGCCGTTCCAGCTGGTCACCGGGCGCAACTGGATGGGCACCGCCTTCGGCGGCGCGCGCGGCCGCACCGACGTGCCAAAAATCGTCGACTGGTACATGGAGAAGAAGATCCAGATCGATCCGATGATCACGCATACGTTGAAGTTGGAGGACATCAACAAGGGTTTTGACCTCATGCATGCCGGTGAGAGCATTCGCAGCGTGGTGGTGTACTGACCGGACTTCGCCATACGCCGTGCTGAAGGGCCTGTGTTCCCAAAATACTCCGCCTCCCCAGCATTGGCGTAAGACCGGCGGCGCGACCGGCATTCGGGAATGCCCGCGCCGCCGGTCGATCAAACCACACCATCTCACGGAATCCGGATCATGGTCTCATCCTGACCGACGCCGTAGACACGCCGACCATGGTCGGCGTTTGAAATTGGCGAAGAAGAAGCACATGCCAGACCAGATGAAGATCATCTCCGTCGCACGGCGCCGCGCATATCGCCGCGTCGCGTCGGCATAGATAACGATCACCTTTAAAGGCAGCGGCCAATCGCGTCGCACGCACAGATCCAGCGCGAAGACGGAATGGGCTCGGAATCGGGATGCTGCTTACTGTGGCACCACTAGCCCCTGCCGCAATCCTGTGGCGACGACCGAGACCCTGAATTTTCCGGCAAGGGCCCGGTCGAATATGGCGCCGACGATGATATCGGCATCGGCGTCGACCTCCTCTCGGATACGCGTCGCGGCCTCATCGACTTCGAACAGCGTCATGTCCATGCCGCCCGAGATCGAGACCAGCACGCCCTTGGCGCCGATCATCGAGGCTTCGTCGAGAAGCGGGTTTGCGATAGCCGCTTCGGCGGCCTTCTTGGCGCGGTCCTCGCCCGTGGCTTCCCCGGTACCCATCATGGCGCGGCCCATATCGCGCATCACCGACTTCACATCGGCGAAGTCCAGATTGATCAGCCCCTCCTTGACGATGAGATCGGTGATGCAGCCGACGCCGGCATAAAGGACGCGATCGGCCATGGCGAAAGCGTCCGCGAACGTCGTCTTGGCGTCGGCGATCCTGAACAGGTTCTGATTCGGAATAACGATCACGGTATCGGAGCATTCGCGAAGCCGCTCGATGCCCTCCTCGGCGGCTTGCATGCGGCGTTTTCCTTCGAAGGTGAATGGCTTGGTGACGACCGCCACCGTCAGGATGCCGGCTGCCCGTGCAGCGTTCGCTATGACGGGCGCGGCACCGGTTCCAGTTCCGCCTCCCATGCCGGCGGTCACGAAGCACATATGGGTTCCCGCAAGATGATCCTTGATCTCGTCGATCGATTCCTCGGCCGCCGCGCGGCCGACCGCGGGCAGCGATCCGGCGCCCAGGCCTTCCGTGACGTTGGCCCCCAACTGGATCAGCCGCGATGCTTTCGACATGGTCAGTGCCTGGGCATCGGTGTTGGCGACGATGAATTCCGCCCCCTGCAGATTTTCGGCAATCATGTTGTTGACGGCGTTGCCGCCGCCACCGCCGACACCGACAACGGTTATCTTCGGCCGCATTTCCGAGATGACGGGCTTTGCCGCGGTGCTCATCGTCTTGTCTCCTTGATCGACAAAAAGTTCATCCCGGAACGCGACGCTTGAATGCGCCAGGCGCAAGAATCAGCTTCTCTCGCCTTGGCGCAGAGAATCAGAGGGTGAACTTTGCGGCAAGACAAGATGTGGCGCTGGTACCATATGCGCCTACCCGAGGCGACCTCTTGAACGGGTCTGCAATGTTTCCAGGATTGGTGAGCCATCCCAGCAGCGTTGGCTGCGCGTTACCCGGCCTGTAATCGGGCTTGGATGGGAAGTGGCCACGGCCGCAAGTGCTCAGCAAGGTCACATCTCGCGAACCGGCGGAAAATATTACTTGTTTTAGCCAGGTCGATCGGCTTTCATCATCCCGAGGGCACTTCAAGGCGTTGGGTACGGAGATGACGAGTTGGCTTCCGGCAACCGGGACCCAACATCTGGAATAGTGCGTACGGGTGGGACGGAATGTCGATCGGCGAAGTTGTTGGACACTCAAAGCGGCGCCGCGCGCGGGAATGGCGCACGTAAAATTTTGGAACACACTCCACCTTCAGATCGCAAGCCGATCATCGTTGCCGAAGATGTCCGCAAGACCTATCGTTCCAACGATGGGCGCTCGCATCTTGCCCTGGCTGGCGTCACCGCTGAGATTGGGCGTGGCGAGGTGCTGGTGGTGTTTGGGCCTTCGGGCTCCGGCAAGAGCACCTTCCTTCGCACGCTGAATGCATTGGAAACGATCGATTCAGGACGGATCGTCGTGGATGGCGTTGCAGTCTCGGACCCAGGCGCCGACCTCAACAAGTTGCGGTCGGAAGTCGGCATGGTGTTCCAGCTGTTCAACCTGTTCCAGCACCGCACCGCTCTCGACAATGTCGTGCTGCCGCAAATCGTGGTGCGTCGCCGGCCGCGGGCCGAAGCGTTGCGACGGGCGCGTGAACTGCTTGAAAAGGTCGGAATAGGCGATCGTGCCGGCCATTATCCCAGCCAATTGTCAGGAGGACAGCAGCAGCGTGTGGCTATCGCTCGCGCGCTCGCCATGGACCCGAAGGTGATGTTGTTCGATGAACCGACCTCGGCGCTGGATCCGGAAACCGTCACCGGCATTCTCGATCTGATGAAGGATCTCGCGGCCGAAGGGATGACGATGGCAGTCGTTACCCACGAGATGGGGTTCGCACGCGAGATCGCCGACAGGATGCTGTTCATGGACGGCGGGTTGATCGTCGAGGAGGGCAGCCCGCAACAGATTTTCCGCGCGCCGCAGCAAGAGCGAACAAAGGAGTTCCTCAAACAGATACTGTGACGTCGGAAAATTTTGGAATCACAACCAACAAATAACTTCATGGGAGAGAGAAGAATGACACGCAGTTTTACAAGCAGATTGACTGGGGCCGCCGCAGGTTTGGCAGTCGTATTTGGAGCCTGGTTCGCCGCCGCGAGTGTCGCGAAAGCCGACGAGATGGACGACATCCTGAAGCGGGGCGAACTGGTCGTGGCCGTACAGACCCAGGGACCGCCGGTCAGTTTCGTCGACAAGAATGGCGAGCGCACCGGCCTTGCCGTCGAGATCTCCAAACAGATGGCGGCCGATCTCGGCGTCAAGATCGTGTTCCAGGACTATGACTGGAAGGGCCTCATTCCGGCCCTTCTTGCAGGTAAGGCCGATATGATTGCGGGCGACATGACACCAACGCCGCAACGCGCCTCACAGCTTCTGTTTTCACGGCCGATGTTCTTCAACGACACGCTGGCCTTTGCCGCCAAGGATTCCCAGTTCAAGACCTGGCAGGATCTCAACAAGGAAGGCGTGACGGTCGCGGCGCTGCAGGGCAGCACCTATGCCGATGCAGTCAGCAAATATCTCCCGAAGGCGACGCTGAAGGTGTTCGCCGGCGGTGGCCCGGCTGTGGCGCAGACACTCACCATGGGCCGCGTCGATGCGATGGTCGGCGGACAGGACTACAATTCGTACGTCCGTCAGTTCGACAACCTCAAGCCGCTTGAAGGGACCATGACGCGCGAGCCGCTGGCCTTCGCCACCCGTCCCAACGCCTTCCATCTCAAGATGTGGCTCGACAACTACGTCGAGCTGAAGACGGCCGACAATTCGCTGCAGACTTTGCTGGCCTACTGGTGGACGTCCGACGCCTGGGAGAAGGACCATAAATAACGGCTCCTATCGATCGGCGCAGCGCGATTGCGCCGATCGAACTCGTCTGCCTGCATCTGCGCCTGAACCCGGCCCGATCGACGGCCTGGGCGATTGAAGTCTTCAAAGCGAAAACCGAATGAACTGGGTTCTCGACTTCTACAATTACCGCATCGTCGAGCAGTATCTCGGTCGCTTCGCCGAGGGGCTTGAAAATACCCTTATCGCGGCAGCCGTCAGCCTCGGAGCCGCCGTTATTCTCGGCACGATGCTGGCGCTTTGCCGCATGTCCAGCCGGGCGATCCTATGGCGACCGGCGGCCGGCTACGCGGCATTCATTCTTGCGACTCCGCTGCTGGTGCAGATCTATCTCATCTATTACGGGCTGCCGGCCCTAATCCCCGCCGCGGGCCGCTGGAGCGAGCTCACGCTCGGCATCATTGCGCTCTCGCTTCACAACGCGGCCTATATGGGCGAGATCGTGCGCGGCGGCATCGCATCGGTGCCGCGCGGACAGATCGAGGGCGGCAAGGCGGTAGGCATGTCCTATCTGCAGCGGCTGCGCTACATCGTTCTGCCTCAGGCGTTTGCAAACACACTGCCGCCATTGCTCGGCCAAACCGCGGTGCTTATCAAGGACACCTCGCTTCTTTCGATCATCGCGGTCTTCGATTTTCTCAGCGCCGGGCTTTTGCTCAACAGCGAAAGAGTTCGGCCAAACGAAAGCTTTCTCACCATCGCCCTCGGCTACCTCGCCATCTACGTCGTGATGCTGAGCTTGTCATGGGCGGTCAAACGCTGGCTCGCCGGTCCGGCGTGGAACGTGGGGGCGTAGCGGTGCAACATTATCTTGATGTCATGGTCTCGATCCTGCCGTTTCTGTGGACGGGCTTCGTCCAGACATTCTGGATCTCGCTGGTCGCTATCGCAGCGGGTTCCGTGCTGGGATTCCTGATCGGAGTTGTGCGAAGCCAGCGAGTGCCTTTGCTGCACCAGCTGTTCGGCCTCTACATCCACGTTTTGCGCGGCACGCCGTTTCTGGTGCAGCTCTATGTCTTCTATTTCGTCATGCCCAATACCGGGATCGAAGTCCTGCAGTGGAGCTCCGAGACAGCCGCCTTCGTCTCGCTCTCGGTTTACACATCCAGCTATGTCGCCGAGATCGTGATGGCAGCGATAGATGCGGTGCCGAAGGGGCAATGGGAAGCGGCCACCGCGTTGGGCCTCAGGCGATTGCCCATACTCGGCCTCGTCGTGCTGCCGCAGGCCCTCAAGCTCGCGGTGCCGCCGATGAGCGGCGTCTACGTCAACATAATCAAGAATACCGCAATATTGTCGGTCATCGGCATTTCGGAGCTGACGCGCCAGGGTGAAATCTCGATCATGCGGTTCCCGCGCGACGTGCTTTTCATCTATGGCGCGATCGCACTGGTCTATTTCGTTTATTGCTATCCAGTCCTGCGTTTCACGCGCTGGGCGGAGCGCAAAGTCGGCGGCACGCGCGTCGTCAATCTCGATTGAGCCCTGCGTGGCCGCGGACCATCATGACCCCTTACATAGACACCTACTACAAGCAGACACTGTCCTCGGACGCGGCCTATCCTGTTCTGTCTGGCAGGCATAACACGGATGTTTGCATCGTCGGTGGCGGCCTCGCCGGGCTGACAGCCGGCTTCGAGCTCGCCCGCCGGGGACGCGGCGTGACAGTGCTGGAAGCACGTCGCGTGGCCTGGGGCGCATCCGGCCGCAATGGCGGCTTCGTGTCGCCGGGCTGGGCAGCACGCGCCAGCCAGATCCAGAAGCGCGTCGGACCCGACCATGCCAAGGCGTTGTATCGCCTGTCGATCGAGGGCGTCGCCATGGTCGAAGATGCAATCCGCGACCTCGACATTTCCGATGCGCAAGTCACGCCAGGCATTCTGCGCGTGTCACGCTATGAAAACACGAAAGCGCTCGAGGAGCAGCGCGACGAACAGGAAGCGGAGTACGGGCGCCACTTGCGCCTGCTGGCGCGCGAGGAGGTGCGAGCTTTGCTGTTGTCGAAAAAATATTACCAGGCCCTCTTTGACGCAGCGTCATTTCACTTTCATCCGCTGAATTACGCGCGGGCGCTGGCGCGAGAAATCGTCAAGCTGGGCGGTTCCGTCTACGAAGACAGCGCTGTGATGCAAGTCGATCTCACTGGCACGGAAAAGAAATTGCGGACGCCTTCCGGCGAGGTCCGGGCCGCGACCGTTGTGTTCGCGGGCGGCGGCTATACCGACCGCGTTCTGCCCGCATTGCGTCGCGCCTTCCTGCCGATCGCCACATATGTCGTGCTGAGCGAACTGGCGCCGGAACTGATCGCCACAGCGATCCGGACAAAGGCCGGCATCAGCGACGGGCGCCGGGCAGGGGACTACTACCGGGCGGTCGACGGCAGGTTGTTGTGGGGCGGCCGCATCACCACCCGCACGACCGATCCGCGCGACATCGCCGCGGTGATCCGCCGGGAGATCGTCACGACCTACCCGCAGCTGGCGGATCTGAAAATCGAGACGGCATGGTCGGGGCTTATGGCTTACGCTCGACATCTGATGCCCTTGATCGGACCGGTAATGCCGAATGTATGGGCCTGTACCGGGTTCGGAGGCCATGGTCTCAACACGACGGCGATTGGCGCGAGGGTGGTTGCCGAAGCGATTGCGGGTGAAAGCGATCGATACCGCCTGTTCGCGCCCTTCGGATTCGTGTGGAATGGCGGACCATTCGGCACCGCGGCGGCGCAACTGACCTACTGGGCCTACCAGGGCATGGACTTTCTGCGCGAACGCCGTTCAGCCCATGCGAAATAGCGTTTTCGACGGAAACGCTGCACATGTTCCCGGAGTTGCCTGAACCTGGTTAGAACCGCCCCGGCGAATAGGGCGCGGGGTCGATATTGGGTGGGTTGCCGGTGACCAGTTCGGCGATCAATCGCCCCGTCGAGCCGCCGCCGATCATGCCGGTATGTCCATGTCCGGTGGCGATGTACAGCGAGCGATGTTTCGGCACCTGGCCAATTGCGGGTACGCTATCAGGCAGGGACGGACGATAGCCCATCCACATCGTCGGTTCCCCTCCGCTCAGATCGGGGAAAAGCGCCCGGGCATGGTCAAGCAGAATCTTGGAGCGCCGCTCGTCGGGCGCAGCTTCAAGGCCGGCGATCTCGACCGTACCGGCAAGACGCAGGCCGTGTTCCATCGGCGACAGAGCGAAGCCACGATTCTTCATTTGCACTGGCATTGGCAATTCGATCGATGGCGAAGGCAGCATCAAATGGTAGCCACGCTCGGTCTCCAGTGGCAGCCCGGCGCCGAGCGGCGCAAGCAACCGGTTCGACCAGGCGCCGGCAGCGATCACCACCACATCCGCCTTGCGGTTGGCGGTATTCGTCATCAGCGTATAGCCACCGGCCTCACCGGGGATAATCTTCAGCACGCGCTCCGCAACGAAGACGCCGCCGGACTGCCGCACGCCGTCTGCAATGGCCGTGACGAGGCGATGCGGGTTGATCGTATGAGCGTTGTGGGGATAAAGCAGGCCACGCTTCGCGATGCCCGAAATGCCTGGCAGCAACCGCTCCAGATCCCGGCGAGACAAAGGTTCGGTGACGACGCCCTGCCGACTGTTGATTTCAGCCGTGATGCGATCGGAAAGGCCCGGCGCCTCGGTCTCCCAGATCTGGATACCACCCACTTCGCGGATGAGATTTTCAAACGTCGCGCCGCCGACCAAATCGCGATAGCAGGCGAGGTTGCCTGCATGCAGCTCGCTCAAGGCGTCGGCGGCCCTGTTGACGCGGTCCATCCTGCCGGCGCGTATCCATCGAAGCAACCAGGGCGCGGCTTTCAGCGCGTAGGCTGGCCTCAAGACAAGCGGTCCGAGCGGGTTGAGGAGCCAGCCGGGCACTTGCCGGAGCATTCCAGGCATGGCCACGGGCGCGTTGCAATCGTGCCTGACCATTCCCGCGTTGCCGAAAGACGTTGCGCTGCCGGGAGGCAGAGGATCGATCACTGTTACGTCCAGACCCGCCCGTTTCAGATACAGAGCCGAACTAACGCCGACAATACCCGCGCCGATGACAACGACGCTCCCATCCGAAACCGGCATGCCGACCCTTACCCAATTGAGCTTGTTGCAAGCGCACGAACGTTCATCCGGTAATGATTGTCAAGCAATCGTCGATGCCGCCGGCTTTTACGCCAGGTGCCGTCAACAACGGTCCGATCTGGGCCGGCGCCGTCTAGCGTGCGAAATGGGTGGGCGGTACGGCGCCGCCGCCCGCCTTGCTCTGAGTCACCAGGCCGGAAGCGCAATCGATGTCATGGACCTGCAAGCCGCGATCCGGGCACGAAAAGAGACGCGACAGGCATCACGAAACTCACCATTGCGCCGTGGCCTTCACCGTCACATGTCCGTCCGACGACCGCACTTCCATATCCATGCTGTCCCTTCCCCGGGCAGTTCCGCTCAGAAGCAGGGTCTGTGGGCCGATCGCGGGACGCACCCCCCGAAACGAGAAACGGCGCGGCGCATGGCCGACAATGACGGCAGCGAAGTTCATGAGCAGCGTCGCCTGGAGCGGGCCGTGGATGACCAGTCCGGGATAGTGTTCGACGCCGGTGGCGTAGGGCGCGTCGTAGTGGATACGATGACTGTTGAAGGTCAGCGCGGAATAGCGAAACAGCAGCACCGGATCCACGTCGACGATCCGTTCGTGCGATGTCGCCAGCCTGGGCGTGGGCGGCGCCGATGCGGCGGCGCCGGTTTCCGCCGCCCGATAGACGATGATCTGGTCCTCGTCGACCAGGGGCCCGGCGGCATTGGCGATCTCATGGTGGACCGTGACAAAGACAAGCCGGCCGGTGCGGCCTTGTTTCTCTTCAACGGCGCTCAATGTCGAGCGGCGGCGGATCGTGTCGCCGCTACGGATCGGAGCCATAAAGCGTACGTCACCGCCCGCCCACATGCGCCGCGGCAGCGGCACCGGCGGCAGGAAGCCGCCCTTTGCCTGGTGTCCGTCCGGACCCAGTTCACCAGCGTCGGCGATGTCGGGCGTCAGGCACCAATGCAGGCCGGGCGGCGCCACGTCGCCGCGCACGGCATGAAGGCCCAGCATGGCCTCGAAGCTGGCGAGAAGGCGAGGGGTCGCGATGTCCTCGACCTCGCGGGTCCGTCCAACCCATTCCTGCAACGTCGTGCTTGAATCCGGGCTCATTTGGCTTCCTCGTCACGCAGCGAATTCGGACCGGATCCGATCCGTGTCGGCGCCAAGCGCAGGAACCTTGGGGATTATCTCGAAGCCGTCGCGCCGCCCCGCCGGCATCGGCACGGCAATGCGCTTGCCGTTGGGCAACTCGATTTCGGTTCGCCGCAATGCCTTGTGGCTTGGCAGGTCGCGAATTTCGCTGGCGCGTCCCCAGGCGATCTGCGCCGCATCAAGACGGCGAATGGCCTCCTCGCGATCGATTGCCGCGAATATCGGTTCGATCTCGGCATCGAGCGCCGCGCGGTTGGCTACGCGCCAGGCGTTGGTCGCAAAGCGTCCGTCGGCAAATAGATCCTGTCTTTGCAGCACGCTGACGCAGAAGCGTTTCCATTCGCTGTTCTGCTGGATCGCGACGACCACGGCGCCGTCGCGACATGCATAGGGCCGGTAGGGATAGATCGATGCGTGCGCCAGCCCATAGCGGCCTGTCTCGCGTCCCGCATATTCGTAATGCAGCAGCGGCACGGCCATCCAGTCGGCCATGCCGTCGAACATGGCGATCTCGACGACACGACCGCGCCCGGACTTCTCGCGCGCCAGCAAGGCTTCGAGGATCGCCGCATGGGCATTCATGCCGGTGGCGATATCGGCGGCCGAAATGCCGATCTTGCACGCGGTGTCGGGCGTTCCGGTGACGGCGCAGATGCCGCTTTCGGCCTGCACCAGCATGTCGTAGGCGCGCATGGCCGCGTAAGGCGTGTCCTGCCCGTAGCCGACGATGTTGACGGCGATCAGGCGCGGAAATTTTTCCACGATCGTATCGGCGGAAAGGCCGAGCCTGTCGATGGCGCCCGGCGCAAGATTCTGCACGAAAACATCCGCGCGCGAGACCATGCGGTGCAGCAAGGCCAGATCGTGCTCGGCCTTCAGGTCGAGCACCGCGCTTTCCTTGCCACGGTTGAGCCAGACGAAATAGGCCGACATGCCCTCGACAGTGGAATCGTAATGGCGTGCGGTTTCGCCTTCGGGGCGCTCGATCTTGACGACGCGCGCGCCGGCGTCGGCCAGGCGAACCGTGCACAGCGGCGCGGCGACCGCCTGCTCGATGGAAACGACAAGCAGGCCCTCCAGCGGGCGTGCGGCGTCAGACATTGCGCTGCACTCCCGAGCGGGCGAGCACGCCCGGCTTCAGCCGCTCGTTCCTGCCGTAATCCTGCGCGGGGTGGAAGAACAGGCGCGGCGTGTCGTCGATGTCTTCCAGCCGCTTGGCGTAGGCCTGCAGATCGGCTTTGCGGCCATCATCGCCGACACGGCCCGGCATGTAGGCGACGAAGGGCGGCAGCACGTCGAAGCCGGAGCGGAGCAGGCCGTTATGCACGGGCCACAGCACGGTGAGGATATCGCCGTCGATGCCGTCGGGTGCATAGGTGTCGGAAGACGTGCCGGTGGTGGCGGCCACCATGGCGAGCTTGCCCTTGAAGATGCCGGTGTCGTATTTGCGGCCCGGCAGATAGGCAAAACCGCGCACGAAGACACGGTCGGCCCAACCCTTGAGGATTGCCGGCATGCCGAACCACCAGACCGGGAATTGGAACAGCACGAAGTCCGCTCGCTTCACTTTTTCGACCTCGGCCGCGATATCCGCCGACAGCGCCCCGGCCTCATAGGCGGCGGTCTGCTCGCGCGGCAGGCTGAAGAACTCCGCATCGCTGCGCTCGCCTGATATGTCACCCGGCCCGGCGACAGGATTGAAGCCCATCGCGTAGAGGTCGCTGACGACCACCTGGTGGCCGGCGCGGGTCAAGGTCTCCACGGCGAGATCCTTCATGGCGCCGTTGAAAGATCTCGGTTCCGGGTGCGCGTAGACGATGAGGACGTTCACGACGGCACCTCTTAGTACGAACGCGGCAGGCCGAGCACGTGCTCGGAAAGGTATGACAGGATGAGGTTGGTCGAGATCGGTGCGACCTGATAGAGGCGCGTCTCGCGGAACTTGCGCTCGACGTCGTATTCCTCCGCGAAACCGAAGCCGCCATGCGTCTGGATGCAGACATTGGCGGCCTCGTTCGAAGCGTCGGCCGCCAGCATCTTGGCCATGTTTGCTTCGGCGCCGGGGTTCTTGCCGGCCTCGTAGAGGTTGACCGCCTCGCGCACCATCAATTCGGCCGCGCGCATGTTGGCGTAGGCCCTGGCAATCGGAAACTGGATGCCCTGGTTCTGGCCGATCGCGCGGCCGAACACATGCCGCTCCTTGGCATACGTGCTCGCCTTCTCGATGAACCATTTCGCATCGCCGACGCATTCGGCGGCGATCAGGATGCGCTCGGCATTCATGCCGGAAAGGATGTAACGGAAGCCCTTGCCCTCCTCGCCGATCAGGTTTTCGGCGGGCACGCGCAAATCGTCGAAGAAGACCTCGGTGGTGGCATGGTTCATCATGGTGCGGATCGGCCGGATCGTCAGCCTATTGCCGACGGCTTCGCGCATGTCGACGATCAGGACGGAGAGGCCATCGGTCTTCTTCATGCCGTCCTCGAGCGGCGTGGTTCTTGCCAGGAGCAGCATCAAATCCGAATGCTCGGCGCGGCTGGTCCAGATCTTCTGGCCCTTGACCACGAAATGATTGCCGTCGAGGCGCGCGGCGGTCTTAAGCGCGCCGGTATCGGTGCCGCTGCTGGGTTCAGTGACGCCGAAGGCTTGCAGGCGCAATTCTCCGGTGGCGATCTTCGGCAGGTATCGTTGCTTCTGCGCTTCCGAGCCGTGGCGCAAAAGCGTGCCCATCGTGTACATCTGGGCATGGCAGGCGCCGCCGTTGCAGCCGGCGCGCTGAATTTCCTCGAGCACGGCGGCGGCGGCCGACAGCGGCAGACCCGAGCCGCCATACGCCTCCGGGATCAGGATCGAGAGCCAGCCAGCCTCCGTCAACGCTTCGACGAATTCGCGTGGATAGGCCATGTCCCTGTCGAGCGCGCGCCAGTATTCGCCGGGAAACCGTGCGCAGAGCTTGGCGACGGCATCGCGGATATCCTGATACTGTTCCATGGGGTTGCCCGACCTTCTGTCTCGCCCGCCCGCATTATCGTTTCGGCACGTCTCGTCCGCAATGCAAGGCTGGCACTACCAGATATGCCGAAATTCAATACTCAGGGTGCTGGGCCAAGAAGCTGACCGGCCCATACGGCCCGTTCGACAAGGTCCTTGACGATGTCCTCGATTGCCTGTCCGGCAAACCGCGCCAGCCGCGAGGCGGGCCGATCGGCAGGGTAGGCGAGGATCAGGCGGCGCACGGGCGCGGGATCGATCAGCGGTGCCGCGGTCAGCAGGCCGGCGGCGACATCGGCATGGATCGGGGCGAGCGGCAGGATCGTCCAGCCGTGGCCGTTGCGCACTAGGTCCTTCAGCGCGGCGTAGGAATCCGCTTCGATGCCGACGTCGAGCGCGATGCCGGATTCGGCGGCGCAGCGTTCGACGATGATGCGCAGCCCATGCTTGAGACTGGGCATCATCAGGCGCTTGCCGGCGAGCGAGGCGAACGGCACGGCGCGCACAGTCGAGAAGCCGGCGTCGGGCGGGCCAATCAGGAACAGGTTTTCCAGGAGCAGAGGGCGTGAGCGCAACGACCTTGCCATGCGCGGGTCGTAGAGCACGGCGACGTCGACCTCGCCGCGGTGCATCCAGTCCAGCAGGTAGCCTGTGTAGGCGCTCACCAACCTGAGCTTGGCCTTAGGGTGGGCTTTGCCGAAGGCCGCGGCCAGCGGCAGCGAGATGATGTCCGCCACCGTGGGTGGCAGGCCGATGGCCACTTCGCCGGTCAGCGGCGCATCGGCGGGTGTGGCCGTGGCGCGGATCTCATCGATCTCGGCCATCACGCGCATGGCGTGCGCCAGAACTTCCTTGCCCTGTTCGGACAGCACCATGCCGCGCCCGTGGCGCAGGAACAGGGCAAAGCCCAATTCTTCCTCCAGCATGCGCACCTGCCGGCTCAGCGCCGGCTGCGCGATGTGCAGCCGGTCGGCGGCCTTGCTGAGGCTGCCGAGCTCGGCGACGTGGATCAGGGTGCGAAGTTGCGATAGCTCCATAAGCCATCGAATATCATTATGTCTGGTCACAAGAAAGAGACGAAGATTGGATCGCACAAGGGGGGTAATCTGGCAGCAATTCATTTCTCGGGGGGTCCAAGGTGACAGCGAGCCTGCAAGCAAAACAAGCCGAGCCAGCCGCTGCGACAGTGCCTGAAAAGCAGTGGCCGGACCAGGTCTATGACGTGCTCAAGGCTGCCGGCATCAGCCAGATGTCCTATGTACCCGATGCCGGCCACACCACCTTGATCCGTCGCTTCAGCGAAGATCCCGAGGTCGTCACCAATGTGCTGACGACTGAGGAAGAGGGCATCGCCATCGCCGCCGGCTCCTGGCTCGGCGGCAAACGCAGCGTCGTGCTGATGCAGTCCTCGGGCGTCGGCAACTGCATCAACATGCTGTCGCTTCCCGTGCAGGCACGCTTTCCGTTGCTCGTCCTGGTGACGATGCGGGGCGAATGGGCCGAGTTCAACCCATGGCAGGTGCCGATGGGGCAAGCGACGGAAGCCTCGCTGAAGGCGATCGGCCTCAGGGTGCTGCGCGCCGAGACCGGTCCCGACCTCGTCGAGACGGTGGCGCAAGCAGCTGCAATGGCTTTCGACGCCGACCAGCAGATTGCCGTGCTGATCGGGCAGCGGCTGCTCGGCAAGAAGAAGTGGTGAACGCGATGAATTTGCCGACGATGGATCGCCGTGTGGCGGTGAAGAATTTGCTCGATGCCCGCGACGGCGCATTGGTGGTCACCGGTCTCGGCTCGCCGAGCTACGACGTTCATGCCGCCGGCGACCGCGACGACAATTACTATCTGTGGGGCGCCATGGGCGGTGCGGCGCTGATCGGCCTCGGACTTGCCCAGGCCCAGCCGCAAAAACGCGTCATGGTCATTACCGGCGACGGCGAACAGCTGATGGCGTTCGGGTCGCTGGCGACGATCGCGGTGGCGCGGCCCAAAAACCTCGATCTGATCGTGCTCGACAACCAGCATTTCGGCGAGACCGGCATGCAGTCCAGCCATACCGGCAAGGGCATAGGATTCGACAAGGTCGCTGCCGCCTGCGGCTTCTCGGAAAGCCGCGAGTTGCGTTCGTTGGAGGAGGTCGATGCCCTGTGCGACCAGCTTCGCCGGCCGGCCGATGGTCCCCGTCTCTTCGTGCTGAAGATTGCTGCGGAGAATCTGCCGCGCTCGCTGCCACCGCGCGACGCGGTCGCGGTCAAGAACCGCTTTCGCGCCCATCTGGGCTTTGCCACCTGTTGAGGGTCGATATGGCGCTGGTCAGCTTCCAGAACACGGTCGGCGGTCGGCTGCAATCGACCGCTGCGACATTCGAAAGCCATGATCCGTTTACCGGCAAGCCATGGGCGCTGATCCCACGCGGCGGAGCGGCCGAGGTCGACGCTGCCGTGGCGGCGGCCAAGGCGGCTTTCCGCTCGAAGGAGTGGTGCGGCCTCACGCCCACCGCGCGCGGCAAGCTGCTGGTGCGGCTGGCCGATCTGATCGCTGAGAGCGCCGAGCGCATCGCCGCCATCGAGACGCGCGACAATGGCAAGCTGCTCACCGAGATGACGGCGCAGCTGCGCTATATCCCCGAATGGTTCCGTTATTTCGGCGGGCTAGCCGACAAGATCGAAGGCTCGGTCTTGCCGATCGACAAGGCAGGCATGTTTGCCTTCACCCGCCATGAGCCGCTCGGCGTCATCGCGGCCATCGTTCCCTGGAACTCGCCGCTCTTGCTTCTGACCTGGAAGCTCGCGCCGCTTCTGGCGGCCGGCAACACCGTCGTCATCAAGCCGTCGGAGCATGCCTCGGCCTCGACGCTGGAATTCGTGAAATTGTTCGCCCAGGCAGGTTTCCCGGCGGGCGTCGTCAACACCGTCACCGGCATGCCGCACGATGTCGGCGTGCCGCTGGTCGCCCATCCCGACATCGCCAAGATCGCCTTCACCGGCGGCGAACCGGGCGGGCTCGCCGTCTATCGCGCGGCGGCCGAGGGCTTGAAGACCGTGACGCTCGAACTGGGCGGCAAATCCGCCAACATCGTCTTCGAAGACGCCAATCTCGAGAGCGCGGTCAATGGCGCGATCTCCGGCATCTTCGCGGCCAGCGGCCAGACCTGCATCGCCGGCTCGCGCCTCCTGGTCCATCGCAAGATCCATGACCGGTTCGTGGAAGATGTCATCGCGCTGGCAGCCAGTGCCCGAATAGGCAATCCGGCGCTGGCCGAGACGCAGGTGGGGCCGATCACCACGCAGGCGCAGCGCGACAAGGTGCTTTCCTATCTCGGCATCGCACGCCGTGAAGGCGCGCTGTGCGTGCTTGGCGGCGGCAAGCCGGGTGCGGCGGAACTGGCCGACGGCTGGTTCGTCCAGCCGACAATCTTCACCGACGTCAACAACACGATGCGGATCGCGCGCGAAGAGGTGTTCGGGCCGATCCTGTCCGTCATTCCGTTCGATGACGAGGACGAGGCCTTCGCCATTGCCAATGACAGCCCCTACGGATTGGCCGCGGGGATATGGACAAGCGACATGGGCAGGGCGCTACGCGGCGCGGCCGCGATGGAAGCGGGCATGGTCTGGATCAATTCCTACCGCGCCGTCTCCTACATGGCGCCGTTCGGCGGCTACAAGAGAAGCGGCATCGGCCGCGAGAGCGGGCAGGAGGCGATCAATTCCTATCTGCAGACCAAGACGGTGTGGATAGATACGATTGGCAAGACCGCCAACCCGTTCGTGATCCGCTAGGGTAGGGCTTCGTAGGCGATTGGTCTACTCACAATGACGAAGGAACTGGACATGAGACAGGCGGGCAAGGTGGCTGTTGTCACCGGGGCGGCGCGCGGCATCGGGCGCGCTTGCGCGGAACGCTTTCTGAGCGAAGGCGCGAAGGTCGTGCTCGGTGACGTCGATGCGGCGGAGCTGAAGAAATGCGCTGCCGAGATCGGCACCGACGAGACCGTCCTGGCCCTTGTCACGGATGTCAGCAGCAAGGATCAGGTCGATGCGCTGGTCGCGGCGGCGGCGGCGAAGTTCGGACGCCTCGACATCATGGTCAACAACGCCGGTATCGCTCCGGTCCAGGACTTTCTCGATATCAGCGAGGCCGACTATGACAGGGTTCTCGCCGTCAATTTGAAGGGCGCATTCATGGGCACCCAGGCCGCGGCCCGCCAGATGATCGCGCAAGGCGACGGCGGCGTCATCATAAACATGTCGTCGATCAATTCGGGGCTCGCCAACCCGCGCGTCGCCACCTACGCCATCTCCAAGGGCGGCCTGAACCAGGTCACCAGCACCGCGGCCGTCGCCTTCGCTCACCACGGCATCCGTGTGGTCGGCGTCGGTCCAGGCACAATCGCGACCGAGATGGTGATGGACGGGACCTTCATCGACTCGGAGGAGATGCGCCACGCGATCCTTTCGCGCACGCCGCTCGGGCGCCTCGGCACGGCGGCCGAGATCGCCTCGGTCGTGGCGTTCCTGGCCAGCGACGACGCTTCCTACATCACCGGCGAGACGATCTATCCCGACGGGGGACGCCGCGTGCTGAACTATACGGTTCCGGTCAAGGCGTGAGAAAAAATGGGCAACTTCGACAAGCTGCATCACATCTGCATCGTCGTGCACGATATCGACAAGGCGCAGGCCTATTACGACTCCATCGGTATCGGGCCATGGGAAGCCTATCCGCCGCTGGCCGAATATGAAGAACTCCAGGTGCCAAGCCCCGAGGGGTTCAAGACGATGCAATATCGCATCTGCAACCTGCCGAACGTTCAGCTGCAGCTATGCCAGCCAAGCCGCGATCCTTCCCCGCAGCGGATCCATCTCGACACCAAGGGCGAGGGCGTCTTCCACATCGGCTTCGAGGTTCGTGACGCCGACGCGGCCGAAAGCAAGGCACACGACGATGGGCTGTCGGTGCTGATGCGCGGGCGCCGGAAAAACCGCACCGGCTTCACCTACTACGATACGGCCGACAAGGCGGGTGTCATCCTTTTGACCCGGGCAACCAATCTGCCCGGCAAGTGATCCTCCCGCGCGTTAGCATGGCGCTGGACGAGGAGGGCGGGCGACTGGTCAACTGCCCCGCAATTCCTCAAGCCGGTCGACCAGGAACTTACCGCTGGTGATGATGTGCATTTCCAGAAGGCCGACGGCGCGCAGCGTATCCTTGGCCTCGCACAGTTCTATGAGCTGCCAATGGTCGCGGTCGGACTGGATCTGGATCTCGGTGAGCGTCACCATCATGCGCGTGTAGCGTTCCAGCTGCTGGTAGATACGGCCCACCAATTCGATCGTCGCCTTGCGGCCGGACGGCGCGTAGAGTGTGGCGTGGAAATTCCAGTTCAGCTGGTTCGAGTACTCGCCCGTTCTGCCCTGTTCCTGGTGCTGCTTCGCTCGTTCCCTGGCAAGCGCGAGGTCGGCGTCCGTCATCCGTGGAATGGCAAGGGCCAGCAGCCAGGTTTCGATCCGCGCCCGCAATTCGTAGAGTTCGAGTATCTCGTCCAGGGAAATGGACGTGACGACAGCCCCCTTGTGGGAAACCAGCGTGACGAAGCCTTCCGAGTGAAGCTGATGCAGTGCCTCGCGCACCGGAATTCGGCTGACGCCGAACTCGGTGGCCAAGTGCTCCTGCCGCAGCTGGAGATTGGCTTCGTATTCGCCCATCAGGATTTTCTGCCGGATGGCATCGGCGACCTGGGTCGAGATGGTTTTCTTCTGTACGAGCATGAATCAGCCTGGGGCGGCCGCCTTGTTTCTTGAATGGCGCCGTTTTGATTGAAGAAGTGGACGCATAGCATCGTTGTGACGGCGATGCCATGTCGGCCGTTTCGCTTCAGTAGACATGTTCCTCTATGGGCTGGTTGGCGGCGATCCGTTCATAACGGAAGGCCGACAGGTCGATAGAGCGGTATTCGCCGTAAGCAATGAGGTCGCTGACGCCCGACCCGGTAGCTGCCGCATGCATCATACCATGGCCGCTGAAGCCGGTAGCCAGCACAAGGTTCGAGACTTCCGGATGTCGACCGATGATGCCGCTGTGGTCGAAGGTATTGTATTCGTAGAGCCCAGCCCAGGCGCGCAGCATCCGCAGCTGTTCGAACCCGGGCACTCGATGGGCCAGTGCCGGCCAGATCAACTCGTCGAACAGATCGTAGTCCACATCGAGGCCAAAATCGTGCGGGTCGTTCTCGCGCACCGGCGGAACGCCGCACAGGAAGAGCTGACCTTCCGGCCGCAGCCACAGGCCGCTCGTGTCGAAGATGAAGGGGCAGTTCTCGATCCTTGCCGGCGTTTCGAAGACGAAGACACATCGCTTGCTCGGGACGACCGGCAGCTCGGCGCCGGCCATCCTGGCAATACCCGCGCTCCACGGCCCGGCCGCGTTGATCACGGTGTCGACGGCAAGCCGGTCGCCATTGTCCAGCACCACCTCGCCAACCTTGCCGGAAGACGCCATGGTCAGTCCGGTCACGGTCGCGGCAACGTAGTCCACGCCCTGCGTGCGCGCCTTGCGGCGGAATGCCTGCATCAGGCCGGGGCCGTCGAACCAGCCTTCGCTGCCAAGGCCGAGTGAGCCGAGCGCGAGATCGTCCGTGTTCAGCCACGGGAAGCGTCGTGCCAGATCGACCTGCTCGATCAGTACGGCGTCGACGCCCATATCGCGCTGGACACGGTTCTTGGCACGTTGCGCGTCGGCCCGCTCGGGCGTCGCCAGCACGAGATAACCAGGCTCATGCAGGCCGATGTCCGCCAACTCGTCACCAATCGCAAGCCGCGTCTTTGCCTGACGCAGGAAGTCGATGCTGAACTGTGACATCGCGATGTTCGGCGCCGTGCCGAACTGCTGGCGTATGGCGCTGGTCGACAGCGAGGACGAGGAGGCGGTGTAATAGGGATCCCGCTCGATCACCGCGATCTTGCCGTCGAAATCCAGATTGGCGGACAGGAAGTAGGCGATGGAACTGCCGACAACCCCTCCGCCGACGATCACCACGTCATAGTTTATACCCATCCAGTCTGTTCCCATCCGGCCAACATGCGCTCTGACGGTGGATTGGATACTTTCGTGACCGATCCCGCCTCTTTGACTCACTCATAACCCGATCTTTGCCGCATAAAAAGAGGTTTGACGCCAAAAAGAGAATACATTATCCAATTTGCCAATCACCTGCCCCGGCAAGCCGGGCGGTCATGCCGAGGAATGTCCGTGGGCCTCATCGCTCCCCGTCTCGATGTCATCAAGCCAAGCCCCAGCATGGCGGTCACCGCTCGGGCCATTGAAATGCGCGTCGCTGGTATCGACGTTGTCAGCCTGAGCGCGGGTGAGCCGGATTTTGCGACACCTCCGCACATCGTCGAGGCAGCCTATGAGGCCATGCGTCGAGGCGAGACGCGCTATACGGCGGTGGACGGCACGGCCGCGCTGAAGAAGGCGGTGGCCGGGAAATTCAGGCGCGAGAACGGCCTCGATTACGGACCTTCGCAAATCAGCGTCGCGGGCGGCGCCAAGCAGATCATCTACAACGCCTTGCTGGCAACGCTCGCATCCGGTGACGAGGTGATTGTCCCCGCACCCTATTGGGTTTCCTACACCGACATCGTCCTGCTCGGTGAAGGCAAGCCCGTGGTCGTTGCCTGCACGGAAGCCGAAGGCTTCAAGCTTGCGCCGCAAGCCCTGCGGGCCGCCATCACCGGGCGCACCAAATGGCTGCTGCTCAACACGCCATCCAACCCGACAGGCGCCGTCTATAGCCGCGACGAACTTGCCGGACTGGCAGCGGTGTTGCTCGACCACCCGCATGTCCACGTGCTGACCGACGACATCTACGAGCATATCCTGTTCGACGGCCGCAGCTTCCACACCATCGCCGGCGTCGAACCGCGCCTGAAGGACCGCACGCTGACCGTCAACGGCGTCTCGAAGGCCTATGCCATGACCGGCTGGCGGATCGGCTATGCCGGCGGGCCCGAACCGCTGATCCGCGCCATGGCGACGGTGCAGAGCCAGAGCACGTCGAACCCGTCATCGATCTCGCAGGCCGCGACCATAGCCGCACTCGAGGGGCCGCAGGATTTTCTTCGTCCGCAAGCGCTCGAATTCCAGGCAAGGCGCGATCGCGCGCTGCAGTTGCTGCGCGCGATTCCCGGCCTCACTTGCCAGACGCCCGAGGGCGCCTTCTACCTCTATCCCAATTGCTCGGCCTTGATTGGCCGTCGCCGCCCGGATGGCACCCAAATCGGCAGTGACGATGACCTCTCGCTCTATCTGCTCGACCAGGCTCGAGTCGCGGTGGTGCAAGGCTCGGCCTACGGTCTGTCGCCGCATTTCCGTATTTCCATAGCCACGTCGATGGATCTGATCGAAAAAGCGATCGGCCGTATCGGCGAGGCCGTCGAAGCGTTGCGATAGTGTCGGCAATGGATCTCGACTTCATCCAGAAGCTGATCGAATTTGTGTCACGTTCGCCCATTGGCGAACTGGAGATCGAGCGCGACGGCGTTCGCGTCCGCATTGCCAAACAGGTGGCGCCGGCGCAATCCGCGCCGCAGGCACAGCCACCCGCGGGCACCGTCGTTTCCTCAAACACCGGCGCGTCAATTCCGCCCGTTGCGCGCCATTCGATCCGCGCGCCGCTGACGGGTGTGTTCTACCGTTCCGGCACCGAAGGCGAGCCGCCGCTTGCTTCGGTCGGCGACATGGTCGTGGAAGGGCAGAAGATCGGCGTCCTCGAAGCCATGAAGACGTTCAATGTCGTGGAATCCGATCGAACCGGCAGGATCGTTCAGGTTGCTTTCGAGGACAACGCCGCCGTGCAGTCCGGCGATGTGCTCTTCGTTCTGGAAGATTTGGGATAGGGGCGATGTTCGATACCGTCCTTATCGCCAACCGCGGTGAAATTGCGCTGCGCATCCTGCGCGCCTGCCGCGACCTCGGATTGAAGACGGTGGCAGCGTATTCGGAAGCCGATGCAAGCCTTCGCCATGTCGCGCTGGCGGACAAGGCGATCTGCATCGGACCGGCCGCCGCGACGCAGAGCTATCTCAACATGGCGGAGATCATCGCGGCGGCGCAACTCACCGGTGCCGGCGCCATCCATCCGGGCTATGGCTTCCTCTCGGAAAACGCCGCCTTTGCCGAGGCTGTCGAGAATTCCGGCCTTGCCTTCATCGGGCCGTCGGCGGCGGCAATCCGCACTATGGGCGACAAGGTCTGTGCCAAGCGCACGATGATCGCCGCCGGCGTGCCCTGTGTTTCAGGCTCGGAGGGCGTGCTGCCGCAGGATGAGCAAGCGGTGCGCGCCATAGCCCGGGATATCGGCTATCCCGTGATCGTGAAGGCGGCGGGCGGCGGCGGCGGGCGCGGCATGCGCATCGTGCGCGAAGAGCCTGCGCTGATCGAGGCCGTGTCGATGGCGGTGAAGGAAGCGGATCGGGCTTTTGGCAACCCGCAAGTCTATCTTGAAAAATTCCTCGAGCACCCGCGCCATATCGAGATCCAGGTGCTGGCCGACCGGCACGGTAAGGCGGTCTGGCTCGGCGAGCGCGATTGCTCCATGCAGCGCCGTCATCAGAAGATCATCGAGGAGGCACCGGCGCCCGGGATCGCGCGCGAGGCGATCGCCGAGATCGGCGGGCTGTGCGCCCACGCATGCCTGACCATCGGCTATACCGGCGCCGGCACATTCGAATTCCTCTACGAGGACGGGCGCTTCTATTTCATCGAGATGAACACCCGCGTGCAGGTCGAGCATCCCGTCACCGAGTTCGTCACCGGCATCGATATCGTGCGCGAGCAGATCCGCATCGCGCAGGGCGAGCCTCTGTCGTTCAGCCAGGAAGGCATCCGCATTCAGGGCCATGCCGTCGAATGCCGCATCAATGCGGAGGATCCGTACAGCTTCCGGCCGCATCCGGGCCGGGTCGAGCGCTGGACGCCGCCCGGCGGTCCGGGAATCCGCGTCGAGTCGCATCTCTACTCCGGTTACACGGTGCCGCCGCATTACGATTCGCTGGTGGCCAAGCTGCTGGCGTATGGCGCGACACGCGCCGAGGCGATCCGGCGCATGCGTGGCGCGCTGGCCGAGATGCAGGCTGTCGGCATCGCCACCAACGCGCCGCTGCATGCCATCCTGATGCAGGAGCCGGGTTTCGCGGCAGGAGGCTTCGATATCCATCACCTCGAACATCTCATTGACGGTGGTCTGCTCGAAGGACGAGGCGGCAATGACGGTTGAAGAGATCGAAAGGTTGGCCGCCTGGTGCGCAAGCGCCGGCATCGGTGAGATCGATATCTGTGAGGCCGGATTTTCACTGCGCCTGCGCCTGCAATCATTCGCCGCCGAAACGCCGCCCTTGGCCGTGGCCACAATTCCCAACGCTGAAGCGGCCTTCAACGGCGTGCGCGCGCCGGGTGTCGGTGTCTTCCGTATCGATCACCCGACGACCGGCCACCCGGTTGCCGTATCAGGTCGGACGGTCCGCAAAAGCGAGACGGTCGGCGTGCTGCAGGTCGGGCCATGCTTGAAAGCGGTCGTGGCGCCGGCGGACGGCATTCTGGGCGCCGCGCTGGTCGAGGATGGAGCGGTCGTCGGCTATGGCACGCCGCTCTACGCGCTCGATCGTGCGAAGCAATGAGGAAGACGTCATGAGCGATCGCGGATTGCGGGTCGATATCAATTCCGACATGGGCGAGGGTTTTGGCACCTACAGGCTCGGTGACGACGCCGCGATCCTCGACATCGTCAGCTCCGCCAATGTCGCCTGCGGCTTTCATGCCGGCGACCCGGAGATCATGGCGGCCACCTTCTCGATGGCGCGCGAGAAAGGCGTCGCCGTTGGCGCGCATCCGAGCTTCGCCGATCTGTGGGGATTTGGACGCCGGGTCATCCCGCACTCGATGGACGAGATCGAAAGGCTGGTCGCCTACCAGATCGGCGCGGCACAAGCGCTTTCCGCTTATGCCGGCCACCCGATCCGCTACGTCAAGGCGCATGGCGCGCTGGGCAATCTTACCCAGACCGACCGCGGCGTCGCCGAAGCGGTCACGCGCGCGGTCAAGGCCGTCGATCCCAGCCTGATATGTCTGGTGATTGCGCTGGGATTTCAGGACGCGATTGCGCGCGATGCGGGCTTGACGGTGAGGTCCGAGATCTTCGCCGACCGCGCCTATACAAAAGAGGGCTTTCTTGTCTCGCGCAAGCTGGAAGGTGCGGTCATCCACGACGCCGAGCAGGCGGCGGACCGGGTCGTCCGCATGGTTAGGCAAGGGGCCATCGAGACCGTTTCCGGACAGATGCTGAAAACGCCGATCGATTCAATCTGCGTCCACAGCGACACGCCGGCGGCCGTCACCATTGCCGCACGCGTAAGAAGACGGTTGGAAGAGAACGGGGTCAGCGTTCGAGCGTTCGCAGCGATGGCCTGACGATAGATTCAGACACCGCCTAGTCCTTGGGCGAGCAGACGGTCGAACTGCTCGATCTCCTGTGTTGACAGGCTGATGCCTTCCCTCTCAGCCGTCGCGCGGGCAAGGAACCGCCGCTGCGACGGCAGGCGCGCGCCCTGGCCGACGATCGCCTCGAACAGGGCTTCAGCACGAGCGAACGGATCGCCTGGACGGCCTGCCGCGAAGGCTGCCGGCGAGAAGGCGATGATCAACTCGCCATGTTTGGGAAAGAGCGTCGTGGTGCCGAGCAGATCGAGCGCCTCGGGGCTGGTCAGATCGCCGATCATGATCCCGGCGAGCAGTTCGATCATCGTCCCGATGGCCGAGCCCTTGTGTCCGCCGAAGGACAGCATGGCGCCGGCGAGAGCGGCTTCAGGATCCGTCGTCGGCCTGCCTTGCGAATCCACCGCCCATCCCTCCGGCAGCTTCTTGCCGGCCCGGCGGTGGAGTTCGATCTCGCCTCGCGCGGCAACCGAGGTCGCGAAGTCGAAGACATAGGGCGGCTGTTTTTCGCGCGGCCAGCCGAAAGCGAAGGGATTGGTGCCCAGCAAAGGTCCATTGCCGCCAGCCGGGGCGACGGTGGCATAGCTCGGACACATGGCGAGGCCGGCAAGGCCGGCTTGGGTCAAGGCCTCGACCTCTGCCCAAAGGGCGGAAAAATGAACGGCATCGTTGATCGCGAGTGCGGCAATGCCGCAGGCGCGTGCGCGTTCGGCCAGCGCCGGCAGCCCCAGTTCGAAAGCCGGGTTGGCGAAGCCGCCCTTGGCATCCACCTTGACGATGGCGGGAGCGTCTTGCGGCAGCAATTCGGGCACCGCGTCCGGTTTCACCTTCCCGGCCTTGACGGTCCGCAGGGCGCCTTCGATCCGGTAGACGCCGTGCGATTTGCAGGCATCGCGTTCCGCCGCGACGATGACCCGCGCAATGGAACCGGCCTGCGTGGCGTTGAGGCCGGCCTTGCGGAAAATCGCGTCAACGCGCCCATGCAATGCATCGACGGTGAGAATTGTATTGCTCATTTCTGGCCTTCAGGTTTTGGCTGCATGCGACGCATGTGACGTTAGAAATCCAGACCGCCGGCAAAGGCTCTCAGATCCTGTGCAAGCAAAGCGGGCTGCTCGAGAGCTGCGAAATGACCACCGCGCGGCATCGTTGTCCACCGGCGGATGTCCGGAAAGACGCGCTCTACCCAACTCCTTGGCGGCATCGGCAGCTCTTTGGGAAACAACGCCACCGCAAGCGGGACGTCGATCGTCGTGCCCGGCGGGAATGCAAGCGGGCGAGCGCGCGTTTCCCAATAGAGCCGCATCGACGAGGCGACGGTCCGGGTGAACCAGTAGAGCGAGATGTTGGCCAGCACGTCGTCGCGCGAAAATGTCGCCTTGCCCAGATCGCCATCGCAATCGCTCCAGTCGCGAAACTTCTCGATCATCCACGCCGCCAGCCCGACCGGCGAATCGGTCAGCCCGTAGGCCAGCGTCTGCGGACGTGTGCCTTGAATATGGCCATAGGCGCCGTGCAGATCCGCCCATTCGGCTTTGCGTGCCAGGAAGGCGCGCTCTTGCGACGTCAGGTCGCCATCCGGGCCTGCATCGTGGGGAGGCGAGTACGAGCCCGGAATGAAATTCAGATGCACCCCGACGAGACTGTCTGGATGCGCATATGCCAGACATGTCGACACGCTGGCGCCGAGGTCTCCGCCTTGCGCGAGATATCGCTCGTAGCCGAGACGGTGCATCAATTCGGCCCAGAGCTCGGCGACGGTGAACAGGTTGAGACCAGGCCTGATTGGTCGGCTCGAAAAGCCATATCCGGGGATCGACGGGACCACGACGTTGAAGGCGTCTTCCTGTCTTCCGCCGTGGGAAAGCGGATCGGTCAGAAGCGGGATCATCCTGTGAAATTCAAAAACGCTGCCTGGCCAGCCATGGGTGAGTATGACCGTTCTGCGGGTCGAAACAGCAGCGCGAGCATGGATGAAATGGATGGTTTGACCGCCGATATCGGTCTGGTAGTGCGGATGGAGGTTCCAGGCGGCCTCCTGCTTGCGCCAGTCGAAGCCGGTGACCCAATACCGCGCGAACTGCCGCAGCGCCTCATACTCGGTTCCCTGTGCCCAGCCTATTGCCTGCAACTGGTCAGGCTCGCGCCAGTGCGAGATGCGCCTCTTCAATTCGTCGATCTCGGCCTGGGCGATCTGGATCGTGAAAGGATGGATTTTCATGGATCTGCCTGCTCGCTGGTGTCAGGCGGGCCGAAGCCGACCCGCCATGAGGTTGCGTGCCGCGACAAAGTCGTGACGCCGCTTGAGGATCGTGCGAAGCGCTTCCGTCGATGTCTGCGTTGACACCGGTAAGAAACGCAGGCGCGCGCCGACAGGCGCCTGTGCCAGCCGCCAGAGGTCGGCTTCGATCACCGTGGCGATCTTCGGATAGCCGCCGCAGGTGTTGGCGTCGGCGAGCTGGATGATCGGCTGGCCGGACGGCGGAACCTGAATTGTGCCCGGGACGATGCCATGGGACAGCAATTCCAGCGGCGAGACAAGGGAGAGTGTTTCGCCGAAAAGGCGATATCCCATGCGATTGGCGTCGTTGGTGATGCTCCATTCGCTGCCGGTGAAGGCTGCCTGGGCCTGCGACGTGAAGGCGTCGAACTCGGCCGCCGGCAGAACCCGCAGGTCGACGGCCGCGGCAAGGCCGTCCGTCGTGCCGCGCCGTTCCTCCAGCGCTGCGCCAAATCCGCCTGCTGGAAGGGTGCATTCAGCAGAATTGAGCGCAAGCCGGTCACCGCGCGACAGACCGCGTCCGGCGAGCCCGCCGAAACCGCCTTTTACGTCTGTGGCGCGCGAACCGATGACGACCGGCAGGTCAAGCCCGCCGGCGAAGGCGATGTAGGAGCGGGCGCCGACGCGCGGCGCTTCGACGAGGAGGGTCTCGCCGGCGTAGATGGTCGTGGCCCACCAGGGCGGGCACGGCCGGCCGCCGACACTGACGGCGCAGTCCGCGCCGGTGATGGCGACGGCGGTGTCTCGATCAACGCGCAGCCGGAACGGATAAAGCGCGACCTCGATCCCCGCGGCCCTGGGATCATTGCCCAGCATAAGATTGGCGATCGCCAGCGCTTGCCTGTCCATGGCGCCGCCATGGCTGACCCCCAGCGCCAGATGACCGGGACGGCCGAGGTCCTGGACCGTGTTCGGCAGGCCGGTGGTGAGGATCTCGATCATGCCTCCATCCCTGCGATCGTGAACCGGATCTTGTCTCCGGGCCCGAGCAGCACGGGCAATTCCGCTTCGGCCTTGAACAGCTTCACATCGGTATGACCGATAATGTGCCATCCGGACGGCGCAGTCATCGGCATGATGCCGGCTTGCGCGCCACCAATGATCACGGCGCCCTCGGCCACCTTCAGGCGAGGCGTGCCGCGCCTTGCCCAGGCGAGCCTGGGGTCGAGACCGGACAGATAGGGAAAGCCCGGCATGGCGCCGATGGCGGCGACCGTGTAGGTGGCCGCCGCGTGGCGCCTGACGGTCTCGTCGACAGACATGCCGCAATGCGCGGCCCAGCCGGCGAGGTCCTCGCCGCGAGCGCCGCCGTAGCTGACGGGAATGGTATGATGCGTGCCGGCCACCGTGTGGGCATCGACGCCGGCCCAGAGCGACTTCAACTGCTCGCTGATGCGGTGTGCGTCGGTGGCGAGCGGGTCGAACAGCACCAGCAGATTGTTCATGCCGGGAACGGCCTCGCGCACGCCCTCAAGGGTCAACGCGGCGTTGGCAACCGCCCAGACCAGCTCCTGGGTGGCATCGCTGAATGTCCCTTGCGCGCCATCGAGCAGCAGTGCGCATGAACCCGCAAGACTGATGCGAGGCGCCTTGGCGGCCATGCGCGGTCAGTCCTTCACCGGCACCGTATAGTTCAAGATCAGTCGACCGCCATCGGGATAGATAGTCTGGCCGACAATGTAGGAGGCGTCGTCGCTGGCCAGGAACGACGCGACGCTAGCGATCTCCGAAGGGTCGCCGCAGCGGCCGCTCGGCGTGCGCGACAGGATGGTCTGGCGCTGCGCTTCGCTGGCCATCACCGAACTCCTGACCATGTCGGTCAGGATGGTGCCGGGGCCGATGGCGTTGACGCGGATGTTGTGCGGGATCAGTCCGACCGCCATCACCGCCGTCAGCTGCTTGATGCCACCCTTGGACACCGCATAGGCAACGGAATTGGGAATGGCCAGAATGGCGTTGATCGACGACATGTTGATGATCGAGCCGCCGCGTCCCTGCGCGATCATCGCCCGCGCCGCCGCCTGGCCGAGAAGGAAGGGTGCCTTGAGGTTGACGCGCTGAACCCAGTCGAAGGCCTCCTCGGGGAAATCGACGAAATCGTCCAGATGGATGACGCCGGCATTGTTGATGAGGACGTCGACACCGCCGAAGCTTTGCATGGCCTTGGCGATGACACCGTCGGCCATGTCCCTGGTGATTTCGGAGAGATCCGCCGAAAACCAGGCGGCGCGCTCGCCGAGGCGTTCGGCATGTGCGCGCCCGCGATCGGCCTGCACGTCGACCAGCACGACATTGGCGCCATCGGCATGAAAGCGCTCGGCGCAGGCAAGGCCTAGCCCTTGCGCTGCCCCGGTGACGATCACGACTTTTCCTGCGTGCTTCACGGCCAGTCCTCTTCAATCGCCTCAAATGTGGATATGTTATCCAATTTATCTCGAGCTTCAGTGCGATTGCAAGTCCCGGATGAACGGTGGCTGAATGATTGCAAAAGCCACATACACGGGGTTTTGTGCCATTCCGGGTTTTTCCAGCGGCCAATCCGCAAGGCGGTTGACTCAGCCGAATTAGTTGTGATTGGATATTATATTCATGAAGATCGTCGACAACCGGAGAACGGCAGATGGCAGACGAACCTGAGGGAAGCGGACTGATAGACGCGTTCCGCGCTCTTGCCACGCCGTTGATCAGCGACAATCTCGCTCGTGTTCCAGGGGCTATCGGGTTGCGGCCGTTTCATCGCGTTAGCGGCGCCATGGCGGGGAGGGCGCTGACGGTCAGGACGCGCGCTGGCGACAACCAGTTCATCCATCGCGCGCTCGATCTGCTGCAGCCAGGAGACGTCATCGTTGTCGATGGCGGCGGCTATGAAGGCCGCGCGCTGGTCGGCGAGATCATGACAAGCGTGGCGGCGTCGCGGGGTGCTGCCGGCATTGTCATCGACGGCGCCATTCGCGATGCCGCCGCTATTGGCCGCTGTCCGTTCCCATGCTTTGCACGCTCGGCCATCCATCTCGGCCCTTACAAGGACGGTCCGGGAGCCATCAATGTCCCTGTCAGCGTCGGCGGCATGGTCGTCGCTCCGGGCGACATCGTCGTGGGCGACGAGGATGGCGTCGTTGCCTTTCCAATCGACGGCGCTGTGGCCCTGCTGGCCGCCGTCCGGGCGCAAGAGGCCCGCGAAGCCGAGATCATGCAGAGCATCCGGGAGAACCGCTATCAGGGAGCCTATGCCCGGGTCGCCGGCGCCAGCCACTGATCCGTCGACCAGGTCCTTGCCGGCGACAGCATTGCCGCTCCGCACCTAACCAGGGGACGAAATCGCCTCGAACCGCCGACGGGCGTCTGGCAACAAGGCAGAAGAATGCATTCCGGGGACTGCCCGGATGCGCCAACAGGGGAAAATGGAGAGAATAATGGTTGTTTCCTTCAAGAAGCTCGCTTGGACCACCGCACTTGCCGGGCTGGCTCTGACCACGGTGGCCGCGGCCGCCGACATCAAGATCGGCATCGTCGCCCCGATGACCGGCCAACTCGCCAGCGAAGGGCAGGACATGGAGAACGCCGTCAAGATGGCGATCGACGCCGCCAACGCCCAAGGCGGCGCCAATGGCGACAAGGTCGTCACCATCACCGCCGACGATGCCTGCGATCCGCAGCAGGCGGTGACCGCGGGCAGCAAGCTTGTCTCCGAAGGCGTGACTGCCATCGTCGGCGGCTATTGCTCGGGCGCTGTGTTGCCGACATTGAAGATCTATGGCGATGCCGGCATTCCGTTCGTCATCATCGGCGCGAATTCGACCAAACTGGTCGCCGCCAACCAGGGCAATGCCTTCCTCGCCAATTCGACCGGCGACATGCAGGCGACGACGGCGGTCGAGCTCTTCAAGAAGAACGGCTACAAGAAGATCGCCGTCATCGACGAAGGCGATGCCTATTCATCGGACCTCGCCAAGCTGACCGCCGAAGCCTTCAAGAGCGCAGGCGGCGAGATTGCCACAAAGGAAACCACCACTGCCGGCGAGCAGGACTATTCGGCGGTCGTCACCAAGATCAAATCGAGCGGCGCGGACGCTGTCTTCTGGACCGCCTACCATGCCGGCGGGGCCCTGCTTACCAAGCAGCTTCGGCAGGCCGGATTCCAGGGCGGCATCGTGCTCGGCGACGGCAACAACTCGCCTGAATATCTGGAGATCGCCGGCTCGGCCGGCGAGGGCGTGTATCTCTTGTCGCCGCCCACCGTCGATCTCCTGTCGGGCGCGGGCGACTTCAAGACCAAATACAAGGCGGCCTATGGCCGTGACGCCGGCGCCTATGCGGCGCTCTCGCATGACGTGGGCGAGCTGATCGTCGATGCCATCACGCGGGCCAAGTCGGCGGATCAAAAGGCGATCATCGCAGCGCTCAAGGCAAGCGATTTCAAGGGCCTTGCCGGTGAAATCAAGTTCACCGACAAGAACACCTTGCAGACGTCAAACTTCCGCCCCGTGATTGCCAAGGGCGGCAAGTGGGTGGCCGCCGAATAAATGGTGAAACAGATCGATGGCGGGGCGATCTTGAACACGCCCCGCCATCGTTGCTGCTTGCTCGGCGAGCACTTGTGCAGGGCCTGTGCAAGATCGTATCCATTCCCGTATCTGGAGCATCAATGACGCTCGATCTGCTTATTCAGCAACTGGTGAACGGCCTTATCGTCGGCTCGTTCTATGCCCTGATCGCGCTTGGCTACAGCATGGTCTTCGGCGTCATCAAACTCCTGAATTTTGCCCATGGCGATATTTACATGAGCGGCGCCTTCATCGGCCTCATCGTGTTTTCCTTCGTCGGCATCTGGGTCGGCAATGGCTGGCTGGGCGTCGTCTGCGCGCTGCTGGCATCGATGCTGGTCGTCGGCCTGCTCGGCGTCGTCATCGAGCGCTTCGCTTATCGGCCGATGCGCAGTGCGCCGCGCCTCTCCATCCTCATCACGGCACTCGGCGCCTCGATGGTGCTGAACGGATCGGCGCTCGCCCTGACCGGCGGGCGGCATTATGCCTTCAGCACGGACCTCGGCTTTGCCGGCGTCGATGTCTCCTCGGTCCATATCACCTACACGCAGATGGTGCTTGTTGGCGCCTCCATCGCCCTGATGGCCGGGATGCAGACCTTCGTCTCGCGCACCATGTATGGCAAGGCGATGCGCGCCGTTTCCATCGACATGGGGGCGAGCCGCCTGATGGGCATCGATGTCGACCGGGTGATCGCCCTGACCTTCTTCATGGGATCGGCGCTCGCCGCCGGCGGCGGCGTCATGGCCGGCGCCTATTATGGCAGCGTCCATTTCTTCATGGGTTTCATCATGGGGCTGAAGGCCTTCACCGCCGCCGTCATCGGCGGCATCGGCAGCGTGCCGGGCGCCATGCTCGGCGGCTTGCTGCTCGGCCTGCTCGAGGCATTCGGTTCTTCCCTGCCTTTCGTCGGCTCGGAGTGGCGCGACGTCTTCGTGTTCGGGACGCTGATCCTGTTCCTTGTCTTCAAGCCGACCGGCCTTCTTGGACGCTCGGTCGTGGAGCGGGTGTGATGAGCGACGAAGCAAGGATCTTGCCGGTTCCCGTGCAGCCTCGATTGATGCGCTGGTCATTTGTGCTGCCAGGGCTGGCGGCACTCGCCTGCGCACTGGTGCTGCCGCAACTCGCCAACGCCTATGTGACGGAGGTGGCAACCACGGCACTGCTTTATGTCGTGCTGTGCCTTGGCCTTAATATCGTCGTCGGCTATGCCGGCCTGCTTGATCTTGGCTACGCAGCCTTCTTCGCGGTGGGCGCCTACACGTCGGGCATCCTGACCGCGGAGTTCGGGTTCAACTTCTGGCTCACCATCCCGGTCGCCATGGTTGCGGCCTGTGCGGCCGGCGTCATCATCGGCGCTCCGACGTTGAGGCTGCGCAGCGACTATCTGGCGATCGTGACGCTGGGCTTCGGCGAGATCGTGCGAATCATCGCCCGCAATCTCGATATCACCGGTGGCGCCAGCGGCCTCATCGGCATAGAGCGGCCGGAGATCTTCGGCTTCAAGCTGATGCAGGTGCAGCACTTCTACTACGCGTTCCTGGTGCTTGCGCTGATCACCGCCTTCGTCTGCCTGAGCGTCGAGCGGTCGCGCATGGGACGCGCCTGGTTCTACGTTCGCTATGATGAGGACGCCGCCGCCGGGATCGGCATCAACCGTGTTTCGGCCAAGCTGCAGGCCTACATGATGGGCGCGGTGATCGCCTCCGTCGCCGGGTGCCTCTACGCCGCCAAAATGACGGCCATCTCGCCGGAAAGCTTCACCTTCAACCAATCGCTTCTCATCCTGCTCGGTGTCGTCCTGGGTGGCATGGGCCGCATTCCAGGTGTGGTTCTGGGCGCCATCCTCGTGGCTTTGCTTCCCGAAGTGCTGCGCGGTGCGGGCACCTATCGTCCGCTGGTGACCGCGGTCGCGCTGCTGGCAATCATGCTGTTCAGGCCGAATGGGCTCTGGCCGGACAAGCGGGTTTGACCATGGCCTTGCTCGAAGTCCACGATCTGCGCCTCAGTTTTGGAGGACTTAAGGTCCTTCACGACATTTCGTTCTCAGTTGAGAAAGGCGCCATCAACAGCCTCATCGGGCCGAACGGGGCCGGCAAGACGTCGCTCTTCAATTGCCTGACAGGCTTCTACAAGCCGAAGGCAGGTTCGATCAGACTGGGTGGCCGGCCAATCACCGGTTTGCCCCCGCATCGCATCACCGCGCTTGGGCTCGCCCGCACATTCCAGAACATCCGGCTGTTCAAGGAAATGACGGTGCTGGAAAACGCCATGTCCGGCCAGCATTGCCGCAGCCGTCATGGCATCGTGTCGGCCATCCTGCACTTGCCGTCGCAGCGGCGCGAGGAAGAGGCGATCCGCGCGGTCGGCATGCGCTGGCTCGATTTCGTCGGCATCGCCGAGCATGCGCATCGCCACGCCGGCGGTCTTTCCTACGGCGATCAGCGGCGGCTCGAACTTGCGAGAGCGCTGGCGTCGACGCCAGCGCTTATCCTGCTGGACGAGCCCGCCGCCGGCCTGAACGAGCGCGAAAAACTGGACCTTGTACATCTCATCCGCCGCATTCGCGACGAAACCGGCGTCACCGTCCTGCTGATCGAGCACGATATGGGGCTGGTCATGCAAGTGTCGGAAAAGATCGTAGTGTTCGACTACGGTCAGAAGATCGCCGACGGTGCGCCGGAGGTCGTGCGCGCGGACCCCAGGGTCATCGAAGCCTATCTCGGCACGGAGGATTGATGGGGCCCGAAATCGTTCTTAGCACGGACCGCATCGTCGCCCACTATGGCGCCATCGAAGCGCTTCATGGCGTCAGCCTTTCGGTCAAAAATGGCCAGATCGTCGCCCTGCTTGGCGCCAACGGCGCCGGCAAAAGCACGGTGTTGCGCACGCTGTCCGGCCTTATTGCGGCGTCCTCCGGAAGTGTCCGCTTCCTGGGCGAGGACATAACCAAGGTCCCCGCCCATCGTCTACCGCATCGCGGGCTCGTCCACGTCCCGGAGGGGAGGCGTATTTTCGGCGACATGACGATCAAGGAAAACCTCGACCTCGGCTCGTTTACGCTTGCCGACGACGTTGAGCGGCGCCGGCGGCTGGATCACGTGTTCGAGCTATTCCCGATCCTGGCGCGCAGGCGCAATGGCGATGCAAGGAATCTGTCGGGAGGAGAGCAGCAGATGCTGGCGATCGGCAGGGCGCTGATGGCCTCGCCCAAGCTGCTCTTGCTTGACGAACCGTCGATGGGCCTGGCGCCGCAATTGATCAAGGAAGTCATGAACATCGTGCAGCGTCTCAATCGCGAAGGCGTGACCATCCTGCTTGTCGAGCAGAACAGCAAAGTCGCCTTGAAGTTCGCCCATTACGGCTATGTGCTCAAAGCCGGGCGCATCGTTCTTGAGGGCCCCGGCAGCGACCTCGCCAGCAATGAAGCGGTCATCAGCGCCTATTTGGGTGGCGTGGCCGCCTAGAGCGGTTCAGCGTTTCACGGAATCGCCGAACCGCTCTAAGTCTTTGTTTTCACGCAATTCCGGACGGAAAACCGCTGCACACTTTTCCTGGAGTTGCTCTAGCACCGATGCGAGCACGTCGCGCGCGATGCCCCCCGGTGGTGGGCTTTCCGCGGGTCACCAACGCCTATCCAATCGGTTCTGAACGACAGGGCGGGGCAGGTCGTTGCCTGCGGCACGGCGCGGTTCGCCGTGACATCGCCGGTGGCGGCCTAGACCGATCTTCATGGTTCTATTTCACGCCGATGCCGGCGGTCAGGCCGCCGTCTATTCTGTAGTCCGAACCCGTGCAGAAACCGGCCTTGGACGAGCATAGGAAGGCGATGAGCTCCGCTACTTCTTCCGGCTCGCCGATACGGCCCAGCGGGTGGGCCGCGCCGAAGCGCCTGTAGGCCGCCTCGACATCGGCATCGCTGCCATTGTCGCCGCGCGCGGCCTGCTCCAGGATCGGCGTGCGGATCGAGCCCGGGCTGACCGAATTGACGCGGATGCCGGCCGCCGCGTAGTCGAGCGCCAGCGAGCGCGTCAGCGTGTGGATCGCCCCCTTGGTCGTTGCATAGGCGGCGACATTCTGCTGGCAGGCAAAGCCTTGCACGGAAGCGACATTGACGATGGCGCCGCCGCCGCGCTTGATCATTTCGGGAATGCCGAAATGCGCGGTCAGATAGATCGAGCCGATGTTGACAGTCATTGCCCGGTTCCAGGTTTCCCAGTCGGTCGTGGTCGCGGTTCCATAGGGGTGCACCGCTGCGGAATTGACGATGACGTCGAGGCCGCCGAATTTCGCCACGCCGGCGGCGACAGCGTCGCGGACCTGATCGGAAACGGAGACATCGGTGTCGATGATCAGCACTGCTGCTCCAGCGCTTTCCAATCCGGCCTTCATCGCCGCATTGGCGGCGCGATCGATGCCACAGGCGATGATCGCGGCGCCGCCGGTCGCGAGGCGCCTGGCGGTAGCCAGGCCAATACCGGTCGTCCCCGTCACCAGGGCCACCTTGCCGTCGAAATCCTTCATTTCGAAACTCCTCCATGTGCGATCGGACGCTGCCTCTTCAGGCACGATGTGGCAGGCTAGGATATGCTCTTGCGTGCCTTGCGCGCCTTCAGCAGGGCCGTCGGCGCCGGCGCGCGCCAGACGAGCTGATAGGCCTCCACCACATTGGCTGATGTGACGCTAAGGCCGGGAAGCGCGATCCAGGGCGGCGGCTGGCGATCGATTAGGCCGAGGATGGTGGCGATGCCCGCGGCGACGCCCTGATCGTAAGGCAGCTGCGCGGCAATGCCCTTGATCAGGCCACCGGCGGCAAGGTCCGCCGCCACGTCATTGCCGAGGTCGACGGTGGTCACCGGTACGGTCTTCCCGGCTTCGCGGATAGCGGCGACGGCGCCAGCCGCCGGCACGTCCCAGACCGCGAACAGGCCGGCAAGATCGGGATTGGCCTGCAGCAGGCCTGCGGTCGCCGCCTTCGCCTGTGAAACATCGGCAAACTTGCCGCGCACCAGCGACAGGTCCGGCCGATGCGTGGCGATCCATTTGCGGAAGGCGATCTCGCGCTCATGCGTGGCAAAGAAATCCACGCCATAGGCAAGAACGCCGATCTTGCCGCCCTCTGCGACATGCGGCGCAAGCAGTTCCGCCCCGATCTGCCCAAGGCCGAAATTGTCGGTGGAAATGACGCTGACATAGTCCTTGCCGGGCAGCATGCCGGTCGGCGCATTGTCGAGCAGCAGCAGCTTCTTGCCGGCCGCCGCGATCGCGCGATGGGCATCTGCCGCCCTGGCGCTGCCGATTGGAATGGAGATGACCGCATCCACGGGCTCGCTGACGAGCCGTTGCAATTCGGCAATCTGCCGGTCGACGTCAAAGCCGCAATCGATGACCTCGACCACCGCCGCGCCGTAGCGGCCGAGCGTAGCGACGATGCCGGCAAGCTCCTGCTTGGCCCAGTCGCTCATCGTCGTGTGGAGAACGACAGCGACCGAAAAGTGCCGGTTGCGGGCGGCATCGGCGTCGGCATCCGACAGACCGATCTGGTCGGCCGGAACTGCCCGTTCGCCATGCGGCCCAAGGCCGGTGATTGCCATTCTTCAATCCTCCCCAGGCGCCAGCGACGCTCGATCGCAGGTCCTACGCAAGCGTGCCGCCCGGCGGCCGCGGCTTGGCCGGCCGCGTGCCGGTGTCGAGCGCGGCGCGCGCGAGAAAATCCTTGAATTCGGGATGCTCGCGCGGCGAACCCAGCGTAATCCAGCCCTGCAGGAATTTCGCATCGAACAGCGCTTCGGCCACCACTTGCGCTGCACCCACCAGCCCGGCCGAGCCGCCCATTTGCGAGCGCACGATGCGCAGGTCGCGCGTCACCACTGGATGCGACTGACGATAGACCGCCTCGCGAACGGCCGCGAGCAGGATGTCGCCGGTCTCGGCGACGCTGCCGCCTAGCACGATCAGCGACGGATTGAGCAGATTGGCCAGTGGCGCCAGAATCTCGCCGACGGCGCGGCCGCAGCGTCCGAGAAGGTCGATGCAGAACGGGTCGCCGAGTTGCGCGCCGTGGCCGGCATCGGTAACCGTGACTTCGCCACTACGCGCAAGCACGCTGGCGAGATAGGGACTGCGGTCGCTTTCGGCCGCCTGACGGGCTTCGCGTGCCAGCGCCTCGCTGCCGGCGACAGTTTCGAGGGTCCCGCCCTCGGTGAAGGTATAGCCGATCAAGCCGGCGGCGCCTTGCGCGCCGCGATGCAGCGCGCCTTCCGAGATGACGCCGGCGCTGATCGAGCGCCCGAGCTTGACGAAGATCATGTCCGTCAGCCCGATACCGCTTCCGGACTTCAGCTCGCCCATCGTCATCGTCTGGACGCCGCTTCGCACCCAGACCGGCGCGCCGACGAGCGTTGCCAATTGCTCGATGAACGGGAATCCGTCCCAGTTCTGGAACGCGGTGAGCGCCGGCGCGAACAGCCGCTGGCCGTCAGGCTTCTCGACGGCTCCGGGCACCGCCAGGCCGATGCCCCAGATGCCGCCTTCGCTGCCATGCTCCTCCAGCATCCAGGCAAACAGCGTCGCCAGCCGCTGGACGACAGGTTCGGGTCCAGCCGCCAGTTCGGCGGCCTCATGGTGCTCGGCCAGCAAGCGCCCGGTCAGGTCGGAGACGCCGACCGCCAGCGAAGAATGGTCGAGCACGGCCGCGAGGATGATGCCCATGCGCGGACGAAAGCGGACATGGCGCGGCGCGCGTCCGCCGAGGGCTGGGCCAAGTTCACCTTCCTCGATAAGTCCAAGCTTGAGGAGAGTGGCCAGACGGTCGGTGACGACGGCGCGTCCCAGCTCGGATTGGATCTCCAGTTCCTGGCGGGTCGTCGCCACGCCGCCGCGCACGAGGTTGAGCAGCACGGCCAGGCTGCCATGCGCGGATTCGCTGGCGCGCGGCCGACCGGCGGCGCGACGCGGCGCGGCGGCTTGTCCGTCACCTGCGGTGCTGGCCTCGTCCATGTCCTCGCCGCCTCATCTGCGTCCCCTGGTGCCGTCCACCGTGACCCATTTCGCCATGCGTAACGTGACGCCATTTACGGATCAAGTAAGAACTTATGTCGTTTATCAACAAAAGTATGCCAACTTTTGCATTTTAATAATTGACGGCGGCCGAAAGGAGCGCATAAGTAGAGCGAGGGTCGGAGGACAGGGAGGATACGAGATGCCGGTGAAGCTGGCCTATCACGCCAATTGCTGGGGACCGCTTGGCGGCAACGCCGTCGGCGTCACCTCGATCACCCAGCTCACCTATCGCACCTTCGGCGACATGGAGCAGGCGATCCGTGACATCGGCGCCGCCGGCTATGTCGGGACGGAGCTCTTCGACGGCAATCTGCTCGACTATGAAGGACGCCTTGGCGAGTTGCGCGCCGTGCTGAACCGGTCCGGCGTCACGCTCGTCGCCGGTTACTCAGGCGCCAATTTCATCTTCGACGATATCCTTGGCGAGGAACTGGCCCGCATCGAACGGGTCGCGGCAACGGCTGCCGAACTCGGCGCCGAGCATCTGGTCGTCGGCGGCGGCGCCAAGCGCGCCAAGGGCCGGCAAGCCGATGATTTCAAGCGCCTCGGCGCCGCACTCGATAAGGTCATCGACATCGCCGCCAAAGCGGGCTTGCGGGCGCATTACCACCCGCATCTGTCGACCATCGTCGAGGGTCCCGAAGAGGTGCGCGAAATCTTCAAGCACACAGCGATCGATTTCTGCCCGGACACCGCGCATCTGGCGGCCGCCGGCGGCGATCCGGCGGCGCAGATCCGCGAATTCAAGGACCGCATCAGCTATGTGCACCTGAAGGGCTGGCAGCGCGACCCGTTCGCGTTCACGCCGCTCGACCGTGGCGATCTTGACATGGCGCCGATCGTTCAGGCGCTCAAGGACACCGGATACTCCGGCTGGATCACCACCGAACTCGATGCCTGGGCGGACCCCAGGCAAGGAGCTGAACTGAGCATGAACTATCTGAAGAAGGCCATGGGGCCGAGTTGAACAATCGGGCTTCGCGCCCGTCATCAGGGAGGAACCTAATGACACGTTTCAAGACAATGACCGCGGCCTTCACAGCCGCACTGCTTGCAACCAGCCTTTATGCCGCCGCTCCGGCCTTCGCCGATCCGGATTCGGCGCTCGCCGAACTGCAAAAGACGGTGCTTTCGAAGGGCCCGAACGGCGAAACCCCGGCATCGGCGTCGTCGGTGACGCTGACCGATGAGGAACTGGCCAAGATCAAGGACATGAAGGCGACGGCGGCGATCGTCATGCATTATGGCGGCAATGACTGGTCGCGCGCGCAGATCGCAGGGCTCAAGGATCAATTCGGCAAGATGGGCATCGAGGTGATCGCCACCACCGATGCCGGCTTCAAGCCGGAGAAGCAGGTCGCCGACCTCGAGACGGTAATGGCGCAGAACCCGAAGATCATCGTCTCGATCCCGACCGATCCGTCGGCGACGGCTTCGGCCTACAAGGCGGTCGCCGACAAGGGCGTCAAGCTGGTGTTCATGGACAACGTGCCGGCCGGCTTTGTTGCCGGCAAGGACTACGTGTCCGTCGTCTCTGCCGACAATTACGGCAACGGCGTCGCGGCGGCACATCTGATGGCCAAGGCGCTGGGCGGCAAGGGCGATATCGGCCTGGTCTTCCATGCCGCCGACTTCTTCGTCACCAAGCAGCGCTATGAAGGCTTCAAGAAGACGATCGCCGACAACTATCCCGACATCAAGATCGTCGCCGAACAAGGCATTGGCGGGCCGGACTTCACCGGCGACGCCGAAAAGGCGGCTTCGGCAATCCTGACCTCCAACCCGACCATCAACGGCATCTGGGCGGTGTGGGACGTGCCGGCGGAGGGCGTCATCTCGGCGGCGCGCACCGCCGGCCGCGACGACCTCGTCATCACCACCTGCGATCTCGGCGAGAACGTCGCCATCAACATGGCGAGCGGCGGTTTCGTGAAGGGGCTCGGCGCGCAGCGTCCGTTCGACCAGGGTGTCACCGAGGCGCTGCTTGCCGGCTACGGCCTGCTCGGCAAGCAGGCGCCGGCCTTTGTCGCTTTGCCGGCGCTGCCCGTCACCAAGGACACGTTGCTGGAAGGCTGGAAAGCCGTCTACCACGCCGAGGCCACCGACAAGATCAAGGGCAGCATGTAGCGCGCCCTGCGGCCGGCATACTCCCTGCCGGCCGCTTCCTTCTCAGTTCAATTTGGAGACCATCATGACCAGGACGCTCAACGTGGCGATGATCGGCGGCGGCTTCATGGGCAAGGCCCATGCGATGGCCTATGCGGCCATGCCGATGTTCTTCTGGCCGGCGCCGGCCATTCCCGTGCGCAAGGTGGTGGTCGACATCACCGAGGCATTGGCCGACGAAGGCCGCCGCCGTTACGGTTTCGAGGAAGCTTCGGCCGACTGGCGCGCCGTGGTGAAGCGGCCCGACATCGATGTCGTCGACATCGTCACGCCGAACGACAGCCATGCGGAAATTGCGATCGCGGCTGCCGAGGCCGGCAAGCACATCATCTGCGAAAAGCCGCTGGCGCGCGGTGGCGCTGAAGCAAAGACCATGCTCGATGCCGTGAAGAACGCTGGCGTCATCCACATGGTCGCCTTCAACTACCGGCGCACGCCGGCGGTGGCGCTGGCCCGTCAGTACATAGAGGAAGGCCGCATCGGCACGATACTCAATTTCCGCGGCACCTATCTGCAGGACTGGTCGGCCGATCCGGATTCGCCGCTCTCCTGGCGTTTCCAGAAAAAGATCGCCGGCTCCGGCTCGATCGGCGACATCGGCACCCATGTTGTCGATCTCGCCCGCTACCTGGTTGGCGAGATCGCCGAGGTCAGCGCGCTGGTGCGCACCTACAACAAGACGCGACCGCTCCAGCGCGGCAATCTCGACAAGCTGGGCGCTGCCGAAAAGAACACCGGCGCCGAGCGCGCTGAAGTCGATGTCGACGACGAGGTGGTGACGTTGCTGAAGTTCACCGATGGCGCCATCGGTTCGCTCGAGGCGACCCGCAACGCCTATGGCCGCAATAATTTCATCACTTTCGAAATACATGGCACCAAAGGTTCGATTGCGTTCAACTATGAACGGCGCGACGAATTGCAGGTGATGTTCGCCGACGATCCCGCCGATGCGCGTGGTTTCAGGACCGTTTATTCCGGCCCCGCGCATCCCTATGGTGCAGGCCTCTGGCCGATCCCGGCGCTCGGCATCGGCTATTCCGAAACCAAGATCGTCGAGTGCTTCGACTTTTTCTCGGCCATCGCCTCGGGCAAGCAACCGTCGCCGAATTTCGAGGACGGTTACAAGACCGAGCGGGTTGCCGATGCGCTGATCGAATCCGGCGAAAGCGGCCATTGGGTCAAAGTCCAGCCATGACTGAAGCGACGCCCGTTCATGCGGCGGAGATGAAGGGCGTCAGCAAATCCTTCGGCGGCGTCAAGGCGCTGGTCGATGTCGACCTGCAGATCGAGAAGGGCGAGATCCATGCCCTGCTCGGCGGCAACGGCGCCGGCAAGTCGACCATCCTCAAGGTGCTGAACGGCGTGCATGTGCCCGACAGCGGCACCATTCTTGTCGACGGCAAGCCGATCGGCGAAATCTCGCCCGAGGCTTCGCGTCGCGCGGGCATCGCCATGATCTTCCAGGAAATGAGCCTGATCCCGACACTGACCGTGGCGCAGAATGTTTTTCTCACCCGGGAAGCCAAGGGCGCGTTCGGCCTGATCGACGACCGTGCCGCCGAGAAGCGCGCCCGGGCCCTGTTCGCCATGCTCGAGGTCGAGGTCGATCCGAAGGCGATTGCCGGCAATCTCGGCGCCGGCCAGCGGCAGCTGACCGAGATCGTCAAGGCGATCTCGCAGGATGCCAAGGTGCTGGTGCTGGACGAGCCGTCGACGGCGCTGGCGGTGTCCGATGTCGAGCGGCTCTTCGTCTTCCTGCGCAAGCTGAGATCCGAGGGAGTGGCTATCATCTATGTCTCGCACCGCATGGACGAGATCGCCCGCATCGCCGACCGCGCCACCATCCTGCGCGACGGTCGCCATGTCATCACCGCGCCGCTGTCGGAACTGCCGGTCGAGACGATGATTGGACACATCGTCGGCAAACGCTCGCGCGGCCTGTCGGATGTGGTGCGCGCAGGATCGCGCATCGGCGAGCCGCTGCTGGAGCTCGACAATGTGTCGGGCGTGGCGAAACCGAAGAATGCCAGCTTTGTCGTCCGCAGCGGCGAAGTGGTCGGCCTTGCCGGGCTGCTTGGCTCCGGACGTTCGGCGATCGCGCGCGTCATTGCCGGCATCGATCCGATTGTCGAGGGCGAGATCCGCGTCGCCGGCAAGCCGGTGGCGATTACGAAACCGGGCGATGCCATCGAAGCGGGTGTGGCGCTGGTGCCCGAGGATCGGCTGCGGCAAGGCGTCATATCCGAGCATTCGGTCGCTTCCAACGTAACGCTTGCCATGCTCGACCGGTTAAGCAGCAATGGTTTTGTGTCGAACAGGAAGGTGCGCGAGCTGGCCGACGGCCAGATCGCAACGCTGCGCATCAAGACCGCTTCGCGCGACAATGCGGTGCGCACGCTCTCGGGCGGCAATCAGCAGAAGGTCGTCATCGGCAAATGGCTTTCGACCGCGCCGGACATCCTTGTCCTCGACGAGCCGACCTCGGGCATCGACATCGGCTCGAAATCGGAAATCATCATGCTGGTGCGCGAGCTCGCCAAGGCCGGCAAGGCTATCGTCATGATCTCCTCGGAACTGTCCGAGATGCTCACCGCCTGCGACCGCATCCTCATCGTCGCGGGTGGACGCATCATGGACGATATCGAGCGCGGCGATCTCGACGACCCGTCAGCGCCGACGGACGATCCGGTCGCGCAGTTGCAGGCGGCGGAACGCAAGCTGCAGATCGTTATCCAGAAAGCGCTGAGCAAGAGCGAAGGAGAAACACATGTCCATTGAGCCGGCTCCTTCGCTCACCGCGCGGCTTGGGCTCGCCAACTGGCGGCAGAACATCATCTATATCGGTTTCGTCGTGATCTTCATCGTCTTCGCGATCACGCTGTTCGACAAGGGCTTCCTCAACCCCAACAATTTGCTCAACATCGTGCGCCAGACGGCAATGATCGCGGTGATGGCGATCGCCATGACCTATGTGCTGTCGGCCGGAGAGATCGACCTGTCCGTCGGGGCGGTGGCGGGGCTGGCTTCGGTGACCACGGCCATGGCGATCGACGCCGGTGGACCGGTCACCGGCATCGTTGCCGGTCTCGCCACCGGCGCCGTCATCGGCACCTTCAACGGGCTGTTGACGACGCGCATCGGCATTCCGTCCTTCCTCACCACACTGGCCATGATGGGGATCGCCACCGGCACCGCGATGTGGATCAGCGACACGGCCGCGGTGCCGATCATCTCGAAGAGCTATTCGTGGATTTTCGGCGGCGGCAATGTCGGACCGGTGCCGGTGCTGCTGATCTGGATGCTGGTGCTGGGCGCCGTCGGCCATGTCGTGCTGAGGCGAACGAGTTTCGGCCGCCGCGTGTTGGCCACCGGCGGCGGCGAGATCGCAGCGCGCTATTCCGGCATCGACACCAAGTCGATCAAGTTCCGCGTCCTCATCGTCTCGGCCATGGCGGCGGCACTGGCCGGCATGCTCTACGCAGGACGCCTGCAATCCGGCCGCTTCCAGCTTGGCCAGGGCGACGAGCTGTCGGTCATCGCCGCGGCCGTGCTTGGCGGCACCAGCCTGTTCGGCGGTTCCGGCACGGTCATCGGCACCATCGTCGGCGCGCTGATGATCGGCCTCATCAACAACGGGTTGATCCTGATGGGTCTGGAATTCAGCCAGCAGCTGATCGCGCGCGGCGCCATCATCATCCTCGCCGTCGCGCTCAGCCAGGGACGGAAGTGACATGAACGGAAACGAAATGGCGGTTCCCTACACGGTCGTCGGCACCGTCGTCGCCAAGCCGGAAACCCGTGAGGAACTGCAAGAGATTCTGTCGGGTTTCGTCGAACCGACGCGGGCCGAGGAGGGCTGCATCAACTACGACTTCCATGTCGACCCGAACGACCCCTGCGTGTTCATGTTCTATGAGAACTGGCGCACGAAGGACGATCTCGACCGGCATCTGGCGATGCCGCATCTGCAGCCGTTGTTCGGCCGTCTCGACGACCTCGTCGCACGTCCAGTCGATGTCCGTCCTTTCGTCATGCTGAGCCGAATGGCCGCGTGACGTCGCCGCGCGCCAGGTCGTCCCTTTTCAGTAAGTGGCCCGCCCGCCCGACAGGTCGAAAACCGAGGCGGTGGTGAAGCTGTTTTCCTTCGAGACCAGCCAGGCGACCATGTTGGCGGCCTCGTCGACCTCCAGGAAGCGGGCGCGGGGGATCTTCGACAGCATGTAGTCGATATGCTCCTGTTTCAACTGGTCGAAAATGCGCGTGCGCGCCGCTGCCGGCGTGATGGCGTTGACGGCGATGTCGTAGCCGGCCAGTTCCTTGCCCAGCGACTTGGTCATGCCAATCACCGCCGCCTTCGACGCGGAGTAGGCCGATGCGTTCGGATTGCCTTCCTTGCCGGCGATCGAGGCGATGTTGACGATGCGGCCATAGCCGCGCGCCTTCATCCCCGGCACGACCGCGCGGTTGACGTAGAAGGCGCCATTCAAGTTGATGTCGATGACGCGTTTCCAATCCTCGACCGGATAGGTGTCCAGCGTATGGTTCGGTCCGGCGATACCGGCCGAGTTGACCAGGATCGAAATCGGTCCGCTTTGCGTCTCGGTCTCTGCCGTCGCGTCGATCACCGCCTGGACGTCGGTGATGTCGACGGTGACGGATTTTGCCGCGGCGCCGAGGTCAGCGGTGGCCTTTCGCAATTCAGCGGCGTCGAGGTCCCAGAGCGAAACTTTTGCGCCGGAGGCCACGATGCGCCTGGCGATGGCAAGGCCGAGACCCTGAGCGCCGCCGGTGACGACGGCCGTTTGGCCGGTGAGGTCGATCTGGTTCATCCTGCCGATCCTGTCATGCCCGATATCATGGAATACAACCAATGCCGCGAGCCATAGGCCAAACCGCCAAAGCGCGTGTTCCATCTGCCATGGAGTGCCGTCGACGAACATCGATTTATTGGTAGGTCCTTTTATCTTGCTTGTTTGAGGGCGCCCGCTGCGGGAGTAATAGTTTGCTCGGAATTCGTGAGGAGGAAGAGATGACGCTGAACTTCGACCCGAGGGCGAAGGCCACGACGCTTTACCACGGCGAATTCCGGCCGATGTTGATCGGCGGCAAGTGGGTCGCGGCGCAGTCCGGCCAGGTGATGCAGGCGTTCAACCCGGCGACGGGCGAGGTGTTGGCCACGGTGCCGCGCGGGGGTGCTGCCGACATCGATGCGGCGGTGGCCGCCGCGCGCGCGGCCTTCGAAGGGCCGTGGTCGAAATTCTCGCCCTATGAACGTCAATGCGTGCTGCTCAGGATCGCCGATCTGTTCGAGACGCATTGGGAAGAGCTCAGCGTTTCCGACACGCTCGACATGGGCCTGCCGATCACGCGCACGCTGGCCAACCGCCGCCGCGTCATCGGCATGCTGCGCTTTTATGCCGGCATGGCGACGGCGCTGCATGGCGAGACGATCGACAACTCCATTCCCGGCGAAATCGTGTCGTTCACAAGGCGCGAGCCGGTCGGCGTCGTCGGCGCAATCATTCCCTGGAATGCGCCGACCGCAGCCTCGATCTGGAAGATCGCGCCGGCTTTGGCCACTGGCTGCACCATCGTGCTGAAGCCTTCGGAGGATGCGTCGCTGACGCCGCTGCTGATCGCCCGGCTGATGCAGGAAGCCGGCGTGCCCGATGGCGTGGTCAACATCGTCAGCGGAACGGGCGCCGAAGCCGGCGCGCGGCTCGCCGAACATCCCGACGTCAACAAGATCGTCTTCACCGGTTCGACGCTGACTGGGCAAGCGATCGCGCGGGCTGGGGTGACAAACCTCAAGCGCGTTTCGCTGGAACTCGGCGGCAAGTCGCCGATCATCGTCTGCCGCGACGCCGACATCGACAAGGCTGTTCCGGTCGCGGCGATGGCGGTGTTCGTGCATTCGGGCCAGATCTGCATTGCCGGCTCGCGGCTGTTCGTGGCGCGCGAAATCCATGACGAATTCGTGCGCCGCGTCGCCGCGTTCGCCGGTAAACTGCGCATCGGCCACGGCATCGAGGCGGAAACCGAAATCGGGCCGCTGATCAATGCCAGGCAGGCGGGCAAGGTCGAGGGTTACATCAAGGCTGGCAGCGACGAGGGCGCCGAACTGGTCGCCGGGGGATCGCGGCTCACGGGTGCGCTTTATGATGGCGGCAACTTCATCGCGCCGACCGTCTTCGGTTCGGTGTCGGACAAGATGACCATCGCGCGCGAGGAGATTTTCGGGCCGGTGATTTCCGCCATGCCGTTCGACACGCTCGACGAAGCGGTGGCGCGCGCCAATGCAACGCCCTATGGGTTGGCGGCCGGCATCTTCACCACGCATCTGGGCACCGCGCATAAGCTTGCACGCCGCATCAAGGCCGGCTCGGTCTGGGTCAACATGTACCATGCCATCGACCCGGCGGTGCCGTTCGGTGGCATGAAGATGTCCGGCTACGGCCGCGAGGGCGGCGTCGAGCATTTGCATGAATATCTGGACACGAAAGCGATCTGGATCCAGACCGACTGACGGGTGTGCAAGCCGCCGGCTTACCTCATGCGGGCTTGTCATCCGGGTGGCCGAGTTCGCAGAACCAGCCGCCGAGATATTTTACCGAGGGTTTTTTCGGATCGGGAACGGGCGTCTTGGCCTCGACCGCGGCGCGGAACGGCTCGGCGCTATCTTGCGGGGTGAACCCCAGATGGTCCGCGCCGCTGTTGTCGACCATCTTCAGCTTGTTGTCCGAAATGCCGAAGGAGATCGTGTGGCCGACGCGCGGCGCGGTGAGCGAGGCCTCGACCAGGCGCACGCAGTCGGCGAAGGACAGGTAGGACCACAGCATCCGGCGGTCGGCGGGTTCGGGGAAGGACGAGAAGATGCGCAGGCACGCCGTCTCGATGCCGAACTTGTCCCAATAGAGCCGGCTGAGACTCTCGACAAAATTCTTCGAGACACCGTAGAGGCTGTCGGGGCGCACCGGCGCGTCGACGCCGATATGCGCCTCGACCTCATGGTAGCCGATGGCATGCACGGAGGAGGCGTAGACGACGCGCTTCACGCCGTGTTTCCGGGCGCCTTCGTAGATGTGGTAGGAGCCGCGTATGCTGGAATCGAGGATCGTCTGCCACTCGCATTCGAGCGGCGCGCCACCGAAATGCACGATCGCGTCGCAGTCTTTGGTCGCCGCGATCGTCGCTTCCATGTCGGCGAGATCGAAGACCGCTTGTTCCTCGTGCGGGGCAAGATCGCCGAACGGTTCGCGCCCGGCCAGCCGGATCGTCCTGGCGAGCGGCGCCAGCCCCTTGCGCAACTGCGAGCCGAGGCGGCCGGCGGCGCCGGTGATCAGGATACGTTCGTAGTGCGGCATTCTCTACTCCACTTGCGCGACGGCGGCGTTGATGCGCGCGATCGCCTCGGTCAGCACCTCTTCGCTGGTCGCGGTCGAGATACGAAAATAGGGTGACAGTCCATAGGCCACACCCGGCACGGATGCCACGCGGCCTTCGGTGAGAAGATAGTTTGCGACCGCCGTATCATCCTCCAGCACGACACCCCCGGGCGTCTTGCGACCGATCAGGCTGGCGCAGCCGATGTAGGCGTAGAAGGCGCCGTCCGGCGGCGACAGTGTCAGGCCGTCGATCTTTCGAATGCCTTCGACAACGAGGTCGCGGCGCGCCTCGAAGGCCTGCCGGAAGCGCGCCACTTCATCCTGCGGACCGTTGAGCGCGGCCACCGTCGCTGCCTGTGCGATCGAGCAGACGGAGGTGCAGGACTGGCTCTGGATGGTCGACATCGCCTTCACCAACGGCGCCGGCCCGGCCGCATAGCCGACGCGCCAGCCGGTCATCGCATAGGATTTCGAGACGCCGTTGACGATCAGCGTGCGATCCTTGAGCTCGGGGCAGGCCTTGCCGAAGGAAACAAATTGGCGGCCATCGAAAAGAATGTGTTCGTAGATCTCGTCGGAGAGGATGAGCACTTGCGGGTGCTTCGCGAGAACCGCGCCCAGCGCCTTGAGATCGGCCTCGGAGTACACCGCGCCGGACGGATTGCCCGGCATGTTGAGAAACAGCCACTTCGTCTTCGGCGTGATCGTCTTTTCCAGCAAGGCGGGCGTCAGCCGGAAGCCCGATGTCTCCGGGCATTCGACGGTGACGGGGGTGCCGCCGAGCAGCTTCACCATTTCCGGATAAGAGACGAAATAGGGCGCCGGCAGGATTGCCTCGTCGCCCGTCTCCAGCGTGGCCATCAGCGCGTTGAAGATGATCTGCTTGGCGCCGTTGGCCACGACGATGTCGTCGGCCGTGTAGTCCAGTCCATTCTCGCGCCGGAACTTGCCGGCAATGGCTTGGCGCACCTCGGCCGTGCCGGCGGCACCCGTGTACAGCGTCTGTCCCGCCTTCGCCGCGCCATGGGCGGCTTCGATGATGTGGCTGGGCGTCGGAAAGTCCGGTTCGCCCAGGCCGAGATCGATCACGTCGACGCCCTTGGCGCGCAGCGCCTTGGCGGCCTGCGAGGCCGCCATCGAAGCCGAAGGCTTCACCGCCGACAGGCGCGAGGCGATGTAGCTCATTTGCCGTTCTCCGAAATATATTGCCTGGATAGGTCGTTCGCCCGCGCCTCGGCGCTGCGTTTGGCCGGATCGCCATAGCCGCCGCCGCCCGGCAGTTCAAGGATCAGCCGACGTCCAGCCGGAACATGCTGCCAGCCCTTGGGCCGCATCTTCGTGCCGTCGTCCAGCTTGACCACGCCGGCAACACCAGGCTCGCCGCCATTGCGTCCGTGAGCAGGGTGGTTGACGCGGTCGAACATCGCCGAGAAGTCGAACTCGTGGCCTTCGATCGCCTCGATCTCGATCACCTGTCCGAGGCCGCCACGGAACTCGCCGTCGCCGCCGGAGTCCGGCCGCAGCTCCTTGCGCCAGATGACGATCGGCCCGGTATGCTCGGTCGCCTCGATCGGCATGGTGTGCACGCCGGAGGGGAAGGCCGTCGCAGACAGGCCGTCGAGTCCGGGGCGTGCGCCCATGCCGCCGGAATTGAACATCAGCACTTCAGCGCGGCGGCCCGGACCGCCCGCGGCCGGACGCACCGAAATGTGGATGTTCCACAGCGCGCCGGCACCTTCGGCGAGGATCCTGCCGGGCAGTGCTTGAGCGATCGCGCCCAGCACGAGGTCGGGAACCATGTGGCCGAAGATGTGCCTGAGCGCCACCGGCGCCGGCCGCACGGCGTTGAGGATGTTGACCGGCGACGTCACGGTGAAGAAGGCGAGCGAGGCGGCATTGTTCGGGATATCCGGCGCCACCACGCATTTCAGCGCGTAACAGGCATAGGCCTTGCTGTAGATGATAGGGCAGTTGATGCCCCACCGGCTCATCGGATCGGTGCCGGTGAAATCGACCTCGACATGGTCGTCGCGGACCGACACCTTGGCCGCCAACTTCACCGGCGCGTCGTAGCCGTCGGTGACCAGTTCGTTCGACCAGCTGCCCTTGGGAAGCGCCTTGATGCGCTCCAGCATGGCGTCGCGTGTGCGCGAAAAGATGAAGTCGCCGAGCCCGTCGAGAGACGCCAGGCCGATCTCCTTCATCATGTCGACGAGGCGGCGATGGCCGACCTCGTTGCAGGCGGCGAGCGAATAGAAATCGCCAACGACCTGGTTCGGCTCACGAACATTGGCGCGCAGGATGCGGACGAGGTCGAGATTGACCTTGCCCTTTTCCGCGAATTGCATGATCGGGATCTGGATGCCTTCCTCATAGACCGATTTGGCGTCGGCGCCGAAGCCGCGCCCGCCGATATCGACGACATGCGCCGTGCAGGCAAAGAAGGCCACCAATTCGCCGTTGAGGAAGGACGGCGAAACCATGGTGATGTCGTGCAGATGCCCTGTGCCCAGCCAGGGATCATTGGTGACATAGGTGTCTCCCTCGAACATGGTGTCGCGCGGGATCTCGTTCATGAAATGCAGGACGGCCTCGGCCATGGTGTTGACGTGGCCGGGCGTTCCGGTCACCGCTTGCGCCAGCATCTGGCCGCGCGGATCGAAGACGCCGGCCGAGAGGTCGCCGGACTCGCGCACAGAGGTCGAGAAGGCGGTGCGCAGCAAAGTGAGCGCCTGTTCCTCGACCACCGAGATCAAGCGGTTCCACATCACCTGCATGCGGATGTCACTGATGTCGCTCATGCCTGGCTGCCTTTGCGGATCAGGAGGATGGCGCCGTCGCTCTGGATAACGGCGTCGAAGCTGGTGGTGACGACAGTGGACGTCTCGTGCTCGACGATGACCGCCGGCCCCGCCACACGGTCGCCGGCGCAGAGCGTGTCGCGCTCAACGATGCCGTAATCGCGCGGCGCGCCGCTGACCGGATCGAACACCGCGCGTATCGTCGTAGGCTCGCTCGTCTTCCTGCCGGTGATGAGTTCGTGCCTGGCGACATCAGGCCGGATATCGGTCGCCTTGACCGACCAGGTGACGATCTCGATCTCCAGCCCGTCGAGACCTTCGATGGCGCGGCCGAAGAAGCGCTGGTAGTTCGCTTCGAACATGTCCTTGAGCTTCGTCGCTGCATCGTCCCCGAACGGCTCGGCCGCCAGAGGAACAGGGATTTCCCAACCCTGGCCGGCATAGCGCATGAAGGCGGTGATTTCGCAGGTGATGCTGCCGCTGGCGCCGCTGCGCACGAAGCTTTCGGCTGAGGCCTTGAGATCGGCGAGCAAGGCGTTGACCTCGACCGGCTTGAAACGTGACAGGCGCGTCAGCTTCGAGGCCAGCGCCTCGTAGCCGAACGGCGCCTTGAGGAAGCCGATCGCAGAGCCGACGCCGGCGCCTTTCGGGACGATGCACTGGTCTATGCCGAGCTTCTCGCACAGCCTTGCCGCGTGAAGCGGGGCAGCACCGCCAAAGGCGATCATCAGATTGTCGGAGATGTTCTTGCCGTTCTCGACGGCGTGGACGCGGGCGGCGTTGGCCATGTTCTCGTCCACCACCTCGCAGATGCCGAAGGCAGTCGACATGGCATCGAGCGACAGGCGCTCGCCGACCTCGCCAAGGATCGCCCGCTCGGACGCCGATGTGTCGAGGCGGATCGCGCCACCGGCGAAATTGTCGGGATCGAGCTTGCCGAGCACCAAATCGGCGTCGGTGATCGCCGGACGCTTGCCGCCGCGGCCATAGCAGGCCGGGCCCGGTTCGGAGCCGGCGCTCTCCGGCCCGGTCTGGATGCGGCCCATGGCATCGACCCAGGCGATGGAGCCGCCGCCGGCGCCGATCTCGATCATCTCGATCACCGGGATCGAAATCGGCATGCCCGAGCCTTTCGAGAAACGATAGGTGCGGGCCACCTCGAAGGTTCGCGCGGTGCGCGGCGCAAAATCCTCGATCAGGCAGATCTTGGCGGTGGTGCCGCCCATGTCGTAGGAGACGACCTTTTCCAGGCCGAAGCGCCTGGCGATGTCGGCGGCGAAGATGGCGCCGCCGGCCGGGCCGGACTCGACCAGGCGCACCGGGAACTCGGAAGCCGTCTCCACCGAGATCAACCCGCCACCCGAATGGATCATGAAGACCGGGCACTCGGCGCCCATGTCCTTCAACCGGGTCTGGAAGCGGACGAGATAGTCAGCCATCTGCGGTCGCACATAGGCGTTGGCGCAGACCGTGTTGAAGCGCTCGAACTCGCGCATCTGCGGCGAGACTTCGGCACTGATCGAAATCGGGATGCTAAGCTTGCGGGAAAGGATTTCGCGCGCACGGCGCTCATGCGCTGGATTGGCATAGGCGTGGATGAACCCGATCGCCACCGAGCCGAAGCCGCCGGCCGCGATCTGGCTTGCGATTTCCTTCAAGGCCGCTTCGTCGAGCGGCTGCAATTCCTGGCCCTCGGCGCCGATGCGGCCCTTGACCGTGAAGCGGTGCTCGCGCGGGATCAGCGGCGTCGGCAACTGCAGGTTCAGATCGTATTGTTCGAAACGGTTTTCGGTCCGCATCTCGATCACGTCGCGAAAGCCTTCGTTCGTGATCAGCGCGGTCTTGGCGCCGCGCCGTTCGATCAGCGCGTTGGTGGCGAGCGTCGTGCCATGGATGATGATGCCGATCTCGGCCGCCGAAATGCCGGCATCGCGGATGACGATGGCGATGCCGTCGAGGATCGCCTGCTCGGGCGCAGCATAGTTGGTCAGCACCTTGATGGAGTACATCTCTCCCCTGACATCGAGGGCGATGTCGGTGAAGGTGCCGCCGATGTCCGCGCCGAGGCGGATGTCGTCAGTTCTGGAGGTCATGCCTTGGCCTTCTGGGAAGCGAGTGCGGCGTCGCGCATCTGGGAGAGGGTCTGTCGGGGCGTCAGCGCTTCGGGCGAGATGGCGATGTCGAGAACGGCGCCTGTCGTCGAGTTGAGCGCCCGGCCGAAGGCGGCGGCGAAATCCCCTGTCGTTTCGACCCGTTCGGCGTGGAAGCCATAGGCTTTCGCCAGCGCCACGAAGTCCGGATTCTCCAGCGAGGTTCCCGATACGCGCGCCGGATAGTGGCGCTCCTGATGCGCGCGGATGGTGCCGTAGATGCCGTTGTTGATGATCAGCACGATCGGCTGCGCGCCGGCCTGCATGGCGGTGCTGAGCTCCTGGCAGTTCATCTGGAAATCGCCGTCGCCGGCAAAGCAGACCACCGTGCGCTCCGGGAATGCGACCTTCGCCGCGACCGCCGCCGGCAGGCCATAGCCCATTGCGCCGGATTGCGGGGCAAGCAGCCGCGCCTGCGGCCCGAACTTGAAGAACTTGTTCGGCCATACCGTGAAATTGCCGGCGCCGTTGGTGAGGATGACATCGGCGGGCAGTGTGTCGCGCAACCACGCGCTGACCGCGACCATATCGACCGGGCCGGGCTGCACAGGCGCGGCGAACGTGCCTTCGTAGGCCTTGCGCGCCGCCGCGCGCCAGTCGGCCCAGGCGCCCTTGACCGGCGTCAGTGCCTTGGCGAAGGCGTTCGGGCCTGAATGGATGCCGATCGTCGGTACATAGATCTTGCCGATCTCGCGATCGGAGCCATGGACATGGATCAGCTTCTGGCGCGGCACGGGAACCGAGAGCAGCGTATAGCCGTCGGTCGTCATCTCGCCGAAGCGCACGTTGATGGCCAGGATCACGTCGGCATCGTGGATCAGCTTCTTGACATGCGCCACCATGCCGACGCCGGCCTCGCCGACGAAGGCGGGCGAATGATTGTCGAACTGGTCCTGGTAGCGGAAGGCCGCCACGACCGGGATGTCGGAGGTTTCGGCGAAAGCCTTTAGCGCCGTGCGCCCAGCCTCAGTCCAGTTGGCGCCGCCCATCAGCAGAACCGGCTTTTCCGCAGCCGCCAGCAGCATCAGCGCCGAAGCCATCGCATCCTGTGCCGGAGCGGCTTCGAAGATTGCGGCCGGCCCACTGAGCGGCGCAGCCTCGGTCAGGGTGGTCAACATGTCTTCCGGCAGCGCGACCACCACTGGGCCGGGCCGTCCGGTCAGGGCCGTGGTCCAGGCGCGCGCGACAATTTCGGGCAGACGGGCAACATCGTCGATCTCGACCGCCCATTTGGCGACCGTGCCGTAGACGGCCTGGTAGTCGATCTCCTGGAAAGCCTCACGCCCCTTCATGTCGGTGCCGACCTGGCCGACGAAGAGGATCATCGGCGAACTGTCCTGCATGGCCGTATGGACGCCGATGCTGGCATTGGTGACGCCCGGGCCGCGCGTCACGAAGCAGATGCCGGGAGAACCCGTCAGCTTGCCATAGGCGGAAGCCATGAAGGCCGCGCCGCCTTCGTTGCGGCAAAGCACATAGTCGAGCCTGCCATGGGTATCGTGCAGCGCGTCGAGAACAGCGAGATAGCTTTCGCCGGGAACGCCGAAGCTCTTGGTCGCGCCGAGAGCAATCAGGCACTCGACAAGAAGGTGACCGCCATTGCGGACCATGCTGCGATATCCTCACGATTGGCGGCAAGCGGATCGAGCCTGCCTTTCGAGTTTATACCTGCACTGTGGCGGACCCGGACGGAATCAAGAAATGCGGTCTATTCGAAAGTTTTTCTTTCTAATCGGGAGCGCACCAGAATGCCGGGGTTCATGATGCCCTCAGGATCGAGCGCGGCCTTCAGGCGCGCCATCAGATCGCGCTCCACCGGGCCGCGATTGCGATCCGCCATGGCGATCTTGGCGCGGCCCAATCCATGCTCGGCGGCGAAACTGCCGCCCATCTCCGTTGCCAGCGCCGACAATGCGTCAGCGAACGCGACGGCCTTGCCGCCAAAATCGGCGTGGCCTTCCGGCGGCGACAGATTGTAGTGGATGTTGCCGTCGCCGAGATGCCCGAACGGATTGATGCGCACGCCGGGCAGAATATCCTCGCAGACTTTCGCGCCCGCCTCGATGAAACGCGCGATCGCGCCCGGCGGCACCGAGATGTCGTGCTTGAGCTGTTCGCCTTCCAGCCGCTGCCCCTCCGGCTGCTCCTCGCGCAGCCGCCAGAACTGCGCCCGGTGCGCGCCCGATGTCGCCAGCGCACCGTCCAGAACCAGAGCTTGCTCCATCCCCCATTCGAGCGCCGAGTTCAGGATCTCGTCCAGCGGAACGCGGGTCGAGCCGGATGCCAGTTCGACAAGCAGATAGACGTCGCCTCGCACCCCCAGCTGATAGGTGAGGTCCGGCACATGCTTGAGGGCGAGCTGCAGGCCAAGATCGCTGAAGAATTCGACGCCAGCCAGGAACTCGCCTGCCTCGCCACGCAGGAAGGCGCCGAACGAAACGGCCGCGGCAAAGTCGGACATCACCAGCAGTGCGCTCGCCTGCTGGCGAGGCGTCGGATGGAGCCGCAGCACCGCGCGCGTCACGATGCCGAGCGTGCCTTCCGCGCCGCAGAACAGCTTTCGCAACTGATAGCCGGCATTGTCCTTCTGCACTGCCCGCATCCCATCCCAAATCGCGCCATCCGGCATCACGACTTCGAGGCCGAGGACCAGGTCTTGCATCATGCCATAACGGAACGCGTGACTGCCGCCGGCATTGGTGCCGATAAGGCCACCGATCCGTGCGCTGCCTTCCGCGCCGAGATGCAACGGAAACATCAGGCCATGCGGTTCCAGCGCCTCGTGCAGCGCGGCGAGCACAACGCCGGCCTCGACGACGATCGAGCCGCTGTCGCGATCCGGTTCGCCGATCGCGGCCATGCGCGACAGCGAGAGGATCACCGCGTTCGGCTGCTCCGCGACAGCGCCGCCGCAAAGCCCGGTGTTGCCACCTTGCGGCACGACCGCCAGCCCAAACTCCAGGCAGGTTTTGACAACGCCGGCCACTTCGGACGTGGTCGCTGGCCGTGCAACGCCCAATGGTGCGACGCCGTAGCGGTTGAGCCAATCGCGCTGGTAGGACGCGGCGTCGGCGCCTGAAAGCCAGCCTTTCGGTCCGAGAATTGCCTGCAATGCACTAACGGGATCAGCCATCGGGATACCTGAGGTGAGGGATAGCCGCGTATAGACAGGTGCGCTGCCCGGCTCAATGACCCAGCACCTGCGACAAGAATTGTCGGGTGCGCTCATTGCGGGACGCGGTGAAGAATTCCTCCGGCGGCGCCTCCTCGACGATCTCGCCCGCATCCATGAAGACCACCCGGTCGGCGACCTTGCGGGCAAAGCCCATTTCATGCGTGACGCAGATCATCGTCATGCCTTCGGAGGCAAGCGTGACCATCACGTCGAGTACTTCCGCGATCATCTCGGGGTCGAGCGCCGAGGTCGGTTCGTCGAACAGCATGATCTGCGGCTGCATGCAAAGAGCGCGTGCGATCGCCACCCGCTGCTGCTGGCCGCCGGAGAGCTGCCCGGGGAATTTCATCGCCTGCTCGGGGATGCGGACCTTGTCCAGGTAGCGCCGCGCGGTCGCCTCGGCCTCGGCGCGCGGCACCTTGCGCACGATCATCGGGGCGATCGTCAGATTCTCCAGCACGGTCATATGCGGGAAGAGATTGAAGTGCTGGAACACCATGCCGACTTCACGCCTGATGCCGTCGATGTTGGCGACATCGTCGTTGAGTTCGGTGCCGAGCACGGTGATCTTGCCGCCATTGTGCTGCTCAAGCCGGTTGATGCAGCGGATCATCGTCGATTTGCCCGAGCCTGATGGACCGCAGACAACGATCCTCTCGCCCCGCTCGACGGACAGGTTCACCTTCCTCAGCGCCTGGAATGTCCCATAGTTCTTGTCGACATTCTCGATGCGAAGAGCGGGGCCGCCGGACTTGCTCGAATCGCCTGAATTCACGTGCGCCTCCTATCGCTCGCCGACCGCCATGCGGCGCTCGAGGAAAGCGCCGTAGCGGGACAGGCTGAAGACGAAGATGAAGTAGATGAAGGCGATGAAGGCGTAGACTTCGACATAGGCGAAGCGCCATTCGCCGGTGCCGTAGGCAGCGTTGCCCGACGCCAGGATCTCGAAGAAGCCGACGATGACCACCAGCGAGGTTTCCTTGAAGGAAATGACGAACTGGTTGATCGTCGCCGGCAGCGCATTGCGCATCGCCTGCGGCAACACGATGCGGCCGATGCGCTGCCAGTAGCTCATACCGAGCGCCATGGCGGCCTCTTCCTGCCCGGCCGGAACGCCCTGCATACCGCCGCGCACGATCTCGGCCTGATAGGCCGAGAAGAACAAGGCCGATCCCAGGATCACCCGGTAGAGTTTGTCGCCCGCCATCCATTGCGGCAGCGCGAAGGGCAGGACGATAGCGAAGGTGAACAGGATCGAGATCAGCGGCAATGAACGGACCCCATCGATGATGAGACCGGTGGTTCGCGATATCCACGGCAGTTCGGAGCGGCGCATCAGCGCCAGGCAGATCGCCAACGGGAAGCCGATCAGGCAGGTGGTGACGAAGATGAAGAGGGTCAGCGCCAACCCGCCCCAGGCTTCCTCGCCGACATAGGGCAGACCGAGCAGGCCGCCTTTCATAAGCACGTAGAAGAGCCCTGTCCCGGCTCCCCAGACGATCGCGATCCGGCGTCCGGTCCAGAAGGCCGGAATGCAGCTCAGCACCGTCATCACCACGACGGTGAGGCAAGCCAGCGCCGAGCGCCACTGCTCCTCGAAGGGATAGAGACCGAACAGGATGATCCGCCACCTTGCCGCGATGACCGACCAGCAGGCGCCCGCCGCCGCCTGGCAGGCTTCGGGTCCACCGGTAACGGTGAAGACGGCCGAGAACACAGCCCAGTTGAGCAGCTTCCAGGCGAGGAAGACCATGATCGCGAGCGAGATCAACGACAGCAGTGCTTGAAGCGGTGTCGCAAAGAAGCGCCGCTTCAAGTCCTCGAGCTTTCCCGGGGCAGGGGGAGCGACAACGACCTCCATCGTTCAACCCCTCAATTGATTGCCCTTGAGGGCAATCGCTTTGTTGATGCGGTTGAAGATGGCGGCGAGGCTGAGGTTGATGGCGAGGAAGCCGGCCATCAGGATACCGATCGCTTCCAGCGTCTGGCCGGAATGGTTGATGGCCAGCGCCACGATCATGAAGAAATCCGTGAAGCCGACAGCGATGCCCATCGTGGTTGCCTTCATCAGCCAGACATACTGGTTGGCGAGGATCGGCAGCATGGCGCGCAGCGCCAGCGGCAAACGCACTAGCGTGAAGACGCGCCACGGGCTGAGGCCCAGCGAGAGCGCCGCTTCCATCTGGCCCTTGCCGACAGACTTGAAGCCGCCGCGCACGATCTCGGCGATGTAGGAGCCGCCATAGATCGCAATGGCGATCGCCAGCGCGGAGAACTCCGGCGGAATGCGCAGGCCACCCCTGAGGTTCAGGCCTTGCAGGGCCGGGAAGTCGAGCAGCGGTGCGTCAGGCAAACGGCCGCTCATCAGGATGAGGACCGCGAAGACGAGCGCCACTGCCGCGCCGGCAAGCTGGATCGTGGATCGCTCGCCGACCGGTCGGCTGAGGCGCGACGTCCTGCCCAGCCAGACCGGAAGCGCTATCGCCGCGATCACGGCCAATATGGCGAGCGCCATGGCGACAGCGCCGACATTCGGGATGGGAATATAGAGGCCGCGGCTGGTGAGCAGAAATCCCCAGGCTTCATGCGCGGCGCGCGGTGTCGGCAAATGCGTGATCAGCGCGTACCAGAAGAAGACCTGCAGGATCAGCGGGATGTTACGGAAGATGTCGACATAGGTGCGGCCGAGCAGTTGCGCGAGTTCGTTGGAGGAAGTCCGCGCCAGGCCGACAATGGTTCCGACGATCGTCGCCAGGATCAGGCCGACGGTGCCCAGAAACAGCGTGTTGATGATGCCGATGAGGAAGAACCACCAATAGGGATCGTTGGCCGTGGCCGGCAGCAGCGAGAAATTCACGTCCCAGCCGGTCGACTTGTAGAGGAAGTCGAAGCCCGAACTGATTCCTTGCTCGGCCAGGTTCCGCCGCGCGATGACGACGCCTGCCAGCACAAGGGCTGCGAGCGAGCCGACATAGAGAAGCTGCAACAGCGCGTTGCGGACCTTCTGATTTCTCAGCAGGCTGATCATCAAGAGCTTTCCTGAATTGTCGCCGGCCCCACCCGGCAATGCCGGGCAGGGCCCAAAGCGAAGGCCTTAAGGGCGGATCAGTCGATGACCAGCGGGAACAGGACACCGCCATTGTTCCACAGATTGGTCAGTTCGCGGTCCATCTTGTAGGGCGAGTCCTTGCCGAGATCGCGCTCGAAGATTTCGCCGTAATTGCCGACCTTCTTGATCACGTTGTAGGCCCAGTCGTCGGAGAGCCCGAGACCCTTGCCCATGCCTGGCGTGACGCCGAGGAATTTCGCCACCTGCGGCGAGGTCGGCTTGGCCTTGATCTCGTCGACGTTCTTGGAGGTGATGCCTTCCTGCTCGGCGAAGATCAGCGTGCTCAAGGTCCAATTGGCGATGTCGACCCAATTGTCGTCGCCTTGGCGCATGATCATCACTTCGGGTTCGACCGCGAGCACATCGGGCAGGATGACATGGTCTTCGACCTTCCCCTTGGCGATGCGGGCGATGGCGAGCGTCGGCCCCCATTGCGCGTAGAGATCGCAGCGTCCCGAGAAATAGGCCTGTTCGAGCTCCTCGGTCTTTTCGATCAGCACCGGCTCCAGCTTGATGCCGAGCTTGGCCGTATAGGCCGCGACCTGCTGTTCCTGCGAGGTGCCGGCGGGAATACAGATGGTGCCGCCATTGGCATCCTTGAGCGACTTCAGATTGAGTTCCTTATGCGCCATCACCTTGGTCGTGCCGAGGTAATAGGACATGGAGAATTGCAGGCCCAGCTCGGTGTCGCGGCTGAGCGTGCCGCCGGAGGCCTTGATGATGATGTCGACATCGCCCGACTGCAGCGACGGCCAGCGCTGCGCCCAGCTGATCGGGACGATTTTCAGCTTGGCCGGATCACCGAACACTGCGGTCGCCACCGCCTTGCACAGGTCGATGTCCATGCCTTTCCAATTGCCCTTGTCGTCCACCTCGGCAAAGCCGAGATAGGAACCGTCATGGCCGGTGCAGTTGAGCATGCCGCGCGCCTTCACGGCTTCCAGCGTCTTGCCGCCTGCGGCTTGCGCCGGCGCTGCCAAATGCACGAGGCCCAGGGCCATGGCGGCGGCCCCCCATTTGATCATTTTCATGTTGATTGTCTCCACTGTTGAGGTTGTTCCGTTTCTTGTTGTTGGAGCTCCGCAAGATGCGCTTCAGAGCCCGGTCTCGAAGCCGCTTCTCAGTCGGAAAGCGGGGTCGGTGTCGGCAAGGAGATCTTGAGGTCGCTGCGCCAATCCTGCTGGGCCAGCCATCGATGCAGCGCAGCCACCGCCTTGACGCGCAGGTGCCCGCGCGGCACCACGAGATAGAAGCCTGGGACTTCCTCCGGCCGCATATCGGCGATGGCGTCGCGGCCGATCGGCGCGACCAGCGTGCCAGCCCGAAAATCTTCCTCGGCGTCGATGACGGAGACCAGGCCGACGCCAATGCCTTGCAAGGTCGCCCGACGCATGGTCGCGGCATCGTCGAAGCTGATGCTGCGATCGCCATCCGTCAGCTCCACGCCAAGGTGGCGCAGAATGTCGGGCCACAGCCGCTTCGACTTGACGGTGTCGAGCAGCGTGAACTTCGTCAGGTCACGCGCCGACTTGATCTTCTCGCCGATCGCCGGCGTGCAGCAGATGATCTTCGGGTCCGGCACCAGCAGCGCGGTCTCGTAGTCCGGCCAATTGCCGTAACCCCATTGCACAGTCATATCGATGTCGTCGCGGCCGAAGTCTGGCAGGTCGACCATCGTCGTCAGGCGCAGATCGGCGCCGGGCAGGATTTCGCGGAACAGCGAAAGCCTGGGCAGCAGATAGTGGGTGGCGAAATACGGACTGGCGTTCAGGTTGATGCGATCGCGGTAGGTCGACTTGGTGACGCGGCGAACGCCTTCGGAAAACTCGTCGAAGCCAGCCTTGACGTAGTGCGACAAAAGGATCGCCGACTCCGTCAGCTCGATCGAGCGACCCTTGCGCTCGAACAGCGTCACCTGGAGCGTGTCTTCCAGGAGCTTGATCTGCTGGCCGACCGCTTGCGGCGTGACCAGCAATTCGTCGGCGGCCTGCCGAAAACTCCGGTGCTGCGCGACAGCGTGGAAGACGCGCAGCGCATTCAGCGAAGGAAGGCGAAGCTTGCCGGTCATCGTGAAGTCCGCCTCCTTTCGTTCGAGACTCCGTTGCTCATGCACTGCTGAATGTCAGCCGCGTCCAGCTGTCGAAATTGATTCAAGCATAGATGTAACCACCTGAGACGATTACGTTTTCACCGGTCATGTAGGTGTTCTTCGGTCCACCGGTCATCAGCACCCATTCGGCGATCTCGGTCGGTTCGGCGCCACGGCCGAGCGGGCTTGCCTTGGCTAACTCCTCGAGGAAGCCGAGCGCCTTTGCCTTCTCCGTCGCCATGCCGGCCGGCGCCACCGAATTCACCAGGATCCCGTCCTTGGCGACGTGGTGTGCAAAGGACCGCGTCAGCGAGACGACGGCGGCCTTGGTCGCCGCGTAATGAGCGTTCTGCGGATGCGCCTTGAAGGCGTCGACGGACGTCAGGTTGACGATGCGGCCGCGCACATGCGTCTTGGGCTCCTGCGTCTGCATGTGGCGCACCGCCGCCACCATCATGTGGTAGGTGCCCTTGATGTTGATGCCGTTGGAGGCGTCCCAATCGGCGTCGGTGATCTCGAGCAGCGGACGGCGCGGATAAATCGCGGCGCAGTTGATCAGCGTGTCGATGCGCCCGAGCCTCGCGACGATGGCTTCGAAGGCGGCGTGAGATTGCGGGCCGACCTGGATGTCGCATGCCGCGGCCGCGGTCGGCAGGCCTTTGGCCTTGGCGGGGTTAAGCGCGCCTTCGGCCGCTTGCTGGTTGATGTCGATGATGCCGATCTTGGCCGCGCCTGCCTCGACAGCCATGTTGGCCAGAAGCGCGCCGAGACCGGCGCCGCCACCAACGATCAGAACGGATAGATCCTTCATGTAGAGTTTTCCTTACTTGGTGCCGCTCGGCGAGGTCGGCCAGGTCGGCATGATGTCGAAACGGGTGACGTCGGCCCATGCGGGCAAGGCGAGCACCGCGACGACCATCCTGGCCACGTCATCCGGCTGCACCACCTTGCTGGAGTACATGGCTGCGCGCGCGTCGGCGTCGAGGATGCTTTGATAGAGTTGTGTCTCGACACGGCCGGCGACGATCTCGGTGACGCGTATGCCGAACGGGGAGAGGTCGGCGCGCAGCGCGCCGGCGAAGCCGGAGATCGCTGCTTTGGTGGCTGCATAGACGGCAATGTTGGAGAAAGCCGCATGGCCGGCGACGGAGCCGGTGAACAGGATGTGGCCGGATTGGCGCTCGCGCATCTGCGGCACGACAAGGCGGGTGAGTAGGATCGCGGCGCTGAGGTTGATCTCCAGCGTGGCGTCGATATCGGCGATCTTCATGTCGGCGAAATTGCCGAGCGGCGGCATGATGCCGGCATTGTTGATCAAGACGTCGATGGTGACATCGGCCAACACCGCTTCCAGCGCATCGCGGTCGGTGACGTCGACGGCGATCGGCACGATGCCTGGACGCTCGGCCTGCAATTCCTTGAGCGCGGCCTTGCTGCGGCCGACCGCATAGACGTCGTAGCCGGCATCGCTCAACGCGATCGCCATGGCCCGCCCTATGCCGCTCGTCGCACCTGTGATGAAGGCTGTCGTCACGTGGACTTCCCCATTTGCCTGGCTTTCAGTGTGCGGCGCTGGCCGGTGCCGCGAAACCAAGAAAACCAGCAAAAAGGAAAGATAAACTTTCGAAAGCCTTTCCTGCGGTCGGAATATTCCAACGCGTCTGTGCGGCGGCCAGGGAAAGATAGCGAAAGGAAAACAGTGTCTTGAGCGCGCGGAACTGGTCTCTCGGCGGCTGATCAAGAAAAAACATGGCTTTCGCAAACGGACGGTCGATCGCGCGTCGGCGCCGAAACCGGCGGGGCCTATCTTGCCGCGGGCAAGGGCTTTCTCAGCTCCGTGAAAAGCGAGGCTGCTGCGGCTTTCTGCTCCGCCTCGGTTGCCTCGACGCCTGAGGCCTTTGCCAGAGCCCGCACGCGCCCCAGGCTGTTTTGCAGATGCTTGCGCATAGCCTGGCGGGCAGCGCGGCCGTCCTGCCTTTCGATGGCATCGACAATCGCCTTGTGCTCGCTGTGTATGCGCGCGTAGTAGCTGTCCTTCAGCGCCGGCTCGACCACGTAGCCGAGCTGGAAACGCGGTACGATCATCGGCCCGAGACAGCTCAGGAAGCCGTGGATAAATTCATTGCGCGCCGCCTTGGCGATCGCGAGATGAAAATCATAATCGTAATGGATCTGGACAGCGGCAGGATCGGCGTGGCGGGCGTCGATCTCATCCATCATGGCTCTTATATCACCGACTTCCTTGTCGGTCCGGCGTTCGGCGCACAGCCCCGCGGATTCCACTTCGACGCTCAGCCTCAGTTCGAGCAAGGCGATGGTTTCCGGCAAGGTTCTCAGCGTCTCATCCGGTATCGAGAATTTGCGCGGCGCCGGCGTTTCGCTGACGAACATGCCTCGACCCTGCTGCGGCACCACCATGCCTTCGGAGCGCAGCCGCGCCACCGCTTCGCGAACGACGGTCCGGCTGACGTCATATTCGGCGCAAAGCTCCGCTTCCGTCGGCAGTTGCGCGCCAGGCAGCAACCGGCCGGACCGGATCTTTTCAGACAGGCTCTCCGCCACGACGGTGGAAAGCGGCTTGCGCTTCGTCATCAGTCTCCCTCGCCAGATTCGGGATCATGCCCGAACCGGCAAAACCATTCAAACCGCCGCTGTCCGTCGGATCGGATTGCCCTGCAGGTATTGCGCGTAGGGCGCCTGGACGAGCCAGCCGGCATCGACCGGTAAAGTGACGCCGGTGATCGACGCCGCGCGATCCGAGCACAGGAAAAGTGCCGCCTCGGCAACGTCGCGCGGCTCGACGAAGCGGCGCAGCGCCGTGGTCGCCTGGATGGCTTCGGGGTTGCGCTCGCCCTTGGCGATCCTGGCTTTCAGCCCATCGGAGAGTGTGTAGCCGGGCGCCACCGCGTTGACGCGCACTCCGTGCGGGCCAAGCTCCGCCGCCAGCATCTGGGTCAGTGCCAGCACGGCATGCTTGCCGGGCGTATAGGCGGGCAGCGACAGCGGCGCGAAGGAGGCGAGCGAGCCGACATTGAGGATGGCGCCGCGTCCGGCCGCCGACATCAGCCGGCCGAACACCTGGCAACCCAGCAGCGTGCCGCGATAGTTCACCCGCCACATCCTTTCGTCTTCTTCCAGATCCTGGTCGAGGACATGCTTGCCGCTTTGCAGGATGCCGGCGCAGTTGACGACGATGTGAGGCGTGCCGAACGCATCCGTCACAGCTTGCGCCAGCGCCTCGATGGAGGCCGGATCGGCGACGTCGGTCTGGACGAACAGCGTGCGCGGCGAGCCCTCGCTGGCGCAGGCGGCAGCCGTCTGCTGGCCTCGTTCGGCGTCCCTGCCGGCGACCACCACCTGGTAGCCGCCCTCGGCGAAGCGCAAGGCGATCGCGCGGCCGATGCCGGATGTGCCGCCGATGACGACAGCGATCGACGCATCAGCCATGGCTGCGGTCCTTGCGCTCGATGTCGAAGAAGGCGGACATCGCTTCGACCTGGAAATCCATCATCGGGCGCCCGGGCTGGATTCTGCAGCCGATCTCCTTCGCCGCCTTGAGCAGCGCCGTCTCGGCCGGCTCCATGATGATGTCGACCACAGTCATGTCCGGCGTCAGCTTGCTTACATCCATCGGCAGCGGATCGCCGGCTTTCAGCCCCGAAGGCGTCGCGTTGATCGCCATGTCCATGCCGGAGGGATCCGGTCCCCCAACCTCGGTGCGGCAGCTGGGAAACGACTTGCCGACCAGCGCGGCAAGTTTCGCGGCGCGCTCGCGATCGATGTCGGCGAGACGGATTTCCGCGGCACCCTCCTCGGCCAGGCAATAGGTCAGCGACGATCCGGCGCCGCCGGCACCAACCTGGAGAATGCGTCGGCCGGCGATCCGGTGGCCGCCTGCCTTCAGCCCGTCGATGAAGCCGACGCCGTCGAAATTGTCGGCATACCAGGTGCCATCCGCTTGCCGGCGCACCGAGTTGGCGCTTTGCACCCGCGCGGCGCGGTCATGGGCAGAAGCGCATTTGTGATAGACCGCGACCTTGTAGGGCACCGATATGATCACGCCGCGGATGTTTTCCGCCGCCGTGATGCCGGCCCAGAAGGTGTCGAGATCCTCCGGACGGCAGCTCAGCGGCACCATCAGGCTGTCGAGCCCTTTCTGCTCGAAAATCTCGTTGAACATGCCGGGGCTCTTCGCGTGTCCCACAGGGTGGGCCAGCATCACGAAGACGTCCGCCTTGCCAGTTCCGCGCATCGGTCATCCCTTTCCATTTGAAAGTCTTGCAGCTCAAGTTGGCCGTATGATATAGGACATCATACAAATTTCAATGCACCCGGAGGGCGATTGCAAAATGCAGGAGCGGATCAATTCGCTGAAGGCAGCGGCGAGGGCTGGCCGGCCGCAGATCGGCATCTGGTGCTCGCTGGCTTCCGCGCTTACCACCGAGATCGTGGCCGGCGCCGGAGCGGACTGGCTGTTGATCGACGGCGAGCACAGCCCGAACGATCTACGCAGCATCATGGCGCAATTGCAGGTCGCGGCGGCGTTTCCGTGTGAAGCCGTTGTGCGCCTGCCGTCGGACGACCCCAACCTGATCAAGCAGGCGCTGGATGTCGGCGCCCGCAGCCTGATGATCCCCAACGTGCGGACGGCAGACCAGGCGAGGGCCATCGTCGCCGCCATGACCTATGCTCCGGGCGGCTTCCGCGGCTTCTCGGTCGGCCATCGAGCCAACGCCTTCGGCCGCATCGCGGGCTATCATGCCAAGGCGCGCGAGCAGCAACTGCTGGCGGTGCAGATCGAGGATGAAGCCGGCGTGGCCAATGCCGCCGCCATCGCGGCGGTGGACGGCGTCGATGTTCTGTTCGTTGGGCCGGGCGATCTCTCGACCAATATGGGCGCGATGGGCAGTCCGGGTGCCGCGCATGTCCAGGAAGCGATCGCCTCGGTGCGCAAGGCCGCTGCCGCGGCGGGCAAGGCCAGCGGCATCCTGGCCGCGGTGAAGGCCGATGCCGACCGCTATCTCGCCGACGGGTTCAGCATGGTTGCCGTCGGTTCCGACCTCGGTTTGCTGGCACGGGGCTCGGACGCCCTGGTCGCCTCATTCAAGCAATAGGAAAATTCATGGCTATCCCTCCCTACAAGGCGCCGTCGCGCTCGACATACGACATCGTCATCGTCGGGGGCGCGGTCGTCGGTTCCTCGACCGCCTACTGGCTGAGCCAGGCGCTGGGTAGCAAGGCTTCGATCCTCGTGGTCGAGCGCGACTCGACCTACGAGTTTTCCTCGACCGCGCTGTCCACCAGCGCTATCCGCCAGCAATATTCCAATCCGATCAATGTGAAGATCAGCCAGTTCGGCATCGAGATCATTCGCGGCTTCCGGGAACGGATGGCGCCCTTCTATACCGACGAGCCGGCGCCTGATCTGGGCTTCAAGGAACATGGCTACCTCTATTGCTGCTCGCCGGACGGCGTCGAGGCGGCGCGCGAGCGCGTCGAATTGCAGCGCAGCCTCGGCGCTCACACTGTCTTCCTCGAACCGGGTCGGTTGAAGGAGCGCTTCCCCTGGCTCAATGTCGACGATCTCGGCGGCGGCTCGTGGGGCGCGCGCGAAGAGGGCTGGTTCGATTCCATGGGCCTGCTGAACGGTTTTCGCCGCGCCGCTCGCGCGAGCGGCGTCGAATATGTCGACAACGCGGTAACCGCTCTCGACTTTGCCGGCGGGCTGGTCTCTTCCGTGCGTCTCGCGACCGGCGAGACGGTCGGCTGCGGAACCCTGGTCAACGCCGCCGGCCCGCGCGCGCAGCTGATCGCGGCCATGGCGGGGCTCTCGATCCCCGTCGCGCCCTACAAGCGCTACAGCTTCGTCTTCGCCAGCGCCACCCCGATCCCGGGACGAATGCCCAATGTCATCGACCTTTCAGGCACCTTCGTGCGGCCGGAAGGCGAGCTCTTCCTCACCGGCAACACGCCGCAGGGCGACGGTCCGGCCGACTATGACGACTTCGAAATGCACTTCGAGGAGTTCGACGATTATATCTGGCCGGCGCTCTGGCACCGCATCCCGGCCTTCGACGCGCTGAAGGTGCAGACCAGCTGGACCGGTCACTACGAATACAACATGCTCGACCACAACGGTATTGTCGGCTTCCACCCCGAGGTGAAGAACTTCATGTTCGCCAACGGCTTCTCCGGCCACGGCCTGCAGCAGTCGCCGGCGGTCGGCCGCGCCGTTTCAGAGCTGATCGTCCACGGCGCCTTCCAGACGCTGGACCTGTCGCCATTCCGCTACGAGCGCGTGCCGCGTAACGAGCCTTTCCTGGAAGAAGCGGTGATCTGAGAGGCCGTCCAGCCTGGCGGCAGCGCCTCTGTCGCCGTCCCCCGCGAGCCGCCACGCGTGTCCATTCGCGCGAGCACGACAGCGCTGGCCCCGATTAGGTCCAGCCTAAGCAGAATTATCGAAAAACATTATTTTTGCAGCGCACACAGCGTGCTTTGCTCCATCCGCCGGCTGAAAGAGACCAGAAAAAAGCCTCGGCCGGCAGCCTTCGGCGATGAGCCCGAAGCGGGTCTGTTACGGCGCGGGATGACGCTTGACCTCAGAAAATGACAGGGGAACGTGATGACGACACTATTCTCGAAATTTCGCCGGGCCGCGCTTGCGGCCGGGATTGCCTTGGGCGCCGTTTCGGTGAGCCTCCACGCTGAAGCCGGCTCGATGAAACTGGGCATGACGACCTGGGTCGGCTACGGGCCGCTCTTCCTGGCGCGCGACATGGGCTACTTCAAGGAAGGAGGCCTCGATGTCTCGCTCGAGATCATCGAGGAAGCATCGATGTACATGGCGGCGGCCGCCGCCGGCGAGCTCGACGGCAGCGCCTCGACCGTCGACGAGATCATGAAATACCGCTCTAAGGACGACTGCTTCAAATCGGTCTATGCGCTCGACGACAGCCATGGCGGCGACGGCATCCTGGCGCCAAGCGAGGTCAAGGACGTTGCCGGCCTCAAAGGCATGGAAGTCGGGCTGAACGAAGGCTCGGTGTCGCAATTCTGGTTCAACATCCTGCTCAAGCAGGCCGGTCTCACCCAGAACGACGTGAAGATCACCAACATGACGGCGGATGATGCCGCCGCCGCCTTCATGGCCGATCGCATTCCTGTTGCCGTGACCTGGGAGCCGCATCTGACGCTGGCCAAGAAAGCGAACAAGGGTCAGGTGCTGATCGATTCCTCGAAGACGCCTGGCTTGATCGTCGACGTGGTGGCGCTGAACTGCGACTACATCGACAAGAACCCGAAAGATGTCGAGGCGCTGGTGAAGGGCCTCTACAAGGCCAATGAGCTCATCAAGAAAGATCCTGCGAAGGCTTACGAGGTGATGGCCAAGGGCGTCGGCGGCTGGCTCAAGGATCCCAAGGATTTCGCCTCCTCCGCCGCCGGCGTGAATTTTTACGGCAAGGCGCGTAACGCCGAATTCTTCGCTGGCGGTGAGACCGGCGAAGCGGGCAAGCTGATCAAGCTGGGTGGCGACGTCTGGGGCGGCTTCGGCAAGCTCAAGATGGACATCAAATACGACGACCTGGTCGATCCTTCCTTCCTCACAAAATAATCCAGGCAATATGACCCGGTCGGATCGGAGGCCCGAATTCCGTGCCTCCGATCCGCGCGGTCCAAAGGATTCTCCTGTGACATTGGCACCAAATGCAACGTCTCCGATCGGCCATATCGTGACCACAAGCGCTAAGAAAGGTCAGGCCGGCCGATCGGTCCTGAAAGTCATCGCCACGCCTTTCCGGGCGGTGCCGCGCCCCCTGGCCATAGCGCTCAGCATTCTGGTCTGGGCGGCGGTCATCGGCGGCTGGTTCGCGCTGACTTATTCCGGAGCGGTCAAGGAGATGTTCCTGCCGCGCCCCGAATCCGTGTTGTCCACCACCATCAGCATGGCGCTCGACGGGTCCTTGTGGGAGCACGTGTTCGCCAGCGTCCAGGTGGTGCTGATCGGCTTCGTCCTTTCAAGCATCGTGGCGGTGCCGCTTGGCCTGACGATGGGCACCTACCGCATCGTCCAGGCCGCGCTCGATCCGCTCGTCAATTTCATACGCTACCTGCCGGTGACGTCCTTTGTGCCGCTGTTCATCCTGTGGATCGGCATCGGCATCGAGCAACGCGTCGCCGTCATCATCTTCGGCATCTTCTTCCAGCAGATGGTGATGATCGCCGACAGCGCCCGCGGCGTCCAGCGCGACCTCGTCAATGCCGCCTATACGCTCGGCACGAAGCGAAGCCACACGGTCTTTCACATCGTCTTTCCGGCCACATTGCCGAATGTGCTCGACGTGCTGCGTGTCACCATGGGTTGGGCCTGGACCTATCTCGTCGTCGCCGAGCTAGTCGCCGCGCGCAGCGGGCTTGGCTACATCTCGCTCAAGGCGATGCGCGGTTTCCAGGTCGACGTCATCTTCATGGCCATCGCCATGATCGGCATCCTTGGTCTTTGCACCGACCAATTGTTCCGGGGCATCCGCCGCCTCGTCGCTCCCTGGGCCAATTGAGGAACGCGCATATGGATGCCCTGACAATCGAAAAGAAACCGAAAAGCTCCGACATCGGCATCGACAATGTGGTGCTGCGGTACGGCACAGGCGATAACGCCGTGCTGGCGCTGGATGGCATCTCGTTCCACGTGGCGCCCAACGAATTCTGCGTCATCGTCGGTCCATCCGGTTGCGGCAAGTCGAGCCTGCTCTATCTGGTCGCCGGTCTCGAAGAGCGCACCGGCGGCATGATCGCCGTCGGCGGCAAACCGGTCACCGAGCCGGGTCCGGACCGCGGCATGGTGTTCCAGGCCTATACGCTGTTTCCGTGGCTTACCGTGGCGCAGAATGTCGAATACGGCCCGAAGCGCAAGGGTATGGCCGCGGCGGAGCGCCGGGCCGTCGTCGAGCATTTCCTGCATGAGATCGGCCTGGCGAAATTCGCCAACCATTACCCGTCGCAGCTGTCGGGGGGCATGAAGCAGCGCGTGGCGATTGCCCGCGCTCTAGCCAACGATCCGGAAGTGCTGTTGATGGACGAGCCGTTCGGGGCGCTCGACAGCCAGACGCGCCATTCGATGCAGAGGCTTCTGCTGAGGATCTGGGACCACTCCAAGAAAACGGTGCTGTTCGTCACCCACGACATCGACGAAGCGATCCTGCTGGCGGACCGGGTGCTGGTCATGTCGGGCCGGCCAGGTCAGATCAAGAAGGAAATCCGCGTCGGCTTCTCGCGCCCGCGCAGCATGGACCTGGTGATGGAGCCGAGCTTCATCGCCATGAAACGGGAGATCCTCGAGCTGTTGAAGAATGACGAAGAGGACGACCACTAGGCATTCTCGCGGTCTTAGGGGTGGATCACGAATAGGCATGGCATGAGCATCGTAGCCGCGGAATTCGACTATATCGTCATCGGCGCCGGCTCGGCCGGTTGTGTCCTGGCCAACAGGCTGAGCGGCAACCCCGCGACCCGCGTCTGCCTGATCGAGGCCGGCGGCAGCGACGATCGCACAAGGGTGCGCGTGCCGGCCGGCATCCTCTCGCTCTACGGCAATCCGAAATTCGATTATGGCTACAAGGGCGTGCCGCAGCCGCTGCTCAACAACCGCCGCATACCGGTCAACCGCGGCAAGCTGCTCGGCGGGTCGAGCTCGATCAACTCCATGGTCTATATCCGTGGCGCCGCACAGGATTACGATGAGTGGGCGACGCTCGGCTGCGCCGGATGGTCCTATGCCGACGTGCTGCCCGTGTTCAAGAAACTGGAACGCAATCTCCTGTCGCAGGACCCGGCCTATCACGGCTTCGAGGGCGAGCTGCTGGTCGATGATCCGCGCGATCCAAACGCCGTGTCCAGGCTTTGGGTGGAGGCCGGTCGAGGCATCGGCCTGCCGGAGAACCGCGACTTCAATGGCGATGGCCAGCTTGGCCTCGGGATCTACAACGTCACCCAGGACAAGGGTGAGCGTTTCTCGGCCTACACCGCCTTCGTCCGGCCGGTTCTCGGCCGCCCGAACCTTCAGGTCCTCCCGGGTGTCGAGGTGCTCGACCTGGCGATTGAAAGCGGACGCGTCGCCGGCGTCAATGTGATCAAGGATGGAGCGAGCCAGCGGCTGGCATGCCGCGCCGAAGTGATCCTGAGCGCGGGCGCCATAGGCTCGCCACGCATCCTGCTTGCGTCCGGCATCGGCCCGGCCGACGACTTGAAAGCGGCGGGCATAGAGCCGGTCGTCAACGTGCCGGGCGTCGGCAAGAATTTGCGCGACCATATCGACGGCATGATCACGGTGCGATCGAACAGCAGCCGAACGCTTGGTCTGTCGCTCGCCAATCTGCCGGCGATGCTGGCCGCGCCCTTTCAGTATTTCGGCCGGCGCAAGGGCATGCTGACGACCAATTATGTCGAAGCGGGCGGCTTCGCGAAGACGAAGTACGCCGGCGACGTGCCGGATATCCAGTTCCATTTTGTCCCGGGTTATCGCAGCCATCGCGGGCGCCTGGTCGAATATGGCCACGGCTATGCCGTGCACACCTGCGTGCTGCGTCCGAAGAGCGTTGGCGAAATCACGCTCGAGCGCGACGGCACCCGCTGCAACGTGCTGATCGATCACCGCTTTTTCAGCAATGAGCAGGACGCACTGACGCTTGTCGAGGGCATCAAGGTGGCGCGTTCGATCCTGGCTTCACCGGTCTTTGCCGGCATTCGCGGCGCGGAAATCCTGCCTGGACCAGACGTCAACAGCGACGACGAAATCCTGGCTTATCTGCGCGCCGAGACGCTGACCGTCTATCATCCGGTCGGCACCGCCAAGATGGGCACCGACGCGATGGCGGTGGTCGATCCAGCTGGCTTAAAGGTGCGCGGCTTCGACAATCTGCGCGTGGCCGACGCCTCGATCATGCCGACGCTGATCGGTGGCAACACCAACGCGCCCTCCATGATGATCGGCGAGAAGGCGGCGACCGCGATCCTGTCCCAGGCTCAAGCTGTTTTTGGTCATGACCCGGCATTTAGGGACAAGCTAACCACTGCCACGTGAAATCGTAATTTTCGCTCCCTGACCCCTAAAGTACATCAACGATCTGAGCTCCGTCACAGCCGTAAAATTCGGGGGGAAAGGACGCAGAAATGTCGGTGGAAAAGATAGACACGCTTGTCGTCGGCGGTGGCCAGGCGGGGGTGGCTATGAGCGAGCATCTGAGCAAATGCGGCGTGCCGCATCTCGTTCTCGAGCGCGGCCGGATCGCCGAGCGCTGGCGCTCGCAGCGGTGGGACTCACTCGTTGCCAATGGCCCGGCCTGGCATGATCGATTCCCGGGGATGGAATTTCCGGTGACGGGTCCCGATGGCTTTCCTTCCAAGGAAGAGGTTGCCGACTATTTCGCCGCCTACGCAAAGCAGATCAACGCACCGATCCGCTGCGGCGTCGAGGTCAAGCTCGCGCAAAGAAATGTCGGGCGACCGGGGTTCCGCGTCGAGACGTCGGATGGGGTGATCGAAGCCAACAGCATCGTCGCCGCGACCGGCCCGTTCCAGGTCCCGGTCATCCCGGCGCTTGTTCCCGGCGATGCGAGTATCCTGCAGATCCATTCCAGCGCCTACCGCAATCCCGGGCAGTTGCCGAAGGGCGCGGTGCTGGTGGTCGGGGCGGGATCGTCGGGCGTGCAGATCGCCGACGAGCTTCAGCGCGCTGGAAGGCGCGTCTATCTTTCGGTCGGTCCGCATGATCGTCCGCCGCGTGCCTATCGCGGCCGCGATTTCTGCTGGTGGCTGGGCGTTCTCGGCAAATGGGATCTCGAAACGCCAGGACCCGGCACCGAACATGTCACGATCGCCGTGAGCGGCGCGCGCGGCGGCGAGACGATCGATTTCCGTCGGCTGGCGGCGCGGGGGCTGACCCTGGTCGGCATGACCAAGACATATCAGGACGGCGTGCTGACCTTCGCGCCCGACCTGGCGAAGAACATCGCCCGCGGCGACGCCAGCCTGATGTCGCTGCTGGACGAGGCCGACGCCTATATCGCGCGCAACGGCCTCGACCTTCCGGAAGAACCCGCTTTGCGCCGGATCGAGCCGGATCCGGACTGCGTGGCCAATCCGATCCGCGAGCTCGACCTGGCCGCGGCCGGGATCGCAACGATCATCTGGGCGACAGGCTTTGCCGTCGATTACAGCTGGCTGAAGGTCGATGCCTTTGACCAGAAGGGCCGGCCACGGCATCAGCGCGGCGTCTCGACCGAGCCCGGGATCTATTTTCTCGGCCTGCCCTGGCAGTCGCGAAGAGGGTCGAGTTTCATTTGGGGCGTCTGGCACGATGCCAAGCATGTCGCCGACCGGATTTCGACGCAGCGCAAATATCTGGCCTATCACGCCGCCGCGCTGCGCGAGGCCGTGGATGCCTGACCAACGCTGACGACGGTCGCGAGCCCGACCAGATGGAGACCGAGATGAAGCATACAAGAATCCGCACCTTCAACACGAAGGACACCTATCCCGAGCAGAAGCTCGACAATGATCTCTGCCAGGCGGTTGTCACGCGCGGCGGCAGGACCGTCTATCTGCGCGGCCAGTGCCCCCAGGATCTCGACACCGCCAAGAACATCGACAGCCACGATCCGGTCGAGCAGACCCATAAGATCATGCAGAACATCAGGCAGCTCATCGAGGAGTGCGGCGGCACGATGGAGCATCTGGTCAAGGTGGTGGTCTACATCACCGATGTGCGCCATCGCGAAGCCGTCTACCGGACGATGGGCGAATACATCAAAGGCGTGCACCCGGTTTCGACCGGCCTTGTCGTGTCGGCCCTGGCGCGGCCGGACTGGCTGGTCGAGATCGACGGCACCGCCGTCATCCCGGACTGATCGCCATGACCTTCTCCATTGTCGCGCGATGCACCCGCACCGGCATGTTCGGGGTCGCGGTGTCGTCCTCTTCTCCGGCAGTCGCTGCCCGTTGCGCCTACACGCAAGCGGGCGTCGGCGCCGTCGCCAGCCAGAACATCACGGATCCGACGCTCGGGCCGCGGGCACTGGAGCTGATGGCGCGCGGCGCTTCCGCCGCCGAGGCCGTGGCGATCCTGAAGCGCACCGCGTTCGCGGAATACCGGCAGGTGCTGGCGGTCGATGCGACCGGCGGCAGCGCCATTCATTCAGGACCGAAAGCGCTCGGCATCTGGGCCGAAGCGCGCGGCGAGGACGTCGCCTGTGGCGGCAATCTGCTGGCCAATGACGGGGTCCCCCAGGCCATGGTCGACGCTTTTCTTACCTCAAAAGGCCATCTTGGCGATCGGCTGGTCGCCACGATGCGCGCCGCGCTTCAGGCTGGTGGCGAGGCCGGACCGGTTCGGTCCGCCGGCATGAAACTGGTCCGCGATGTGTCGTGGCCCGTTGCCGACCTGCGTTGCGACTGGACGGAAGATTGCCCGATCGAGCAACTGGCAACGCTGTGGGAAATCTACAAGCCGCAGCTCGACGCCTACGTCACCCGCGCGATCAACCCGTCCGATGCGCCGAGCTACGGCGTTCCCGGCGACGAGTAGCCCGACAATCCGGAGCCACGATGAGCGAACTCAGCCATAAGGAATGGGTCGGCAAGGCGTCGGCGATCCGTTTTCGCGATAAGGCCTTCATCGACGGCATGGCGGTGCCGGCGCGCTCCGGCCGGACTTTCGCCAGCATCAATCCGGCCACGGGAGCGACGCTTGCCGAGGTCGCCTCTTGCGGCGAGGAGGATATCGATCTTGCCGTCGCGGCCGCACGACGCAGTTTTGAGGCCGGCGTCTGGTCGCGAACGAGCCCCCAGCATCGCAAAGAGGTGTTGTTGCGGCTCGCCGGGTTGCTGCGCGAAAACCTGCAGGAACTGGCGCTGCTGGAATCGCTCGACATGGGCAAGCTGGTCAAGGATGCCGCCACCATCGACGTGCCGGGATCAGCCGCGATTTTCCAGTGGTACGCCGAAGCGATCGACAAGGTCTATGACGAGGTGGCGCCGACCGGCCAGGGCGACTTGGCCCTGGTGCGGCGCGAGCCGCTTGGCGTCGTTGGCGCGGTCGTGCCGTGGAATTTCCCGCTCGACATGGCGACCTGGAAATGCGCGCCCGCGTTGGCCGCTGGCAATTCGGTGGTGCTCAAACCCGCCGAGCAATCGCCTTTCTCGGCGTTGAGGCTGGCCGAACTCGCCATGGAAGCGGGCTTGCCCGCCGGTGTGCTCAATGTCGTGCCCGGTCTCGGCGAGACGGCCGGCCAGGCGCTCGGCCGCCATATGGATGTCGATTGCCTTGCCTTCACCGGCTCGACCGCCATCGGCAAGATGTTCCTGCAGTATTCCGGCCAGTCGAATATGAAGCAGGTCTGGCTGGAGACCGGCGGCAAGAGCCCCAATCTGGTGTTTGCCGATTGCGCCGATCTGGATGCGGCCGCCGACATGGCAGCCTTCGGCATCTTCTTCAACCAGGGACAGGTCTGCTCGGCCAATTCCCGGCTGCTGGTGGAGCGCGGAGTGAAGGATGCATTGGTCGAGAAATTGGCCGAGCGCGCGGCCGCGACCCAGCCCGGCGATCCGCTCGACCCGGCATCCAGGATGGGCGCAATGGTCGATGCGCGGCACGCCGCGACTGTCATGCGTTTCATCGATGGCGGCAAGAAGTCGGCACGACTGGTCACCGGCGGCGGGCGCACCGCTGTCGATGGGCGCGGCAGCTTCGTGCAGCCGACGATCTTCGACAATGTCTCGCCCGACGATCCGCTTGCCCGCGATGAGATCTTCGGCCCGGTGCTGTCGGTCATCGCCTTCGACACAGAAGACGAGGCGCTGCGGATCGCCAATGACAGCATCTACGGGTTGGCGGCGTCGCTGTGGACCGACAGCCTGTCGCGGGCACATCGCCTCGCCGAGCGGCTTCGAGTGGGCACGGTGTCGGTGAACACTGTCGATGCGCTGAGCCCGGTGACGCCGTTCGGCGGCTTCAAGCAATCCGGCTTCGGACGCGACCTGTCGCTGCACGCGCTCGACAAATACACCGCGCTGAAGACCACCTGGATCAAGTACTGAGGGCCGCGACTTGATCACCGGCTGCAAACCGGCAACATAGCGACCATGCCGCTCCGTTTCACGCTCAGACAACTCGAATATTTCGTCGCCGTCGGCGAAGCGGGTTCGATCGCCAAGGCGGCCGAGCAGGTGAATGTTTCGCCGCCGTCGATCTCGGCGTCGATCGCGCAGCTCGAGGCGGAGTTCGGCGTGCAGCTCTTCGTGCGCAAGCATTCGCATGCGCTGGCGCTGACCGCCGGCGGACGCCTGTTCCTCAAGGAAGCCGCGCGCCTGCTCAACGATGCCGATGCGCTGCACGACATTGCCGGCGATATCGCCGAAAAGGTGCGCGGACCGCTGGCGATCGGCTGCCTGCTCACCTTCGCGCAGATCGTTCTGCCGGCGCTGCGCCGGAAGTTCGAGGATGCCTATCCGGATGTGCGCCTCAGGCAGTTCGAGCGCAACCAGGGGCAGTTGTTCGAGATGCTGCAGCGTGGCGAAATCGACGCCGCGCTGACCTATGATCTCGAATTGTCGCAGGACATGACTTTCGAGCCGCTGATCCAGTTGCCGGCTTATGTGATGCTGCCGTCCGAGCATCGCCTGGCGGGGAAAGCCGGCATCACGCCGGAGGAACTGGTCGACGAACCGATGGTGCTGCTCGACCTGCCTTACAGCAGGGAATATTTCCTGTCGGCCTTCCAGGGTCTGCGACCCAAGATCGCCGAGCGCACCGGCGACATCGCCGTCATGCGCTCGATGGTTGCCAACGGCTTCGGCTACGGCATCGCCAATATGCGGCCGCTCAACACCATGTCGCCGGATGGCAAATTGCTGGTGTTCGTGCCCTTGCTGGGCGATCTCAGGCCGCTGACCATGGGCATTGCCCTGCCCAATGCCGAGCACCGCACACTGACTGTGCAGGCCTTCATCGAGCACTGTCGGCGTTTCGTCCTGGAGCAGGGCGTCTTCGGCACCGGACGCATCGTGAAATAAGGAAGATCACGGCCAGCCGTCGGCGAGCCGCGACAGCAGCCTTTCCAGCATCTCGTCGCAACGCCGCAGCTGCTCGACGCTGACGAATTCGTCCGGCTTGTGCCCCTGCGCCATCGAACCCGGACCACAGACGACGGCCGGCGTGCCGAGATCGCGGCTGAACAAACCGCCCTCGGTGCCGAAAGCGACCTTCATGGTGTTGTTGGCGCCGGTCAATGATTTGACGAAGGCCACGGCTTCCGATGCGGCCGGAGTGTCGAGGCCCGGATAGGTGTTGGTGATCTCGATGTCGATAGCAGCTTCGGCGGCGATCGAGGCGGCATCCCGGGCAATGTGTGCGGCGGCGTCGCGCAACCGGTCCAGAATGACCATCGCATCGTCGGCGGCAACGTTGCGGATCTCGAAATCGACCTGGCAAAGATTGGGCACGATGTTGAGCGCCACGCCGGCATTGATCTTGCCGACATGCACGGTCGTGTAGGAGATGTCGTAGTCGCCGTCGCGGGCGCCGTCGCGGGCCAGCCGGTCCTGTTCGTCGCGCAGGGCCCGCACGAAATCGCAACCGAGATGGATGGCGTTGAGCGCCAAGGGGGCGAGGGCCGAATGGCCTTCGCGTCCCTTGCAGAGAGCGCGCGCCGCGAGTTTGCCCTTGTGGCCTGTCGCCACTTGCATGTTGGTCGGCTCGCCGACGATGCACAAAAGCGGGCGTTGCGGCGCGGCGTTCAGCATCTCGATCAGGTCGCGCACGCCCAGGCAGCCGACCTCCTCGTCGTAGGAGAGCGCCAGATGCAAAGGCGTGCGAAGCTGCATCTTCGAGGTCTTGAGGCAGGCAGCGAGCGCTGAGGCTACGAACCCTTTCATATCCGCCGCGCCGCGCCCGAAGAGCTTGCCGTCGCGCGCGGTCATGGCGAAGGGCGGCAGCGTCCAGTTCTGGCCGTCGACGGGTACGACGTCGGTATGGCCCGATAGCATCACGCCGGGCCTGTCGGCCGGGCCGATGGTGGCAAACAGATTGGCCTTGTGACCGTCGGCGCTGGGGATGATCTGGCAGGCAATGCCGTTCGCTCCCAGAAACTCCGCCGCATAGCCGATGAGATCGAGATTGGAGTCGCGGCTGACCGTCGGGAAGGCGATCAGCCGTTCGAGGATCGTGGTGCTGTCCATTTCTTTTCCCATTGCCGCAACCGGCTGTGTAGCATCGCGGCGCGGCGGCGTTGAAGTCGCATTTGGCTCAGCCCCGGTTTATCGCAGGCTAATCCGTGTATGCGCGATTAGGCGCGTCCTAATCGGCGCAGAAGAAATCCGTAGTTTTCCCGCGGCTGCGCCAACTTATGAGTAGTCTCGGCAGAGGTAGGACCAAGGAAGCTTATATGCGCGACCCACGCTACGACATTCTGTTCGAGCCGATGAAGATAGGCCCGGTCACCGCCAAGAACCGCTTCTACCAGGTGCCGCATTGCAATGGCGGCGGCTATCGCGATCCTTCGGCCGCGGCCGAGATGCGGCGCATGAAGTCCGAAGGCGGCTGGGGCGTCATCTTCACCGAGCAGACGGAGATGCACCATACCTCCGAGATCACGCCCTTCATCGAGCTCAGGCTGTGGGACGACGCGGACATTCCGGCGCTGGCGAAAATGGCCAAGGCGATGCACCAGCATGGCGCGCTGGCCGGCATCCAGCTCGCCTATTCCGGCATCAACGGCCCGAACCTCTACACCAAGGAAGTGCCGCGCGGACCGTCCGCCTTGCCGATCCGCACCTTCACCAACGACCCGGTGCAGGCGCGCGCCATGGACAGGCAGGATATACGCGATCTGCGGCGCTGGCACCGCAACGCCTTCAAGCGCGCGAAGCAGGCGGGTTTCGACCTGGTCTGTCTTTACGGCGCGCATGGTTTCGGCATCATTCAGCACTTCCTGTCCACCGCCACCAACCAGCGAAGCGACGAATATGGCGGCTCGCTGGAAAACCGCTCGCGGCTGATGCGCGAGCTGATCGAGGAAGGCCGCGATGCCATTGGCGATACGTGCGGCCTGACGCTCAGGCTGTCGCTGGACGAGATGATCGGCGAGCTTGGCTTTGCCAACTCGGAAGTCCGCGACATGATCGAGATGCATGCCGACCTGCCGGACCTTTGGGATCTGGCGCACGGCGCCTGGGAGGATTGCTCGGGGCCGTCGCGCTTCAAGGAGGAGGGCGCGCAGGAGAGCCTGGTGTCCGGGATCAAGAAGCTGACCTCGAAGCCGGTCGTCGGCGTCGGCCGCTTCACCTCGCCCGATGTCATGGTCAGGATGATCAGATCCGGCACGCTCGATTTCATCGGCTGCGCACGCCCGTCGATCGCCGACCCGTTCCTGCCGAGGAAGGTGGAGGAGGGGCGCATCGAGGACATTCGCGAATGCATCGGCTGCAACATCTGCATTACCGGCGACATGACCATGTCGATCTCGCGCTGCACGCAGAACCCGACCTTCATGGAGGAGTGGCGCAAGGGCTGGCATCCCGAACGCATGCAGGCCAAGGGCGACAGCGACAGCGTGCTGATCGTCGGCGCCGGCCCGGCCGGGCTGGAGGCCGCCCGCGCGCTGGGCCTGCGCGGTTACCAGGTGGCAATCGCCGAGGCCGGCACCGAGCTCGGCGGCCGCGTGGCGCGCGAATGCCGCCTGCCTGGGCTGTCTGCCTGGGGCCGCGTGCGCGACTATCGCCAGTACCAGCTCAGCCAGATGTCCAATGTCGACATCTATTTCGAAAGCCGGTTGTCGGCGCAGGATATCCTGGCCTTCGGCTTTCAGAACATTGCGCTTGCCACCGGCTCGACATGGCGCCGCGACGGCGTGGCGCGCGCCCATGTCGTGCCGATGCCGATCGACCCGGCGATGCCGGTCTACACGCCGGACGATCTGATGGGCGGCAATGTACCGACCGGTAACGTCGTACTGTTCGACGACGACCATTACTATATGGGCGGCGTTCTGGCCGAGCTGATGGCGCGCAACGGCGCGAAGGTGACGCTGGTGACGCCATCGGCCTATGTCTCGGACTGGACCCGCAACACGCTGGAGCAGGGCGCCATCCACCGCCGTCTGGCCGAGCTCGGCGTCGACATCGTGCTGAACCGGATTGTGACGCGCATCGTGCCGGATGGCGTCGCCACGGCTTGCGCCTATACCGGCGCCGGACGCGACATCGCCGCCGACGCCGTGGTGCTGGTGACATCGCGCCTGCAGGACGACGCGATCTGGCGCGAGCTGAAAGCGCGGCGCGACGAATGGGCCGGCAATGGCATCCGCTCGATCAAGGTCATCGGCGATGCAGAGGCGCCCGGGCCGATCGCCTGGGCGACCTATGCCGGCCATCGTTTCGCGCGTGAGCTGGACGAAGCTGACATAGGTGACGCCCTACCGTTCCGCCGGGAAGTCACGGCTCTGACGGCGGAGTAGACCTGGAGCGGTCCCGTCAGCCCGCCATCCAGCCGCCATCGACCATCAGGTTGATGCCGGTGACGTAGCTCGCCATATCGCTGGCAAGGAACAATGCCGAGCCCGCGACGTCGTCCGGATGTCCGAGCCGTGGCCACGGTGTGCGGCGGCGCGAATAGTCGAGCGCGTCGGGATCGTTGGCGACACCCGGCTTGCCGGTGATGATCTTGCCGGGCGCAATGGCGTTGCAGACTATCAGGTCGTCGGCGTGGTCGACGGCGATCTGGCGCGTCATCTGGACGATGCCGCCTTTGCTGACCGAGTAGGGGAGGTCGCCGGGGCAGGCGACCATGCCGTGCTGCGAGGAGATGTTGATGATGCGGCCGCGCACGTCATTGACCGGCGCCTGGGTCAGCATCTGCATGACGGCGCGCTTCGAGCAATAGAAGAAGCCGGTGAGGTTGACGCCGATGACCCGCTGCCACTGCTCCGGCGTGGTGTCGATCAGGTTGGTGCTGGTGTAGATCGCGGCGTTGTTGACCATCACGTCGAGCCGGCCGAAATGCGCGACCGTTGCAGCGACCAAAGCATCGACGGCATTCCAGTCAGAGATGTCGGTTTGGATGTAGATGGCAGCGCTACCGGACGAGCGGATCAACGCCACGGTGCTCTCGCCACCTTCGATCGGCTGCTCGACCGTGTCGGCGATGACGACGCTGGCGCCCTCCGCCGCGAATTTCAGCGCAATCGCGCGGCCGATGCCGGAACTGCCTCCGGTGACGATGGCGATCTTGTCGGCGAGCAGGGGCATGATGTTCAGCTTTCCCGGGTGACGATGGTTCCAAATGTCGATGCGATCAGCTTGCCCTTTCGCACGATCTCACGGCCGCGCAGGAAGACGCTCACCAGCCCCGCTTTGACCGTCCAGCCATCGAAGGGCGTATAGGCCGCGCGGGAGACTTGCTCGGCGTTGGATATGGAACTGGACTGGCGCGGATCGAGGATCAGCAGATCGGCATCGTAGCCGGCGGCGATCTTTCCCTTGCGCTGACCAAGACCGAAGCGCTCGGCCGGATTGCTGGCGCACATGCGCACCAAGTCGGGCAGGGCGATGAGCCCTTCATCGACCAGCTTCAGCATGGTGAAAAGCAGTGTCTGCAGTCCCGGCATGCCGCCAGGAATCTCGGCGAAAGCCGCATAGTGCGCCGCCTTCTCGGCCGGCGCATGCGGGGCATGATCGGTGGCGACGATATCGATCAGCCCGGCGCCGAGCGCGGCGCGCAGCGCGTCGACATCGTGCGGCGCGCGCAAGGGCGGCGAAGCCTTTAGATTGGCGCCCTGCGTCTCGTAATCTGCGGCGGTGAAGAACAGGTTCTGCGGCGTGGTTTCGACGCTGGCGTCGGCCATGCCGCGCAACCGGCTCCAGGTCTCGACGCCAAGCTCGGAGTTGATCTGGCGGACATGGATTTTTGCTTCGGCCGAGGCAGCGGCGACGAGCGCCCTTGCAATGCCGCTGGCTTCCGCCAGCGGCGGGCGGCTGTCCAGGAAGGCCGCGATGCTGCCGGAGCGATCACGCGCCATGCTGCCGGTCAGGATCGATTGATCGCCGGGAGAGATGCCGATCAGCGTGTCGGCGCCGTCGAGCGCCTTCAGCGCTTCCGCGACCGCGTCGGGCGTTGCGAACAGGAAGGCGTCCGGCACGTCGGCGGTGAAAAGTTCGAACGAGACCGGCTTGCGATCGAGCAGGCGAGGGATGAGCGACAGGTCGCGGCTGACCACGGCCTGCAGGCCGACATCGACATGGAGGCGGCCTCCAGCGAGCGCCATTTTCTCTGCAAGCTGCTCGGCAGTGGCCGTCCAAGGCTCATCCGTCGGCATGTCGAGCACCGTGGTCACGCCGCCGAGTGCCGCCGCATGCGTGCCGGAGGAAAAGTCCTCCTTGTGGGTCACGCCTGGATCGCGCAGATGCGCGTGCGCATCGACGAGGCCGGGCAGCAGGAAGCAGCCTGAAGCGTCGATGACTATCTCGGCTTCGGCCGCTTCGCCCGGTGCGATGAGCGCCGCGATCTTGCCTCCGGCAATGCCGATGTCACTGCGGCTGAGCCTTTCGGCGTTCACTACCGTCCCACCGCGGATCAACGTTTCGAACATGCCGTCAGCCGCGCTGCTCGAAGCGGGCATGGTTCGCAAGCCAGAAACGAGCGATATCCTCACGGCGCATGAAGGCGGCGCCGTCGCTGTTCTGGATGTGCTCGATCACCTCGCGCAGGCCTGATGCCCGGTTGGGCTGGCCCATCCAGCGCGCATGGATGCCGATCGTCAGCATGCGGCCGCCGGTCTCGTCGGCTTCGCCGAGCATGTAGTCGATCGCCGAGCGGCAGTCCTCGGCGAAGTCGCGCGGATTGCTGTAGCCGGGAGCGACGAGATAGCGGCTGTCGTTCAGCGTTTTGGAATAGGGGACGACAAGGATCTCGGTTCCTTGGTGGTCGAGGAAATAGGGCAGGTCGTCATTGCAGGGATCGGAGTGGTAGAGGAAGCCGCCTTCCTCTACCAAGAGGTGGCGCGTGTTGACGCTGGGCAACGAGCGGCAGTTCCAGCCCAGCGGCCGCCGTCCCAGCAGCTTCTCGTAAAGCGCTATCGCCTCATGCAGATGGCGCTTTTCTTCTGCGCGCTCCATCGTCGTATAGTCGATCCAGCGCAGGCCGTGGCCGAGCAGATCGTGGCGGCGGGCCTTCATCCATTCGACGAAGGGCGGATTGCGCTGCAGCGCCACGGCGCAAGCGGAAATGGTGACCGGGATGTCGTAGCGGTCGAACAGTCTGGCCAGGCGCCAGACGCCGGCGCGGCTGCCATATTCGAAATGCGTCTCGGTGCCGAGGTCGCGCACCGTTGGGCTGGACGTGAGATTATATTCGCCCCAATTGTCGTTGCGGCCATCCTCCAGCCAGTTGTATTCCGAGCCTTCCTCGTAGTTGAGCACGAGATTGACGGCGAGCTTGACGCCGCCCGGCCAGGTGACGAAAGGCGGACGCGGACCGTAGCCGACGAAGTCACGCGGCTGCGGCGCTTGCTGCGGATCGGTCGGCATCGGCTGTTCTCCTCTGAATTGTTGGCTCAGCTTTCGTTGGCGACAATCCAGTCCATGTAGGCGTGGAACGCTTCCTTGCCAGGACGCGGCCGCCACGCGGTGTCGCGAAGGATGCGGGCGATGTCATAGGCGCCCCACATGCCGCCTTTCAGCCTGACATCCTGGACGATGTTGGCATCGTCGCCTGATGTCACCTCGGCCTTCAGACCGGGCACGCATTCCTTTGCCCAGCCGATGATCTCGCCGATGGTCTGGCTGGAGCCGGAGCCGATGTTGTAGTGGCGGTAGTTGAGGCGCGGTGCATCGATCAGCGCCAGGATCGCGGCGGCAACGTCGGTCGAGGTGACGTAATCGCCGACGGGTTCGAGACTGTTCGGCCGGATCGTCTCGCCGGCCAGAGCCATATGCGCGACGCGATTGGGAACATGGCGGAAATTGCGGCTCTCGGTCGCGCGGTCCATCGGACCGTAGACGGAAGAAAGCCGCACCGACACCGCCGACAGGCCGAACAGGTCGGCATAGCGGTTGGTGACCATCTCGGCGGCGAATTTCGAAATGCCGTAGAGTGTCAGCGGCGCGACATAGCCGTCTTCCGGCAGCGGTTCGTTGCTCCAGTCAGGCCCGTTGTGGCGGTAAACCGAACCGGAACTGACATAGACGAAGCGCTTCAGGTCCGGCTTTGCGCGCGCCCAGTCCAGCATCCGCACGGTGCCCATGAGATTGACGTCGACGATGTGGGCCGGGTCCTCCGCTTCAGGCTGGCGCTTTGCTTCCGAGGCGCTGCCGCGCGAGATCGGCGTGATCGTCGCGCCATGCACGATGGCCGTGATGCCTTGGCTGTCGAGCGTCGCGGACCAGGCGCTTGGATCGAGAATATCGGCTGAGATCACCGTGAGACGGTCGCGCACCGGAGCGAAATGCTTTTCGGCTGCCGCGTCAAGGCCGGACCGATCAAGAATGACGGCGCGAGCCTGTGGGTCTCGGTCCAGCCAGGCGCGCGCGACCACGCTCATGACAAAGCCGGTGCCGCCGGTAACGAGCAGGGTCATGCAAACTCCTTTGAAAGCGCGAGATCAGCGCGTCGCATAGCCGCCATCCACGAGCATGTCGGATCCGGTGACGAAGGACGCGTCGGACGAAAGCAGGAAAGCGGCCGCGGCGGCGATCTCTTCGGGTTCGGCGATGCGGCCGAGCAGATGGGCGGGGCCGAGGCCGGCATTGGCGGCTTCAAAATCGGCAAATCGGCGCAGCAGCCGCGTCGTCGCCACGGCGCCCGGCGACAGGCTGTTGACGCGGACCTTGTCGGGCGCGTGATCGACGGCCATCGCCTTGGCGAGATGGATCAGTCCGGCCTTGGCGGCGCAATAGGCGGCGGCCCTGGTGGTGGCGACACGGCCGAATTGCGAGCCGATGAAGACGACCGAGCCGCCGCCGCTGGCGGCAATCAGCGGCACGGCGAATTTGCTCATCAGGAAGGCGCCGGTCAGGCCGACATCGATCTCGTGGCGCCAGGCGCTCTCATCGAGATTGACGACGGTGGCGCTGGTCGAGGGTGCTGCGGCGTTGTGCACCAGCCCGTCAAGCCGGCCGAATTTTTGATGCGCGAAGTCGACGGCAGCCTTGGCGGACTCGATCTTCGTCACGTCGCATTGGCAAGCGGCCGCGGAAGATCCGAGTGCTTCGGCAAGCCTGGTTGCCGGCTCGAGATCGTAGTCGGCGCAGACGATTTTCGCGCCTTCGTCAATGCAGCGTCGGGCGATCGCCGCACCTATGCCGCTGGCCGCACCCGCGATCAGGATGACTTTGCCTTCAAGCCGGTTCATCTCTGCCATCAGACCTGCTCCTCGATCGTATGCAGGGTCGCCGCGCGGACCGGGCGGCGCAGGAGATTGTAGCATGCGGCTAGCGTCACCAGCACGGCGCCGCCGCCGAGCAGCAGGAACATGGCGGGCGCGCCCATATGCTGCATCAGGCCGGCGGAAATGCCGGGCGTCGCGACATTGCCGATCGAATAGAGCAGGAGCAGGGTGCCGGAGGCGCCGACCATATGCCGGCTGTGCAATTGCGAGGCACCGAACGCCATCGCCACCGGATAGACGGTGAGCGCCGTTGCGCCGTAGAGGAAGAACAGGACGAAGAGCAGCGGCTCTGAAAAATTGCCGAGCCAGGCGATTGCAGCGCAGAGCGTGACGGACAGCACGCCCTGGACAAGCAGTATGACCCGCCGCTCAAATCTGTCCGACAGCCAGCCGACGGGCGTCTGTGCCAGCATGCCGGCAATGCTGACGGTGGTGACCAGCCCGACCGTCGTCGCTGCCGACAGTCCGATCTGCGTGCCATAGATCGGCGTCAGCACGAAGATGTTCATATTGGTGATGCCGCCCTGGAAGATGGCGACGACGGTCACCGGCGCCAGCCGGAAAAGCGCCAGCGGGCCAAGCCGTTTGACCGGCGTTGTCGAGCCGGTGTGCTCCGGAGCGATGACGGGCAGCGCCGGCCAGCGCCCGCCGATGAATTTGGAAATCAGCGCCAGGAGCACCGTCGCGGCGGCGACCGGGAACAAGTGAGGCGATTGCGGGCCGACCAGTCCGACAAGGACCTGCCCGAGCAGCACCGCGATTGCCGTCGTCAGCATGTAGAGTGAAAACAGCGCGCCGCGATTGTGCTGCTCGGCATAAAGGTTGATCCAGCTTTCGCAGACCACGAACAGCGATCCCATCGACAGGCCGCCGAGCAAACGGAAGCAGATCCAGCTCGGCAGGAAATCGGTGAAGACAAAGCCGGAAGCCGCCAGCAGCGCAAGGACGAGAATGGCAACGAAAGTTCGCTCGTGGCCGTACTGGGCTACCGTCGGGCGCGCGATCAGGCAGCCGATGAGGAAACCGACGGGATAGGCGGTCAGCACGATTTGCACGACTTGCGGAGAAATGCCGGGCCTGCCGAGATGCAACGATACGGCGGTGGAAAGCATGGCGCTGCCGATACAGGCGAGGCAAATGCCGACCATGATCGGCAGCATGGCGCGGGAGCGCTCTGCATTTTGCCAGAGCCGCATCGCGGATTGGGCGATCGACCTCATGGATACGGCTGCGGTGGCTCCCCTTGGCGGCACCGTTGATCGATGGCAGCCCTATGGCAGGCTACACGTTGCGGCGTCCGCTACAAACGAAGATTGGTACGGCTATGGCCATAATTTTTTTGGCCATGTGGATCAAGGAAAGCGGCTTCTCGCCCGTCTGCGGGCTTTACAGTGGTTTTGCACCCTCCGTACCATAGGCAAAGCCAAACTTTAAAAGAACCAGCGGAAGGGAACAGGATGACGATCGAGCGCCTTGAAAACGGACAGCGCTTCTGCCGGGTGTTGCGCTACAACGGCACCGTCTATGTCGCCGGTCTGACCGCCGACGATCTTTCCGGCGACACCACCAGCCAGACGAAGCAGATCCTTGCCAAGATCGACGCGCTTCTGGCCAAGGCCGGCAGCGACAAGTCGAAGCTGCTCAGCGCCCAGATATGGCTGCGCGACATTGCCGATTTCGAGATGATGAACACGGCCTGGGATGCCTGGATCGACCGCAGCGCCATGCCGGTGCGCGCCACGGTGGAAGCGCGGCTTGCCGGTGACCAATATCGCGTCGAGATCATGGTGACGGCGGCTGTCGGCTGAGCCGGCCGGCGGGGGCGGTACATGCATGAGCTGGTGATCAAAGGCGGGCGGGTGGCGCTCGACGACGGGTGGGCCAAGTGCGACGTCGGCATCGACGACGGCCGCATCGCCGCCATCTGCAACGGTCTTTCCGGCGAGAAGGCAATCGACGCCAGCGGGCGCTGGGTGATGCCGGGTGGCATCGACGCGCATTGTCATCTCGACCAGCCGGTCTGGGGCGGCGCCGGCAATGCCGACGATTTCTATTCCGGCACGATCTCCGCCGCCTTTGGCGGCACCACCTGCATCGTGCCGTTCGGCATGCCCGGCCCGGAGCTGACGACCGTCGGCGCCATTGACCGCGCCCTCGATCGCGCGGCGGGGCGGGCGGTGATCGACTACGGGCTGCATGCCGTGGTGACCATGGGCACCGGCGCCGATGTCGAAGCGCAGCTTGGCTCGCTCGCCGGCCGTGGCATCGCCTCGGTCAAGCTGTTCATGACCTATCAGGGCTTTGCCGTCGATGACGACCTCTTCTTCAAGGTCCTCGATACCGCGCGGCGGCTGGGCTGGATCGTCATGGTCCATGCCGAGAACGATGCCGCGATCCGGCGCACGCGCCAGCGGCTGATCGATCTTGGCCGCACCGATATCCGCTACCACGTCGTCGCCCACAGCGAGACGATGGAGCGCGAAGCGACGCATCGCGCGCTAGCCTTCGCCGAGATGACTGGAGCGCGCATGACCATCGTGCATGTCTCGTCCTGGCAGTCGGCGGAAGAAGTCGCGCGGGCGAAGACGCGCGGCGTTGCCGCCATCGCCGAGACCTGTCCGCAATATCTCTTCATCGGCGCGGCCGATCTCGACCGCGAGGCTGTCGATGCGGCGCGCTTCGTCTTTTCGCCGCCGCCGCGTTCGCCGCGCAGCCACGCGCATCTGTGGCGGGAGTTGATCGACGGCGGCATCGACCTGTGGTCGTCCGACCATTCGCCTTATTTCTTCGCCGACAAGATGGGCCGGTCGGAGACGCCCGACTTCACCACGACGCTGAGCGGCATTCCCGGCATCGAGACGCGGCTGCCGCTGCTGTTTTCGGAAGGGCTGCTTGCCGGCCGTCTGACGCTCGAGCGATATCTCGATCTCACCTCGCGCAATGCCGCGTCGGTTTATGGCTTCGCCGACAGGAAGGGCAGCATCGCTGTGGGCCTGGACGCTGACCTGGCGCTCTGGGATCCGACGACGCGCTGGACGCTCGGCCACAAGGCGCTGCATTCGCGCGTCGATTTCACGCCTTACGAAGGCAGAACCGTCACCGGCAGGCCGACCACCGTTCTGGTGCGTGGCATGCCGGTGGTCGCCGACGGTAAGTTGCAGGCAGAGCCGGGGTTCGGCCGCTTCGTGGCGCGAGCCGCCGCCGATCCCGCAACTTCCGGAAAACCAGTCGAGGATTGGACGCCATGGCTCGATGCCTGACCATTGCCGTTTGCCAGACCGGACCGATCCAGCGCAGCGCCTCGCGCGCCGAGACGGTCGACCGTCTGGTGCATCTGCTGGAGAAAGCCGCGGCCGCCGGCGCCGAGATCGCGGTGTTTCCGGAGATGGCGCTCACCACCTTCTTCCCGCGCTGGAAAATCGACGACCAGGCCGAGATCGACGCCTTCTACGAGGCCGCGATGCCGGGGCCGAAGACGCAGCGCCTCTACGATGCGGCGGCGCGTCTGAAGGTCGGCTTTGCGCTAGGCTACTGCGAGCTCACGCAGGAAGACGGTCGCGCGCGGCATTTCAACACCATGGACCTTGTCGGGCCGGATGGCGGCTTCATCGGGCGCTATCGCAAGATGCATGTGCCGGGCTCCAGCGAACCGGAAGCGGGCACCACCACGCATCTCGAACGCCGCTATTTCGAGCCGGGCAATCTCGGCTTCCCGGTGTTCGATTATCGCGGCGTCCGCGTCGGCCTGGCGCTGTGCAACGACCGCCGCTGGCCGGAAACCTACCGCATGCTCTGCCTCAACGGGGCGGAGGTCGTGCTGCTCGGCTACAACACGCCGCTGTTGCTCGACGAAGCGCCGGCGCTGGCGCATCTCAGGATGTTCCACAACCATCTGCCGATGCAGGCCGGCGCCTATCAGAACACGCTCTGGATCGGCGCCGCCGCCAAGGCGGGGCTGGAAGACGGCCAGGCGCTGATCGGCGGCTCCTGCATCATCGCGCCGACCGGTGAGATCGCAGCACAAGCGCTATCGCTCGACGATGAGGTCATCGTTCATCGCGCCGATCTCGATCTGATCGAGACCTGCCGGAAAGTGAATTTCAACTTCGCGCTCTACCGCCGCCCCGACCAGTACAAGCGCATTTCGGAACCGGTCTGAGATCGAACGAGATGGATCTCATCCAAACCAGGACACGGCGCCTCGCGCGACCGATCCGCTGTCGCTCAGCGAGATCGTCGTGAACGGCCTTTGCATCGGTTGCGGTCTCTGTCGCTCGATGGCCGGCACCGGTGAAATTGATATGGTGATGACGCCGGAAGGTCGTGAGCGGCCGGTGGCGAAGCGGCCGCTGGACCGGCCAACCCTGATGCGGATCAACGCCGTCTGTCCGGGAACTCGCATCGCCGGTCCACCACCGGCGCAACTGAGAGAGGCCAGGCTGGCGGACCCCGTCTGGGGACCGGTCGAAAGGCTGGTGCTCGGCCGCGCGGCAGATTCCACGGTGCGATTTATCGGTTCAGGCGGCGGAACGCTGACGGCGCTCGGACAATTGCTGCTGAACTCGGGGCGCGTCAAATTTGTGCTGCATGTCGCGGCATCGCGCGCCGAACCGATGCGCACGGAACGCCGATTGAGCTTCGACGCCGCCTCGGTGCTCGAAGGCGCCGGCTCGCGCTACGGCCCGGCGGCAACGCTGGTGGATTTCAACGACATCATCGATCGCGGCGAACCGTTCGCGCTGATCGCCAAGCCATGCGACATCACCGCCGTGCGTAATTTGGCACGGCTCGATCCGCGCGTTGATCGGTATATGCGCTATGCGCTCGCTTTCGTGTGCGGCGGCGCTTCGGATCTGACCAAGTCGGAGCAGGTGTTGCAGCGCTTCGGATTGCGTGAGGATGAGTTGGCGTTGTTCCGTTACCGGGGGCATGGCAATCCCGGCCCCAACCGGATCGAAACCATGGACGGCCGCGCCTTCGAGATCGGCTACCGGCAGCTGTGGGAAGACGAGGACAAGTGGATGATCCAGCCGCGCTGCAAAATCTGTCCGGATGCAATCGGCCAAGTGGCCGATATTGCGGTGTCGGATGCCTGGCTGAATGGCGGACCGGCTGTCGAGGATGAGCCGCTCAACGGCATCATCGTGCGGACAAAGCGCGGACTGGAGCTATTCGACGCAGCCGTCGAGGCTGGTGTGCTACAGATCAAGCGCGAGACCGACATTGCCGAAATCCGCGAATTGCAATCGCATCAGGTACGCAAGCGACGCGCGGTCTGGGCGCGGTTGAAAGGCATACAGATTGCCGGCAAGCCGGTGCCTTTCGTCTCCGACCTGGCATTGCGGGCTTGCGCCTCACAAAACTCGCTGGCCGAGAATCTGGCTGAAGGGCGCGGCGCCCGCGACCGCGCTCGTCGAGGCCGTTTGGGCGAGCCGCCGGTCAGGCCGCGCAAGACACTTGTAAAGGATGGGCGCTCATGAGCGAGCAGACCGATGTGATCGTCATCGGCGGCGGCATGGCAGGCGCCGGCGCTGCCTATGAGATTTCGCGCAGTTCGAAAGTCGTGCTGCTCGAAAAGGAGAGCCATTGCGGCTACCACACGACCGGCCGTTCGGCGGCGAGTTTTACCGAGAATTATGGCAATGGCGTCATTCGGCGGATCGTGCTTGCCAGTCGCGCCTTCCTGACTGAGCCGCCGACCGGCTTTTGCGACTATCCGCTGCTCAGCAAGCGCGGCATGATCACGGTGGCGCGTGCCGACCAGCTCGACCTTTTGCATGAAGACCTGGCTGCCGCGCAGGCTCTGGTGCCTTCGATCGTCGCGATGACGCCGGCCGAGGCGATCGCGCGCGTGCCGGTGCTGCGCCGGGATTATCTCGCCGGCGCCTATATCGAGCCGCATTCGATGGACATCGACGTCAACGGCCTGCATCAGGGTTTTTTGCGCGGTGCGCGAGCGCGCGGCGCCCGCATCGTCACCAAGGCCGGCGTCAAGGGCATCGGGCGGCAGAGGGGGCAATGGCGGGTCGAGTCGGAAGCGGGGACGTTCCTTGCGCCGCTGATCGTCAATGCGGCCGGCGCCTGGGGCGACGAGATCGCGGCGATGGCCGGAGTGCGTCCGGTTGGCCTGCTGCCGAAGCGCCGCACCGCCTTCAACATTCCGGCACCTGCTGGTGTCGACATCAGCGACTGGCCGCTGGTCAACGATGTCGGCGCGGAGTTCTATTTCAAGCCGGATGCCGGGCAGCTTTTCGTCTCGCCGGCCGATGCGACGCCGTCGGAACCGATGGACGCCTTTGCGGAAGACATCGATGTCGCGATCGGCGCCGAGCGTCTCGAAACTGCAACCACGATCGAGGTGCAGCGCGTGTCGCGCTCCTGGGCGGGCTTGCGGACCTTCGTCGCCGATGGGTCGCCGGTGGTCGGGCCCGATGATGAATTTCCGGATTTCGTCTGGCTGGTCGGGCAGGGCGGCTACGGCATCAAGACCTCGCCGGCGCTGTCGCGCGTCTGCGCCAGCCTGATCGTCGGCGGCGGCCTGCCGGACGATGTCGCGCGGCACGGCGTGTCGCTGGACGATCTCACGCCGCATCGGTTGCGCAGCGCCGCCACTTTTTCTCGGCAGGCCCCCTCATGACGAACCTGACGGCCGGCGGCAAGCTGGCGGAGCGTGTGCTGGAGAGGCTTGCGCAGGCCACGACCGATGCGCCGGGCATTACACGCGTCGCCTACGGACCTGGCGAACGCTTTGCCCATGATCTGGTGCGCGAGGAAGCGGAAGAGCTTGGCGCTGTTGCGCGCGTCGATGCCGCCGGCAATTTCTATCTGACGCTGAAGGGTATCGACCCGGCCCTGCCGGCGATCGTCATCGGCTCGCATCTGGACAGCGTGCCGCATGGCGGCAATTTCGACGGCGCGGCCGGTGTCGCTGCCGGCCTGGCGGTGATGGCCGAGTTGGTCGGGCAAGGCATCCGGTTGCCGCGCGACCTCACCGTGGTGGCGACGCGGGCGGAGGAAGCCGTCTGGTTTCCGCTGTCCTATCCGGGCAGCCAGGCAGCGCTTGGCCTGCTCGATCCGCAAGCGCTCGAAGCGAGGCGGTCCGATAGCGGTCGCACGCTTGCCGATCACATGCTGGAAGAGGGCTTCGACCCCGATGCCGTGCGGCGCGGCGTGCCGGGTATCGATGCCGGCAGGATCGCGGCCTTCGTCGAAGTGCATATCGAGCAGGGCCCGCGCCTGATTGCCGCCGGCGCGCCGGTCGGTATCGTCACCGGCATTGCCGGCGGCTTCCGCTATGTCGATGTCAAGTGCTTTGGCGCTTACGCCCATTCCGGCGCCGAGCCGCGCTTTGCCCGGCATGACAGCGTGCTCGGCTTTGCCGACCTGGTCGCCGCGCTTGAGGCCGAATGGGATGCGCTCGAACGCGAAGGCCACGAAGCGACGATCACCTTCGGCCGCGTGCAGTCCGATCCGACACAGCATGGCGGCAGCCGGGTGCTGGGCGAGCTCGGCTTCACGCTCGACGTGCGCAGCGCCGAAGCCGCCGTTCTGGATCGCATCGAAGCGCGGCTTCAGGAGATTTTCGTCGAGGTCGGCGCCAAGCGTGGTGTGACCTTCGAGGCCGGGGCGCGCTTCACCTGGGAGCCGGCGACCATGTCGCCTGCGTTGATCGCGGGAATGGATCGCGCCGCCGCTGAATTGCAGATGCAGGCGCCGCATGTGCCGAGCGGGGCTGGCCACGACGCCGCGACCTTCGCGGGCGCGGGAATTCCAACCGCGATGCTGTTCGTGCGCAACGAGAACGGCAGCCACAATCCGTATGAAGCGATGGAGATCGCCGATCTCGACCAGGCGATCCGGCTGCTTCTGCGTTTCGTCACCGACTTCGATAATCTTTCGGATCAACCATGAACCTTGCCAAGACCGCCTTGCTGGTCATCGACCTGCAGAATGAATATCGGCCCGGCGCGGCTTGGCCGGTCGTCGGCTACGACGCGGTACTCGCCAATGCAGCTCAACTGATCGAAGCCGCGCGCGCGGCAAGCGTACCGGTCATCCATGCGCAGGCCTGGGTGAAGCCGGAGGAGCGCGACGGCTATGCGCGGCAGGAAGAGATCCTGACTGCGGAATTCCGCTCCGCCATCGCAGGCAGCGAGGGCGCCGCGATCTGCGCCGAGGTGGCGGCGCTGCCCGGTGACATCGTCATTCATAAACATTGGCCGAGCGCTTTTCGCCGCACCGATCTTTCGCAGCGACTCGCCGCGCTTGGCATCGAGAATCTCGTGGTCGCCGGCGTGCTGACCGACAGCTGCGTGACCGAAAGCGTCTTCGACGCGGTTTATCAGGGCTTTCGCGTCTGGCTGGTCAAGGAAGCCTGCGGCAGCATGACCGAGGCCATGCATCGCACCGGCATGCTCGATATGGCCAACCGGCTTTACGGCGGCGGTATATTGCGCCTGCCCGAAGCCTTGAAGGCGCTGGCCGGCCAGCCTTTCGACGGCTGGCGCTGCACGCGGCCGGTGGAGTTCACCTATACGCTGGAAACAGTCGACCGGATTTATGAAGCGCTGTGATCAGCCGCAGCCGCAAGCGCCTCTGACGATCGCCTTTGAAGCCGACGGTTTCAGAACGCTGCCTGGCAGTGCTCCCGTCGCCCTGCCGCCACGCCAGACAGAAACGCCATTGACGAAGACATGCTCGATGCCGGCGGCGGGCCGGCGCGGCTCCTCGAAAGTTGCGGTGTCGATGATCGTCGCCGGATCGAAGACGACGATGTCGGCGAAATTGCCTTCGGCCAGCAGCCCGCGTTGCGCGATGCCGAATTCCTTCGCGGGCAAGCCGGTCATCCGGAATACCGCTTCCTCGAGCTTGAACAGCCCGACGTCACGCGCGTAGTGCCCGAGCACGCGCGGAAAGGTGCCCCACAAACGCGGGTGCGGATGGATGTCATGCGGCAGGCCGTCCGAGCCGATCATGGTGCGCGGATGGGCGATGATGTTGCGGACGTCGTCCTCGTCGAGCTGGAAATAGACGGCGCCCGCCGGCAGCAGGCGCTCGCCGGCTTCGCGCTCGGTGCAGTTCCATTCGCGCGCGATGTCGGCGATCTCGCGCCTGGCCATCTCGGGGTGCGGATCCGACCAGGTGACGAGGATTTTCAGACCCGTATCGCAGCGCTCCAGCCGCAGCACGGTCGAGCTTGCAGCATAGGGATAGACATCCATGCCGATGTCCATTGTTTCGCGCGCCTGGTCGATCCGTTCCAGCGACGGCAGGCTTTTGCCGAAATTGGCGCGGCCGGTGCACTGGTGGTGCGAGATGAACAGCTTGCCGCAGGCATGATCGGCAATGTCGATCGCTTCCTCGATCGCCTCGTCCATCGCCTCGAAATAATTGCGGGTATGGGTGACATAGGGACCGCCATTCTGTGCAGCCGTTGTAGCCAGCGCTTTGACCTCCTCGGTCGATGAGTTGACCGCCGGCGGATAATCGAGGCCGGTGCTGAGGCCGAACGCGCCCTCGGCCATGGCCTCGGCGACGGCTTCCTGCATCGCCGCCGTTTCCGCGTCGTTTGCCGGCCGGTCGGTCACCGGCATGCAGCGCTGGCGCAAGGTGGTGTGGCCGACGAGCAGGGCCGCATTGGTGGCGATGCCGCGCCGCTTCAACTCGGCGACATAATCGGCAAAGCGGTCGAAGCGGAAATTCCCGCGGCCGCCGACCAACGTGAAGGGTGGCGGCGGTGTCTTGTCGAGCAGCAGTGGCGCCAGGCTGACGCCGCAATTGCCGGCGATCACGGTCGTCACGCCCTGGCTGATCTTCGGGTCCATGCCGCGCGGCGCCAAAAGCGCGCCGTCGTCATGGGTGTGCACGTCGATGAAGCCTGGCGCGACCACCTTATCCCGGGCGTCGATCTCCTCGGAGTCTTTCGCATCGTCCAATCGGCCGATCGCCACGATCCTGTCGCCGGTGACGGCGATGTCGGCTTCGAACGGTTTCGAGCCATCGCCGGAAATCACCGTCGCGTGACGAATGACGAGATCATAAGGCATTAGACCAGTTTCCTAAGCTTCCGGATTGGCCGCGATCTCCTCGCGACGGCGCGCGACATAGGCGTCGAGCTCCTCGCGGATCGCGGGGTCCATCACCGGTTCTTCGTAATCGTTTAGCGCCTGCTGCCAGAGCTCGGTCGCCCGCTCCAGCGCATCCTTGCCGCCAGCTTCCTCCCAGGCGCCGTGGTTCTGCCAGTTGGACAGCATCGGCTGGTAGAAGGCGGTGGTGTAGCGCGACATGGTGTGCTCGGCGCCGAAGAAATGGCCGCCGGCCGGCACCGACTTGATCGCCTCGAAGCCGAGGTCGTCCTCCTGGAACGGCAGCGGCCGCAGGAACTCCATCATGTTCTGCAGGATTTCGACGTCGAGCACGAGCTTTTCGTAGGACGCCGTCAACCCGCCCTCCAGCCAGCCCGCCGCGTGGTAGATCAAATTGGCGCCGCCAAGCACCGCGCCCCATGTCGCCATCTCGGTTTCGTAGGCGGCCTGCAGGTCGACGACGTTGGAGGCGTTCGCGTTGGAGGTGCGGTAGGGCAGATTGTAGCGCCGCGCCAACTGGCCGGCGATGATGTTGGCCTTGGCGTTCTCCGGTGTGCCGAAGGCCGGCGCGCCCGACTTCATGTCGACATTGGAGGTGAAGGCGCCGTACATCACCGGCGTGCCCGGATTGACGAGCTGCGTCAGCACCACGCCGAACAGCGCCTCGGCGTTCTGTTGGCAAAGGGCGGCGGCAAGCGTCACCGGCGTCATTGCGCCCATCAGCGTGAAGGGCGTGACCGTCACGGGCTGGCCGTGCTCGGCCATGGCGATCAGGCCTTCCGCCATCGCGTCGTCGAACAGGCGCGGCGAGTTGATCGAGATGATCGTCGTGACACCTGGCGAGGCGCGCATTTCCTCGACCGAGATGCCGCGCGCGATCGCCATCATGTTGATGCCGTCCATGGCCCGGGCACGGCCGATCGCGGTGCAGTGGAAGGAGAGATCGCTCAGCGTCAGATTGGCGTGATAGGTGTCGAGATGGCGCGCATTGGCCGGCAGCTCCATCGGCGCCACCACTTGGTTGCCGATGATGTGGATGGCGTTGAAGTGGTGCGCCAGCCGGATGAAATTCTGGTAGTCGGGCAGATTGCCCTGACGCCGGCCATTGATGCGGTCATGCACATTGGGCGGACCGGCAACCAGTCCGAAGACGAGCGAGTTGCCGCCGAAATGGACCTGCTTTTCGGGATTGCGGCTGGTCAGCGTGAAGGACGAGGGCACGTTGCGCAGAGCCTCGGTAACGATGCTCTCGTCGACGCGGATGGTGTTGTTCTCGCGGTCGACGATGGCGCCGGCGGCGGCAAACAGATCCATCACCTTTTCGCTCATGACGCGGATGCCGAGTTCCGACAGGATACGCATCGAGGTGTCGTGCAACTGCTGCATCCGCTCTTCGTCGAGAAGCTGCATGGGCGGGTAGGGGTTCTTGACACTCTGCCACGGCAGTTGTGCGATGCCGCCACCACCGCGTCCGAGCTTCGCTCGGCGACCGCCGCCGCGCCTGTCTTGTGACATCAGACTTGTTCCCCTTCGAATCTTTTTCGCAATTCCGGACGGAAAACCGCCGCGCACTTTTCCTGGAATTGCTCCTAGTACCCGCGTTCCGGATTGACCACGTTCTCGAGCGGCTCGCCGTTGCGGTAACGCTTCAGATTGTCGGCGAACATGCGCACCGACTTGATGTCCCAGCCGTCATAGACCGCCGCACAATGCGGCGTGATGGCGACATTGTCGGAGCCCCACAGCGGATGCTCGGGCGGAAGCGGCTCGGTCGTGAAGACATCGAGCGCCGCACCCTTGATCCGTCCATTGTCGAGCGCCGCCAGAAGGGCTTTCTCCTCGACTACACCACCGCGCGAAATGTCGATGAGGACAGCGGACGGCTTCATCGCGGCGAAGGCCGCTTCGCCGAGCAGGCCGCGTGTCGTGGGCAGCAGAGGCACGCAACAGACAATGAAATCGGCGCGGGCAATCAGCGTCAGCAGCGCGTCAACGCCGTGCACTTCGTCGAGGCAGGGCGTCGGCTTTGGCCGCGCGCGAATGCCCAGCGTGCGCATGCCCATGGCTTGCGCACGTTTGGCGACGGCTTCGCCGGTCTTGCCGAGGCCGACGATCAACACGGTCTTGCCTTCGATCGGCTCGACACGGCCGCCGCCCCATTGGCGCGCCTGCTGCCGGCGCTCGAAGCCACGCAGGTCGAGCGAGAAGGAGAGCATGGCGCCGAGCGCGTATTCCGCCAGCATGCCGGCCGCGACGCCGGCGGAATTCGTGACTGTGACGCGCGCCGGATCCCAGCGGCCGAGATGGTCCGTGCCGGAGCCGCCGATCGACACCCATTTCACCGTAGCGCTCTCGACCAGGGCCTGGCGTGGATAACGCGGCGTGCCGTCGAAGCGCACGGTATAGACCACCTCCGCGCCTGTCCGCTCGATCAGGGCGGGAAGACCGGCATAGGTCTCGCAGGAATGAACCGCGAGGTCAGGATGCGTCTCCGCCAGCACAGCCAGCGCGCCGGCAGGTTTGTCGGTGTGCAGGATCACTGTTGGGCGCACCGACATCAGGGCCTCAGTTGCGGCCGATATGGTCGGCGGCGCCGCCGAGCGCCTCGAGCAGTGCCTGCCCGCTTTCCAACGTTGCATTCTCATGCGGTGCGCGCAGGTTCAGCCAGCGCCGGTCACCGGACTTGACCGCGAGCACGGCCTTCATCGCCGGGATCAGTCCGGCGTCCTGGATCACTTTGCGGAACGCCTTGATGGCGGCATCGGCTTCGGTGACATCCTCGCCCTTGCGGGCCGCGTCATAGAGGCGGCGGATGGCGGCGGCGTTCAGATTGACCGTGGCCGAGATGCAACCGGCGGCGCCGCTGGCGAGACCCTTGGTGAGCTGTGCCTCCGAACTCGGGAAGACCGCGACATCGGGCGCTGCGGCAATGATTGCGGCGGTGTTGTTCCAGTCGCCGGCGCTGTCCTTGTAGGCGACGACGGTGTCCGGAAACGCTTTGCTCAGGCTCGCCGTGAGCGCGGGACTGACCGGCACGCCGGAGTTCTGTGGGATGTGGTAGAGGATCATCTGCAGTGCCGGGTCGGCCACCCGCTCGATCAGCTCGCTGTAGTAGCGCGCCTGCCCGTTGTCGCCAGCGCCGGTGTAGAAGAAGGACGGCAGCACCATTACGCCGGCGCAGCCGAGGCCGACGGCGTGCTTTGACAGCTCGACCGTTTCGGGTAGCGCTGTGACGCCAGTGCCCGGCATCATGCGGGCGGGAGAAATGCCTGCATCGACGAGCCATTCCAGCGCCTGTATGCGCTCACGCAGCGATAGCGAAAGCGCTTCACCCGTGGTGCCGAAGGGCGAGAGGAAATGCGCGCCCTGGTCCAGCACCCATTTGGCATGGGACGCCCAGAGATCGCGCGCGATGCGGCCATCGTCTTCGAAGGGCGTCAGGATCGGGGCGATGGTTCCTTGCGGGCGGGTCATGATGGTCCTTTGCATGATGCTGGTCTGCGCGGCGGCTTGGCACCGCGTGCGTGGCATTGCGTGCTCAGCCGTGAGTCCCGGGAGGATCGTAGAGCAGCGCCGATAGGTCGGAGAAGCGGCTATCGCGATCATTGAGCGACAGCACCGCGTCGCGGATCGCCGCTGCGCGGTCGGCGCCGAGCACGGGTGCGGCGAACTCCATGTATTTGGCCTCGACATCCTGCAGCGTCATCGGCGCTTCCGGCCCGCCGCGCGCATGCACGTCGCCCGAGGCCAGCACGCGCCCGTCGTTGGTGGTGATGACGACATCGGCCCAGCGGCCGGCCGGGAAGCGGGCGCTGTGGCGCTCGGTTTCGGTCACCGCGATGCGGGTGAGCATGTCGGCGACGGCCGCGTCCTTGAGCCCGCCGCCGGAAATATGCTCCAGCCCGATGCGGCCATGGGTGATGAAGGTGGCGACAGCGAAGCGCAGGCTGTACTGCGCCTTCGAGGTCGTGTCGGGCATGCCGTCGAAGAGTGTGGCCGCATAGTGGAAGCTGTTGACCTGGACATGCGCGATGTCGGACGGGCCAAGATTATGCGCCAGGCAGAGCCCACGCACGGCGTCGATCGCGGCATGCGCCCAGCGGCAGATCGGATAGGGCTTTACGTATTGGTGCAGCGACTGCCAGAAGACGCCGAGATCGCGCCAATGCTCAGCGACTTCCGGTGCTTCGACCGTGATCGCCGGCGCGCCGGTGAAGCCGCGCTCGGCCAAAACGGCGGCCGATAGCCCGATGAGCGCGCCGGGGCCGGACCCGTCATGCAGCATGGTCGGCGTGGCGATCTCGCGCATCATCTGGCTGCGCGGGCCGTGATATTCGGCAATGCCGAGCGCCTCGCGCAATTGCGCTTCGCTGAGCCGCCGTAGCCGCGCGGCGACAGCGGCGACGCCCAACGCGTTCCAGGCGCCAGACGTGTGGTAGTCGCTCACCGTCGCATGCAGCGCGATGCCGGCTCGTCCAGCGACTTCATAGCCAATCACCAGCGATGCCAGCGCTTCCGGTCCGGTAAGGTCGGGCCTTGCTTCGGCGAGCGCGGCAAGCGCCGGCACGACGGCGACGCCGATATGGCCCTTGGTCGGGCTGTAGCCGTCATGGCCGTCGAGATTGTCGGTCTGCGTGGCAATTGCGTAAGCCGCGCCTGCGATGCTGGCGCGGCGTCCGTCGAACAGCATCCGGGCCGAATGATGCGGTTCGCTGGAACCATAGAGCAGCACGGCGACATCACGGGCGATGCGGCCGGCTTCCATTGGACCTGCCGCGATAGCGATGCCCAGCGTATCGAGGAGGAGATACCGCGCCTGGTCCAGCACCTGCGCAGGGAAGACGGAGGCGGGACGTCTAAGCACGAAATCGGCGATGCGCTCGAACGTGTCGGAATTGACGACAGGCCCTTCACGCCGATGCGACGGCACAGCCACTTGGCGTATCTCCCCACTCTGCTCACAACATCAATAAATTGGGTTCATCGCCCAGGCACGCGATTAGTTTGGCGGCTTTGGCCAAAAATATCCATGCCTTGTCGTTTGTCTGTGATTGAACACCTCTCGGTCGATGCGATAGCTATGGCGAAAGCAGGAGTCCGGGATGAAGCCGCCGCCGCCTTTGAACTATATCCGCTCGTTCGAGAGCTCGGCCCGGCATCTGAGCTTCACCACCGCCGCCAAGGAGCTGGGCTACACGCAGGCCGCGGTCAGCACGCATGTGCGCGCGCTCGAGCACTATATCGGCCGGCAACTTTTCATCCGCTATCCGCGAAGCCTGAAGCTGACCGAGATGGGCGAGGCGTTCCTGCCGACGCTGCGCCAGGCGCTCGACCAGATCGACCAGGCGACCGAAGCGATCGTCGCCTCCTCGCGCAACCGGACCGTGGTCGTGTCCTGCCCGATGAGCCTTGCCGAGAACTGGCTGGCGGGCTGCATGGCGGCGTTCCGCAAGAAGCATCCGGAGATCGAGATCGTGCTGCACGGCACGATCTGGGAAGACTTGAGCGAACAGATCGCCGACATCACCATCTCGACGCGGCGTTTCGACGATCGCCCGCCAGCGGCCATCCCGCTCTGGAACGACGAGCTGGTGCTGCTCTGTGCCCCAAGCATGCTCGAGGGGGAGCATGTTCTGAAGACGCCGCAGGATATGCTCAAGGTCGACTGGATCTTCGTGCATGGCCGTCAGGAATACTGGCAGGTGGTCGCGGATGCGCTTGGCGTCGACATGGAGGATCACGACAAGGGCATGTCGACCAATGCCTCCAACATCGCGCTCGAACTGGCGGCGATGGGGGCCGGGCTCGTCGCCACGCAGCGCTCGCTGGCGCATGCCTATATGGGGCGCGGGCTGCTCATAGAGCCGTTCCCTGTGCGGCCGCCAAGCCCCTGGAATTATTACCTGACCGAGAGCCAGCTTTCGAAGGGAAACATCGCGCGCACGGTCAGGGAATGGATCCTTGCCAAGGCCAGGGAAGACGCGGCGCGGCCTTGAAGCGCGTCGCACGACGCCGCGCTTCAAGGCTTTGCTTTGATGCATGTCGTCGTCCCAAAACCGCCACGCACTTTTGGGCGACTTGCATTAGCCTCGGCTCTGCCCTCAAAAATTTGACGGGCCAATGGCATTGTTTTTTTAGGCCTTTACAGCCGCGTTTCTGCGGTTTGTGAAGTTCCGAGCCCTTCCGGGATTTTTGCATCGCCCCTAACATGCCTATTGCAAGGGGAATGAACGGGCAAAAAGCCCTGAACCGGAGAACAACGATGACAATGTTCAAGAGCAACGGTGACCGCGTCCCGGCGGTCATCGAAAGCTACGCAGCCGAAGTCAAAGGCGGCAGGATGGACCGCCGCGAATTCCTCGCCATGGCGAGCGTAATGGGGGCTTCCACGGCACTCGCCTATTCGATGGCCGGTATCGAACCGGCCAAGGCCGCGGCGATCGTGCCCGGCAAGAAGGGCGGCATCCTCAAGATGCAGATGATCATCAAGGACATGAAGGATCCGCGCGCCTGGGACTGGTCGGAAATCGCCAACGTCATGCGCCAGTGCAACGACTATATGATCCGCTACACCACCGACTTCACCTTCCAGGGCCATCTCGTCGAGAGCTGGGAGGTGAGCGACGACGCGACCGAATACACGCTGCATCTGCGCAAGGGCGTGAAGTGGTCGAACGGCGACGACTTCAACGCCGACGACATCGTCCACAACATCGAACGCTGGTGCGACAAGGCGGCCGAAGGAAACTCGATGGCCGGGCGCATGGGTTCGCTGATCGATCCCGCCACCAAGAAAGCAGCCAAGGGCGCCATCACCAAGGTCGACGACCATACGGTGAAGCTGAAATGCGGCCAGTCGGACGTCACCATCATCCCGGGCTTTTCCGACTATCCGGCGGTTATCGTGCACCGCGACTTCGACAAGAACGGCGCCGATATGCTCAAGACGCCCGGCACCGGTCCCTATGAACTGATCTCCTACAAAGTCGGCGAGTCGGCCTCGGTGCGGCGGCGCAAGGACTTCACCTGGTTCGGCGGCGAGCCCTATCTCGATGGCGTCGACTGGACGGACTATGGCTCGGACGCCTCGAACCCCGCCATAGGCAGCGCCTTCGAGGCTGGCGAAATCGACTGCAACTACCAGACAGTCGGCGGCACGGTCGATCTCTACGACAGCATGGGCCTGGTCAAGGAGCAGGTGGTCACCGCCGGCACCATCGTGCTGCGCACCAACGTGACCAACAAGCCTTATGACGACAAGCGCGTGCGCAACGCCATCCAGCTCGCGGTCGACAACGAGACTGTGCTGAAGCTGGGCTATAGCGGCCTCGGCCAGATCGCCGAGAACCACCATGTCTGCCCGATCCATCCGGAATATTTCGCCCTGCCGAAAGTTCCGCGCGATCTCGCCAAGGCCAAGGCGCTGATGGCCGAGGCCGGCCAGACGGATCACGAGTTTGAGCTGATCTCCTATGACGCCGATTATGTGAAGGATCCGGCCGACGTCGTCGCCGCGCAGATGCGCGAGGCCGGGTTCAAGGTCAAGCGCACCATCATTCCTGGCTCCTCGTTCTGGAACGACTGGACGAAATATCCATGGTCGACGACCGACTGGGGCATGCGACCGCTCGGCGTGCAGGTGCTGGCGATCGCTTATCGCAGCGGCGAGGCCTGGAACGAGTCCGGTTACGCCAATCCGGATTTCGACAAGAAGCTCAATGCGGCGCTCGCGATACCCGATCCGGCAAAGCGCAAGGAGGTGATGAAGGAGGTCGAGTTCATCCTGCAGGACTCCGGCATCCTCGTCCAGGCATTCTGGCGCTCGCTCTACCGGCACCACGCGACCTATGTGAAGAACCTCGGCATGCATCAGACATTCGAACTGCAGCTCGATAAGGTCTGGCTGGACAAGGCATAGGTGGACCGACCACCACAAGCATCTCAGGGGCGCGGCTTTGCGCCCCTGAACTCGCCAGGCGACTGCGATTGATCAGTCAGCTAAATCAAACTCCAGCCGCTTCGAGGAAGCGCGAAAAACAAAGTCGCCGAACCAAGGGAAGAAAGCTCAACTATGCGTACTCATGCACAAGCCGTTGTCATCGGCGGCGGTCTGATCGGCTGTTCGATCCTTTATCACCTTGCCAAATTCGGCTGGACGGACGTCGTCCTTCTGGAGCGCAGTGAGCTCACCTCCGGTTCGACCTGGCACGCGGCGGCCAACATCCACGGCCTGCATGATTCCACCAACATCAGCCGACTGCAGCACTACACGATGGCGCTCTACAAGGAATTGGAGGCCGAGACCGGCCAGGGCTGCGGCATCTTCCAGCCGGGCTCGCTCTATCTCGCCCAGACCGAGGCGCGCGAGCATCAGCTGCGGCTGCAGGAAGCCAAGGCGCGGCGCTACAAGATGAATTTCTACGAAGTCGGCCGCGACGAGGCGGAACGGCTGCATCCGCTGGTCGATTTCGACGGCATACGCTGCATCATGTATGAGCCGGAAGGCGGCAATGTCGATCCGTCGGGCGTGACAGCGGCCTACGCAGCAGGCGCGCGGCAGCGCGGCGCCGAAATCCATCGCTTCACGCCGGTCACCGCGACGGAGGCTCAAGCCGACGGCAGCTGGATCGTGCGCACGCCGAAGGGCGACATCCATACGCAATGGGTGGTCAATGCCGCCGGACTGTGGGGCAGGGAGGTCGCCGCGATGGCCGGCCTGCAATTGCCGCTGATCCCGACCGAGCACCAGTATTTCGTCACCGAGACCATCCCGGAAATCGCCGCCATGGGTCGCCGCCTGCCTTCGGTCGCCGACCGCGACGGCGAATATTATCTGCGCCAGGAGGGCCTGGGCCTGCTTATCGGCGCCTATGAGCGCAACATGAAATTCTGGGCCGAGGAAGGAACGCCGCTCGACTTCGGCCATGAGCTGTTCCCCGACGATCTCGACCGCATCGAGGAAAACATGATGCGCGCCGTTCAGCGCGTTCCCGCCGCCGCGACCGCCGGCGTCAAGAAGGTGATCAACGGTCCGATGATCTGGTCGCCGGACAGTGCTGTGCTGTTCGGCCCGGCGCCGGAGCTCAGCAATTATTTCTGCTGCAACGGCATCATCCCGGGCTTCTCGCAATCCGGCGGCATGGGCAAGCTCGCCGCCGAGTGGATGATCGAGGGCGAGCCGACGCTCGACATGTTCGGCTGGGACATGGCGCGCTTCGGCCATTGGGCCGGCAAGGCTTTCACCAAGGCGCGCGTGCAGGACCAGTACAGCCACCGCTTCAAGATCCATTTCCCGAACGAGGAGCGCGCCGCCGGCCGTCCGGTGCGGACACGGCCGGCCTATGAGATGCAGAAGGAGATGGGCGCCGTCTTCGGCCTCAATTTCGGTTGGGAGCATCCGCTGTGGTTTTCTGCGGAAGGCGAGCCGCGCGAGGAGACGAATGGCTTCACGCGGCAGAACTGGTGGGCTCCGGTCGGCCGCGAGGCGCGCATGCTGCGCGAGCATGCCGGCATCATCGACATCTCCAATTTCGCAAAATACGAGGTGAAGGGTCCCGGCTCAGAAGCCTGGCTGAACGCGCTGTTCGCCAATCGCATGCCGACGAAGGTCGGCAACTCCTGTCTCACGCCGCTGATCGGCAAGCGCGGCGGCATTGCCGGCGACTTCACCGTCACCAGGCTGGCGGAAGATGAATTCATGGTGATCGGCTCGGGCATGGCCGAGCGCTTCCACCAGCGCTTCTTCAAATCCGTACCGCTGCCGGAAGGCACGACGTTCCGCTCGCGCACCGAGGAGCTCGGCGGCTTCAACGTCGCCGGGCCGAAATCGCGCGAATTGCTGCAGCGGCTGACCAATGACGATCTGTCGAACGAGAGTTTCCCGTTCATGCGCTCGCGCCAGATCACGGTCGCCGGCGTCGACGTGGTGGCGCTCAGGGTCTCCTTCACCGGCGATCTCGGCTGGGAGCTGCATTGCAAGGCCGCCGACCAGATCGAGCTCTACAGCGCGCTGCTCAAGGCGGGCGCGGAACTCGGCGCCGGGCCGGTCGGCTCACGGGCGCTGATGTCGCTGCGCGTCGAGAAGGGCTATGGCAGCTGGAGTCGCGAATATTCGCCGGAATACTGGCCGCAGGAGGTCAAGCTCGACCGGCTGATCAAGACGGACAAGGAGTTCCTCAACCGCGACGCCTATCTCGCCGTCGCCGGGAAGCCGGCGCGTGACGAACTGATCATGTTGTCGGTGTCGGCCAAGGATGCCGACGCGACCGGCGGCGAGCCGATCTTCCTGCCGGACGGCACGCCGATCGGCCAGGTGTCATCGGGCGCCTATGGCTATTTCGTCGAGCAGTCGCTGGCGATGGGTTACGTCAAGGCGGGAACCGCCAAGGCCGGCGACAAGGTGACCGTCGCCATTCTCGGGCAGCCACACGACGCGGTGCTGCTGCCGCATCCGCCATTCGACCCCGAAGGCAAGCGCCTGCGGTCGTAGCCTGAGCCCCCGGCCGATTGGGGCAAAGATTCAAAAAAGGACTGTAGCCAACTAAAAACAAAGGGGAATCGCATGATCAAACGGTATTTGATGGGCGCTCTGTTTGCCTTGGCGCTCACGTCCGCCGCGCAGGCTGCGGACGTCAAGGTGGTCAATGACGATGCGTGGTTCGCCGAGGGCCCGATCTGGTATCAGGACAAGCTTTTTTACGTCGAATACGGCCGTGGCACGGTGACCGTCTGGGACGGCAAGAAGAACGACATTTTTTGGAAGATGGATGGCTGCGGCCCCTCGGCCGTGCTGCCGACGACAACAGGCGAATTCCTCGTCACCTGCTACGACAACAACACGATCGGCCGCATCTCGGCCGACGGCAAGACGCTGCCCGCCTATGCCAAGGACACGGACGGCGACCCGTTCAGCGGCCCGAACGATCTCGCGCCCGACAAGGACGGCGGCGTCTATTTCACCGGCTCCGGCAAGGGTGGCCCGCTGATCGATGCCTCGGCCTATTACATCGCCAAGGACGGCAGTGTGAAGAAGGTCGCCGGCGACCTGCACAACGCCAATGGCCTCGTCCTATCGAATGACGGCAAGATTCTCTATCTGGTCGAAACCGAGGACAACAGGATCATCGAATTCGACGTCGCGTCCGACCACAGCCTCTCGAACCGGCGCGTCTTCCTGCGCCTCGACGATGTCTTCCCGAACCAGCCGCATATCTGGCCGGATGGCATCAAGATGGACAAGGCCGGCGAAATGTATATCGGCCAGAGCCCGCGCTCGCTCGATGCTCCTGGCAAGATCCTCGTCGTCGACAAGGATGCCAAGCTTTTGCGCACGTTGTCGGTGCCGTCGCCATCGATGCCGAACTTCGCCTTCGGACCGGACGAGAAGGTGCTCTACGTGATGGCGCTCGACCAGATCGACGCCGCGCCGTGGCACGGCAAGGTCTACGAAGTGCCGAACAAGTAGGGTTGTGTACCAGCGGCTTTTGCCGCCGGCCTATCTCTTCGTTTGAATTCCCTCAGCCGCCGAATCGGCTCAGCCAGTGGCGGGCGAGGTCGGAGCGGCGGCAGACCCAGATGTCGGGGTTGGCGATGATCTTGTCGAGGAAGCGCTCCAGCCCGATCATGCGGCCTGGACGCGCCGCCAGCCGGCAATGCAGCGATACCGTCATCATGCGTGGCGTCCTCTCGCCTTCCTTCAGCAGCCAGTCGACGCCGTCGCCGACATAGTCGAAGAACTGGCTGCCGGTCTCGAGGCCCGAGCCGCGCGAAAAACGGCTGTCATTGTTGTCGAAAGAGTGCGGCACGACCAGATGCCGCTTGGCGTCGACATCGACGAAATAGGGCAGGTCGTCATTGTAGTCGTCGCAGTCGAACAGGAAGCCGCCATGCTCGACGACGAGCCGGCGCGTGTTGAGGCTTGGCCGGCCAGTGTACCAGCCCGCCGGATCGATGCCGGTGAGGCGGCGGACTGTGTCCACGGTCATGGCGATATGCTTGCGCTCTTCCTCCTCGCTCAGCGGCGCATAGTCGATCCAGCGCCAGCCATGGCAGACGATGTCGCTGCCGAGCGCCGCGATCGCCTTGCCGGCGGCCGGATTGAGTTCCAGCGCGCGGCCGACGACGTAGAAGGTCGGGACGACGCCCTTGTCCTGGAACAGCGAGGCGAGCCGCCAGACGCCGACGCGCGAGCCGTATTCGTAGAGCGATTCCATGTTGCGGTTGCGCAGGCCGGGCACGGCGGGAGAGACGGCAAGGTCGGACAGGATCGCCTCGGAGACACCGTCGCCTTCGCCGATCGAGTATTCCGCACCCTCCTCATAGTTCACGACGATGTTGAGCGCGAGCTTGGCCCCGCCGGGCCACTGCGCCTGCGGCGGCTTCTCGCCATAGCCGATGAAATCCCTGGCGGGCAGGTAGGGCGTGCTGGATGTCACTTCAGAAAATCCCTCAATCAGGCTCTCACCAGCATCGCCGGCCGCGCATGCCGGTGAGGATGCGCAGCGTGCGGTCCATGATCTCTTGCGGACCGACGGTCACGCGCAGGCAATCCGTCAGCCCGTAGCCGTTCAGGCCGCGCACCATGATGCCGGCGCCGCGCAGGGTCTTGTCGGCCACCTCGGCGGCCGCCGCATCGGGAAAGCGGACCAGCACGAAATTCGTCCGGCTCTCAGGCACCACATAGCCGGCCGCCCTCAAGTCGCGCATGAAGCGGTCGCGGATATCCGATGTGCGCGCCACGATGCCGCGCGTATAGGCCTGGTCCTCGACCGCGGCGAGGGCCATGGCGAGGCTCACCGTCGATATCTGGTTCGAGTTCTGCATCTTGCGCAGCTCGTCGGCGATGCGGGGCGCAAACAATCCCCAGCCGACGCGCGCGCCGGCAAGCCCATAGGCCTTGGACAGGCTGCGCAGCACGATCGTGTCGCCGCGTCCGGCGAGCGCGAAGACGGGCTCGGGGTCCTGATCGTCGAACTCGCCATAGGCCTGGTCGATCACCAGCAGCACGTTTCCCGGGAGCGCGGCGCGCAGGCGCAGCAATTCGGCATTGCGGATGCAGGTGCCGGTCGGATTGCCGGGATTGCAGACGAAGACGATGCGCGTCGCCGGGGTCACCGCGGCCAGGATGGCGTCGATCGAAACGGTGAACTCGCGCTCGGCAGCCTTGACGTACGTCGCCCCGACACGCGCTGCGGCGGAGGCGATAAAATTATACGCATAGTCGGTGCCGAGGACCTCGCTGCCAGGGCCCGCAAAAGCGGCAATGGTGCAGGCGATGAGGTCCATCGAGCCGGCGCCACACAGGACCAGCTCGCGCTCGACGCGGTAGGTCCGCGCGATGGCGTCACGGAGCTGTGTCCAGTCCGGGTCGGGATAGAGGTGGCTGCGCGCCACGGCGTCGCGGCCTGCCTCGATCGCTTTCGGGCTGGGCGGAAAGGCGCTTTCGTTCTGAGCCAGCGTCGCCTGGTCGTAGCCGCCGAAATTGGCAAGCGCGAAAGCAGACATAGCCTCGATATGGGCGTTGGCTTTCGGGGTCATGGTCGGTTCCTGCGGATCCGGCTGTCGGGCATGTTGCCATAAGTAGGCTACGGCACGTCAGGGGCCGTACAAAGCAAAATCTAGCCGCGCAATGACCTCGAAAATCTGGCCCATGGACAATTCACGACGCAATGAAGCGATCGAGAACGTTGCGGGTGATCTGCTCGGTGAAGCGGTCGCCGCGCTTCAGCCCCATCACCCATTCGCAGGTCGCGGCGGTCAGCACTTCGCCCTTGCCGCGCGTCATGTGCACCATCATGCCGGAACCGTATTTGTAACGGGCAAGCCCTTCCGGCGTCACCTCACCGGCCACGCACTTCACCAGGCCTTCATGATCGCTTGAGCGCACATAGTAACGGAAGCCTTCGCCGTCCGGCTCGTCCTCGGCAAGCACCGCCGGCGCCATGGCGAGGATCTCGATCGTCTCCGGTTGGCCATCGACCGGAACAGGGTAGGGCAGGCCGTGTCGGAACGTGTAGTCGAGGCCGTCGACCTCATAGGCGAAGATGCGCTCCTTGTCGCCGAAGATATCGGCATAATGCAGCCCGGTGCGGGCGAAGACCCAGTGTTCGGGTCGGTAGACGGTGAACCCCTTCTGGCCGTGCGGCGCAAAGCCGCCCCAGGAGGCGTAGACCCCATGCAGGCCGTTGACGCCGACCGTCGAAGCGCCAGGCCATCGGACGTGTCTGTCCTCCCAGGCGGTGGAGAGCAGATGCGCCTTGTCGGTGCCTGCGACCGGATCGGTGTTGATGGCGTTGAACTTGTGGCAGACCTGACGCTTGCCGTCGTCCTCAAGGCGGATCTGCCAAAGAAAGTTGGCGCCGAAGCGTGCCAGCCGGCCGCCGCGCTCGATATAGGCTTCAATCGCCAGCCGCATCTCGCGCGTCCAGTATTCGTCATGGCCGACGATGGTCACGCAGGGGTAAGCGTCGAGTAGTTCCGGGCGGTAGTGGAGATCGGTCTGGGTGATGATCTCGAGTTCGTAGCCTTCCTTTTCCGCCCACAACACGAAGTGGCGGTCGAATTGCGCCCAACCGGCGGCGGCGTAATATTGGCCGAAGCCGTTTGCATAGGCCCATTCCTTCATCGGGTAGCGCGGCGCATCGCCGAACTCGGGCAGCGGGTCGGCGCAGATGCGCGGCGCGCCGGGCGGCAGCCAGACAATACCCCGGGTCCATGGCCGCTCGAGCGACAGCACCGGCGAGGGTTGGTCCTTGCCGGCACCGGTGATGCCGAAATAATGGTTGGCGCCGCCGAAGTCGTTGTAGGCGGTCCAGGTGCCGGTCGGCAGGATCATCAGGATTTTCGCGCGCCGCGTCGCAGCCGTCGGACGCACGACGAAGAAATGGTGCTGGACGAACTTGCCGTCATTGGCGCGGGCGCAGGTCGAGACAACGCGGTAGAAGCCCGAGCGCAGGTCGGCCGGCAGGCGCCAGCGGTGGCTGACCGGCCAGCCACAGCCATTGCGATAGGCATCGTCCGGCGTCGGCGCGAAGACGCCTGAAATCTGCTCGACCTTGTGGACGGTCTGCGGCCTATAGCCGTCGCGATAGATCTCCAGCGTCCAATGCGGCGCGGTGGTGGAGGAATGGAAGACCACCTCGTCGCCCGGATCGTAGGACATCGCGTCCGTGTAGGTGTAGATCTCGGGCAAAGCAGGGTCGCCGCGCGGTGCTTCATACCAGGGATTGGAGTGCCAATGCTCATCGGCCGACATCGCCCAGGCTTTGCGCGGGCGGATGTTGACAGGGCCAAGTTCAGGCGGAACGAAATCGTCTTCATGGGACATGGGTTTACTCGTTCAAAGGGGGCTTATTCGTTCAAAAATGGTCTGAGAGGCAGTTGGTCAAAGGGCATAGGAGACGAGCTGGCCGGGCAGGCCGAGCGTCACCCACAGCCGGCCGTCATGGACGCAGCAATTGGTCGGGTCGCTGCCTTCGCCGCAGTCGATCGTCTCGACCAGCCGTCCGGCGGTGTCGAGGATCGCGACACGGTCGCCGGTGCTGCCGGTCACGTAGAGCAGGCCTTCGTGGAAGACCATGCCGTCGGGATTGAAGCGGTCGTCGAGACGTACCCATTCGCGCATTTGACCGACGCTGCCGCCATCCCAGTCGAAACGCAGCAGGCGATGCTCCATGGTAATGCCGACGATCAGCGAACCGTCCGGATGGAAGACAAGTCCGTTGGGAAAGCCGGTCATCTGCGCGAGCGCACGGACCTTCCGGTCGGATCCCGCTGCAAGCAATTGCCCGCCATGATACGTGTTGGCGTCGGCGCCCAGCACTTCCCAGTTCTGCGGATCGGTGAACACGATCTCGCCTCGCGGCGTGAAGATCAGGTCGTTCGGCCGCGACGGTTTTGCGCCTGGGAGCTGGTCGGCAAAGGTCTCCCACTGCCCGTCGAGCTGCAGGCGCTGGATACCGCCGGTGATCATTGGTTCGGCGAAATGCAAAGTCTCCAGCGTTTGCGGCGCAAGCCCGCCATTGTTGCAGATGTAGAGCGCGCCGTCGGGGCCGAGCCGCATGCCGTTCGGCGCGCCGGGAAGCGTGGCCAACTCGCGCACCGCGCCGTCCTTGAAGATGCGCACCTTGGCATGCAGCAGGTCGACGAAGGCGATCGAGCCGTCCGGAAGCGCCACTGGTCCTTCCGGAAACCCGAGGCCCGTCACATGGAGTTCCTTCGACCGTTTCATCATTCCTCCTCCGAAGTCTAGTTTGCAGGCGCCAGGCCGCGCCGGGCGCGCCCGACATCCGCACCCGCCTGTCCCGTTACGTCGGGGGCAAGATGGCAGGCGACCATCCGGCTGGAGTCGGGCATGGCGCGCAGCGGCGGCACATCTGTCCGGCAGATGTCACGCGCCAGGTGGCAGCGCGGATGGAACCGGCAGCCCGACGGCACGTTGGCCGGGTTGGGCGGATCGCCGGTGAGCATGATGCGCTTCCAGCCGATCTGCCGGCGCGCGGCCAGCGTCGGCGCCGCCGACAGCAGCGCCTGCGTGTAGGGATGCAACGGCCGCTCCATGATCTCGGCAGCCGCGCCCTGTTCGATGATGGTGCCGAGATACATCACCGCGATACGGTCGGCGACATGGCCGATGACGTCGAGGTCATGCGAGATGATCAAATACGAGATGCCGCGCTTGCGCTGGATCTGCAGCATCAGGTTGACGATCTGCGCCTGGATCGACGGATCGAGCGCCGAGGTCGGCTCGTCGGCGACGATGATCTCGGGTTCGAGCGCCAGTGCGCGCGCAATCGCGACGCGCTGCAACTGCCCGCCGGAGAACTGCCCCGGCAGTTTCTGAATGTCGATGTTCTCCAGGCCGACGAAGGACAGCAACTCGCGGATGCGGGCCTCGAGCCCGCTGTCCAGCCTGACGCCATGCGTGTCGAACGGCTCGCGCATGATTTCGGCGATCGTCATGCGTGCGTTGAGCGAGGCGAGCGGATCCTGGAACACGGCCTGCAGGCGGCGGCGGATGGGAAGCATGCGCCGGCTGCCGTAGTCGGTCACATCCGTGCCATCGAAGCGGATACGTCCGCCTGTGACATCGACCAGCTTGAGCGCCAGCCGGGCGAGAGTGGACTTACCGCATCCACTCTCGCCCACCAGCCCCAACGTCTCTCCCTTCCCAACGGTGAGCGAAACACCGGCCACCGCTTGTACGGCACGGCCGCTGCGGCGTTGCGAGAAGGTTTTTGAGACGGCATCGAGTTCGAGAAGCGCCATGGTCAGCCCCTCGCGATTTCAAGAGGCATTGCTGCCTCGATGGGATAATGGCAGGCGAGTTCGACGGTGCCGAATTTGCGCCGCGGCGGCTCGACGCTGAGGCAATCATGCTGCGCGCGGGGACAGCGCGGATGGAAGCGGCAGCCGGCCGGAAAGGAGCCCAGTCCGGGCGCGCCGCCGACGATGGCGTTGAGATCCTGCTTGGCCGGCGTCTGCGAGATCATGGCGCTGGTCATCAGCGCCGCGGTGTAGGGATGCGAGGGCTGCAGCATGATGGCATCGGCCGGACCTATCTCGGCGATGCGGCCGGCATAGAGCACCAGGATGCGGTCGGCGACTTCGGCGACAACGCCCATGTCGTGTGTGATCAGGACAATCGTCAGCGCCATCTCGCGTTTCAGCTCGGCGAGCAGTTCCAGCATCTGCGCCTTGATGGTGACATCGAGCGCGGTGGTCGGCTCATCGGCGATCAGCAGGCTCGGCCCGGCGGCCAGCGCCATCGCGATCATGGCGCGCTGGCGCATGCCGCCGCTGATTTCATGCGGATAGGCGGCGGCGACGCGATGCGGATCGGGAATGCGAACGCGCTCCAGCATCTCGATGGCGCGCTTTCTTGCCTCGGCCCGATCGGCGAGGCCATGCGCGGTCAGCGTCTCGGCGATCTGATCGCCGACCGGCCAGACCGGGTTCAGCGAGCTCAGCGGGTCCTGGTAGATCAGCCCGATCTCGGGGCCGCGCATTTTGCGCAACTCGGCATCGGGCCGCCTCAGCATCTCGCGGTCCTTGAAGCGGATCGAGCCGGAGACGAAGGCGGTCGGCGGCTGCAGGCCGGCGACCGACATGCCTGTGAGCGACTTGCCCGAACCGGACTCACCGATGATGACGAAGGTCTCGCCCTCCTCGACGTCGAAGGAGACGCCGTCGACCGCAACAAGGCTTTCGCCTTCGCGCTGGAACCCAATGGAAAAGTCGCGCACGGAGAGGATCATGCGGCCCGCCTCGCGGCGAGCGCGTCGCCGATCAGCGAGAAGGCGGTGGCGGTAAGCATGATCATGGTGCCGGGGAAGACCAGATACCACCAGGCCGAACCGAAATAGGAGCGCGAGTCGCGGATGAGCAGGCCCCATTCCGGCGTCGGCGAATTGGCGCCGAGGCCAAGGAAGGACAGTGCGGTGACGGCGACCAGTGCATAGCCGATGTCGGTGGTGACGCGCACATTCACTTCCTGGATGACGAAGGAGATGATGTGGCGGCGCAGGATCGTGATTTCCGATACGCCCAATGCCCGCGCGGCCTCGACATGCGGCCGCTCGCGCAGGCGCAGCACCTCGCCACGCACGAGACGCGCATAGCCCGGCCACCAGATGATGGCGAGCGACAGCGCCACGCTGTCGAGGCCACGGCCGATCGAGGCGGCGACGGCAAGCGCCAGAACCAGCGCCGGGAAGCCGAAGAACAGGTCGACGATGCGCATCATCAGATTGTCGATGCCACGGCTCGCCATGCCGGACACGGCGCCGTAGACGACACCGAACAGAGCGGAGGCAAAGACGATGACGATGGCCACGCCCAGCGAATAGCGGGTGCCGTACACGATGCGCGAGAAGACATCGCGACCGCCCTCGTCGGTGCCGAAGATATGCGTCAGGCTGGGTGGCTTCAGTCGGTCGGCCATGGCGAGCGCGATCGGATCGTGCGGCGCGATCAGACCGGGCAGCAGCACGAAAGCGGCAAGGATGGCAACCACCAGCAGGGCAAGCGGCAGCAAGAGCCCCTTCGGCCTTTTGAGCGCGCGGCGCGCCGTCTGCGAGGAAACGCTCATGAGCCGACACTCTGCACGCGCGGATCGATCACCGGATAAAGCAGGTCCATCACCAAGTTGATGATGACGAAGCCGGCGGTCGACACAATCGCCAGCGCGATCACCGGGGAATAGTCGAAGACCTGGAACGACTGGTAGGCGTAGAGGCCGATGCCCGGCCAGTCGAAGATGACCTCGACAAGGATCACCCAGCTGATCATGTAGCCGAACTGCATGGTGGTTGCGGTCAGGATCGGCGACAGCGCATTGCGCAAGATGTGCTTGAACATGATGCGGCGCGGCGACAGGCCCTTGCCGCGCGCCGTGCGCACATAGAGCCGGCTCTGTTCCTGGATGAGGGCGGCACGCGACATGCGGGTACCGACCGCAAGCAGGTTGATGACGATGGTGGCCGCCGGCAGAGCGAGGTGTTTCAGGCTGGCGAGGAAAGCCGACGGGCTGCCGGCAAGCAGCGAATCGACGAGCATGAAGCCGGTCACGAGCGGCGGCGCGGTCTCGCGGATTGGAAAGCGCGAACCGAGCGGCAGCCAGTGCAGCTTGTAGAAGAAGAAGAATTGCAGCGTCATGCCGAGCCAGAACACCGGAATGCCGGTGCCGATCATGGTAATCAGGCGGATCGCGCCGTCGACCGCGCCGCCGGGGTGGCGGGCGGCGAGCACCGCCAGCGAGAAGCTGATCGCCAAGTAGAAGACGAAGCTGACGACCAGCAATTCCAGCGTCGCCGGCAGGTATTGCGCGAGATCGGTGCTGACGCTGCGCCGCGTGCGGATGGATTCGCCGAGGTCACCCTTGGCGAGGCCGATCATGTAGGAGGCGAATTGTTCCGGCAGCGGGCGATCGAGACCGTGCTCGACGCGGATGCGCTGCACGGTCTCCTCGGACGCGTTCTGGCCGGCCAGGAAGGCAGCCGGGTCCGCCGGAACGACACGGCTGAGGAAGAAGGTTATGACCGCCACGGCGACAAGGACCAGAAGACCCCAGACCAGACGCTTGAAGAGAAAGCCGATCACAACCGTGTCGTCCGCATACCCGCTCCGTTGCCGCTACTTCGAGTGCATTTCCCAGAAGCGGGCGTTGATGTACTCGGCCGGGTCGATGCGATAGCCGCCGATGCGGTCGGGTTCCGGCACCACGGTTTTCGGCCGCGCCGTCCAGATGATGTAGTGGGAATCGACCACGATGTCGGCCGCCTGCTTGAGCAGCTTGCCGCGCTCGGTGGCATCGGAGATCGTCGGCAGCTTGGCGACCAGATCCTGCAGCGTCTGGTCGAAGAACTTGCCGGAATTGTAGAAGCCGCCCTTCAGGTAATGCGCCGCAAAGAACTTGGTGGCGTCCGACGGGCTGAGATTGGCGTTGCCGAGCACGAAGCAATTGCTCTTGTCGGACTTGATGGCGGTGATCGCCTCGACGAAGGGCTGCTCCTCGATCTCTACGGTGACGCCGAGCTGCTGCGCCGACGACTGCAGCACGGTCGCGGCGAAGCGGAATTCCGGGAAGCCGGCCGGCACCGAGCACTTCATCTTGGCATTGGCGAGGCCGGACTTGGCGAGTGCTGCCTTGGCCGCGTCGAGGTCGGTCTTGATTTCCACCTCTTCCTTCTCCGGGCTGCCCGGGAACCAGGACGGGACCGGGCCGCGGCCGACCTCCGCCTTGCCCTGGAAGGACTGCACCATGGCGTTGTAGTCGAACGCCTTGACCAGCGCCTCGCGGAAATCCTTGTTGTTGGTGGGGGCGAGATCCATGTTGAGATAGATCGCCGGCCAGGCCCACAGATTGTTGCCTTCGACCAGATGGAAGCCGCTGCTGGTGCCGATGCGCAGCGCTTCGTCGAGCGGCACGAAGTTGGCGAGATCGAACTCGCCGCCTTCCAGGCCGCGGGCGCGGTTGGCGCCGTCGGTGACGAAGCGGTCGAGCACGCGGTCGAACGGCTTGTCGGGGAATTTGCCCCACCATTTGTCGTTGCGCTTCAATTCGATCTGGGTACCGCGCGTCCACGACACGAACTCATACGGGCCGGTGCCGTTGGCGTTCTCATTGAACCAGGCCTGGCCGAGATCGTCCTTGTGCTTGGCGATGTCCTCGTCCGACAGCATCTCGATGCGGCTGAGGTTGGAGGCCAGGAACACCGTCGGCGCCTTGGTCTCGATCTTGACGGTCTTGGGATCGACCACGGTGACGCTGGCGATGTCGTCGACCAGATAGGATTGGCCCTGGCCGATCTTCAGCAGCCGGTCGAGCGTCGCCTTGACGTCGTTGGCGTCGAAGGCGGTGCCGTCATGGAAAGTGACGCCGTCGCGCAGCTTGAAGGTCCAGTCCTTGCCGTCCTGCTTCCATTCCGTCGCCAGCGCCGGCAACAGTTTGGAAGGGTCGTCGAGATCGAAGTCGACCAGGCGGTCGTAGATGTTGCGGGTGACCGTGAATTCCCAGTTCACATTGGCCTTGGCCGGGTCGATCGTGCTCGGTTCGCCGGCATCGGCATAAACAAAGGTGGGAGCGTCGTCTGCGAACGCCGCGAAGGAGACGCCGCCCATCAGCAGGCCGAGCGCAACTCCCAGAATCCCAATACGAAACGTCACTGTTCTCTCCCCTTGTTCTTGGTCTCCGAAAAATAGAATATATCATATATGTTGAGGTCGCAAGCGCGTCTCAAACCGTGTCCGAGTGACGCCAGAACCTCACGGAATACGGGACGCACGCGTTGCGGGACGCTCCGATGGATAGGTTGCGCCAGCCGTTGTGTTGGCGCAATTCCGGGCGAAAAGACTCAGGCGAAGGCGACGAGCCGAGCCACTCACTTTTGCTCGATTGCTTAGCGGCGCGACCGCCGCGATGGCTCGTCTTCGGCCGCTTCCTTGCTCTCGATCTCGGCAAGGTGCTCGATGAACTTGCGCCCGCCCTCGATCAGGTCCTGCTCGAAGGCACGGCGCAGCGCCGCCTCGTCCCTGGCGCGCAAGGCGGCGATCACATTGAGGTGCTGGTGCCGGCCTTCATAGGTCGGATGTCCGTGCGGGTAGAGCAGGCTGAGCAAAGGACCGGCCTGGATCCACAGGCGCTCGATCATTTCGATCAGATGCGGCATGCCGGACTTGCGGTGAACCGCGAAATGGAAATCGTAATTGTACTGCAGCGCGGCCGGATAGTCCTTTGTGCGCTCGGCCTCGACCAGCTTGTCGTGGATGTCCTCGAGCGTTTTTAGGAATGCCTCGTCGATGTTGGGCAGCGCCTTCGCCGCCGCGTAGGGCTCGAGCACGAGCCTTATGTCGCGAAGCTCCAGATACTCGGTCAGGCTGATCCGGCGCACGCGGATATAGTAGCCCGGCTTCATTTCCAGCGCGCCGTCCTTGACGAGCTGGAACAGGGCTTCGCGCACCGGCGTCTCGCTGGTGCCGAGCTGCTGGGCGAGGTCGCGAATCTTCAGCCGGTCGCCGGGACGGAGCCGGGCCGACATCAGTTCCTGGCGCAGACGCAAGTAAATCTGCGAGGACAGGCTCGTCGCCTGGATCTCAGGCAGGTTCTGCATTTTTCAGCGGGCTCGTGCGTTGCATCCGATCCTCAAGATCACACGGTTCCAGGCCTGTCCAGATCGCGGCCGGCCCGGTTCGAAAAATCCGGTTCATAACAACAACGTTTGAGACCAGCTTATTCTTGCCAGAGCGTTTCAACGTTTCACGGAAACGACAAACCGCACTATCTCCTGTTTTAGTGCAATTTCGGATGGAAAGCTGTTTCGCATTTTCCTGAAATTGCCCTGTCCTAGCCGGGCAACAAACCCCTTCCGTAATTGCCGTATCGCTTGCCGACCCGTGCCATTTCCTCCTCCGGCAGCAAAACCGGCTCGCCGACCTGCAGCCCCATTAGGTACTGGCGCGCCAGCGTCTCCAGTTTCACCGTGGTCTGGAAGGCGGCCTCGAGCGTCTTGCCGATCGCGATCATGCCGTGATTGGCGAGCAGGCAAGCGGTGCGGTCCTCGAGCGCCTCGACCGCCGCCCTGCCAAGATCGGCCGTCGCGAAAGTGGCGTAGCGGGCGCAGCGCACATCGCTACCGCCGAAGGCCGCCACCATGTAGTGGAAAGAGGGAAGCGGCTTGCGCAGGCAGGACAGCGCCACGCAGGCGTCGGCATGGGTGTGGATCACGGCATTGGCCGCGGGATAGGCACGTAGGATCGCCGCGTGCATGTGCCATTCGCTGGACGGTACGCCGCCAATCGGGTCGCCATTGGATTTGACGTGGACGAGCCGCGACGGCGTCAGGTTGACGCTGTTGGCGCCGGTCGGTGTGATCAGCATGCCGCCGGATATCCGGCAGCTGACATTGCCGCTGTTGCCGTGGTTGAAGCCCATCTCCTGCAGGCGCCGCACAATATCGACGATCATATGGCGCGGTGTGTCTTGGTCCATAAGCTCAGTGCTCCGGATGTCGCATGGATTCAAGGGTCGGCAAGAACATGTCGGGCGGCCCGAGCTTTCCCGATTTTAGGCTGAGCGCAACGACTTCGCCTTCCTCCGTCGTCGCACGAGCGATGCCGGGACCCTGATAGGCGCCGATGCGCAGCCGATCGATGCCGAGCTGTTCCACAACCGTCCCCGACGTTTCGCCGCCGGCGACAAGGAAACGCCGCACGCCGCGCTGACGCAGCTCGACGGCAAGCCGGCCGAGAACGGCTTCTGCGAAAGCGGCCGCGCCGTCGCGGCCGAATCTGGCCTGGGCGGCGCCGACCTGTTCCGGATGCGCAGAGGTAGCGATCGAGACCGGGCCGTCGCCCAGATGTTTTCCTGCCCAGTCGAGTGCTGCGCCGACCGCCACGGGCACGCTCTCGGCGGTAGCGATGTCGATCCGATGCACCGGCCGCGTCTGCTCGAAGACGGCCAACTGTTCCAGCGTCCGTTCCGCGCAACTGCCGGCCAGCACCACGCCCGGGCTTTCCACCGCCGGCAGCGGCCGCTTCGGCGGCGGGTCGTCGAGCCAGCCGCGCTCGCGCCAGAGCGCCGGGTAATGGCGGATGACCGGCGCGTTGCCGGTCATCAGCGGCCAGTCCACGGTGAGCGCCGCAATGGCGGCGAGGTCCTGCGGGTAGATCGCGTCCATGATGATATGGCGGATGCCTTGCGCGACCAAGTGGTCGACATAGGCGCGGCGGGCGGCGGGCTCGGCTCGCACGAGATCGTGCGGCAACAGGCCGACGGGAAGTTGCGACTGCCGCTGCAGCACGCCCACGAGATTCGGATCGGTCATCGGTGTCAGCGGGTCGAAGCGCTTCGGCGATTCCGAGACGAGCTGCTCGCCGACGAAGAGATGACCCTGGAAGACGCTGCGCGCGAGATCGCCGGAACTCGGGCAGAAGCCGGTGTGGGTGGCGCGCATCAGCACGAGCAGAGCATCGGCCACCGGTCCGATATTGCCGTCATCGGTCGAATCGAAGGTGGCGCAATATTTGAAGAACAGCCGCCTGACGCCGATGTCGAGCAGCCGCTGCGTCGCATCCTCCGACTTGCGGACGGCTTCGGCCGCCGCGACCACCCGGGTCTTCTGCGCGACGACGATGGCCGGCGAGCCAGCGAAATGCCGCACCAAAGCGGGCTTGGTCACGAAGCCGCAGTCGACGCCCAACGCCACCAGCATTGCAGCCGTTTCCATGCCGCCGGTCAGGTCGTCGGCAATTATGCCGATGATGGGCTGCATGTCGTCTCCGGGGGCTTGAGCTATTGTCTCCAGAAGATACATGATATATCGAACGCTGAAAAGCAGTCTTGACGCGTCGATGCACGATGCGCGCGGCGGGGTATTTTTGATGGACCTTCCTTCGACGAATTTTGATGGCGCCTTGCGCGCCAGGGCGGCGCGCGTCATCCCCGGCGGCATGTGGGGGCATCAGAACGCGCCGCGCCTGCCAGCCGGCTATCCGCAATATTTCTCGCGTGCGGAAGGGTGCCGCACCTGGGATGCGGACGGGCGCGACTATATCGACTTCATCTGCGGCTGGGGGCCGATGATCCTCGGCTACAATGATGTCGATGTCGAGGCGGCTGCCGCGAAGCAGCGGGCGCTTGGCGATGCGATGAACGGCCCGAGCGAGCGGCTCGTCGAGTTGGCGGAGCTGATGGTCGAGACCGTGTCGCATGCCGACTGGGCGATGTTTTCCAAGAACGGCACCGATGCCACGACCGCCTGCCTGACCATTGCCCGCGCCGGCACCGGGCGGCGCAAGATTCTGGTGGCGCGCGGCGCCTATCACGGCGCCATTCCATGGTGCTCACCGTCGGTTGCCGGCGTCACCGAAGAAGACCGCGCGCATCTGGTCTATTACGACTACAACGATGTCCGGAGTCTCGAAGCCGCGGTTGAGCAATGCAAGGGCGACCTGGCGGCCATACTGGTATCGGCGTTCAAGCACGATCTCGGCAAATCACATGAACTGCCGACCGTGGCGTTCGCGCAAAGCGCCCGGGCGCTGGCCGACACCGCCGATGCGGCGTTGATCGTCGACGATGTGCGCGCCGGCTTCCGGCTGGATATGGGCGGCAGTTGGGAGGTTGTCGGCGTGCGGCCGGATCTCGCCGCCTGGAGCAAGGCGATCGCCAACGGTCATGCGCTGGCGGCGGTGACCGGCAATGACCGCTTCCGCGACGGAGCAACCCGCATCTTCACGACCGGCTCCTTCTGGACGGCCGCGGTGTCGATGGCGTCGTCGATCGCCACCATCCGCAAGCTGCAGTCGGTCGATGGCGTGGCGCATATGCGCGCCATGGGTCAGCGCTTTCGCGACGGTCTCGAAGCGCAAGCCGCCAAACATGGCGTGCCGTTGCGGCAGAGCGGGCCGGTGCAGATGCCGGTGCTGTTGTTCGACAACGATGCGGATCGCAGGCTCGGTGACGTGTTTTGCCTGGAGGCGCTTGCACGAGGCGTCTACCTGCATCCATCGCACACGCTATTTCTGTCGGCTGCCCACCGCGAAGCCGATATCGACCAGGCGCTGATGGTGACCGATGAGGCACTCGCAGCGGTGGCGCGGCTGTAAGCGCTGACGACCTTCCCGCGCCTCAGGACGCGACGAAGCCTTCATGGGCTTGCAGGAAGCGCAGGAAATCCTCGCCGCCTAGGATGAGGTCCTGCTCCATGGCGGCGCGGGCCTTTTCCGAATTCTTTTCGCGCAGGCCTTCGATCACCGTCAGATGCTCGGCGGCGCCGACATATTTGTGCTCACCTTCCTTGAAGAAGACGGTGAGCATTGGCCCCATCGACACCCACAGGCTCTCGATATGAGCGACCAGCATTTCCATGCCGGAGAGCCGGTAGACGGTGAAGTGGAAGTCGCGGTTGTAACGGAAGGAGAGTTCCGGATCACCGGCGCGATCCGCCTTCTCGAACACTTTCTGGATGGCGGTAAGCCCGTCGATGTCTTCCTTGGTGGCGTTTTGCGCGGCAAGCCCGGCAGCGAGACCCTCGAGCGAGAGCCTGATGGTGCGGACCTCCATGTAGCGGGCGAGCGTCAGCGCCGGCACGGTGACGAAGCGGCCCGAGCGCAGCTCCAGGCCGCGCTCGCTAACCAGCCGCAGACAGGCTTCGCGGGCAGGGGTGACGCTGGTGCCGAGCTGGTCGGCAAGATCCTGCATCACCAGGCGCTGGCCTGGCCGGAACTGCCCCGCGATCAAGCCTTCGCGAAGCGCCACATAGGCGCGCACGGAAAGATTGCCCTGTTCGAGCGGCTGGATGTTCACGGCAAAGGTCTCCTCGTGCCGGCGGTGATTCTACAAGATATAATCAATAGATCGTTTTGCCGTTTCACGGAAACGGCGAAACGCTCTATCCCTTTGTTTTAAAGCAATTCCGAACGGAAAACCGCTCACACTTTTCCTGAAATTGCTCTGACGCTTTTCCCTCACTGTATTGGTCAGCCGGCTGTTCAGGCGAGCAGCGACTGGGCGACGCTTTCGACGCCGGCGGCATCGAGCTTGTAATGGCGATAGAGATGAGTCGGCGGCGCGATCAGGCTGTACTCGTCCTTGATGCCGTGGCGCACGAGACGCGCGCCGCCGCCTTCCTCGGCCATCACTTCGGCGACGGCGCCGCCGAGGCCGCCGAGGATGTTGTGTTCCTCCACCGTCAGGACGATGCGCGACTTGCGCGTCGCCTGCATCACCGCTTCACGATCTAGCGGCTTGATCGTGTGCATGTCGATCAGGCCGACGGAATGGCCCTTGCCGTTCAACGCCTCCATCGCCAGCTTGGCCGAATTGACCGCCATGCCGCAGGCGATGATGGTGAGATCGTTGCCGATGCCGTGGATCACCGCCTTGCCGAACTCGAACGGCGCGTCATCGGCGTAGACAACCGGATCGTGGCCGCGCGAGATGCGGAAATAGATCGGCTGCGGATGATGGACGGAAGCGCGCAGCGCCGCCGCGAATTGCGGGCCGTCCGCCGTCGAGACGACCGTCAGGTCCGCGATCGAGCGCATGATGGCGATATCTTCGGTCGCGTGGTGCGAGGTGCCGTAGAAACCGAGCGAGATGCCGGTATGGTGACCGATAAGGCGGACCGGCTGCGCGCAATAGGCGACATCCATGCGGATCTGCTCGCAGCAGAGCAGCGCCAGGAAAGAGGCGAAGGTCGCGACATAGGGCATCACACCCGTCGTCGCCATACCGGCAGCGGCCGAGACCATGTTCTGCTCGGAAATGCCGAACTGCGTGAAGCGCTCCGGAAAGCGCCGGGCAAAGCCGACGAGGCCATTGGAATGCTGCAGGTCGGCGGTGCCGGCGACGACCGGGTGGCCGGCTTCGGCGAGCTCGATCAGCGTGTCGGCCAAGGTGGCAAGCGAGGGCGCGCGCTTGTTGAGCTCGCGATACTGCCAGCTGTCAGGGTGCAAGGCTGCGCTCATTTGGCACCTTCAAGGATCATGTCGCGAGCGCGTTCTTCGTCTTCCGGCGCGAGATAACCGAGATGCCAGCCGGGTTCGGTTTCCATGTAGTCGACGCCTTTGCCCTTGAGTGTCCTGGCGATGATGCAGCATGGCTTTTCACGGTTGCTGTCGGCCTTGACCTTGCGCAGCAAATTGGCGAGCGCCACGACATCGTGGCCGTCGACCTCGTGCACCTCCCAGCCGAAGGCGCGCCATTTCTCGTCCAGCGGCTCGACCGCCGCGACATCGTCGACCTTGCCGTCGAGCTGATAGCCGTTGCGGTCTATGATGGCGACGAGTTTGCTCAAGCGATGCGTGGCGCCGCTGATGGCTGCCTCCCACACCTGGCCTTCCTGCATCTCGCCGTCGCCGAGCAGGACGAAAACGTTGAAATCCTGCTTCTGGAAGCGGCCGCCGAGCGCCATGCCGACGCCGTTGGACAAAGCATGGCCGATCGAGCCGGAGCTGAAATCGACGCCCGGCACCTTGCGCATATCAGGGTGGTCGCCGAGCGGGCTGCCGAGGCGGGTGTAGTCGTCGAGCCAGGAGCGGTCGAAGAAATCGAGATCGGCGAGGATGGGGAACTGGCCGACGGCGGCGTGGCCCTTGCCCATCAGGAAGCGGTCGCGCTCCGCCCAGTTCGGCTCGCCGCGACGGATGCGCATCGTGTCGTAATAGAGCGTGGCGAAAATCTCGGCGCAGGAAAAGACGGATGAGTAATGGCCGACCTTGGCGATCGAGATCAGGCGGACCGTTTCCAGCCGCACGAAGCGCGCGCGTTCGCGCAAAAGTGCTGCCTGCTCGTCCGATATCCCGCCACCGCTGCTGTTGCTCGGCCATCGGCTCGCGCCTGAAGACGCCATGCTCAATCTCCTCCGGTTTCCGTTGTCTCACTCTCGACATCTTATAAGTTATAAGATATTGACTTGACCCGCAACAACAATCGTCTGCCTTGGGAACAGGACATGCCCCACAATTCCGCTAGAGCCATCGATATGAGCCTGCACCTGCATTCGCAGACCGATCCGCGGCTGCACGAGCAGGACGGCCCGCTGATCATCTCCAGCGGCGACGGCGTGTATGTCGTCGACGATGCCGGCAATCGCTACATCGAAGGCATGGCCGGCTTGTGGACGGCGTCGCTCGGCTTCAATGATCAAAGGCTGGCGGCAGCTGCTGCCGCGCAGTTCGCCAAGCTCGCCAATTATCATACGTTCAACCATCGCTCGAACGAGCCCTGCATCGACCTGATCGAGCAGCTCGCGGCGGTCTCACCAATTCCGGACGGCAGGATATTCCTCGCCAATTCCGGCTCCGAAGCCAACGATACCATGGTCAAGCTCGCCTGGTATCATCAGGCTGCGCACGGCAAGCCGGAAAAGCGCCGCATCATCAGCCGCAACGGCGCCTTCCATGGCAGCACGGTGATGGGCGCGGTGCTGAGCGGCCTGCCACATATGCACCGCTCCTTCGGCATGAATGTCGACGATGTGCTTTATGCCGCCAAGCCGCATTTCTACCGTGAAGCGCGGGACGGCGAGAGCGAGACGGATTATGCCGGCCGGCTTATCGACGAGCTGGAGGCGATTATCCTGGCGACCGGCCCCGACACGATCGCCGCCATGATCGCCGAGCCGGTGATGGGGGCGGGCGGCGTGATCGTGCCGCCGCAAGGCTATTTCGCCAAGCTGCGCGAGCTGCTCGACAGATACGAAATCCGCTTCTGGCCGACGAGGTCGTCTGCGGCTTCGGCCGCACCGGCAACTGGTTCGGCAGCCAGACCTTCGACTTCGCGCCCGACATGTTCTCCGTCGCCAAGGGCCTCTCCTCCGGCTATCTGCCGATCGCCGCTGTCGTCGTCTCGGATGCGGTCTACCAGGCGATCGCCGACGAGGCCCACGGCAACGGCGTGTTCGGCCACGGCTTCACCTATTCGGGCCACCCGGTTGCCTCGGCCGTCGCTGCCGAGGCACTGCGCATCTATCACGAGATCGACGTCGTCGGCCGCGCGCGGACGCTTGGACCGCAACTGCTGACCGGGCTTCGCGATGCGCTTGGCGATCACCCGATGGTCGGCGAGGTGCGCGGCATCGGCCTGCTGGCCGGGATCGAGCTGGTTGCCGACCGGCGCACGAAGCAAAGCTTCCCGGCCGAAGCGAGGATCGGCGCGCAGGTCGAGCGCGCCTGTCGCCAGCGCGGCATCATCCTGCGCAATATGGGCGACGTGCTGGCACTCTGCCCGCCTTACATCATCGAGCCGGACCAGATCGACGAACTTGTCCGCGCGCTCGCGCTCGCCATCGAAGACACCAAGAAGAACCTCTCACTCTGAGATTTGCCGCCATGACCATCAGCATCAGACAGGACAGAACCGTGTATCCCGAAGTCGGGCTTTTCATCGACGGCCAATGGGGCCCGGCAAGCGGCGGCAGGACGCTTGAGGTCCGTAACCCGGCGACCGATGAAGTCATCGGCTCGGTCGCGATGGCAAGCACCGCCGATCTCGACCGTGCGCTCGCTGCCGCCGAGCGCGGCTTCAAGGTCTGGCGCAAGGTGTCGGCCTTCGAGCGCGGCAAGGTGATCCGCGAGGCGGCGCGGCTGATGCGCGAACGCGCCAGCCGGATCGCCGGCCTGCTTAGCCTCGAACAGGGCAAGCCGCTGGCGGAAGCCATGACCGAGGTGCTGCTGTCGGCCGACCTGCTCGACTGGTTCGCGGAAGAGGGGCGCCGCACCTATGGCCGCATCGTGCCGGCGCGGGTGAGCAATGTGCATCAGATGGTGCTGCGCGAACCGGTTGGGCCGGTCGCAGCGTTTACGCCATGGAATTTTCCCGTGTCACAGACGATCCGCAAGATCGGCGCGGCGCTTGCCACCGGATGCTCGATCATCGTCAAGCCGCCGGAAGAGACGCCGGCTTCGCCTGCATGCCTTGCCGATGTCTTCAAGGATGCCGGGCTTCCCGACGGCGTGCTCAACCTCGTCTATGGCAATCCGCCGGAGATTTCGGGTTACCTGATCCCGCATCCGGTGATCCGCAAAGTGTCGTTTACCGGGTCGGTTCCGGTCGGCAAGCAGCTCGCCGCGCTCGCCGGCCGGCATATGAAACGCGCGACCATGGAACTCGGTGGCCACGCACCGGCGATCGTCTTCGACGACGCCGACCTCGACAATGCGGCGAGCCTCCTGGCAACCGCGAAATTCCGCAATGGCGGCCAGGTTTGCGTGTCGCCGACGCGCTTCCTCGTCCAGGAAAAATCCTATGGACCGTTCATTGAAAAGCTCGTCGATCATGCTCGCGCGGTGAAGGTTGGCGATGGGCTGGCCGAAGGCACGCGCATGGGGCCGCTGGTCAACGAGCGGCGGCTGCAGGCGGTCGAGGCGATGATTGCCGAAGCGGTGGCCGACGGCGCCAGGCTTGAGACCGGCGGCCAGCGGATCGGCAACAAGGGCGCTTTCTTCGAGCCTACCGTGCTCAGCGATCTGAGGCCCGACATGCGCGTCATGAACGAGGAGCCGTTCGGGCCGGTGGCGCTGGTCATGCCGTTCAGGACTTTCGATGAGGTGGTGACTGAGGCAAACCGGCTGCCCTACGGTCTGGCGGCCTACGCTTTCACGGGCTCCCTGAAGACGGCGACCGAGCTCGGCGCGGAGATCGAGACCGGCATGCTGACGATGAATCACCTTGGCCTGGCGTTGCCGGAAGTGCCCTTCGGCGGTGTGAAGGATAGCGGCTATGGTTCCGAAGGCGGCTCCGAGGCGCTCGAGGCCTATCTCGTCACCAAGTTCATCAGCCAGGCGGGGTTCTAGCCTAATGCTGATTCAGGCTAGGCAAACATCTCGTTATGCTGCTCGAGCTGCAGGCGGGTGCGGCGGATATGGCCGTAGAGGATGAGGCCGGCCTGCTCGCCGTCGCGTCGCATCAGCGCTTCGAGGATCAGCCGGTGCTCGTGATGCACCGCCGCCATGCCGGCCTTGCCGACCGAGGCGGCGAAAGCGCGGCGGTATTGCTGGGTGGTGTTCCAGAATTTGTGGATCATCTGGACGAGCTGGGGCATGCGCGCGCCCTCATAGCTCAGGAGATGAAATTCGCGGTCGAGCTGCAGGAATTCGTCGATGCTGTCGACAGACTCGATGCGGGAGACGAGGTCTTCGAGACGCACCAGGGTTGCCGGGCTCAGGTTGGCGCTGCTTTCGGAAAGCGCCAGCGGCTCCAGCCGCTCGCGGATCTTGTAGATCTCGATGCATTCGGCGCGGTCGAGCTTGGAGATCCAAGCGCCGCTGTTGGGCACGAGGATGACCAGCCCCTCGCTCTCCAGCTGCCGCAGCGCCTCGCGCACCGGGATGCGGCTGATGCCGAATTCCTCGGCGAGCTCCTCCTGTCGAACGCGGCTTCCCGGCCGCAAGCGGCCGGACAGGATGGCATCGCGCAGCGCGTCGGTGACCCGGCCGCTGGCGAGGGCGGCGCCGTTGCCATCCGCTCCGCTCGGCGCTTTGCCTGCCATATTTCGCATTCCCCGTATCATGATGCTTCCGGCGAAGATGTTAGGACATCGGCGCGCCGGTGGAAATCGGCACCGGCTCGCCGCTCACAGCTTAGGGTTGGCCGGGTGCCAGAGCCGCCGTTCGGTGTCGCGCTCATAGGCCTTGCCGGCGGGAAACGAGACCAGTTCGAGCTGCATGCCCCAGGGGCTCAGAAAATAGACCCAGCTCTGTCCGGCGCTCGGCCCCCGGGTGCGCACCGTGGGTTCGCCCAGCACGCGCACGCCCCGCGATTTGAGATAGGCGACGGCTTCGTTGATGTCGTCGACATAGAAGGCCAGATGATGCCCACCGACATCGCTGTTGCTGGGCGGAGTGCTGTTCTGGTCGGGAGCCGTGTATTCGAAGATCTCGAAGTTGGAACCATGCCGGCAGCGCAGGAATTTGAGCCGTTTCATGAGCGTGCGCGGATGAACGTTCAGATGGGTTTGCATCCAATCCGTGTCGGACTGGAAAGGCCCGAGCTCATAAAAAGCCTCGCAGCCGATGATCTCGACGAAGAAGTGGACGGCTTGATCGAGATCGGGAACGGTGAAGCCGATATGATCCGTGCCGCGCAAGCCGGGAAGGCCCGCAGCTTGTTTGGTGGTGTCCCGGACGGTGATGGTTTCGCTGTGCATGACGTCTCGCTGTTTCAAGACGACCGTATCCAACGAATGGCCTATGGCAAGAGAAATGCCTGTTCTGGCTGAATGAGTTTGCTTGATTGTATCCAATAATGGCTCCAGGCATTGGTGGAGGATTCGATGAACAACAAGACGCAACACGACCCGGCGCCGGGCATTGCCTATGTCAACGGCAGCTATATGCCGCTTGCCGAGGCCTCCATTCCGCTCACCGATCGTGGCTTCGTCCGATCCGATGCGACCTACGACGTCACCCATGTCTGGAAGGGTCGCTTCTTCCGGCTGGACGATCATCTCGAGCGTTTCCAGGCTTCGATGCGCGGTCTGCGCATGAGCCTGCCGCTGTCGAAGGCGGAGATGACCGACATCCTGGTCGAATGCGTGCGCCGCAGCGGGCTTCGCGACGCCTATGTGCAGATGACGTGCACGCGCGGTGTGCCGCCGGCAGGTACCCGCGATCCACGGCTTTGCCAGAACCGCTTCTACGCCTTCGCGCAGCCTTTCGTCTGGATCGCCAATGAGGAGCAGCGGCGCGACGGGCTGAAGATGGTGGTAAGCTCGGTGCAGCGCATTCCGCCGGAATCGCTCGATCCGCGGCTTAAGAATTTCCACTGGCTGGATCTGACGATGGGTATCTTCGAGGCCTATGACAAGGACGCTATCGTCGCCGTGCTCAATGATGGCAAGGGCAATGTCACGGAAGGCGCGGGCTTCAATGTCTTTGCGGTGAAGAACAATGTCATCACCACGCCGGACCGTGGCGTCTTCGAAGGCATGACGCGCCGCACCGTGATGGAGCTTGCGAGCGAGGCCGGCGTCATTTGCGAAACGCGGCCGCTGCCGATCGAGGAATTGCGCGACGCGGACGAAATCTTCATCTCGAGCTCGGCCGGCGGCATCATGCCGGTAACGGCGCTCGACGGCCGCATCTACGGCAACGGCAAGCCGGGACCGATCACCAACCGCATCCACGATCTTTACTGGGCCGCGCATCGGGAAGGGCCGCTTTGCACGCCGGTCGATTACGGGGTGGTGGCGTGAGCGCGGATACGGCGCAACGCGTGTTCCTGGTGACGGGCGGCACACGAGGTATCGGTGCTGCCTGCGTCGAGCGGCTGGCGGCGGATGGCGCGCGCGTCGTCTTCACCGGGCGCGACCAGGAGGCGGCCGACGATGTGCTGGCGGCGGTTCCGGGAGCGGTCTTCGCCCCGGGCGATGCAACCAGCGAGGCCGATTGCAAGCGCGCGGTGGAGATCGCTCTGGAGATCGGCGGCGGCCGCATCGCCGGTCTCGTCAACAATGCCGGCACAGGCGCACGGCTCGCCTTCGAGCGAACCACGGTCGCCGACTGGAACCGGACGATGACGGCCAACACCACCTCGGCCTATCTGTTCACGCGCCACGCGCTGGCGGGTCTGCGGGCAGGGCGCGGCGCGGTGGTGATGATCTCGTCGGTCGCAGGCCTGGTCGGCGAGGAGGGGCTCGCGATCTACACCGCCTCCAAGGCGGCGCTGATTGGGCTCTCTCAGGCGCTGGCGCTCGAATATGGCTCCGAGGTGCGCTTCAATGCAGTATGCCCAGGTCAGATCGCCACGCAGATGATGGCCAAGACACTGGCCATTCCGGGCCGCCGCGAGCGGCTGGAAAAGCGTATTCCGGCGGCGCGGCTGGGTACGCCCGAGGATGTCGCCGAAGCCGTGGTCTGGCTGTTGTCGCGCGCAGCAAGTTTCGTCAATGGCGCGGTGTTGAGCGTCGATGGCGGCGAGACGGCCGGCTTCATCACGCCGCCCGACGATCCGATGGCTGCGAGCTGACCTTAGCTCAGCGGCCGGCCCTGGTCGGCCATGACCTGGCGCAGGCCGCGTTCGATATCGGCCGAGCGGGCGCAGGCAGCGGCTTCAAGCACTTTGGAGATGCTGGGCGAAGCTTCGCCGCCATGGACGCGCTGGATCGGCTGGTCGAGCCAGTCGAAGCAGCGGTTCTGGATTTCGGCGGCGAGGATGCCGCCGTAGGACGTACCGCGCGCGCCCTGTTCGACCACCAGCACATTGCCGGTCTTGCGGATCGAAGCCTCGATGGTCTCCCAGTCCAACCCGGCGCGGTCGAGCGAACGCAGGTCAATGACCTCGGCATCGACACCTAGGCGTTCGACCGCTTCCTGCACCGGCCGCACCATGGCGAGATAGGTCAGGATCGTCATCGACGTGCCCTGGCGCACGACCTTCGCCTTGCCCAACGGAATGAAGTAATCGAGATCGTCGACCGGCGCCGGACCGGTGGAATTGTAGAGATCGACATGCTCGATGACGAGCACCGGGTCCTTGCAAAGCAGCGCGCTGTTCATCAGCCCGACATAGTCGAACGGCGTCGACGGGGCGACGATGCGCCATCCGGGCGAGGTGGCAAAGATGCCGGCCGGATCCATCGAATGCTGCGAGCCATAGCCGGTGCCCATCGCGACCTTGGTGCGCAGCACCAGCGGCACTTCGATGTCGCCGCCGAACATGTGGCGCGCCTTGCCGATCTGGTTGAAGACCTGGTCGGCGGCCACCCACATGAAGTCCGGATACATGAACTCGACGACCGGAATGTAGCGGCCATCCATGGCGATGCCGCCGCCAAGGCCGGTGAAGGCGGCCTCGCTGATCGGCGTGCCGAGCACCCTGTCCGGAAAGGCAGCGGCAAGGCCGCGCGTGGCGCCATTGGTGCCGCCCTTCAACCGGTGCACGTCCTCACCCATGATGACGATGCGATTATCCTGGGCCATACGGCGATGCATGACGTTGGCGACCGTGTCGATGAACTTCGCATCGCTGGCGATGGCGCCGCTAAAAGTCTCCAGTTCCTCGGTGCGCTGCGCTGAGAGTTCGGAGAGATCGCCGCGAATGCCGCTGTCGCGGAAACCCTCGTCCGGCCACAGCGTCGCCTTGATGCGGTTCTTGCCGTCGACCTGCTCGACGAGCTCGGCGGCGACATCGGCCATGAGGGCAAGGGCGCGCTCGCGCAACGCCGTCACGCCGCTGGCGCCGATGATCTGGCGCTCGCCCATTTCGCTGGCCAGGCGGTCGAGCGGGTCGCGTGTCCGCCAGGCCGCTTCCTCGGCCTTGTCGCGATAGCCGAAGGCGCTGCCGGGTAGCGGCCCGTTCTGATGGAAATAACGATAGACATCGGCCTCGATGATCGTCGGGCCGCCGCCATTGCGCATCACCGCTATGGCCTCGTTCGTCGCCATGTAGACGGCGAGCGGATCCATGCCATCGACTTTCCAGGCTGGAATGGCGAAAGCCGATCCGCGCGCCGACAAGCGCGGCTCGGCGGTCGCTTCCTCGACATGGGTCGAGACTGCATAGCGGTTGTTCTCGATGAAGAAGCAGAGCGGCAGCTTCCAGGCGGCGGCAATGTTCATCGTTTCCAGCACCGAGCCGATGTTGACGGCGCCGTCGCCGAAATAGGCAAAGGCAACGTCGCCCTTGCCGGCGCGCTTATGCGCCCAGGCCGCACCGGCCGCCAGCGGCACGCCGCCGCCGACAATGGCGTTGGTGCCGAGATTGCCGGCTTCTGCCCAGCGCAAATGCATCGACCCGCCGCGCCCGCGGCAGAAGCCCTGTGCGAGCCCCAGGATTTCGGCCAGCGATTTTTGCGCCAGGCCGCGAATAGCCGACGAAAAATCGACTGCCGGAGAAAGCCCGTCGGGCGCGACATAGCGGATCGACTTGGCGAGGAACTGGTGGTGGGCGCGATGCGATCCATTGATCTGGTCGGTGGCGCGCATCAGCGCGGCCGAGCCGACGGCGCCGCCTTCCTGGCCGACCGCCGAATGCGCCGGCCCATGCACCAGGCCCTGGGCGGCAAGCTCCAGCACCTTCTCCTCGAAGGCGCGGATGAGATGGGCTGAAACCAGCATGGATTCCAGCACCGCCGGGTCGGCGTCATCCCAGTCGGCGCGGGTGCTGCGGAGCTCGCGCCATGGAGCCGAGGGGGCCAATGTGGTGTAGTCGGGCATCACGGATCCTGGCTAGCTCGTACGGAATAAGCTTATTGGATACGATAAGCGTGAGTATCGCGCTTTGAAAGCCATAATTCAGCTGTTTCTGATGCCAAATGGATACATTCATCAAGCCAGGCGCTATGACGGGCGAGCGGTCTTGATGCTGCGGATTGGCGTTCTCAGTCTGTCGGAAGCGCGAGGGCGCGCGTCACCTCTTCGGCAATCGCCAGGCTTGAGGTCAGCCCCGGGCTTTCGATGCCGAACAGATTGACAAGACCCTGGGTGCGGTGGGCCGCCGGGCCTTGGATGACGAAGTCGCCGTCGGCTTTGCCCTGGCTCGACAGTTTCGGCCGGATGCCGCTATAGGCGGGCTGCAGGGCGCCATCGGCGAGGTCCGGCCAGTATTTGCGGATCGCGCCATAGAAGCGTTCGGCGCGCGCGGGATCGACGCGGTAGTCGAGGGTGTCCGTCCATTCGACGTCCGGCCCGAAACGGGCCGTGCCGCCGAGATCGAGCGTGAGATGGACGCCGAGGCCACCTGGTTCCGGCACCGGATAGACGAGCCGCGAGAACGGTGCCCGGCCCGCCACCGAGAAGTAGTTTCCCTTGGCGTAGCGAAGTGTGGGCAGGAATTGCCGGTCGAAGCCTTCGAGCGAGCCGGCGAGCGCAACCGCGCTGAGACCGGCCGCGTTGACGAGACGCGAAGCCGCGATCTCGAACGCTTCGCCGGTCGTCGTGTCCACGGTCTGGAGGACAAAGCGGGCAGCCTCGATGCGGCCCGAGACGATGCTGGTGTTGAGCGAGAGCATGGCGCCGTTGTCTTCGGCGTCGCCGAGCAAGGCGAGCATCAGCGCATGGCTGTCGATGATGCCGGTCGACGGCGAGAGCAGCGCCGCCGTGCAATGAACGGCCGGCTCGAGCGCTTTCGCTTCGACGGCGGACAGGAAGCGAAGATCGTCGACGCCGCAGGCGACGGCATTGGCGTGGATGGAGCCGAGCACCGGCTCCTGCGCCGCGTCGGTCGCCACGATCAGCTTGCCGGAGCGGCGGTGCGGGATCGCGTGGTCGGCGCAGTAGCGGTAGAGCAGCTCGCGTCCAGCGAGGCAGAGCCGGGCCTTCAGCGAGCCTTGCGGGTAATAGATGCCGGCGTGGATGACTTCCGAATTGCGGGAACTGGTGCCGGTGCCGATGGCGTCCGCCGCCTCGAGGATCAACGTCTCGAGGCCCTGCGCGGCAAGAGCGCGCGCAACGGCAAGACCGATGACGCCGGCGCCGGCGACAATGCAATCGACTTGTTCCATGCCTAGTCTGCCCTGGCCTCGTCGGCCGCGCGCCGGCGCAAGAGCCGTTCGAGAATCACGTTTCCACCTTCGGTGATGTCGGCGATGATCGCACGCTCTGCGGCATCGGCATCGTTTTTTTCCACTGCGGCAAGCACGGCATGGTGGTTGTCGATCATGCTGCGTCCACCCTCATGATAGGATTCCGCGATCAGCGGGCCCATCTGCAGCCAGAGCCGGTTCAGGATGCCGCGCAGCACCACCATGTCGCCAATGTCGGCCAGCGCGAAATGGAAGGTCTGGTTTAGCTCCAGGCCTTCGGTCCAGTTCCTGTTGGCAATCGCGCGCTCGTTGCGGACGATCAAGTCGCGCAGCCGTTCGACATCCTTGGCGGTGGCCCTGAGGGCGGCCTCGCGCGCGGCAAGGCCCTCCAGCTTCAACCTGATCTGGCGGATCTCCCGGTAGCGCTCGAGTGTTATGATGGGGACACGCACCTCGCGCGCCGATTTCTGCACCAGCGCCTCGTCCTGGATCAGGCGCAGGATCGCATCGCGCACCGGCGTGACGCTGGTGCCGAGCGACTGGGCGAGGTCGCGGATGGTCAGCCGCGCGTCCGGTGCGAAGCGCCCCTTGATCAAGGCTTCGGCGACGCGCGCATAGACGGTCTCGCCGAGATTTTCGCGGTCGAGCGTCTCGAAACTGAAGCCCGCCATATCGTGTCATCCCCGGTTTTTTGTTGCCCGGCCAAAATGGCCTTGACACTATATCTTATAAGAAACATGATGCATCAAACAGCATAAAGCAAGAGGGAACTGCAGGCCCTACAATGAGGGAGGGCAGGGCCGCTTGAACGCTTGCAGCAGGAGCCGTCATGGACGACAGACCGAATTCCCCCGAAGCTCGCGATATCCGCTACCACATGCATGGCTACACGAACGCCCGCAGGCACCAGGAAGCCGGGCCGCTGGTCATCGAAAAGGGCGATGGCGTCTATGTCGAGGACATCTCCGGCAATCGCTACATCGAGGCGATGGCGGGCCTGTGGAGCGTCGCGGTAGGCTTCTCGGAAAAGCGGCTGGTGGACGCCGCGACGAGGCAGATGTCGAAGCTGCCTTTCTATCATGACTTCGGCTCGAAAGCGCATTCGCCGCTGATCGACCTGGCCGAGAGACTGGTGCAGATGGCGCCGGTGCCGATGAGCAAGGCCTATTTCACCAATTCCGGCTCCGAGGCCAACGACACCGCGATCAAGATGATCTGGTACCGGTCGAATGCGCTCGGCCAGCCGGCGCGCAAGAAGATCATCAGCCGCAAGCGTGGCTATCACGGCGTCACCATCGCCTCGGCAAGCCTGACCGGCCTGCCCACCAACCATCTCTCCTTCGACCTGCCGATCGCCAACATCCTTCACACCTCGACGCCGCATCATTGGCGCGATGCCGAGCCCGGCGAGAGCGAGGAGCAGTTCTCCGCCCGCCTTGCCGACGATCTGGAAAAGCTGATCCTCGCCGAAGGTCCCGAAACCATCGCCGCGTTTATCGGTGAGCCGATCATGGGCGCGGGCGGCGTCGTGGTTCCGCCTGCCGGATACTGGGAGAAGATCCAGGCGGTGCTGTCGAAATACGACATCCTGCTGGTGGCCGACGAAGTGATCTGCGGCTTCGGTCGCACCGGCGAGATGTTCGGCTCGCAGACCTTCGCTATCCGCCCTGACATCATGGTTCTGTCGAAGCAGATTTCCTCCTCCTACCTGCCGATCTCGGCGCTGCTTATCAACGATAAGGTGTTCGAGCCGATTGCCGATGAAAGCAACCGTATCGGCACCTTCGGGCACGGCTTCACCGGTGGCGGCCATCCGGTGGCCGCGGCGGTGGCGCTGGAGAACATCAAGCTGATCGAGGAGCGCGACCTTGTCGGCAATGCGCGCAAGGTCGGCGCGCATCTGCAGGCGCGGCTGCGCAAGCTTGCCCCGCATCCGCTGGTGGGCGAGGTGCGCGGCGTCGGCCTGATCGCTGCCGTCGAACTGGTGGCCGACAAGGCGACCAAGGCGCCATGGGGCAAGCCGGCCGCGCTCGGCGCGCTGGTCAACGGCTTCCTGCAGCAGAACGGCGTCATCTCGCGCAACATGGGCGATGCCATCGCCTTCTGTCCGCCATTGATCATCACCGAGGCCCAGATCGACACGCTGGTCGATGCCTTCGAGCGATCCCTCGAAGCGGCGCTGCCGCAGGTTCATCCGTAGGCTGGAAACATGTTCCGCCCAGCGGTGCCTTAAATGAGCGAGTGCTGCTTCACGCGTTGACACATAAGATATAAGATGTAAGTTACGAAATAGCGAAATGGATACATAGGAACGCAATACCCGCCTTGAAAGTTTGAAATGCCAACAGAGAAGTGGCAGATTGGATACAAAGAGACGGTCGGACCAACCGATCGATGGATCAACCTGCGAGCCCACAGGGCGCGTTCAAATGGGAGACTGATATGAATGGATTGACGAAATCACTGGCCCTGGCGCTGTCGGCGACCGTGCTGTCGGCCGGCATGGCGCATGCCGCCGACTGGTGGCCTTTCAAGATCGCCTCGGCGAAGGACGGCGATCTGAAAAAGGTGGGTGAGATCGAATACAAGCCGCTCGACAAGGCGCAAAAGCCATGGAAGTTGTGCGTGCTCTTCCCGCATCTGCAGGACAGCTATTGGGTGTCGGTCGACTACGGCATCGTCGAGGAAGCCAAGCGCCTCGGCGTCAAGGTGACGGTGCTGCAGGCCGGGGGATACACCGCCCTGCCGAAGCAGATCTCGCAATATGACGACTGCGTCGCGGCCGGCGCCGATGCGATCCTGATCTCGGCGATCTCCGAAGCCGGCGTCGCCGCCAAGATCAATGAAGGCATGGGCAAGGGCATCGTCAACATTGCGGTAGCCAACCCGATCCTGGAGACGCCGATCACCGCCCGTATCACGCCCGATTTCTACCAAAAGGGTTTCCAGACCGGCGAGTATGTGAAGAAGTATCTCGGCGACAAGCAGGGCACCGCTGTCGCCTTCCCCGGTCCGCAGGGGAGCGGCTGGGCCGAAACCTACATGAACGGCTTTCGCGACAGCACCAAGACCGGCAACATCAAGCTGGTCGGCGAGATGTTCGGCGAGGCCAGCGTGCCGGCGCAGCTTCGCCTCGTCGAGGACGCGCTGCAGACCCATCCGGACGTCAACGTCATCTGGGGCGGCGCCCCGACGGCGGAAGCCGCGATCGGCGCGGTTGCCGATGCGGGCCTGAGCAACGTGACGATCATGTCGTCCTATGAAAACCAGACCATGCTGAAGGCGGTGAAGGACGGCCAGGTGCTGGGCTTTGCCACGGAATATCCGGTCATCATGGGCCGTATCGGCGTCGACCTCGCGGTCCGCGCGCTGGAGAAAAAGGATCACGAAAAGATCCTGCTGGTTGCTCCGGGCATCGTTACCAAGGACAATGTCGACAAGATCGACACGACCCAGATCTTCGCGCCCGACAATTGGCGCCCCGAATTCTCGGTCGAATAACGTCGAGGCATTTCGCGAATTGATCGCGATCCTCCCGGCCTGACCGCCGCGTGGCGGTCAGGCGACTTGTTCTACGCAATTCCGGATGGAAAACCGCTGTGCACTTTTCCTGGAATTGCTTGTACCGGCTTTGGGCCTTTGGATGAGATGCTGGAAGTTACAGGATTCACCAAGAGATTCCGCGGCGTCGCCGCGCTCGACAATGTCGACTTCTCCCTCAACGAGGGCGAGGTGCACGCATTGCTTGGTGAGAACGGCGCCGGCAAGTCGACGCTGATCAATCTCATTGCCGGCACATTCCCCTGGGCCGAGGGCGTCTACCGCGTCAACGGTCGCACAGTCACCAGCCTGACCCCGCAGGTGGCGCAGGAAATCGGCATCGCCGCCGTCTTCCAGGAATTCAGCCTGGTTCCGGATCTCACCGTGGTCGAGAACATCTTCCTCGGACGCGAGCAGTCGTCCGGGCTGTTCCTGAAACGCAAGCAGATGCGCCAGGCAGCAGTCGAGCTGCTCGACAGCCTCGGCTTCCATCTGCCGCTCGACGAGAAGGTCGCGTTCCTGTCGCGCGCGCAAAAGCAGATGGTCGAGATCGCCAAGGCGCTGCGCATGCGGCCGAAGGTTCTGATCCTCGACGAGCCGACCGCGTCGCTCACCGACGGCGAGGCGGAGAAACTCTTCAACGCCATAGGTCTGCTCAAGGCGCGCGGCGTTGGCATCATCTATGTCTCGCACCGCATGAGCGAGATCCGCAATCTCTCCGACCGCGTCACCGTGCTGCGCGGTGGCAAGAAGATCGGCACGGTCGTGACATCGGAGATTTCGGATGAGGGGCTGATCGAGATGATGGTCGGCCGCCCGGTCGAGCAGCTCTTCCCGAAGATCGAGCACAAGCCCGGCGCGATGCGGCTCGAGGTTCGCGACCTCACCACGCAAAAGCACTCCGTCATCGGAGCCTCGTTCACGGCGCGCGCGGGCGAGGTGGTCGGCCTTGCCGGTCTGGTCGGCTGCGGGCGCAGCGAACTGTGCCGCGCCGTCTTCGGCCTCGAGGCAATCGAGACCGGCACGATCAGCCTCGGCGACAAGATTGTCGAGCGGCCAACGCCGACGTCGATGCTCGCCGCCAATGTCTGCTACTTCCCGGCTGACCGCGGCTCGGAGGGCCTGGCGCTGGCGCGTCCGGCGCGCGAAAATGCGACCATGAGCTCGCTCGACCTGCCGGAATTGTCATCCGGTCCGTTGCTGAAATTCTGGCGCGAGACCGAGACCATCAAGACCCCGCTCAGCAATCTTGCGCTTAGGCCGATGGCGCCGGAGCGCAAGGCCTCGGCCTTCTCCGGCGGCAACCAGCAGAAGCTGATGCTGGCGCGCGGCCTGATGAAACCTTTCGATGTCTATCTGTTCGACGAGCCGACGGTCGGCATCGATGTCGGCGCCAAGGTCGATGTCTACAACCTCATCAAGTCGCTGGTGGAGGCCGGCGCCTGCGTTGTCGTCTCGACATCCGAATTGCCCGAGCTGATCAACCTCGCCGCGCGCGTCTACGTCATGCATGAGGGCAAGGTCGTCGCCGAACTTGCCAAGCATGAGCTCAGCGAAGCCCAGGTGCTGTCGCACTATTTCGGAGGGCACTGATGAGCGTTGAGACGGCAAGCATGACACCGGTCGTCGCCAATGCTCCCGCGCATCGGGCAAGCCGGCTCGATCGGTTCCTCATGCAGGGCGGCATCGTCATCACCTTTCTGATCGTTGCTGTGGTTGCCACCACTGTGATCGAGCCGCGCTTCCTCAACCGGCTCAATCTGCTCAACGTCATGCGCAATTTCTCGCTGCTGCTCATTCCGTCGCTGGCGCAGATGCTGGTGATGACGGCTGGCGGCTTCGATCTTTCGGTCGGCGCGGTGGTGGCGGCGACTTCGGTGGTGACGGCAGCGGTGATGCTGGTCGGCAATGGCTATTTCCCCGGCATGGAGATCGCCGTCATTCTGACGTCGTTCGTCATCGCGCTTGGCCTCGGCGCGCTTGTCGGTGCGGTCAATGCCGGGCTGGTCGCGACCTTCTCGCTCTCGCCCTTCATGGTGACGCTGGCGATGATGTCGGTGCTGATGGGCATCGCGCTCTATTTCACGCAAGGCATACCGATCTATGGCGTCACCGACAGCTTCATCGCCAATGTCGGACGCGGACAGTTTCTCGGCTTGCCGATCGTGCTTTGGGCGGCGCTCGGCGTGCTTGTCGCCTGTATCGTCATGCAGCGCTTCACCGCGCTTGGCCGCCATATCTATGCGGTCGGCAGCGATCCGCGCTCGGCGCGTCTTTCCGGCGTCGCCACCGGCCGCACGCTGATCATCGCTTATATGCTCGCCGGCCTGCTCGCCGCGCTCACCGGTTTCCTGATGACGTCGCGGCTTGGCTCTGGACAATCGACCATCGGCGGCACGTTGGCGCTCGAGACCATCGCCGCCGCGGTCATCGGCGGCGTCTCGCTGCGCGGCGGCGTAGGCCGTGCCGAGTTGGTCGCGCTTGCAGCACTCTTCCTTTCGGTGATCGCCAATGCGATGAACCTGGTGCAGGTCGACAGCAAGTATCAGACGCTGGTGCTGGGCGCGGTCCTGATCATCGCTTTGGCCATCGAGCGGCTTCTGTTGCGGAAGCGGCAGTCATGAGCACCGAGGTCAAGATCCAACCGATGGCTCAAACCTCCAGCCTTTCCCTGAAGGATATCCTGCGCGCCGCACGGTTGCCGGTCGCCATCGTCGTCGTGCTCATCCTGTTCGGCCTGGTCGAGCCACGCGTGCTGTCCATTGCCAATTTCCGCAACATCGCTGTCCAGGCCAGCTATCTCGCGATCTTCGCCATGGCGCAGACCATGGTGCTCTTGACCCGCGGCTTCGATCTGTCGCTCGGCTACAACGTCTCGCTGATCAGCGTTGCGGCCTCGATGGCCATGGTGGCGATGGGCGGCGGCGATGTCTCGATCCTTTATGGCGTCGGCGCGGCGGTGTTGATCGCCGGCGCGATCGGTGTTGCCAATGGCGTGCTGATCGCCGGCGTCGGCATCAACCCGCTGGTGACGACGCTCGGCATGGCCAACATCGTGCTGGCCCTGGCATCCACCATCAGCGGCGGCTTTCCGGTCACCGGCCTGCCGAAAAGCCTGACCGCCGAGTTCGCGCAGGGCTCGATGCTTGCCATCCCGATGCCGATCTGGATTGCCGTGCTGGTGTTCGTGCTCCTGTTCCTGACACTCAAGGCGACGCGCTTCGGCCGCAGCCTCTACATCATCGGCGCCAATCCCAAAGCGGCCGTGGCAGCAGGCATCCGCACCGTGCCAGTGCTGATCCTCGCCTACACGCTCTGCGCGCTGCTGGCCGCGCTCGGCGCGCTGCTGCTCACCGCGCGCACCGGCTCGGGTGAGCCGAACCTTGGCGGCAATCTCACACTGGAAGCGATCGCGGCCGCCGTCGTCGGCGGCGTGCGGCTGTCGGGCGGCGAGGGCGGCGTCGGTGCTGCCGTGCTCGGCGCGCTGTTTGTCACCGTGCTCTCCAACGGCATGAACCTGGTGCAGATCGACGGCTATCTGCAGCAGATCTGCCTTGGCGTCATCATCATCGTCAGCCTGATCGTCAATCGTGACGAAGCCAGGCGCTGAGACCTCACCAAACATTCGGGAAGCGTGTATGGCTTATCAAGTTTGCATCGACATTGGCGGCACCTTCACCGACTGCCTTGTCTCGAACAGCAAGGGCGAGATCGCCATCTTCAAGTCGCCGACGACGCCGGGCGAGTTCGAGAAGGGTTTTATCAATGTGCTGCATGTAGCGGCCGAGGGCTATGGCCTAAGCGGCGCCGATTTCATGAAACAGATCGAGCTCGTGGTGCACGGTTCGACCGTGTCGACCAACGCGCTGGTCGAGCGCAAGACGGTCAAGGTCGGCCTCATCCTGACCGCCGGCCACCAGGACATATTGGTGCTGCGCGAAGGGCCGCGCAAAGGCGCTTTCCAGTGGCGGCTGAACTATCCAGATCCTTACGTGCCGCGCCACCTCACCAAGACGGTGGCTGGCCGCATCGACGCGCGCGGTCGCGAGCTCACGGCGCTGTCGCATGATGACGTGCGCAAGGCGGCCGACGAGTTCCGCGGCCTTGGTGTCGAGGCGATCGCCGTCGGTCTGCTGTGGTCGGTGGTCAACCCGGCGCATGAGCTCGCCGTGCGCGAGATCCTGGATAAAGAACTGCCGGGTATCCCGGTGACGCTCAGCCACGAGATCAACCCGATGCCGCGCGAATACAAGCGCATCATCGCGGCCGCGATCGACGCTTCGATCAACCCGATCGTGCGCACCTATATCGAGAAGCTGAAGACGGCGCTCGACGAAGAGGGTTTCGAAGGCGAGCTGCTGCTGGCCAATTGCGTCGGCGGCATGATGCCTTTGGCCGACATGATCAGGAAACCGATCTACAGCGTCATGTCCGGCCCGACGCTGGCGCCGATGGCGGCGCTCGCGCTCTCCGACGAGCCCGACATCATCGTCGGCGACATGGGCGGCACAACCTTCGACGTGTCGGCACTGCGCGACCACCAGATTATCGTCACGCCCGACAGCATGATCCATGACGACTCGCTCGGCATTCCAAAAGTCGACGTGCGCTCGGTCGGCGCCGGCGGCGGCTCGATCGCCTTCGTCGACGAAGGCGGTCTGCTGCAGGTCGGTCCGCGCAGCGCCGGCGCGCGGCCGGGGCCTGCCTGCTACGGCCAGGGCGGCACCGAGCCGACGGTGACGGACGCCAATGTCGTGCTCGGCATCGTCGACCCGGACTATTTCCTCGGCGGCAAGATGCAGCTGAAGCGCGAGCTGGCGGAAGCCGCGGTCGACAAGATCGCGACGCGACTTGGCGTGTCGCGGCAGGAAGCGGCCTACGCGATCTACACCACGAGCAATCACAACATGGTGGCGGCGATCGAGGAGATCACCGTGCGCGAAGGCATCAACCCGCGCGACTCTTTCTTCGTCTGCGGCGGCGGCGCCACCGCCATCCACATCGCCGAGATGGCCGACATCCTCGGCCTGAAGCGCTACATGGTGCCGCGTTTCATGGCCGGGCTCAGCGCCTTTGGCGGACTGATCTCCGACATCCGTTCGGAAGCGAGCGCGGTGCTGCTCACCTCCGACGCCGACTTCAATGTCGCCGGCGTCAACGATGCGTTGAAGCGGCTCAAGCAGGCCGGCAACACTTTCCTCGCCGAGGCCGGTGTGGCGCCGGAGAACCGCCAGTTCGAATTCTCTTTCCTCGGCCGCTACGAATACCAGTCCTTCGAGATCGAGGTGCCGTTCGAAGCCACGGACGGCACAGTGTCGGAAAGCGATCTGCCGGGTTTGGTCGAGGCCTTCCACAAGATGCATGAGCGTATCTATTCGATCCGCGCCGACAACGACATTGTCGAGTTCACGGCGTGGAAGCTGCGCGCCATCGGCAAGCGCTCCGGCCAGGATCTCTGGCAGAAGAACGTATTGCCCGACCAGATCGGCGACATCGATCCGAAGGCAAGACGCGGCATCTACCAGCAGGAAAGCGGAAGGGTGGAGACGGTGCCGGTTTACGAACTGGCGCGGCTGCGCGCCGGGGCGCAGCTCGCCGGTCCGTGCCTCGTCGAGGCCGAGACCTTCACCGCCTATCTCAAGAACCAGCACCAGGGCCAGATCGACCGTTACGGCAATCTCGTCGTCAACATCGCCTGATTCAACCAACGTGAGAGAACGACCCATGGATACCATCAATAGGCTCGAGCTCGACGTCGCCGAGCGCCGTGTCGACCCCTTCCTGATGTCGGTGCTGAAGAGCCGCTTCGAGGCGATCGTGCGCGAGATGACGCTGGTCGTCATGCGCGCCAGCCGCTCGGCGGTGATCAAGAACGCGCGCGACTTCTCCTGCGCCATCCTCACCTACGACCACCGGCTGGTTTCGGTCGAGGATGCGCTGCCGATCCACGTCATGTCGATGGACATGGCGACACGGCCGCTGACCGAGCTTTTCGATGACGTCACGCAAGGCGACATCTTCCTCAACAACTGCCCCTATACCGGCGGCACGCACCATGCCGACCTGATCATGGCGATGCCGGTGTTCTTCGAGGGCGAGCCGCTGTTTTGGGTGGTGGCGCTGTCGCACCATGCCGATACCGGCGCGCCGGTGCCGTCGACCTATCTGCCGTTCGCGAAGAATATCTTCGAGGAAGGGATGCATTTCCCTTGCGTGCGTGTGGCGCAGAATTACGAGGAGAAGAAGGACATCCTGCGCATCGGCACGATGCGCAACCGTGTGCCGGATATGTGGCTCGGCGACGTGCGGGCGCAGATCGGCGCCTGCCGTACCGGTGAGCGCCGCATCGGCGAGTTGTTTTCCCGCTACGGCCGCGACACGATCCTCGGCTTCGTCGAGGATTGGTTCGACTATGGCGCACGCTGCGCCAAGGCGGCGATCGCCAAACTGCCGGCGGGAACCTACAGCTACGAGACCCGCCATGATCCGGTGCCGGGTGTCGCCGACGAAGGCATCCCGGTTCGTGTCACCATCCATGTCGACCCGGGCAAGGGCGAGATCGTCGTCGATGTGCGCGACAACATCGACAACGTGCCGGGCGGCCTCAATTTGTCGGAAAACACCGCAACCGGCTCCTGCCGCATCGGCGTCTTCAACAATCTCGACGAGAGCATCCCGCACAATGAGGGCGCCAAGTCGCAGATCAAGGTGCTGCTGCGCGAAGGCAGCGTCGTCGGCAAGCCGAAATACCCGGTCGGCACCTCGGTCGCCACCACCAATGTCAACGACCGGCTGATGATTGCCGGCAATTGCGTGTTCTCGCGCATGGGCGCGCCTTACGGCCAGGCCGAGAGCGGCTCGCACCTGCCGGCCGGCGTCGGTGTCATCTCCGGCCACGATCCGTTCAAGAACGGCAAGTCCTATGTCAATCAGGTGTTCGTCGGCTATGCCGGCGGCGGCGCGCGCCATGGTTTCGATGGCTGGCTGACCTATTGCGGTCCGGCCAATGCCGGCCTGATCCAGCTCGACTCGGTCGAGGTCGACGAGTCGATGTATCCGATCGTCATCGAGCGTCGCGGTGTGCTGCCCGGATCGCAAGGTTTCGGCGAGTTCGAGGGCGCGCCGGCGACCGGCGGCGTCTTCTACCCGCTCGACCACGACATGACGATCGTCTACGCGGCCGACGGCACCAGCTTCCCGCCGCGCGGTGTGCTGGGCGGCGGCGACGGCAAGGAAAGCGAGACCATCAAGCTCCGGGCCGGCGAGAAAATCGTGCTGCCGGCGTTCAGCGAGGAGACGATCGAGGACGGCGCTCGCATCGAGTTCACCGCTTGCGGCGGTGGCGGCTACGGCGATCCGCTGAAGCGCGACCCGAAGCGGGTCGCCGCGACCGTCAACCGCGGCTGGTTGAGCCGCGCGGATGCCAAGACGGTCTACGGCGTAGCGTTGAAGGATGCGGCCGAGCCGGGGCTGCTCGCCGTCGACGAAGCCGCGACGGCAACGTTGCGCGCCGGCCGAGGATGAGGGAAGGGGCGGCATAAGCGCCGGCCTTCCGCATTCGCAGGCGCTCAGTCCGCCGACATGGAGCGCGCAACGTCGAGAAAGGCGCGCACCAGCTTGCCGCCGCTGCGTTCGCGCAGGCAGATCAGCGCCTCGTCCATCAGCGTCTCTGGGGCATCGATCGTGATCTGAGCCAAGCGCAGATCGTGGCCGAACTCGGCGGCCGAGACAAAACCGACGCCGGCGCCCGAGGCGACGATCTCACGCACCGCCTCGCGGCCCTCGGCCTCGATCGCGGGCTTGAGCTCGATGTTCGAGGCTGCGGCAAGATCCTCCAGCTTCTTGCGTGTCTTGGAGCCGCGTTCGCGCATCACCAGCGGTTGCTGCGCGAGCTGTTCCAGTGTCAGCGATGTTTTCCCCGCCAACGGGTGATCGGCGGACACGAAGGCGATGATCGGGGTCGAGTTGAGTTTCAGCATCTCGAAATCGCGGCCGGCCGGCACTTCGGGAAGCACGCCGATGTCAGCCTCGTAGCTGTAGAGGCTGCTGATCACGGTGTCGGTGTTGCCGGAGCGCAGCGAAACCTGGACGCCGGGATAGCGGGCGCGAAAGGCGCCGAGGATGTGCAGAAGATGGTGCGCCGCATCGGCGACGATGCGCAGCGTGCCCGAGCGCAGCGCGCGCGATTCCGTCAGGAGTTCCAGCGCCTGCTGTTCGGTCTCGAACATGCGGTGCGTGATCTCGAGCAGCCTCTGGCCTTGCGTGGTCAGCGTGACCTGCTTCTTGTTGCGGTTGAACAGAAGCACGTCATATTCTTCCTCGAGCTTGCGCACCTGGTCCGAGATGGCGGGCTGGGTGAGGAACAGCGCCTCCGCCGCGCGCGAAAAGCCGCCTGATATGGCGACCTGATGAAAGGCTCTGAGCTGCACATAGCGCATTGGCGTGGCTCCCGTGGCGGCGCTTATGCCTCAGATTTCTATCATCGATCAGATCGATACATCAATACAAAATAACGATTTTACAAATATGTCGGGCCAACCGAGAATGACTGTCATATTCCGATGACTGGATCGAAGTGGGAGGGCGGCATGCTCGCTGAGACGAAACTTGCGGCGGTCAAACCGCTGGACAAGCCGGCGCTGGGTGAACCTTATCTGCTGACGCCCGGTCCGCTCACCACGGCTTATGCCGTCAAGCAGGCGATGCTGCGCGACTGGGGCTCCTGGGACGGCGATTTCCGCGCCATGACGGCCGATCTGCGCCGCCGCCTGCTGGCGCTTACCGGCGATAGCAGAGATGAATTCGACTGCGTGCCGATGCAAGGCAGCGGCTCCTTCTGCGTCGAAGCGATGCTCGGTTCCTTCGTGCCGAAGGACGGCAAGGTGCTGGTGCTGGCCAACGGCGCCTATGGCCTGCGCGCCGCGCAGACCATGCAGTATATCGGCCGCGCCTACACGTTGATCGACAAGGGCGACTATTTGCCGCCGCGCGGCGACGAGGTGGCGGCGGCGCTGAAGGCAGACCCGGCCATCACGCATGTCATCGCCATCCACTGCGAGACCAGTTCCGGCATCCTCAATCCGGTCGCAGAGATTTCGGAAGCCGTCTATGCCAATGGCCGCAAGCTCCTGGTCGATTCCATGAGCGCCTTCGGCGCCATCCCGCTCGACGTCAATGACATCCGCTACGAAGCGATGGTGTCTTCCGCCAACAAATGCATCGAGGGCGTGCCCGGCTTCGGCTTCGTCATCGCCCGCAAGAGCGAGCTCGAGGCCGCCAAGGGGCGCAGTCATTCGCTGTCGCTCGACGTCCATGCGCAATGGGCGACCATGAACAAGACCGGGCAGTGGCGCTACACGCCGCCGACGCATGTCGTCGCGGCCTTCCTGGAAGCGCTGCGCTTGCACGAGGCCGAAGGCGGCGTCGCCGGGCGCGGCGCGCGCTACTTCCGCAACCGCGACGTCATGGTGGCCGGCATGCGCAAGCTCGGTTTCGAGACGTTGCTCAAGGACCGCTGGCTGTCGCCGATCATCGTCACCTTCTTCAACCCGGCGCACCCGAACTTCGCCTTCGACCGCTTCTACGAGCTGATGAAGGACAAGGGTTTCATCATCTATCCGGGCAAGCTGACGGTGGTCGATTCCTTCCGCATCGGCTGCATCGGCCAGATGGACGAGCATGTCATGCGCAGCGTCGTCGAGGCGGCGGCTTTCTCGCTGCATGAAATGGGCGTCGACAGCGCCGCTCCATCACCCGCCGCAATCGCCGAGCGCGCCAAGCTCGCCGCCTAGAGGTTTTGAGGATTTTACGATGAACCAGATGTCTCCCGTCAACGTCACGGCCAATGGCCGCTCCTATGCCTGGCCGCGCGTGCCGGCGATCGCCATCTGCCTCGACGGCTGCGAGCCGGCCTATCTCGACGAAGCGATCAAAGCCGGGTTGATGCCGGCGCTGGTCAGGATCAAGGAAAAGGGCACGGTGCGCTTTGCCCATTCAGTGATCCCGAGCTTCACCAATCCCAACAATCTGTCGATCGCCACCGGTCGGCCGCCGTCCGTGCATGGCATCTGCGGCAACTATCTCTACGAGCGCGAGACCGGCAAGGAAGTGATGATGAACGACCCGCGCTTCCTGCGCGCGCCGACCATCTTTCAGGCCTTCTATGACGCCGGCGCCAAGGTCGCGGTGGTGACCGCCAAGGACAAGCTGCGCGCTCTGCTCGGCAAGGGCCTCGCCTTCGACGAAGGCCGCGCGCTGTGCTTCTCGGCGGAAAAGTCCGACACCACCACCAAGGCCGAACACGGCATCGACAATGCCTCGAAGCATTTTGGCTTGGCCGTTCCGGAAGTCTATTCGGCCGAACTGTCGGAATTCGTCTTCGCCGCCGGCGTCCAGCTGCTCAAGGAATTCCGTCCCGACATCATGTACCTGACCACGACAGACTACGTGCAGCACAAATATGCGCCGGGTGTGCCCCAGGCCAACGCCTTCTACGAAATGTTCGACAAGTACCTGACCGAGCTCGATGCGCTGGGTGCTGCGATCGTCGTCACCGCCGACCACGGCATGAAGCCCAAGCATCATGCCGACGGCTCGCCCAATGTCGTCTATGTCCAGGACCTGCTCGACGAATGGCTGGGCAAGGACGCGGCTCGGGTCATCCTGCCGATCACCGACCCTTATGTCGTGCATCACGGCGCGCTCGGTTCTTTCGCCACCGCCTATCTGCCAAAGGGCGCCGACCAGGCCGACATCATGGCGCGGCTGGCCAAGATCGAGGGCATCATGCTGGTCGTCGACAGCCCGACGGCCTGCGAGCGTTTCGAGCTGCCGGCCGACCGCATCGGCGACATCGTGCTGATCTCGACCGAGAACAAGACGATCGGCACCAGCGAGCATCGCCACGATCTGGCCGCCCTCAACGAACCGCTGCGCTCGCATGGCGGGCTGACCGAGCAGGAAGTGCCGTTCATCGTCAACCGCGTTTTGCCGGACCTGCCGAACGAGCCGACGCTGCGCAATTTCGATGCGTTCTACTACGCCACGATGGCGGCGGCGCTGGTTTGAGGTTGGCGCTGTCGACCTCGCGACGTATCCAAAGAATGGAACTAAGCCCATGACCCAACTCGACCCTGCCATCAAAGTTCGCCACGAGCCAATGCGCATCGCCGGCCAGAAAGTGGACGCCGAGCGCAGGCTTGAGGTGCGGTTCCCTTGGAACGACACCGTCATCGGCACCGTGCCGGCGGGCGGAGCGGAGCATGCGCGGCGCGCCTTCGAGATCGCCGCCAATTATCAGCCGAAGCTCACCCGCTACGAGCGGCAGAAGATTCTGCTCAAGACCGCCGAGCTCATCAATGCCCGCAAAGACGAACTGTCCGATCTCATCACGCTGGAGCTTGGCATCTCCAAGCAGGACTCGCTCTATGAGGTCGGCCGCGCTTTCGACGTCTTCACGCTGACCGGCCAGATGTGCATCCAGGACGACGGACAGATTTTCTCCTGCGATCTCACCCCGCACGGCAAGCAGCGCAAGATCTTCACCACCCGCGAACCGCTTACCGCGATTTCGGCGATCACGCCGTTCAACCATCCGCTCAACATGGTCTCGCACAAGGTGGCGCCGGCGATCGCCACCAACAATTGCATCGTGGTCAAGCCGACCGAACTGACGCCGATCACCGCTTTGATGCTGGCCGATATTCTGTATGAGGCCGGGTTGCCGCCTGAGATGCTGTCGGTCGTCACCGGATGGCCGGCCGATATCGGCGACGAGATGATCACCAATCCCAACATCGACCTGATCACCTTCACCGGCGGCGTGCCGGTCGGCAAGATGATCGCGTCGAAGGCCGGCTACAAGCGCCAGGTGCTGGAGCTCGGCGGCAACGACCCGCTGATCGTGCTCAACGATCTGTCGGATGAGGATCTGGCAAAGGCCGCCGATCTGGCCGTCGCCGGCGCCACCAGGAACTCGGGTCAGCGCTGCACGGCGGTCAAGCGCATCCTGGTGCAGGAGAAGGTCGCCGACCGCTTCGTGCCGATGGTGCTGGAGCGGGCCAAGGCGATCCGCTTCGGCGACCCGCGCGATCCGGCAACCCAGCTCGGCACGGTGGTGCATGAGAAGGCGGCGGCACTGTTCGAGAAACGCGTCCACATGGCGGCCGAGCAGGGCGCCGAGGTGCTTTACAACCCAGGCCGCAAAGGCGCGCTGCTGCCGCCGATCGTCGTCGACCGCGTGCCGCACCAGTCCGAGCTGGTGATGGAGGAAACCTTTGGCCCGATCGTGCCCATCGTGCGCGCTCCCGATGATGACGAGGCGCTGATCGCGCTGTCGAACTCGACCGCGTTCGGCCTGTCGTCGGGCGTCTGCACCAATGATTTCCGCCGCATGCAGAAATACATCACCGGCCTCAAGGTCGGCACCGTCAACATCTGGGAAGTGCCTGGATACCGCATCGAGATGAGCCCCTTCGGCGGCATCAAGGATTCCGGCAACGGCTACAAGGAAGGCGTCATCGAGGCGATGAAGAGCTACACCAACGTCAAGACGTTTTCGCTGCCTTGGTAATCCGCCTTGTTGGCGCTCAGATGAGGCACGGCGCATTGCGCGTTGCCTCCCGTCTCCAAACCTTCTGAGAGGACTATGCAATGCCGGCTGAACTTCCGACCCAGGCCCGGGTGGTCATCATCGGTGGCGGGGTCATCGGCTGCTCGGTCGCCTATCATCTGACGAAACTGGGCTGGTCCGACGTCGTCTTGCTGGAGCAGGGCCAGTTGAGCGGCGGCACCACCTGGCATGCGGCCGGTCTGGTCGGCCAGTTGCGCAGCCAGTCGAGCATGACCACGCTGGTTCGTTATTCGACCGAGCTTTACAGCCGGCTCGAAGCTGAAACCGGCCTCGCGACAGGCTGGAAGAATTGCGGCTCGATCAGCGTCGCGCGCACGCAGGACCGCATGACACAGCTGAAGCGCACCGCGGCATCGGCGCGCGCGCAGGGTGTGGCGGTCGAACTGATCTCTCCCGAGGAGGCCGGCAAGCTCTGGCCTCCGATGGCGATTGACGATCTGGTCGGCGCGGTCTGGCTGCCGGGGGACGGCAAGGCCAATCCAACCGATCTCACCCAATCGCTTGCCCGGGGCGCCCGCACCGGCGGCGCCAGGATCGTCGAGCGCGTACGTGTCACCGGCATCAAGACGAAAGACGGCCGTGCGACCGGCGTGTCGACCAGCCAGGGGGATATCGCCGCCGAGATCGTCGTGAACTGCGCCGGTCAGTGGGCCGGCAAGGTCGGCCGGATGTGCGGCGTTTCGGTGCCCCTGCACTCGGCCGAGCACATGTACATCGTCACCGGCAAGGTCGAGGGCGTGCATACCGACCTTCCGGTCATGCGCGACCCGGACGGCTACATCTACTTCAAGGAAGAAGTCGGCGGGCTGGTCATGGGCGGCTTCGAACCACAGGCCAAGCCGTGGGGCATGGACGGTATTCCCGACGATTTCGAGTTTGCGTTGCTGCCCGACGATTGGGACCAGTTCGAAATCCTGATGGAGAATGCCCTGATCCGTGTGCCGCAAATGGCCGAGAGCGAGGTCAAAAAATTCTACAACGGACCGGAGAGCTTCACGCCCGACAACAATTTCATTCTGGGCGAGGCGCCGGAGCTGAAGAATTTCTTCGTCGGCGCCGGGTTCAATTCGATGGGCATCGCAAGCGCCGGCGGCGCCGGAAGGGCACTGGCCGAATGGATCGTCCAGGGCGAGCCGACCATGGATTTGTGGCCGGTCGATATCCGCCGCTTCGCTTCCTTCAACAACAACCGGCGCTTCCTGCACGACCGCGTCAAGGAAACCCTCGGCCTCCACTATGCGATGCCATGGCCGAACCGGGAACTCGACCTCGCCCGGCCGCTGCGGTGTTCGCCGTTGTACGACCGTCTCAAGGCCAAGGGCGCCGTGTTCGGCTCCAAGATGGGCTGGGAACGCGCCAACTGGTTCGCGGGCGCCGGCGAAGCGCCGGAGACCGAATACAGTTTCGGCCGGCAGAACTGGCATGAAGCCGTCGGCCGCGAGATGAAGGCCACGCGCGAGGCTGCGGCGCTCTTCGACCAGACCTCCTTCGCCAAGATCCTCGTGCAAGGCCGCGATGCCTGCGCGGTGCTGAACCGCCTTTGCGGAGCGAATATCGATGTCGAGATCGGCCGCAGCGTCTATACCGGCATGTTCAATGCGCGGGGTGGCTATGAAAGCGACCTGACCGTTCTTCGCCTGGCCAAGGACCGGTTCCTCGTCGTCACAGGCTCAGCGCAGCCGGTCCGCGACTTCGACTGGATCAGCCGCAACATTCCCGACGATGCGCATGCCGTGCTGACCGACGTCACCTCGTCTTACGCCATATTGGGTTTGATGGGCCCGCATGCCCGCACGATATTGTCGCGCGCAAGCTCGGCGGACCTTTCCGAGGACGCTTTTCCATTCGCCACGCATCGACAGATCGATGTCGGTTACGGCGTCTGCATCGCCAATCGCATGACCTATGTCGGCGAACTCGGTTGGGAGTTGATCGTGCCGACGGAGTCTGCCGCCGGCGCCTATGACGCAGTTTGCGCCGCCGGCCGCGACCTTGGTCTGGTCGATGCCGGATACTATGCGCTGGAGGCCCTGCGGCTTGAGAAGGGCTATCGGGCCTGGAGCCGCGAGCTCACGCCGGACATCAATCCGTGGCAGGCCGGCCTGGGCTTTGCGGTCGATCTTGGCAAGGATGGCGGCTTCATAGGCAAGGAAGCCATCGTCGCGGCAAAGGGGCAGCCGCTTGCAAAGCGCGTCGTCCAGTTCACGCTCGAGGATGGCGCGCCGATGCTGTGGGGCGGCGAGTTGATCCTGCGCGACGGCAAGCCGGCCGGAGAGCTGCGCTCGGCCGCCTATGGCCACAGCCTCGGTCGTTCCGTGGCGCTGGGCTATGTCGAAAACACGGCCGGCGTCGACAATGCGTTTCTGTCGTCCGGCAATTTCGAGATCGATCTTGCCGGCGTCCGTTACCGGGCCAGCGTCCATCTCAGGCCCGCTTACGATGCCAAGGGTGAGAAAATCAGACCTGTGGCGGCAATCGGAAAGGCCGCCTAGACATGCGGACAGATGCTTGCCTGCCCGCCACCGCACCCTTGTCCTCACGCGAGCTGACACTGCGGCGCCGCCATGAACCCCCTTTGCTTGCGCGGGTGAAATGACGACACGGTTCGACCTTGCCGTTGTCGGCGCGGGCATTGTCGGCATCGCTCATGCGCTGGCCGCCGCGCGGCGCGGCTTGCGGGTCGTCGTCATCGATCGCGACCGCCAGGCGAATGGCGCCTCGATCCGCAATTTCGGCCTCGCCATCGTCACTGGGCAGGAGCCTGGGCCATCGCGTCGCCTGGCGGAGCGCAGCCGCGAGATCTGGCTGGAGCTGGCGCAAGATGCGCGCCTGGACATCCTCCATCGCGGCAAGCTGATCGTCGCGCAGCGGCCGGAAGCGCTTGCCCTGCTTGAGACCTTCAAGTCCGGCGAGCATGGCGCCGAGTGCAGGCTGCTGACGGCGCGCGAGGCGGCCGCGCAGCAAACCGGCCTCGATGAGAAGGCTGTTATCGGCGGGCTCTACAGCCCGTTCGAGTTGCGCGTGGAATCGCGCGACGTGCTGCCGCGCCTGACTGCATTCCTGGCGGAGAAGCATGGCGTCGCGTTCCGGACCGGCGTCTCGGTCACCGAGATCGCCCCGCCCTTCGTCGAGACGAGCGGCGGGCGCCTTCAGGCGGAAAAGGTCGTCGTCTGTCCCGGTGACGATTTCAGCTCGCTCTATCCACAGCTGATTGAAAAGCACGGCCTGCAGCGCTGCAAGCTGCAGATGCTGCGCCTGGCCGATCCCGGCTTCAGGCTTCGCTCGGCGCTGATGTCGGATCTCAGCCTGCTGCGCTATGGCGGCTTTGCTGTCCTGCCGGAAGCCGGCGCGCTGCGAAAAAGATTGGGCGAGGAACGCGGCGCGGCACTGGCCAATGGCGTTCACCTGATTGTCGTGCAGAGCGCCGATGGCTCGCTCGTCGTCGGCGATTCCCACCATTACGGCCTGTCGCTCGATCCGTTCGGATCGCAAGCCGTCGACCAGCTGATTCTCGATGAATTCGGGATATTGTTCGGCAAGGCGCCGGACGTGCTGGCGCGCTGGACCGGGAGCTACGCATCGGCCAAGAATGCCGTCCTGCGCGAGTCCCCGCATGAGGACGTTCGACTGGTGATTGTCACCAGCGGTGCCGGCGCCAGCACCGGTTTCGGGCTTGGCGAGGAGACCATAACGGAGTTGTTCGGCCAATGACGCTTGTCCATACCGAAGGCGAATCCAACAAGGCGGCAGCCAGGCAGGAGTGGAGCGCGAGGCAGAGCCACGCGCCCTCGCAGGAGCTGCTGCGCCGCGACGCGGCGGCCTTCCTGCACCAGAGTCTTTCCAGCCCTTGTGTCTCGGCCATCGCCAAGGCGGAAGGCATCTGGATCGAGGACACCGCCGGGCGCCGCTATATGGATTTCCATGGCAACAGCGTCCACCATATCGGCTACGGCCATCCGCGGCTCAAGGAAGCGATCGCCAAGCAGATGGACGAACTGCCGTTCTCGCCGCGCCGCTTCACCTGCGAGCCGGCGATCGAGCTTGCCGAGACGCTCGGCGCGCTGGCGCCGGGAGACCTCGGCAAGGTGCTGTTCACCACCGGTGGGTCGGACGCCATCGAAGTAGCGCTGAAGCTGGCGCGCGCGGCCACGGGCCGGTTCAAGACGCTGTCGTTCTGGGATGCTTTCCACGGCGCCGGCTTTGGCGCTTCCAGCGTCGGTGGCGAAGCGACGTTCCGCTCCGGCATCGCCGGGCCACTTTTGCCCGGCACCGAGCATGTCGCGCCCTGGGCGCCGAACAACTGTCCGTATGGCACCAGTTCGCTTGAGGATTCGGCCCGCGCCTGCGCCAACATGATTTCCTATGTGCTGGGACGCGAAGGCGACTTCGCCGCCTTCATCGCCGAGCCGATGCGCGCGACGCCCCTGGTGCCGGCGCCGGGCTTCTGGAAGGCGGTGCGTGAGGCCTGCGATCGGCATGGAACGCTGTTGATCTTCGACGAGATCCCGACAGGCCTCGGCAAGACCGGAAAGTTCTTCGCCTCCGAGCATGACGGCGTCACGCCCGACATGATCGTGCTCGGCAAGTCGCTCGGCGGCGGCATACTGCCGATCGCCTCGGTGATCGCGCGGCGCGACCTCGACGTCGCCGGCGACTATGCGATCGGCCACTACACGCATGAGAAGAACCCAGTGACGGCCCGCGCGGCGCTGACCACCATCGCCATCGTTCGCGACGAGGGTCTGGTCGAACGTTCGGCCGAGCTCGGCGCGTACGCTCTTGCCCGCATGAACGACCTCATGCAGCGCTCGCCTTTCGTCGGTGACGTCAGGGGCAGGGGATTGATGTTCGGCGTCGAGATGGTCGAGGACAAGGCAAGCCGCATGCCGGCGCGCGCGCTTGCCGAGCGGATCTATTACCGCTGCCTCGACGAAGGGCTGAGCTTCAAGATCAGCCAGGGCAATGTGCTGACGCTGTCGCCGCCGCTGGTGATTTCGCAGGCCGATCTCGACCATGCGCTCGACATCGTCGAGGCCGCCGTGCTTGCGGCCTGAACGCGATGAAGGCGGTCCGCACCGACAGCGAGCTCGAGTGCCCGGGCATCGACGCGGGCTTGAGAGCGCGCGGTGTCGAACTGATGACGCTGCCGGACGGTATCCCGGAAGCCGAGTTGATGACGGCGGTCGCCGACGCCGACCTGATCTTGATGTGCTACACGCCGATCACCGCGCGGGTCATCGAAGCCGCAACCAAGCTAAAAGGCATCGTCAAATACGGCGTCGGCATCGATGCCATCGATGTCCAGGCAGCGATGCGGCGCGGCATTCCGGTCGTCAATGTTCCCGAATATGCCGAAGAGACGGTCGCCGAGGGCGCCTTCGCGCTGATGATCGCGCTGGCGAAACGGCTGCCGGCGATCACGGCGGCGGTTGCGCGCGACGGCTGGGTCTGGCCCGAACAGCGCTGGCTCGGCCGTGACATTTCCGGATCGACACTTGGCCTCGTCGGCTGCGGCAAGATCGGCCGCAGCATGGCGCGCATGGCGGGGCAGGGGTTTCGGGCGCGGGTGATAGGCTACGATCCGGGCGTCGACGCGGCGTCGATGCGGGCCGCGGGTATCGAGAAGGTCCACGATCTGCACGCCATGCTCGGTGTCTGTGACTTCGTCTCGGTCCACTGCGTGCTCAACGATCAGACGCGCGGCCTGATAGGGGCCAAAGAACTCGCCTGCCTGAAGCCTTCCGCCGTTCTCATCAACGTCTCACGCGGCGCGTTGATCGACGAGGCCGCACTGTTCGAAACGATCGTTGCGGGACGCATCGGCGGCGCCGGGCTCGACGTCTATTCGCTGGAACCGCTGGCGCGGTCCGGCCATCCGATGAGCGGGCTTTTCAATCGCGACAATGTGATCCTGTTTCCGCATCTCACCTTCTTCACCCATGACGCGATGCGCCGTCTCGAAGACGATACGCTCGCGCGCTGTTTCGAGGTGCTCGACGGTCGGCCGGTGACCATCCGCTCGCATGACCCGCGGTTGCGGGCGCAGACGGCAGGCGTCGAATTTCGCTGAAAACCCGACATTTCCGCAAGAAAACACCGCCGATGCGTGGAAAAACGTGCGTGCAACGGGCGTGCGACAGTTCCATGACAAGTATCAGGGGAAGTTTGCTTGTCATAAAATAAATAGATTTTACTTATCGATCGCTGACCCCCAAAGTTGAGACAACGACGACATGCACCAGCGCTAAGGAGCCCATAGCGGATCAGTCAGCGCGACCACGAGTGCGTCGCAAAATGTGCATTCCACAAAAAGGGGAACTGACCATGAAATCGCGAAAAATTACTGTAGCCATGACCTTTGCCGCGGCGTTGCTCGGCTCATCGGCGCTGGTCGCGCCAGCACTCGCCGACGGCGTCGTCACCATCTATTCGGCCGACGGTCTGCATGATGGCAATGGCAGCTGGTACGAGACCGAATTTGCGGCCTTCACAAAAGCGACCGGCATCACCGTGCAGTATATCGAAGGCGGTTCGGGCGGTGTCGTCGAACGCGTCGCCAAGGAGAAGTCGAACCCGCAGGCCGACGTCCTGGTGACGCTGCCGCCCTTCATCCAGCGCGCCGCCGCCGACGGCCTTCTGCAAGACTACAAGCCCGAGGGCTCCGACCAGATCGATGGCGGCACCGACAAGTACCGGCCGCTGGTCAACAACTACATGAACTTCATCTACAACGCCTCCGTCCTGTCGGAGGCACCGAAGGCCTACGACGATCTGCTCGATCCGAAATTCAAGGGTAAGATCCAGTATTCGACGCCTGGACAGGCCGGCGACGGCACCGCCGTGATGCTGCAGATCATCCACGCCTTCGGCGGCGAGGATGCCGGCTTCGCCTTCATGAAGAAGCTGCAGGAAAACAATGTCGGTCCGTCCGCTTCGACTGGCAAGCTGACCGCGCTGGTCAACAAGGGCGAACTGCATGTTGCCAATGGCGACCTGCAGATGAACCTGTCGCAGATGGCCGGCAATCCGAACATCAAGGTGTTCTGGCCCGCCGGTCCCGATGGCATCCGCTCCACCTTCGCGCTTCCCTACGACATCGGCCTGGTCACCGGCGCGCCCAACAGCGACAATGGCAAGAAGCTGATCGAGTTCCTGCTGTCCAAGGAGGCGCAGTCGACGGTAAGCTCCGTGGCGCTGGGCCTGCCGGCCCGCAAGGATGTCAAGCCGGACGACGCCAACTTCGCCAAGGCACAGGAAATTATGAAGGGCGTGACCATCTGGGCACCGAATTGGGATGACGCGCTGTCGAAGCTGCCCGACTACGTCAAGAAGTGGAACGAAGCGACCGGAAGTTGATCTCCTGGTGACCAGATCCGGAGGACCAGCCATGTCGGTGCCCGCTCTTACGGGAAGCAATGTCATGGACGTCGACGCCGCGAAAATTCGTGGCGCCGGCTCCAATGTCCACTTCGACAAGGTCAGCGTCGCCTATGGCACGCATGTCGTGCTGCACCCGCTGACGCTCGACATCGCCCCAGGCGAAATCCTGGCGATGATCGGGCCCTCCGGTTCCGGCAAGACGACGGCGCTCAGGGCCGTCGCTGGTTTCGTCAAACCGGCGAGCGGCCGCATCCGCATCGGCGCCACCGACGTCACCGATCTGCCGCCCTATGAGCGCGGGCTCGGCATGGTGGTGCAGAACTACGCGCTGTTCCCGCATATGCGCGTCGAGGACAATGTCGCCTTCGGCCTCAGGGCACAAGGCGCCGACAAGACGCTGATCGGCGAGCGCGTCAAGGATGCGCTCGCGACCGTCGGCATGTCCGGCTTTGCCGGGCGCTATCCGCGCGAACTTTCCGGCGGCCAGCAGCAGCGTGTGGCCATTGCGCGCGCGCTTGCGGTCAGGCCGCGCGTGCTTCTGCTCGACGAGCCGCTATCGGCGCTCGACGCGCAGATCAGGCGCAACATGGTCGAGGAGATCGCCAAGCTGCACCGCGACCTGCCGGGGCTGACGATCCTCTATGTCACGCATGACCAGACCGAAGCACTGACGCTTGCCGACAAGATCGCCATCATGCGTGACGGAAGGGTGTCCTCGCATGGGCCGACCGGCGAGCTTTACCGGCGGCCGCCGAACCGCTTCACGGCGGAGTTCCTCGGCCGCGCCAACCTGTTGCCGGTCACGGTCGCTGAAGGAGCCGCCGGACCGAAAGGGATGGCCACGGCAAAGTTGGGCGATGCCGTGCTTGCGGGCGCCGGACGCAGCGAGAAACCCGGCGACAAGACCCTGCTCTGCATCCGACCGCAGCATCTTAGCCTCACCGGCGACGAGGAGCATACGAACAGGATCGTCGGCACGCTCAAGGAAGTGCACTGGCAGGGCGAACTCACCCATCTGGTGCTCGATGTCGACGGCACGCCGGTGCGCGTCTCGGCGACCAGGCTGCCGGTAAGCCTGCCGGAGCGCGGCTCGGCGATGCCGTTGTTCTTCACGCCCGGCGATACGTCGCTCGTTCCGGAAGACGTCCGTGGCTGACGCGGTCGCTCTCCCCGCGCCGATGACCAGAAGGGTGTCCGGCAGGCTCTGGATCGTGCCGCCGACGGCACTGCTGGCGCTGTTGTTCTTCTATCCGCTGGCGCTGATTGCACGCCAAGCCTTTCTCGACGACAGCGGCGTGGCCAATGTCGCTGAATTCGCGCGCGTGCTGCATGCGCGCTTCTTCCTCAACGCGCTCATCAACACCATCACCATTTCGGTCGCGGCGACAGCCGGGTGCCTGATCGTCGGGCTGGTGCTGGGACTGATCCTCGCCTTAGTGCCGTTCCCCGGCAGCGGCGTCATCGCCCGGCTGATCGACACCTTCATCGCCTTGCCGACATTCCTGGTGACGCTGGCCTTCACCTTCCTCTACGGCTCGGCCGGCATGCTCAACGCCGGATTGATGGAGATGTTCTCGCTGCAGGCGCCGCCCGTCGATTTCCTCTATTCGACCTGGGGCGTGATCCTGGCCGAGGTCACCGTCTACTCACCTTTCGTTTTACGCCCGCTGCTTGCCGCTTTCTCGCTTGTCGACCGCAGCCAGATCGAAGCGGCGAGCGTGCTTGGCGCAAGGCCGTTCCGCATCGTCCGTCAGGTGATCCTGCCGGCGGCTGTGCCCGCTCTGATTGCCGGCGGCAGCCTCTGCCTGCTGTTGACCGTCAACGAGTTCGGCATCGTGCTGTTCATCGGCGCAAAAGGTGTCATCACCTTGCCGCTGCTAATCTACAGCAAGGCGATCCAGGAATCGGCCTATCAGGTCGCCTGCATCATCGCGGTCATCAACATCGTCTTGTCGCTGGGGCTGTTCAGCCTCTACCGGTTCGCCGCCGGCCGGCTGGGGGTCTAGCCATGCTGGTCTGGTCACGCCCCGGTCGCATGCTGATCTGGCTTGTCTTTGCGCTGGTGTTCGGCGTGCTGTTCCTGGCGCCGCTGGCGGTGATCCTTCTGTCCAGCCTTGCCGATCAGTGGAACGGCGTGCTGCCCAGTGGGCTGACGTTCGAGCACTACACCGATGTCGCGCGGGGTGCTGCCTGGAACGCGGTCAAGGCCAGTCTGATCACCGGCTTCCTGGCCAGCGCGCTGGCGCTGGTCAGCGGCACCTGGGCAGCACTTGCGCTGCGTGTCCAGGACGCCACGCTGGCGAAGGTGCTCGGGCTATTGTTCTTCATCCCAAGTGCGGTGCCTTCGGTATCGGTCGGCCTTGGCCTGCTGGTCGCCTTCAGCCATCCGCCGCTGCTGCTCAACGGCACAATCGCCATCGTCATGATTGCGCATTTCGTGCTGATCTCGGCCTTCACCTTCGGCAATGTCTCGGCCGGACTGGCGCGGCTTTCGCCCGACTTCGAACAGGTGGCGTCGAGCCTCGGCGCGCGTCCCGCCTACCGGCTCTGGCATGTGACGCTGCCGCTGCTTGCGCCCTATCTGGTCGCCGCCTTCGGCCTGAGCTTCGCGCTGTCGATGGGTGAGCTTGGCGCGACCGTCATGGTCTACCCGCCGGGCTGGGTGACGCTGCCGGTATCGATCTTCAGCCTTACCGATCGCGGCGATGTCTTTGCCGGCGCCGCACTCACCATGATCCTGGTGGCGGCAACGCTGGTCCTGCTGCTCGGGCTCGAACGACTGACCGGCCGCCAGACGCGCTGAGGGCGTGACGCTCAAGGGTGTGTTGAGATTCAGGTCAGGCCGAGTCGAGAAGGGTGGTTTCAGAGAACCGGAGCGGAGCGTACTTGAAGTACGTGAGCACCGGAAGCGCAGGAAACCGCCCTTCGCAGGCCGGTCTCCCCTGAATCTCAACACACCCTAGTGCCAGTCGCGCGCATGGTTACGATGCGCGTCGGTCAGTCCGTTGCGGAAGAAGCGCTCCTAATAGCCGACATCGACATGGTGCACCTGCAGCCAGATGCCGGGCACGTGGATCGCGTCGCAATGCGCCGGGAAGCGGCCGTGGGTCTCGTAGATGTAGGTGCAGATGTCGCGCACGCAGTCGATGACGTCCTGCGTGTAGACGGCCGCCTCGCTGAGGTAGCGATGGCCGTAGTCGCCCTTGTAGATTCCCGAGAACAGCTTCTCATCCGAGAAGAGGCCGGTCTTGCCGAACTTCTCCTCGACCACTTCGGCGACGGCGTCGGCCATCGTGTCGTAGTAGGGCGGCGACATGCCCTTGATCAGATGCTCGCCCTTGAAGCGCAGGCCGATCGGGTTGCTGCGCAAATTGGAATATTTCGGCAGCGGGACCTGCCAGCGCAAAAGGTCCATCAGACGCCAGCGCGGCACCTCGACGTCGAAGCCGAGCATGGGGCCATAGGTTTTCGAGAATTTCGGATCGCCGACGAGCACCGGCGGGCTGATCGAGCCATGGATCCAGGCGCCGAGCCCCATGGCGTCGGCGACGAGGAACAGGTTCTGTACAAGCAGGTCCGCCTCGATCTGCGTGCGCAGCGAGCCGATTGCGCCGAGCGGGATCTTCAGGTCCTTATTGAGGAAGCCGTTCTTCACCCAGCGCTTGACGCCGGCCGGGCGGTAGAAATTGCGGTCGTCGACGATGTTGGGCCGCGCACCATCCGGCTGCGTAAGCAGATACATCATGCCGTTGATGTACTGGCGCGAGAGGTCAACGACCGGCAGCAGGATGGTCGTGCCCGGCAGGTTGGACAGGAAGCGGTTGGAATCGAGATAGGCGGGAAAATCGCGTAGGCCTTCGGCGACGTCGAGGCGCTTGTCCAGGATCTTTACCTTGGCCTCACGCGAGCGCTCGATCAGCCGCTCCGGCGTGAAGGCGATGTTGCCGTCGGCGGGTGGCGGCAGCTTGCGCAGGAAATAGGTGCCTGCGTCGTTGATCAGGAAGAAGTGCGTGCCCTGCGCATTGTCGGGGCTGCCGGCGGTGCGGCCGGCCATGGTCAGATTGGGCTTGGCCATGATCGGCTTCTTGGTCGCCGGGTCCTCGAAGGGCCGGTCGGGCATGGTTAGCCCCGTGCAGCCGGTCATGGCGATCAGCACTGCCTCCTCGAGTTCCGACAGCGGCTCGCGCGGCTGGTCGGAGACATAGCTCATGCTGCCGGCGAGCACCGAGCTGCCCTGGCTGACGCGATGCGTGCGGCGGCGGAAGATCGTCTCGACCAGCGGCCGCTTCAAAAGCTGATCGAGCCCGGAAGCGATGCTGCCGTTTGCGGCCTGTGCCGGTTTCATCGGCGCGGTCATGGCTTTGCCCTCGCCATCGCCGGGTCGGTGCTGGCCGGCACGATCGGCCGCCAGGGCGCAAAGGCGCTCTGCGTCCTCGGCAGCACCGAGGCGAGGTCGGGACAGTGGCGCAGGATCAGGCTGGTCATGCCGTTGTTGGCGATCCAGTCGATGCCGAAGGGCGAGTAGATCTCCGGCCTGTAATCGACGGTGAGGAAGCGGTCGCTCTGCAGCCGCCGCGAGGCCATCAGGATGAAGATGCGGAAGGCGGTGTCGCTGAAGCCGAAGCCCGCCGGCGCCGGTTCGGAGAGCAGGCCTACAACCGTATCGATCTTGTCGACGTCGCCGTAGAGTTCCTTGAGCAGCCGTGCGTCCTCGGGGCTGGCCGTGACCTCCTCGAAACTCCGGATGCGCGGCCGGTGCAGGCCGGCGCGGAAATCATTGTAGCGCGGCACGCCGCGGCGCCTGGTGCGCACGATATCGACCACTGAAAGATCGATGATCTCGTTGTCGCGCTCGAGCTTGAGCAGCGCCTTGGGGAAGTTGTGCAGAGCGATGGCGCCGGGATGCGCGATGCCGAAGGAATAGAGCGTGTTGCGCAGGCCGAAATTGCGCATGATGTCATCGGCGCCGGCGCCCTGGATGTCGAGGAAACCCTTCTCGGCGATCTTTTTGCCCGATCTGTGGTGGTAGAAGCAATAGTCGTCCGGCAGCAGCGGATGCATGCGGTAGACGGTGGTGAAATCCTCGGTCAGCGAATAGGGCGCGGTATGGTGGTCCGGCATCGTCTTCGGGATGCCGACGGAGGCGTGCTCGTCGACCAGCCATAGGCCGAGTTTGGTCACCCAGTCATTGGCCGGAGGACCGTTCCAGTTGCTGGACAGGCCGACCTCGATCGCCCGCGTGGCAAGGATGGCCGGCGTCCATTCGACCGTGTGGATCTTGGCGATCAGCGCCGAGACGATGAGACGCGCCGTCTGGTAAATGCGCTCGTCGTCCCAATTCTTGTAGCGGAGCCGCAACTCATCGCAGAGCAGATTGTGCTCGCGCGCGAACAGCGTGTGCATGGCGCTCAGGCCCAGCCACCAGCTCTCGTTGAAGCCGGTCACCTCGAAGCCGTGCAGGTCGGTGGGCAAATGGTTGTTGACCAGCCGGATCTTGGCGCCTTCGCGCAGCATGTTGGCCTTGGTGCTGTTCGGGCCATAGACCTCCGAGCCGTCCCACCAGTGCGAGGCGGCGTTGCCGAAATAGATCGGCGGCTGGCCGGGACCACAGTCGAGCGCCTGGTTGCCGGCAATGCGCATGACATCTTCCGGCTTGCCGCCTACGGCGTTGGTCCACTTCATGCCCGGAGGCAGCGGGACAATGACGTCATCCTTGCCGAGCGGATTGCGCGCATGGTTGACCCAGTCATGCACCTGGAACTGGATCCAGGCGGCGGCCAGAATGTTGAGCGAACGCGCCGGGATGAACGTGTCGCGATGCAGCAGCTTCTGCACCACCTCGACAGCATTCGGCGTGTCGAACAGGTCCGGCTTGTAGGCCGGTGGCAAATTGCGTCCGAACGTGGCGCCGACTGCGCCCATTGTGGGCAGCGACAGGTCGTTATAGCTGCCGTCATAGGTGCGCGTCTGGCGCACGTCCTCGGCGATCGGCGGCTGCGGCTCGGGCCGCGCCTGCGGCGGCGCCTCGACGACTTCGGTGCCGATCAGGTTCTGTTGCCTCAACACATAGCGGAAGGCGTCGAGATTGAGCAGGCTGAGCCGAAGCGGCAGTCTGTGCCATTCGATGCGGCGATTGATCACCAGGAAGGACTGGCGCGCGATGGCGCTCAGCAGGCGATTGCGCAGCGGCGTCTCGGTGCGCCAGCGATAGGCGAGGCGGTGCGCGGCACTTGCGTCATAAACGCCTTTGCGCGCCCGGTTGAGATTGCCGAGCGGACGGAATTCATCCGTCGTGTTCCAAGGATTGAAGGCGAGCTCGTCGATCATCCTCGTATTGGTGAAGGCTTCGGACGTGCCGGCCGACGGCTGGGTAATGGTGAGCTCCGCCACCTTGACCGGCGGCGAGATGGTTTGCGTCCATTCGATCGCGGTGTCCTCGATCGGCGTCGCACGCTCGTCGACGAAAGGCTGGACGCAGAGCTCGAAACGCACATCGCCGGCCGCCAGCCGCGCGGCGAACTCGTTTGCCAGATAGCTCGCATCCTTCTCCGACGGATCGGGCGCTGGGGCAGCGCTAGGCACCGGCCGCAGCAGATAGCGCACGGCTAGTGTCTCGCCCCAGCAAATGGCGCCGCGACTCCAGAAAGTTTCCAGCGCGACACTGCGCACCTTGTGGCTACGGCCGGCCGAGATGTTCTTCAACATGCGGATCACTTCGGCCGGGCCGAAGCGGAAGGAGAGGCCGATGAGCCCGAAAACCTTGCCGATCGTGCCGCCGGCGGTGGCCTTGGCGAAGGCGACGAACTGCCTGGCATCGCGGGCATGCGAGACCGGGAAGTTGGTGGCCAGAAGGTCGTGCTGTTCCTTGTCCGAGACTTTCACGCGCAGCGCGACGCCGCGCAGGTCGGGTTTGTAGTCGGCCTGGCCTGAACCGCTGGCGTTCGAGAAGCGCACGATCGCCGGATAGGATTTGCCGGCTTGAGCAAAACCGGCGCGGAATTCGGCCGGGAGGTCGTCGTCGAAGCGCAGCGTGGCGTCGATCGAGGCGAAAATCGGCTTGGCGTGGAAGGCGCGCTGGATGCCGGCGGCCTTGGAGCGCTGCTTGGTCTTCAACTGGACATGCATCATGTCCTGCGCCAGCTGCTCGAACAGCTTGCGTTCCTGCTCGTCCGAGCCTTGCGGTATCTCGCGCCAACTCGTCGTTGGGTGCTTGCCAGGTTGCGTCAACACGATGAGCCTCCCTGCTCTTTGATTCACGCAATTCCGGACGGAAAACCGCTAGGCACTTTTCCTGGAATTGCTCAGTTCGAGTGGATGCGTTTTTCGATCATCTCCGCGACGCCCGCGACCAGGCCTTCGGGCGAGGGGCTGTAATGCGGCAGCGCCAGTCGGGTGATATGAGCATCGATGATGGCTGGCTTGCCTAGCGCCAGCGCGTCCTCGAGCGCGGCTTCGAAGTCTTCGAGCGTCTCGACGCGATAGCCCTTGGCGCCGCAGGCCTGGGCGAAGCCGACATAGTCGGGGTTGTCGAAATCGATCAGGCCGTATTCCTGGTAGGATTGCAGCTGGTAGAGCTTGATCAGCTGGAATTCGTTGTTGTTGAAGACAATCCAGATCACCGGGATGTCGTACTGGACGGCGGTGAGCAGTTCGAAGCCCGAAAGCAGATAGCAGCCATCGCCGCAGCCGACGATCACGGGGCGTTCGGGGTGCGCAAGCTTGACGCCGAGCGCGCCGTTGACGCTGCCGGCCATCGGCCCGAAGCCGCCGGGCTTTCGGAAATTCTGGCCGGGCGCGATCTGCAGGTAATAGCCGAGCCAGGCGAGATGGGCGCCGGCATCGGCGAGAACGATGGCATTGTCGGGCAGGCGTTTCGACAGCGCCTGCGCCATCTGCCCGGGGTGGATCTTGCCGGTGAGATGGAGGATGTGCTCGTCGCTATAGTCCGCCGCCTCACGGTCCGTCGGCGGGCTTGGCTCGAGCATGTCGGACATCTTGTTGAGCAGTGCGCCGACCGCGAGTTTCGCATCGCCGATGATGGCGCCGTCGGCCTTGTAGACCTTATCGATCTCGTTGACGTCGATGTTGATGTGGATGAGCTTGCGGTCGGCGAACAGGTCGCCTCGAAAGCCGAAGGTCGCATGCTGGGCAAAGGCGTTGCCGACAGCAAGCACGATGTCGGCATCGAGGAAAGCTTTCCAGGCGGCGCTGTGGCCGCTGTCACAGAAGACGCCGACGCACAGCGGATGACGCTCGGCGATGATGCCCTTGCCGTCGAGCGTGGTGGCAAAGGGGATCTGGTAGCGCTCGACCAACTGCTTCAGTTCGTGGCCGGCGCCGCTTTTCACCGCGCCGAAGCCGATAAGGGCGAGAACTTTCTTGCCCTTCTCAAGCGCTGCAACCAGTGCCTCTGCGACATCCCGCACCCGTGCCGGATCCGGCAGGACGGGCTTCACCTGGAGATTGATCGGGCGGAAATTGTCGACCGAGACATCATGCTCGGTCAGGTCTTCGGGCACGTGGATATGGACGGGACCGGGCCTGCCTTCGAAGGCGATGTTGACGGCTTCTTCCAGCACGTCGCAGGTTTTCGCGGCATCGGTGAGCAGAAAGGATTTCTTCGTCGTCGCGGCAAACATCGCTTGCGAGTCGGGCGTGCGGCTGACGCCCGAGGTCTCGTTGAGCGCGCCCTTGCCGGTCCATTTGCGCGAGGCGAAGCCGGATATCGCCAGCACCGGATAGGAATCCGACATGGCAACCGCGAGCCCTGAGAACAGATTGAAGGCGCCCGGACCGGCGGTGGCGAAGCAGACGCCGAGTTGGCCCGAAAACATCGCAGTGCCGCAGGCCATGAACGATGCCGCCTGCTCATGCCGGGTGATCACCGGGCGGATCGACTTGGAATGTTTCAGCGCCAGCATCAGCCCGGCGGCATTTTCGCCGGCGCCGCCGAACGCGGCACCGACGCCGATGCCTTCCAGGCCCTTTACGATCGCCTCGTAGACCCTCATGGCAATGCCCTCGGATTGCCCTGCGGCCAGCCAAGCGGAACAACTCCGATGTCGATGCGGCGGCAAGGCGCAACAGTATTTACAAATGAAACCAATACAGGGGAATTTGTGCTGTCTGACGCGCTTTGACTGTGAAGCAGCTAACATTTGCTGCGCAATACGGGCGATGTTTGCTCGAACGGATCAAGTATTCCGATTGGCGTAGCTGGCAAGCTCAAGCGTAATCCCGGCTGTTGGCGAGGCGACGAGATCGTCCGCGACTTTCCACAGCCAGGGTTGACGACCGCACCTCACCATGCATTAAATCAATTTGATTTACATCGTTGGCCAGTCTGCTCAGGGAGGAGAAAGATGCTGGGTCGCGTACAATCTTTGGACGTCATGGGTTCGGGGCGCGGGCTGTTCAGCCGGCGCCGTTTTTTTGCGTTGGCCGGGGCGGCTGTCGCAGCGCTCGCCTCCGCCTCCGGCGTGAAGCCGGCCGTGGCCGAGTCCGTTCTGGCCATGCATATCGAAGAGCAGACGAGCTGGGTGCAGAACTTCAATCCGTTCGACCTCGGCGGGCGCCGCCAGAGCACGATGGATTTCATCTATGAGCCACTGGTCATCTTCAACGATTATGACAGCGGCAAGCCGATCTTCCGCCTGGCGACCGGGTACAAATTCTCCGACGATTTGAAGTCGATCACCTACACGCTGCGCGACGGCGTGAAATGGTCGGATGGCCAGCCGCTGACGTCCGCCGACATGAAATACACGCTCGACCTGATGCTCAAGAACCCGGCCGTCGATATCGTCGGCGTCGGTGAAAGCGTGGCCTCGGTGGAAGCGCCGTCGGCGACCGAGGTCAAGATCAACCTTAAGGATGTCGACACCCACTTCCCGGAATCGCTGGCCGACTTCCCCGTCGTGCCCGAGCACATCTGGAAGGACATCAAGGACCCGCTCGCCTTCAAGAACGAGAAGCCGATCGGTTCGGGCCCGATGACCGAGATCCGCCGCTTCACGCCGCAGGTCTATGAACAGTGCCGCAACCCGAATTACTGGGACGCCGCCGACCTGCATGTCGACTGCCTGAAGCTGCCGCAGATTTCCGGCAACGACCAGATGCTGGCGCTCTTGCCGCAGGGTGAGATGGACTGGATCGGTTCGTTCCTGCCGGAGATCGACAAGACCTATGTCGCGCTCGACAAGGATCACAATGGCTACTGGCAGCCGCCGGCCGAAACCATCGCCTACGAGATGAATCTGAAAACCGATAAGCCGGGTAATTCGGAAGCGTTCAACGACATCAACTTCCGCCACGCCTTCAGCCTGGCCATGGACCGCACCTCGATGGTCGACATCGCTGGCTTCGGCTATCCGGTGGTCAATCTGCATGCCAGCGGCCTGCCACCGCGCTTCGACAGCTGGCGCAACAAGGCCGCCGAAGGCGACAAGGATGTCTGGATGACCTACGACATCGACAAGGCCAACAAGGTGCTTGACGATGCCGGCTACAAGAAGGGCGCCGACGGCTTCCGCACCACGCCAAAGGGACAGCCGATTGCCTTCGTCATCATCGTGCCGAACGGCTGGACCGACTGGATCGACGCCGTGCAGATCGCCACCGAAGGTTTGCGCAAGATCGGTGTGAATGCGTCTGTCGCCACGCCGGAATATGAGCAGTGGCAGAAGCAGCTCCTGGACGGGTCTTTCGACGCCGTCATGAACTCGCGTCCCGACGGGCCGACGCCGTTCCGCGGCTACTACCAGACGCTGTCGACGGCGTTCGCCGGACGCATCGTGCATGCGGACTCGCGCTACTCCAATCCTGAGCTCGACAAGGTCTTCGATGCCTACCGCAAGGCGACGACGGACGAGGAGCGCAAGAAGCTGTTCGACCAGGTGCAGGTGATCATCGCTGATGACTTCCCGGTCGTTCCGGTGTTCAACGGTCCGACCTGGTACCAGTATTCGTCCAAGCGCTTCACCGGCTGGGTGACGAAGGACGAGCCGGTGATGAACCCGGAGAACCACGACAACAACCGCATGCGGTTGATGCATCTGCTGCGCCTGAAGCCCGTGCAATAACCGGCGGGTCTTCGGGATGCGGATTCCACTGCGGCGGCTGGGCGTCTACTTCGTCGCCTTCCTGTTTGCGATCATCGTCAACTTCACCCTTCCCAGGCTGATGCCGGGGAGCCCCGTGGACTCGATGATCGCGCAGCTCGGCCCACGCGCCACGCCGGCGGCGATCGAAGCGATCAAGGCTCGCTTCGGCGCCGTCCAGCAGCCGATATGGCTGCAGTTCGTCGATTATCTAAAGGGGCTCGCCACCTTCGATCTCGGCGTCTCGGTGAAATACTATCCGCAGACGGTCACCCAGGTGCTGGCTCGCTCCGCTGGCTGGACGGCGCTGCTGGTCAGCTGCGCCATCATCTTTTCCCTCTGCGTCGGTGTCTCCCTTGGCGCAGTGGCAGCCTGGCGGCGGGGCGGACGTTTCGATGCGTTCGTCTCGCCGTTTTCTGTCGTGCTGATCGCGATCCCGCCGGTCATCATCGCCTTGGCCACGCTGTTCACCTTCGGCGTGACGCTGCGCTGGTTCCCGGTCGGCTACGCCTATAATCCCGATCTCGATCCGGGCTTCAACCTCACCTTCCTCGGCAGCGTGTTCTGGCACGCGATCATGCCGGTGCTGACGCTCTCGCCCTATATGATCGGCGAGTTCCAGACGACGATGCGCTCCTCGATGATCTCAGTGCTCGGCGAGGATTACGTCACCATGGGTCGCGCCAAGGGGCTGTCGGAAACGGCGGTGATGTTCTCCTACGCGGCGCGCAATGCGATGCTGCCGGTTCTGACCAATCTGGCGCTGATGCTGGGCGCGGTTTTCGGTGGCTCGATCGTCACCGAGATCGTCTTCAATTATCCCGGGCTCGGGCTGACGCTGTTCACGGCGAGCGTGGCGCGCGACTATCCCGTCATCCAGGGCCAGCTTCTGTTGATGACATTGGCGACCCTTGGGGCCAATCTGCTGGTCGATATCGTCTATGGCATCGTCGACCCGCGCATCAGGGAGGAGCGCGCATGAGGTTCGGGCTGCAGCTCCTGTTCCGCCAGAAGAAGGCGGTGGCCGGCTTCATCATCATCGCGACTCTCGCCCTGATGGCGATGTTCGCGCCGATCCTGGCGCCTAACGATCCGGCCGCGCGGGTCGGACGCTCGCACCAGCCGCCGACGGTCTCGCATTATTTCGGCACCACCAAGATGGGCCGCGACGTCTACAGCCAGTTCGTCTGGGGCGCGCGACCGTCACTTGCCGTCGGCTTCGCCACCGGCCTCGCCATCACCGCAATCGGCACGGTGATCGGCCTGATCGCCGGCTATTTCGGCGGCCGCATCGATGGAACGCTCGATCTCGCCACCAATGCGGTGCTGGTCATACCCAACATTCCGCTGCTTATCCTGCTGGCATCGTTTGCCGGCACGGTCGGGCCCCTGGCGATCATGACCATCATCGCGCTGACATCCTGGCCATGGGGCGCGCGCATGACGCGGGCGCAGACCATGGCGTTGCGCAATCGCGAATTCATCACGGCGGCACGCATGGTCGGCGAGCCTTCATGGCGCATCATCTTCGTCGAGATCCTGCCCAATCTGGTGCCGCTGATCGGCATCAACATCGTCGGCTCTATCATCTATGCGATCGTGGCGCAGACGACGCTCGAATATCTCGGCTTCGGTGATCCGCTCAACGTCACCTGGGGCACCATGCTCTACAACGCGCAGAACTCGTCGGCGATCATTGTCGGCGCCTGGTGGGACATCGGGGCGCCGGCGCTCGGCATCGCGCTGGTCGGCCTCGGGCTGGCATTGCTCAACTTCACCTTCGACGAGATCGCCAACCCGCAACTGCGCTCCGGACCGGCGCTGTCGCGCTGGCTGCGCCTGACCAGACTGCGCAAGAGCGAGCTGGAGGCGGCCCGGTGAGCGGACCCCTGCTGCAAGTCCGCGACCTCAGCGTCGATTATCTCATCGACAAGGGCGCCTTCCGCGCCGTGAAGAATGTCTCGTTCGACATCGGGCGCTCGGAGTTGTTCGGGCTCGCCGGCGAATCCGGCTGCGGCAAGAGCACGATCGCCTACGCCATCACCAGGCTCGCCAAGGCGCCGGCCTGGGTGGCGGGCGGCGAAATCCTGTTCGACGGTCAGGATTTGTTGAAACTGACCGAGGTGGCGATGCAGAAAGTGCGCTGGAGCCGCATCGGCATGGTATTCCAGAGCGCGATGAACTCGCTCAATCCGCTGATGCGGGTCGAGGATCAGTTCCACGACGTTTTGCGCCGGCACAACGGATTTACCCGCGAGCAGTCGCGGGCGCGGGCGGAAGCGATGTTCAAGCTGGTCGGCGTCCCCGTCAACCGCCTGCGCGACTATCCGCACCAGTTCAGCGGCGGCATGCGCCAGCGCATCGTCATTGCCATTTGCCTGGCCCTGGAGCCGGCGCTGATCATCATGGACGAGCCGACGACGGCGCTCGACGTGGTGGTGCAGCGCGAGATTCTCGAGCAGGTGATCGATCTGCAACGCAGTCTCGGCTTCTCGGTGCTTTTCATCACCCACGATCTGCATCTGATGTCGCAGCTCTGCAACCGCATCGGCGTCATGCTGAAAGGCGAATTGGTGGAAGTCGGCGACGTCAAACAGGTCAGCCAGGCGCCGAAGCATGAGTATACCCGCAAGCTGTGGGCCTCGATCCCGCAGCTGCCGGCGCGGGCGCGCGAGGCCGTATGAACGCGCTGCCATCCTCGCTTTCCGCTACTGTGAATGCCGAGCCGGTGATCACGCTCGACGGTATCGAGCGCAGCTTCGGTTTCGTGCAGGCGCTGCGCGGCATTTCGCTGGCGCTGCGGCCGGGCAGGGCGTTGGCACTCGTCGGCGAATCCGGCTGCGGCAAGACGACCTGCGCGCGCATCATCGCGCGCATGGATCACCCGACCGCCGGCAAGCTTCAATTCCGTGGACGCGATGCCACGCATGCCGGTACCGGCAACGAGGAACGCACCTATCGCCGCGCCGTGCAGATGGTGTTCCAGGATCCCTTCGCCTCACTCAATCCGGTGTTCACCGTGCACCATCATCTGGCGCGGCCGCTTGCGTTGCATGGCCATGCCAAAGGCAAGGCGGCGCTGGCGAAGGGCGTGGCTGAGCTGCTTGCAGGCGTCGGACTAGAGCCTGACCTCACCGCGCATAAATTCCCGCACGAGCTCTCGGGTGGGCAACGCCAGCGCGTCAACATTGCCAGAGCCCTTGCCGTGCAGCCGGAGGTATTGGTCGCCGATGAGCCGACCTCGATGCTCGATGTGTCGATCCGTCTCGGCATTCTGGAATTGCTTGCCCGTATCAAGCGCGAGAAGAATCTCGCATTGCTCTACATCACGCATGACATCGCCACCGCGGCTTATGTCGCCGAGGAGATCATCGTCATGTTCGCCGGGCAGATGGTGGAATGGGGTTCGACCACTGCGGTCATCGGCGATCCGCGCCATATCTATACGCAGCTTCTTCTGTCGGCCGTGCCCGATCCCGACCGACCCTTCGTACCCGGCGACAGCGCGCGCTTCCTTGGCCATGCCGAAGAGGTGAGGCGACTGTCGCGCCCGGCTTCGTCGGTCGTCGAAGAGGTCGGGCCGGACCATTTTGTTCGCGCGCTTGGCACGCCTTCCTGATTTGGATTTTTGCATGGATTATCTCGTCAATCTCTCCTTGCTTGGACCCGATGCGGCGCTCGATCAGCGCATGGCGAAGGCCGGCATCACCATCCGTCGCGCGCTGGCGCCGGAATATGAGCTCGTCACCGATTGGGTGCGGCGCAAATTCAGCGCCGGCTGGGCGGGCGAGACGGCTGTTTCCATGATGCGCCAGCCGCCGGCCTGTTTTCTTGCCACGCGGGACAAGAAACTGATCGGCTTTGCCTGCCACGAATCGATCGCGCGCGGCTTCTTTGGGCCGACCGGCGTCGACGAGGCGGCGCGCGGCCAGGGCGTCGGCCATGCGCTGCTGCTTGCCTCGCTGCTCGACCTCAAGGTCATGGGCTATGCCTACGCCATCATCGGCGATGTCGGTCCCTCCGAATTCTACGAACGCACCGTCGGCGCAACGCAGATCCCCAATTCCGAACCCGGCATCTATGCCGGCTTGCTGAAATCCGCCGACTGATCTTTTCACGCTTGCTTTTCAAAGAGACTGCCATGACCGACAGACTGCGGCTCGAAAGTTTCTGGACGCCTGCCAAGGATGGCCAACCATTGGCCTATGAACTGCGATTGACCAATGGATCGCGGCATAGCCTGCAGGATTTCCGGCTCTGCATCAGCGGGCCCGACCGGATCGATCCTGCCGCTACCATCGAAGGCGGCACGCTTGCCGTGCGGCTCTCCAACCATGCCGAGTTCACGCCGCCGGAAGGCTTCGTGCTCGGGCCAGGCGCCTCATGGACGCTGACGGCCCGCGGCCTCAGCTACCCGCTTCGGCATTGGACTGATGGCGCCACGGGCGCCTACCTCGTGCTGGCCGATGGCAGCGTCCGACGCATCTCCGTCGAACCGACCCGCGCCGTCGGCGACAACGCGCCGCTAAAGCGTGGTGCAGAGCTTTATCCGGTGCCGACCGTGGCGCCGGTCGCGATTTCACTCATCCCCTGGCCACGCCAGGTCGAGGTCTCGGGCTCGCTTCCCGCGCCCACCGGACTCGATCTGCGACTCGAGGGTGAAGCGGCAACAGTGGCGGCAGCCGCTTTCGCCGATCTCACAACCAGCCTGTTCCCGGTCGAGGGCATCGTGCGTCCTGCGGCGGAAGGCGGTTTTCCCGTAAAGCTGGTGGCCCGGGACGGTCTTGGGCCTGAAGCCTATGCGATCGCGTTCGCCGCGGATGCGGCGACGGTTTCGGCGTCGACAGGCACTGGCTTCCTTTATGGCCTGATCACGCTCGGCCAGATCGTGCGCGGCGCCAGACAGCATCCGGCGACCTTCACCTTCCCGGCGAGCGGGGAAATCCGCGACGAGCCGTCGCTCGGCTGGCGCGGTTGCCATCTCGATGTCGCGCGCCAGTTCTACGCCTCGGCCGAGGTCGAAAAATTCCTCAAGATCCTCGCCTGGAACAAGCTCAACCGCTTCCACTGGCATTTGTCGGACGACGAATCCTGGCGGGTCGAGATCGATGCCTATCCGCAGCTGACCGAGATCGGCGGCTGGCGCGGCCATGGCCTGCCGATCCCGTCGCTGCTGGGCTCGGGCGCGCAGAAAACCGGCGGCTATTACACGAAGGCGGCTATCCGCAAAATCGTCGCGCTTGCCGGCAGGCTCGGCATCGAAGTCGTGCCGGAGATCGATGTTCCGGGACATTGCTACGCCATGCTGCAGGCGCTGCCGCAGCTGCGCGATCCCGGCGAGCATGGCGAGTATTTTTCGGTGCAGGGTTTTCCCAACAACTGCCTCAACCCGGCGCGCGAGGAAACCTACCATGTGCTGGAAACGATCTTCGACGAACTGATCGAACTGTTCCCGTTCAAGGTGATCCATGTCGGCGCCGACGAGGTGCCGATCGGCGCCTGGTCCGGCTCGCCGCAGGCCTTGCTGCGGCTTGGCGAACTCGGCGGCGAAGCGCTGGCAAAGGCGCATGCCAAGCGGCTCGGCGTGGTGACCAACACGCATGGCGCCGACGAGATCGACGGCTCGGGCGCGGCCCTTCTGCAAGCCCAGTTCCTCAAGCGGATCCAGGCCTTCCTGGCATCGCGAGGCTGCGTCACCGGCGGCTGGGAGGAAGCCGCGCATGGCAATGTCATCGACAAGACCAAATGCTACCTCAACGGCTGGCGCAACGTCGAGGTTTCGGCAGCCCTTGCCGGCGAAGGCTATGACATGGTGGTCAATCCGGGCCAGGTCTATTACCTCGACATGGCGAACAGTCCGGAATGGTCGGAGCCGGGTGCCGCCTGGGCCGGCTGGTCGTCGCCGGAAAAGCTCTATGGCTTCGATCCCGTCGAAGGCTGGAGCGACGCGCAGAAGAAGCATTTCCTCGGCGTGCAATGTTGCATCTGGTCGGAGCCGATGACCGATCGCGCCGTCTTCGATCGGCTGATCTTTCCAAGGCTTTCGGCGCTTGCCGAAACCGGCTGGACGCTGCCGGAGCGGAAGTCATGGCCGCGTTTCAGTGCGCTCGCCGGGCTGATGCCGGTGCTCTACGGTTTGGCGTAGCCTCGCTTATCTACCGTTGTAATTTGTTGTAGCGTTTGATCAGGCGGTCGCGCTTCAAGCGCGACAGCCTGTTAATCCAGAAAATCCCGTTGAGCTGATCAATTTCGTGCTGGTGGCAGACCGCCAGCAGACCTTCGGCGTCCTCGAACTGCTCGTTGCCGTCAAGATCCTGATAGCGAACCCGAACGCGGGCGTGTCGCTCGATGTCTTCGGTGACGCCCGGCATCGAAACGCTGCCTTCGGTATGGCGGATCATTTCGGTCGAGGCCTCGACAATCGACGGATTTATATAGATCCCGGATTTGGCGGACCGATCGATTGCGACCACGCGTTTCAAAATGCCGAGATGCGGGCCGGTGATGCCGATCCCGGGCGCTGCGTACATGGTATCGAGAAGATCGGCGGCGAAACGGTACAACGCGACATCGAATTGTTCAACGGGGTCCGCGACGGCCCTTAGCAGCGGATCGGGGAACTTTATGATCGGCAGAACCGCCATGTATTAGCCCACAGGCTTCTGCAGCACGTCGAATTGCGGGTTTGTCTCCGAAAAGATCGGTAGGGCCGCGGCGCCCAGCACGGAGGTGTCCTTGCCGGCGGCGCCGACCAGGACGCGCGGTGTCACACGAGCGCTGGTCGAGCTGACCGAGAGATGCAGCGGCTCGAGCCGGCTGGCCAAAGCCTCGATCACCGGCAGCGGCATGAAGCCGCCGAGCACGACGGTCTCGGGGTCCAGCGCCATTTCGAGCACGTCGATGGCCTGGCGCAGCGGATCGACGGCTTCGGCGAGCCAGGCCTCGAAACGGCTGTCGCCGTTTGCCAGGAGTTCTTCCAGCATATCGGGCGAAGCATGATCGGGATCCGGCAGGTCGAGCCTGTCATAGGCGGCGCGCAGCGAGACGTAGCGTTCCAGGCAGCCGCGCTTGCCGCAATCGCAAGGCAGGCCGCCGGGCTTGACGATGATGTGGCCGATCTCGCCGGCATTGTGGCGGCTGCCCTTATAGAGGTGGCCGTCGAGAAACAGGCCGGCGCCAAGACCCGTTCCGATGAACAGATAGACGAAGCTGTCGAGCTTGCGGGCAACGCCGTAAAGCCGCTCGCCTATTGCCGCCGCGGTCGCGTCGTTTTCGACGGTGACGGCGATGCCGGTCAACCGGTGTAATTCCTCGGCCACGGGAAAGTCGTTCCAGCCCGGCAGCGCAGTCGGGCCAACCGAGGTCATGCCTTCGACGCCGAACGGGCCGGGCATGGCCATGCCGACACCGAGCAGCCTTGTCCGGTCGAGGCGGGAGGTCGCGATCAGATCGCTGCAGATCGCGGCAAGCAGCGGCATGGCCGCCGCCGGCGTCGGCCGGTCGACGCTTTTTTCGACGCGGGCGCGCATGGTGCCGGAGAGGTCGGTGACGACGCCGACGGCAAGCTGATGATCGAGCTGCAGGCCGATCGAATAGCCGCCGTCGGGATTGATGGAATAGGGCACGGCCGGTTGGCCACGCGCGCCCTTCAGCGTCGCTTCCGGCCGCAGCAACCCGGCCGCTTCCAGCTCTTCGACGATGTTGGAAATTGTCTGCGACGACAGCGCCGTCAGCCGGGCGATCGCCGCCCGTGACAAGGAGCCGTTGGTACGTATAGCCTCGATGACCACGCGCCTGTTGTGCGACTTGGCCTGTTCGAGATTGGTGCCGGAGATGGCTTTCTTGAGAGACATGAGATACTTACCAGCCACGCCAAGTGTATAATACCACTTTAGAAAATCAAGTTGATTTAATTATACAAGCGTGCAGCGGCTAGCTAAAGGCTGAGCCAGGCCGCAGTAAGCACGCATTGCTCGGGCGCAAAGCCGCTGACCGCGTTCTTCCGGGTCATGCTGCCGCTGATCCTGCCCGGCGTGCTCTCGGGTGCTGCTTTCGCCTTCGTCACGTCCTTCGACGAAGTGGTCGTCGTGCAGTTCCTGGCCAGTGCCGGCCAGCGCACCATGCCGCTCGAAATGTTCATCGGCCTGCGTGAAAAGCTCAGTCCGGCAATCACCGCGGCGGCAACCTTGATGATGGGGCTGTCGATCCTGCTGCTTTTGGTCGCGAATATTCTGGCTCGACGTGGGCGCAAAGCGTCCGTCTAGCCGGCCGGTTTCGGCACCGCATCGCTGCCCGCGGCCAATTGAGCAGGAACGATCTCGGAGCTGGCGCATTTTGCCCGCGTCAACAGCTGAGGGATCCGATGCGCATTGCCCATGTCGCGCCGCTCTACGAATCGGTGCCGCCGAAACTTTACGGTGGTACGGAGCGGATCGTCTTCTACATCACCGAAGCCCTGGTGGCGCTCGGGCACGACGTGACATTGTTCGCAAGCGGCGACAGCGAGACGTCGGCGCGGCTGGTGTCCGCCCGCGACCAGGCGATCCGCCTCGATCCGCGGCCGAAGAAATCGGAAATCGCGGCACATCTGACCATGCTCGCCGACGTGCGCAAACGCGCCGGCGAATTCGACGTCATCCATTTCCATCTCAGCCACTTCCTGCATTTCCCCTTCTTCGAGGAGATGGCGGGACGTACGGTGACGACCCCGCACGGCCGGCTCGACTATGTCGACCTGGCGCCGGCCTATGAACGGTTCCCGCGCTTCCCGATGATTTCGATTTCGCACAGTCAGAAGCGTGGACTGCCGGACGCCAACTGGCTGGCGACGATCCATCATGGATTGCCGCTCGATGCCTATCAGCCGACCTACGAGCCCCGGACGGAAGAGCCGTATCTGGCTTTCCTCGGGCGCCTGTCGCGCGACAAGCGGCCCGACCGCGCTATCGAGATCGCCCGCCGCTCAGGCCTCAAGCTTAAGCTTGCGGCCAAGATCGGCGACGATGACCGCGCCTATTTCCACGACGAGATCGAGGCGCTGATCGACGGCGATCGGATCGAATATGTCGGCGAAATCACGGAAGACCAGAAAGCGGAATTCCTCGGCAATGCGGCGGGGCTGCTGTTTCCCATCGACTGGCCCGAACCGTTCGGCCTGGTCGCCATCGAGGCCATGGCCTGTGGCACGCCGGTGATTGCGTGGCAGTGCGGCGCCTTGCCGGAGATCGTCGACAACGGTGTCACCGGCTTCGTCGTGGACACGGTGGACGATGCGGTGGCCGCGGTGCCGGCTCTGCTTCAGCTCGATCGCCGACAGGTGAGGGCGGCCTTCGAAAAGCGGTTTTCGGCCACCAGAATGGCGCGCGACTATCTTGCCGCCTACGCGCGCCTCATTGGGGCCAGCGAGGCGAAGGCCTCCTGAACTTCACGCGGCGGGCAGATGAAGAGGTGACGAATGACGGAGCTCGACGAGCGCAAGCTCGATCCCGCTGTGGCCCTTGCTTCGCTGGACGAAACGGCGCCACGCGAACCACATCGGCTGTTTGCGCTCAAGCAGGGCGATTGCTTCATCGTCGCCGACGGCTATGGCGACATCAGGGGCTCGGGCGACGGCTTCTTCCGCGACGACACGCGCGTGCTGTCCGAATTCCGGCTCACCGTCGGTGGCCGGCAGATGTCATTGCTCGGCGCCTCGCTCAGCCAGGACAATGTGCTGTTCACGTCAAATCTGACGAACCTGCCGATCCAGAGCGCCGCCGGCCGCGACATCCCGCAAGGCGCCATCCACATCGAGCGGGTCCGGCTGCTGTGGCAGGACAGGCTGTTCGAGCGCATCACGCTTTCCAATTACAGCCGCGAGCATTCGACTATTTCCGTCTCGCTGCATTTCGCCGCCGACTTTCGCGACATGTTCGAGGTGCGCGGCTCGACGCGGCCGAAGCGCGGCACGACGCATGTCGCCAGGACCGACAAGGCATCGGTACAGCTAGGCTATGACGGCCTGGACGGGTTGCCGCGCCTGTCGGCAATCTCGTTCTCGCAGCCGCCTGACCAGTTGAGCGAAACTCGCGCCGATTTCATGATTGCGGTGACCAAGCGCAGCCAAAAGGTGCTCTATGTCGAGGTTGGCCCCGAGGCTACCGATCCGCCCGGCAGCGACCGCTTCCGTGCGGCAGCGGCGCGCGCCCGCTTCGGCATGCGCGCCAAGCGCCGGCACGGCGCGACGATCCGCAGTTCGGGCCGTGTCTTCAACGACTGGGTCGAGCGCGCCCGGGCCGATGTCGCGCTGCTCACCACCGAGCTTTCGACCGGGCCTTACCCCTATGCCGGCATTCCGTGGTTCTCGACGGCTTTCGGCCGCGATGGCGTGATCTCCTCGCTGCAGATGCTGTGGCTCAATCCGGGCCTGGCGCGGGGCGTGCTCGCCTTCCTGGCCGAGCACCAGGCGACCGAGACATCGCCGTTCAGCGATTCCCAGCCGGGCAAGATCATGCATGAGACGCGCAAGGGCGAGATGGCGGTGCTGCGCGAGCTTCCCTTCGGCCGTTATTATGGCGGCGTCGACACCACACCGCTCTACATCCATCTCGCCTCGGCCTATGCCGATCGGACAGGCGACATGGCCTTCATCGACAAGCTCTGGTCGTCGCTCAAGGCTGCCGCCGAATGGATGGAGGAGGCGAGCCGCGCCACCGGCTTCGTCACCTACCAGCGCGCCGCCGACTCGGGCCTCGCCAACCAGGGCTGGAAGGATAGTTTCGACTCGGTCTTTCATGCCGATGGTCGCATCCCGAAGGGGCCGATCGCGCTGGTCGAGGTGCAGGGCTATGTCTTTGCCGCCTACCGGGGCCTGGCGGCACTTGCGCGCCGTCGCGGCGAGTTCGCGGATGCCGAGCATTGGGAGAACCGCGCCGAGGAAATGCGTGTCGCCGTCGAACGCGATTTCTGGCAAGACGACATGAATTTCTACGCCCTGGCCATCGATGGCGATGGTGAACCCTGCAAGGTCCGGACATCGAATGCGGGGCACCTGCTTTTTGTCGGACTGCCGCAACCCGAACGCGCAAAACTGATCGCCGACCAGCTGCTGTCCGCTTCCTTCCATTCGGGCTGGGGCTTGAGGACGCTCGCGGACGACGCGATCTTTTTCAATCCGATGTCCTATCACAACGGCTCGATCTGGCCTCACGATACCGCGCTCTGCGGGGTCGGCCTGGCGCGCTATGGCGAGCGCGACAGCGTGGTGCGGCTGATGAGCGGCACGTTCGAATCCGCAGTCCATTTCAATATGCGGCTGCCGGAATTGTTCTGCGGGTTCACCCGCTCTCCCGGCGAGGCGCCGATCGCCTATCCGGTGGCGTGCCTGCCGCAGGCGTGGTCGGCGGGCTCGGCCTTCATGCTGATGCAGGCCTGCCTCGGCCTGGAAATCGACGGCTGGAAAGGCGAACTGCACGTGACGAACCCGCGGCTGCCGATCGGTATCGACACGCTCACGCTCAGGCATTTAAGCGTTGGTGAACGCTCCGTCGATCTGACGTTTCAACGGGTCGGCGACCGTGTCGTTGCCTTCCTGTCGGAGCGGCATGAGGGCCAGGTGCCGCTCATCGTGCGGACTTGAACAATTCGCGGCAAGCCCGCGTCAACAATCGAAAAATGTCGGAACCGAGGGCCGATTTGTGCGTTGCACACTCGACCCGGCCCACCGGTCCGCAGCCGGCAAGACCAATAACAAAAGCGCGGACAGCCGGAGCACACTGGCATTTCAATGACACAGTATGGCGTCTACCTTCTATGGGTCCTTATCCTCGTAAGCCTCGGGCTTTCCGCTCTGGCGGTCCTGATGTCGATCTCCCGACAGCGCCGGCATCACTCGCGGGCCGTGCCGGCCGCCAGTGACGACGTGGTCTCGGAAGTCGCCAGCAAGGTGCTGCGCGAATTCGAAAAAAACGGTCAGTCCGTCGACGCCGCCTTGGTCACCTGGTCGCCGGAGACACTGCGCAAGATCCTGGCAGAGGATCTGCCGGGAGCGCAGGTCATAGTGATCTCCAATCGCGAGCCTTACATCCACAACGAGACGAAGAACGGCGAGGTCGAGCTGGTCGTGCCGGCAAGCGGACTGGTCTCGGCGCTGGAGCCGATCACGCGCGCCTGCGCCGGTACCTGGATCGCCTATGGCGGCGGAAGCGCCGACCGCACCGTTGTCGACGGCGACGACCGGGTGCAGGTGCCGCCGGGCAACCCGTCCTACACGCTGCGCCGGGTCTGGCTGACCGATGAGGAATATCAGGGTTATTACCTGGGCTTCGCCAATGAGGGCCTGTGGCCGCTTTGCCACATCGCTTTCACCCGGCCTATCTTCCGCGAGTCCGACTGGGAAGCCTATGAGGCCGTCAACCGCAAATTCGCCGATACGGTCGTTGCCGAGGCGCGCAACGAGCGGCCGATCGTTCTGGTCCAGGATTATCATTTCGCTCTTCTGCCGCGCATGATCCGCGAACGGCTGCCGGAAGCGATCGTCATCACCTTCTGGCACATTCCGTGGCCGAACTCGGAAGTGTTCAGCATCTGCCCGTGGCGCGAGCGCATCCTCGACGGGCTGCTCGGCAGCTCGATCATCGGCTTCCACACCCAATTCCATGCCAACAATTTCACCGAGAGCGTCGACCGCTTCATGGAAAGCCGCATCGAGCGAGCCGATGCCGCCATTTCCTATGGCGGCCAGATGACGCTGGTTCATGCCTATCCGATCTCGATCGAATGGCCGGTCGAGTTGCTGAACAGCCTGCCCAGCGTGGAGGAATGTCGCGCCCGTACACGCGAACGGTTCGGTATCGCGGCCGATGCCAAGCTGTGCATCGGTGTCGAGCGCCTCGACTACACCAAAGGTATCCTCGACCGTTTTCATGCGCTGGACGAGCTGTTCAGGCGCCATCCCGAAACAATCGGCAAGGTCGTCTTCCTGCAGATCGCCGCACCCAGCCGCGGCACGCTGCCGGCCTACAAGCAACTGCATGACGAATGCCAGCGCTACGCGGCTGAGCTCAACGAGCGCTACGGCAACAAGACCTATCGTCCGGTTGTGCTGGTGGCCGAGCACCATGCGCAAAAGCACGTCTACGAGCTCTACCGCGCCGCCGACATTTGCCTGGTCACCAGCCTGCATGACGGCATGAACCTTGTCGCCAAGGAGTTCGTTGCTTCACGCGACGACGAGCAAGGCGTGCTTATCCTCAGCACGTTTGCCGGTGCCTCACGCGAATTGCTGGAAGCACTGATCATCAATCCCTACGACGCGGCAATGACGGCCGAGGCCATGCAGCAGGCCCTGACCATGGATTCCGACGAACAGCGCGAACGCATGCGGCGCATGCGCGAGATCGTGCGCGACAACAATGTCTATCGCTGGGCCGGCAGCATGCTGCTCGATGCATCGCGTCTGCGCAAGCGCAGCGATCTCGACCGGGCCACGGCATCGCCCGACCGGCCAACCAACATCAACGGCGACAATGTCGTCTCAATCGTGGAACGCAGACAGGCGGTCGGATACCGATGAATAGTCAAGCTGATCTAACACCACCCCTTCCTGAAGGCCGCTGGGCGCTGTTCCTGGACATTGACGGCACCTTGCTGGAACACGCCGCACACCCCGACGCCGTATCCGTCAGCGAGGAGCTGCGCACTCTTCTGACGACGATCGAGCAGCGGCTCGACGGTGCCCTTGCGTTCATCACCGGCCGCTCGATCGCGGCCGTCGACCATCTGTTCGATCCCTTGAAATTGCGAATTGCCGGCCTCTACGGACTTGAGCACAGGCTGGCGCGGAACGGACAAATCGAAGCGGCCGACGAACCGGCCGACATGGCAGCCCTCGCCGACGAAATCGAGTTGGAACTGGCGAGCAAGGCTGTCTTTGTCGAACGCAAGGGACCAGTGCTTGCCATCCACACCAGAGCAGCGCCGCAGCTCTTGGTGCGGGCGACGGAACTGGTCGAGGCAGCACTTGCCCGGCTGCCGAAAGGCTACCGCGTGATTGCCGGCAACGCCGGCGTCGAGTTGATGCCGTTGGAAGCGGCCAAGGGCGCCGCCATCCGGCGCTTCATGCAGTTCGATCCGTTCAGCGGCAGACGCCCGGTGTTTCTTGGCGATGATACATCCGACGAGAGCGGCTTTGAGACCGTCAATGCCCTCGGTGGCATCTCGATCCGGGTCAAGCCGCAAGGCGAGACGGGGGCGAGTTTCGTGATTGAAGACGTTGCCGGCGCGATCGCCTGGCTCGAGGCCAATTTTGGCGATCCCGCCGAAGAGGCCAGCCAAAGTGGCTCGCCGCTGCGCGCCTTGCCTGCCTGACTATGCGCCTGCCGAGTCGGCGGCCTACTCGGCCGCCAGCTTGCCTTGTGGCAGCCTGACGACATCCGCCGCGTGCTCGGGCTCATCGTGGTCTTGGTCGCGCCTGCGGAAGGGGGTGAGCCACTGCGACAGGTCGTCGAGGTCGAGATAGATCACCGGCGTGGTGAAAAGCGTCAGCGCCTGGCTGACAAGCAGACCGCCGAACATCGTGTAACCGGGCGGCTCCCCGGATTGGGAACCGGCAAGCTCATCGACCCTTACGACGAATAGCTGCCATCTAGTTCCTGTCGACCGGCTTCGACCGCATCCTTGACACCGTCTCGCGCTCTGCCCGCTTGGAGCGCATCGGCGGCAGGCCGCGATCGATCAGGTCCATGTCCTCCAGCACCATGTCGCCCATGCGCTTGAAAGCGATATCGAGCGCGCCGGCGCGGTGGGCCGAGCGCAGGAAGCCGGGCAGCGCGCGCACGGCATGATCCCGGGCCAGCGGTTCCTCCGGGAAGACGTCGCTGGCGGCAACGATGTGGCCGCTCTTCACCGCCACCATCATCGCGGCGAAATCGACCACCCCGGCGCGGCTGAGCAGGATGAAGGCGGCGCCCTTGCGCATCTTGGCGAACGAGTCCGCGCCGAGAAAACCCTGGTTCTCGCTGGTGACCGAGGCGACGACGAAAACGAAGTCGCTTTGCGACAGCACCGTATCGAGCGAGGCTGGCTCGACGCCGTTGTCGAGAAGGATCGATGGCGGCAGCCACGGATCATAGACCCTGGTGTGGGTACGGAAGCCGGTCAGCAGGCGATTGAGCGCGCGGCCGAGATCGCCGAAGCCGATGATGCCGACATCGGCGCCAGAAAGCAGTCGCGCAGTCTGGTTGCCGTCACCGCCCCACAGCTCATTGCCTTGCCGGAAAGCCAGGTCGGCATCGACGATGTTGCGCGCGAGGTTGAGCGCCATGGCAAGGCCAAGCTCGGCGACCGGTTCGGCAAACACCAGGCCGGTGGTGACGACATGGATGCCGCGCGCAAACAGCGTCTCGTAAGGCATGTTGTTGATGAGGTTGGTCTCGACGTTGAAGATGCAGCGCAGCGTCTTCAGCTTTTCCAGCGTCTCGGGTGAAATCGGCGGCTGGCCGATGATGTAGCGCGCCTCGGCGAGCGTCTCGGCCGGCAGGGCGGCAACGCCCTCCGGGGTCGTCTCGACGATGCGATACCCTGTTCGCAGGCGCGCCAGTTGCGGCGGCGTGAAGATCAGGTCGAGGGTGCGCGGTTCTGGCGCGCTGATCACCAGCGGCAAGGTTTTGTCGGTCATCGTTCCTCCCGGCGCGATTGGATCGCGTCAATCTCACATCTCAGTTTTACTCACGATGAAACGATTTACAACTGCGAAAAATCGATTTACCGTCTACGCCAGCAAGGCAGCACGCGGCTGCCTGCCCTCGGGAGGAGGTCAATGGCGCAACACGAAGCCCAGCAGCGGCGTCCGTCGATCCACGACGTGGCAAGCCATGCCGGCGTGTCCGCGGCGACCGTCTCCAAGGTGCTGGCCGGTGTCACCACGGTGAAGCCGGAAAACGCGCAGCGTGTCGTCGACGCCGTCGAATTACTCGGCTACCGCGTCGATCCGCTGGCGTCGGACATGCGCCGCGCCAAGCGCCGCATCATCGGCGCTATCATGCCGGAATTCGAAAGCGAGTTCTTCGGCCAGATGGTCACCGAACTGGAAGGGCTTGCCGAAGAGCGCGGCTATACACTTGTCGCCGCTTCCAGCCGCGAATCCGAAGCGCGCGAAAAAGAGATCCTCGCCCGCATGCATGACTGGCGCGTTGCCGGCGTCGTGCTGGCGCCGGTGCGCAACGAGCATGGACCGGCGGCCGACTTCATGAAGGCCAATGGCATGACCGGCGTGCTGATCGACCGCGTGCTGTCCGACGATGCCTTCGACACGGTGTCAGCCGACAGCGCCGCGGCCAGCGCCGAAGTGGCGCGAATGCTGGTCGGCAAGGGCCACAAGCATATCCTGGTCATCGGCCTTGCCGAGCAGGCGGCAACCGTGCGCGCCCGCCTGGAGGGGTTCCGCGCCCAGGCCCTGGCCCTCGACCCGTCGGTGCGCATCGATGTCATCACCGCGGAAGTCAGCGTCGAGCCGCTGCGCGCCTCGCTGCGCGACTATTTCGGCCGTGGCGAGCGGCCGACCGCCGTCTACTCGCTGCTCTTGAAAGGCACGCTGGTGGCGCTGTCGGAGTTTCGCCGGCGCGGCTGGCATTGTCCGAACGACATCTCGCTCGTCGGCTTCGACGACGCGGAATGGATGCAGGTGACATGGCCTGCCATCGCCGCCGTCGTGCAGCCCGTGCGGCGGATCGCCGGCGAGGCGATCAATCTCTTGTTTCGCAGGATCGAGGGCGCCGAGGGACCACCCACGGCGCGGCTCGAGCCTTGCCAGGTTTTGATGCGGGAATCCGTTGGCTCGCCAGGCAGCGGTCCGCATTCCGGGGGAGGAGACCGACAACAGCCCCCATTGTCGTGACGGAAGCAAAGCGCCGGCCCTGGCCTGGGCACCGGCCAAAGGATCAAACGGAGGATAGGATGACATCGCGTTTCTTGAAAATAAATCGATTTACGCTAGCCATAGGCGTGGCATTTGCGTTCTCGGCCGCAGGTGCGGCCAAGGCGGAGGACGGCGAATACGGCGTGCTGATGAAGACGCTCGCCAATCCGTTCTGGGGCGCGATGGCGCAAGGCGTCGAAGACGGCGCCAAGGAAGCCGGCGTGAAATATTTCCAGCAGGCGGCCGAGAGTGACCAGGCGGCCGAGCCGCAGCTCAATCTGTGCAACACCATGCTCGAGCGCAAGCCGGCGGCGATGATCACCGCGGCAATCAACTCGACCAACCTTCTGCCTTGCCTGAAGTCGGCGCAGGACGCCGGCATCAAGATCGTCGACCTCGACAACAATCTCGACCAGGCGGTGCTCGACAAGGAAGGCGTCAAGGTCACCTTCCATATCGGTTCCGACAACATCGCGGCCGGCGCGCAAGGCGCCGAATATCTTGTCTCCAAGCTTGGCAAGGACGCCAAGGGTCCGGTGCTGGTGATCGAGGGCCTGTCCGGCAACATCACCGGCGAGAAGCGCGCCAAGGGCTTTGCCGACAAGCTGAAGGAACTGGCGCCGGGCTTGGAAATCGTCGCTTCGCTACCGGGCGACTGGGATCGCGGCAAGGCCGCCTCGATCGCCACCGATACGCTGACCGCGCATCCCGACCTCGTCGCCATCTTCTGCGCCAATGACGGCATGGCGCTGGGCGCGGTGGAGTCGGTCTATGCGGCCGGCAAGGGCCCACAGGTGACGATCATCGGCGTCGACGGCAATTCCGACGCCGTGAAGTCGATCAAGGAAGGCCGCCTCAACGCTTCTGTGGCGCAGCTGCCTTATCTGGTCGGCAAGCAGGCGGTCGAGAACGTCAAGAAGGCGCTCGCCGGCGACAAGGTCGAGGACAGCATCGCCGTGCCGACGCTGGTGCTGACCAAGGACGTGATCGACGCCGGCAAGGAGCCGATGCTGCAATATGTGAAGTAGGAAGGGAGGGGAGTAGGGGAGTAAGGCAGTAGGGGAGTAGGGGAAGCAAATGGTTTGCGCTTTTCCGACCAGTTTCTCCTCTTCCTTGTTTTCCTACTGCCTTACTGCCCTACTCCCTTACCCGAAGGGTAACGACGACATGGCTTCCGAAACGACGCAGCCCGGCTTCTGGGCTCGGGTGCAGCGCGCATCCGTTGAAAGGCTCCACATCAGGCTGGAGTCGCTGCTGGTGCTTGTGGCGCTGAGCGCGGCGATGGCGCTCTTGTCGCCATACTTCCTGTCGCTCAGCAATTTCCTCAACATTCTCTTGGCCACATCGACCATCGGCGTGCTGGCGATTGCCGCCACATTCGTCATCGGCTCGGGCGGGCTCGATCTGTCGCTCGGCTCGGTCATGGGTTTATCAGGCGTCGCCGGCGCCTTCGTCGCCGTCAATCTCGGCTGGTGGTCGCCGCTGGCGGTAGCCGCCTGCATCATCGCCGGCGGCATTGCCGGTTACATCAACGGGCAGTTGGTCACCCGCGCCTTCGTGCCCGCCTTCATCGTCACGCTCGGCATGCTTGGGCTGGCACGCGGTCTCGCGCTCGTCATCTCGCAGGGCAGGGCGATCTACGGCCTGCCGCCCGAGATCGTCTATATCGGGCAAGGCCGGCCGTTCGGCATTCCCATGCCGGTGATCATCCTGGTGCTGACGGCAATCGTCGCCCATGCCGTGCTTGCCTATACGCGTTTCGGCCGTCACACGCTGGCGCTGGGCGACAGCGAGGGCGCTGCCCGCGCCGCCGGCATTCGCGTCGAGCATCACCGGCGCATCATCTACACGCTGTCGGGCGCGCTCGCCGGTCTTGCCGGCCTGCTGTTCACCGCCCGGGTCAATGCCGGCGATCCGACCGCCGGCATCAACTACGAGCTTACCGCCATCACGGCGGCGATTATCGGCGGCACCAATCTGTTCGGCGGCCGCGCTTCGATCCTCGGCACGATGATCGGCGCGCTGATCATGGGCGTTCTGCAGAACGGGCTGACGCTGCTTGCCGTGCAATCCTACTACCAGCAGATGGCGATCGGCGCCGTGCTGATCCTGGCGGTCTTCATCGACCAGTATCAGGTGCGCAAGGAGTCACGCGTATGACCCTGCTCTCGCTTCGCGGCATCCGCAAAAGCTTCGGCGCGGTCGACGTGCTGCATGGCGTCGACCTGTCGGTCGCGGCCGGAGAGGTCGTCGGCCTAGTCGGCGACAATGGCGCCGGCAAGTCGACGCTGATGAAGACCATCACCGGCATCTACCGAGCCGACACCGGCTCGATCGAATTCGACGGCAAGGACATCCTCGCGCTCGACCCCGGACAGCGGCGCCGGCTCGGCATCGAGATGATCTACCAGGACCTGTCCTTGGCCAAGCAGCAGGACGTGGCCTCCAACATCTTCCTTGGCCGCGAGCCGACAAAACGGCTGTTCGGCCTGGTTCCCGGCTTCGTCGACAAGGGCGAAATGGATCGCCAGGCGACGAAGATGATCGAGCGGCTCGGCGCGCATCTGCCGTCGATCAACCGCTCCGTCGGTTCATTTTCCGGCGGCCAGCAGCAGACGGTGGCGATCGCGCGAGCGCTGACCTTCAACCCGAAGCTGGTCATCATGGATGAGCCGACGGCGGCACTTGCCGTGCGCGAGGTGCAGAGCGTTCTCGACCTCATCCGGCGGCTGAAGTCGGAAGGCATCGCGGTCATCCTGATCTCGCATCGGCTGAACGATGTGCTGTCGGTCACCGACCGTATCGTGGTGCTGCGCCACGGCAGGGCGGACGCCGATCTCGTCACCGCCAACACCAATATGAACGAAGTCGTCAGCCGCATCGTCGGCGGCGGCGATATCGCTGCCGCGGCGGCGCACGAACAACGAGGCTGACATGAACACTTTTGGACTGCACACTTTCGCCATCGCTCCTGTATGGGACCTCGCGCGCATCGAGCCGCAGATGGACCGGCTGAAGGAACTCGGCATCGGCCTGATGGAGATCCCGCTGCTGCGCCCCGAGGAGATCGACACCAAGCGCACGCGCGGCTTCGCCAACCACTATGGTGTCGAGCTCATCCCGTCGCTCGGCCTGCCGCGCGCGCTCGATGTGGTGGAGCGGCCGGAGGAAGCGCTCGACTTCCTCGAGCCGGCCTTCAAGGTCTGCAACGAGGTGGGCGCGGAAGCGCTGGGCGGCGTCACCTACGGCACGATCGGCAAGACCACCGGACGGGCGCCGACGCGCAAGGAAATCGACGGCATGTGCCGGTTCCTCGAACGCGCGGCGAAGGCGGCGAAGGCGCGCGGGCTGAAGCTCGGCATCGAGCCCTGCAACCGCTACGAGACGCATCTGATCAATCGCGGCATCGACGCGACGAGGATCATCGAGCGCATCGGCGCGCCCAACATCTTCATCCATCTCGACACCTACCACATGCATATCGAGGAAGAGAGTTTTGCTGCGGGTTTCGAGGCGGCGGCGCCTTTCCTGGGCTATGTGCATGTGTCGGAGGCCAATCGCGGCGTCCCGGGGCGGGGCATGCTCAATTGGGCGGCCTGCATGAAGGCGATCGCCGACATCGGTTATGAGGGCCCTATCACGCTCGAAAGCATGAACCATGTCGATGTCGACATCGCCGGCGGGCTCGCTGTCTGGCGGCCAGTGGCGGAAGATCCGCGCGACGTCATCGAGGTCGGCCTGCCGTTCCTGCGCGAGGAAGCGAAGAAGGCAGGGCTGACACTCGGATAGCTATTTGCCGTCCCGGCGCGCCAGCCATTGGCGGCGCGCCTCCTGCTGCTCGGCGAGCTCGGCCTCGTCCCAATAGCCGATGAGCACACCCGAACCGACGATCGGATCGAAGTGTCCGACCTTGTCGTCGATGTCGGTCAGCCATTCTTCTGGAACGGTGATGCGGTTGTTGGGCAACGCCAGCCAGTGCATCAGAGCTCTGCGCAGTCTCTCGATATCGGGCGCAGCCGAAGGTTCGCGGCCGAGGTCGTGCAGTTCGCTGGAATCGTTGCCAAGGTCGAAGAGCATCGGCTCGACGCCTTCGCCATGCACGAGTTTGAAGCGACCGTCGGTGATCATGTAGAGCTTGCAGTCCGGCACCGGCATGGCGAGCTTCAGCCGAGCCGCGTCGCCGCTATAGTCGTATTCGCTGATTGCATAGTTGCGCAGGGTCTTTCGCTCGCCGGAAATGAGCGGCAGCAGCGAGCGGCCTTCGAGGACATGCGGCTTGGCCTTGCCGCCGAAATAATCGAGGAAAGTTGGCGCGAGGTCGATCATCTCGACCAATGCGTCGGATGTCGTGCCGCGTGTGGCATCGGCTTCGCGGCGCGGATCATAGACGATCATCGGCACCTTCGCTGAAACATCGTGGAACAGGTATTTCTCGCCGAGCCAATGGTCGCCGAGATAGTCGCCATGGTCGGCGGTGAACACGATCAATGTGTTTTCGAACAGGCCGCGCTTGTCCATGAAGTCGAACAGATGGCCGAGCTGATCGTCGATCTGCTTGATCAGGCCCATATAGCAGGGGATGACGGTTTCGCGGACTTCGTCGCGCGAGAAATTTCTCGAAAAACGCTCCTGCTGGAAGGCTTCGAAAATCGGGTTTGGCGAGGCACGCTCGGTCTCGCTGCGGATCGGCGGCTGAATGTCGGCCTTGCCGTACATGTCGTGATAGGGCGCCGGCACGATGTAGGGCCAGTGTGGCTTGATGTAGGAGAGATGCGCGCACCAGGCTTCGCCCTTGGCCTCAGCCTCGTCGATGAAGCGCATGGCGCGGCGCGTCATATAGGGCGTTTCGGAATGCTCGTCTGGAACGCGCGCCGCCTTGTCGGCATGGACGAGCAGCCAGCCGTTGAAGTTCTCGCCATTTTCGCCTTCACCGGAATTCGCCCAATGCTCCCAGGGATTTTCGGCGTCGAAGCCATGCTCGCGCAGATAGGCGTCGTAGGCCGGGTCGGGGTCGTAGCTGGTCGAGGGATGCAGGCCGTCGTCGCGCTCGAACGGCTCGAAGCCGCATTCGGCGACGCGCACGCCGATGATGGAATCCCTGTCGATGCCGAGGCGCTCCATACCTTCCTTGTCGGCTCGCATATGCGTCTTGCCGATCAACGCCGTGCGCACGCCGACCTCGCGCAGATGGTCGCCAAGCGTCGGCTCGCCGACCCTGAGCGGCACGCCATTGTGTGTCGAGCCGTGCGAGCGGACATAGCGGCCGGTATAAGCGCTCATGCGCGAGGGGCCGCAGACCGTCGACTGCACATAGGCGTTGGTGAAGCGCACGCCGCGGCTGGCCAGCCGGTCGATGTTCGGCGTCTTGAGGCTCTTGTGTCCGGCGCAGCTCAGATAGTCGAACCGGAGCTGGTCGCACATGATGAAAAGGACGTTGCGTTTCGAGGTCATTGCCTATCCGTCGGAAGGTCTGCCGGACCAATAGCAATGCCAGAACGGCAGTCGCTTTTCCAACTGCTTGCCGAGGATCCGAGTGGCATTCGCCCTCAGAACGGGTAGTGCTGGCCCGGATCCTCGATGGTGACCCAGCGCAGGTCGGTGAATTCGGCGATCGAGGCCTTGCCGCCGAAGCGGCCATAGCCTGAACCCTTGACGCCGCCGAAAGGCATTTGCGCCTCGTCGCCGACGGTCGGGCCGTTGATGTGGCAGATGCCGGCCTGGATGCGCGCGGCGACGGCAAGAGCGCGGCGGATGTCGCGGCTGAAGACGGCCGACGACAGGCCGTATTCGGTGTCGTTGGCAACGCGCACCGCCTCGTCCTCACCCTTGACGCGGATCACCGGCTTGACCGGCCCGAAGGATTCTTCCGAATAGACGCGCATCGCCGGTGTGACATGGTCGAGCAGCGTTGCTTCGACAACCGTGCCGGTGCGCTTGCCGCCGGCCACGAGCTTCGCGCCCTTGGCGGTCGCGTCGGCAACCAGCTCTTCCATCTTATCGGCGGCCTGGCTGTTGATCAGTGAGCCGAGTACGACGTGGCCGCGCGGGTCGCCGGCCGGCAGTTGCGACGCGCGAGCGGCGAGCTTGGCGACGAATTCGTCGGCAATCGTCTCATCGACGATCAGCCGCTCGGTCGACATGCAGATCTGGCCCTGATGCATGAAAGCGCCGAAGATCGCGGCGTTGACCGCCGCATCGATGTCGGCGTCGTCGAGCACGAGCAGCGGCGCCTTGCCGCCGAGCTCGAGCAGGGCGGGCTTCAGGTGGCGTCCGGCAAGCTCGGCGATGATGCGGCCGACCTTGGTCGAGCCGGTAAAGTTGACGCGCTTGACGGCCGGATGCGCGACCAGCGTTTCGACGATGCCGGGCGCATCCTTGGGGTCGTTGGTGACGACGTTGATGACGCCCTTGGGCAGGCCGGCCTCGACCAGCACCTGGCCAATCAGCCGGTGCGTGCCGGGGCACATTTCGGAGGCCTTCAGCACCACCGTGTTGCCGCAGGCGATCGGCATGGCGATGGCGCGGGTGCCGAGGATGACCGGCGCGTTCCACGGCGCGATGCCGAGGCACACGCCCGCCGGCTGGCGGATCGCCATGGCGAGCGTTCCGGGCTTGTCGGACGGAATGATCTCGCCGGAGATCTGCGTCGTCATCGCGGCCGCTTCGCGCAGCATGTTGGCGGCCAGCATGACATTGAAGCCGGCCCAGGCACCGGTGGCGCCGGTCTCTTCCATCATCAGCCTGGTGAACTCACCAACCTTGGAGGCCATGACATCGGCTGCCTTGGAGAGCAGCGCCCGGCGCTCGCCGGGGCCGGTCTGCGACCAGGCGGGGAAGGCCGCCGCGGCAGCTTCGACGGCGGTATTGGCGTCGGCGATGCTGGCGGCCGCGGCGCGTGTCGCCAGCTTGCCGGTGAAGGGATCCAGGCGGTCATAGGAAGCCTTGCCCGTTGCCGCCCGCTCGTCGCCGTCGATCAGAAGTCCGATGTCCATTGTTCTCTCCCTCGCTCTGGCGAGCGTAGCAGGTTGGAAATTAGAAGCCGAGCACCTCGGCATTGATGGAGGCTTCGAGCCCACCGTCGACCGGAACATTGGCGCCGTTGATCCAGCGGGCGCCATCCGAGCACAGGAACAGCACGACCGGTGCGATGTCGCCGGAGGTGCCGGCGCGGCCGACCCTGGAAATGTCGCTGTCGACACGGGCATCCCCGAGCACGGTGCGGAATTGTTTGAGGATCGGCGTCTCGACCGGCCCCGGGCTCACCGCATTGACGCGGATACCACGGCTTTTGAACAAGTCTTGATGCGCGGCGCGGAACGTCCACAGGAGCAGCAGTTCCTTCGAGACCGGGTAGCCTTCCTCGTCTTTTACGGCGTGGTCGGCGATCGCCTTGGCGACATCCGGAAGGCCCTCGACGCCGACCATCGAGGCGGCGCGGTTGAGGTTGGCGCGCCAGCCATAGCCGGCGATCGAGGCGACGTTGACGATGGCGCCGCCCTCGCGAAGTTTCGGCGCCAGCGCTTCGGAAAGGGCGCGCAGCCCGTAGAAATTGACCGCGAGCGTTGCCGCCGCCCCGGTGCTGCCGGAGAGGCCGGCGACGTTGCAGAGCGCGTCCAGGCGCGTTGGGAGCCGTGCGACGAGGTCTTCGACGCCGGCCTTGGACGAGATGTCGGCCTTGACGAAGACGCCGTGATGTCCGCCCGGCTCTCGCATGTCGACACCGATCACGTCGGCGCCGAGCTGGCCGGCGAGTTCCGCCGTGCGCGCGCCGATGCCCGAAGCGACGCCGGTGATGACGATCGTCTTGCCGAACAGGATGCTCATGCCTTCTCCCGATGTGGTCTTGTCTGTGCCGGTGAGGCGGTTTCGTCGGCCATATTCGCCGCTCTGGCGGGGAGCCTGACGCGGTAGCCGACGGGCAATAGCCGCCAGCCGAAGTGCTCTTCCAGCGTGCCCCACAGACCGCGCGGCAAAAACAGCGAGAAGACCAGCGCCGTGGCGCCGAGACCGATCAGGTACCAGACGCCGGTGCCGCCGAACCAGGTCTCGATCAGGAAGAAGAGCAATGCGCCGAGGATGGCGCCCTCGAAGGTGCCGATGCCGCCGACAAGCACCATAAAGATCATGTAGGCGGTCCACTGCACGCTGAAATAGGTCTTCGGCTGGAAGGTGATGGCGGTGGCCAGCCATAGTGCGCCGGCAACGCCGATGCCGAAGGCGGCAAGCACGAAGAGCAGCCGCTTGGTGCCGGTGACGCGCACGCCGACGGAAGCGGCCGCATCCTCATTGTCGCGGATGGCGCGGATGGCCGCGCCGGTGCTGCCGCGCAGCAGGCCGAACAGGATCGCCAGCAGCGCCGTCATCGAGGCCAGCGCCAGCCAGTAGATGGTCACGCGCCTGGTCGATGCGTCGTAGACGTTGAGCGAGATCAGCGACGTGCCGGTCTCGCCCTGGATCAGCCGGTCGAGATTGACGAGGAGATGGGTGAGGGCTGCGATCACCCACATGCCGATGGCGAATTCGCCATTCTTCAAGCGCAGCATGAACAGCGAAATCGGCCACGACACCACGCCGACGATGACCGCCGAGACGAAGAGCGAGACGAAGGGATTGAGCCCGGCATTGGCGAGCCGAATGGCGAAATAGGCGCCGAGGCCGAAGAAGACCTGCTGACCGACCGAGACCAGTCCGCCGAAGCCGGCAAGCGCGTTCCACATCGCGGCGAGGATCACATAGATGAACAGCGCGGTCATGCGGTCGACGACGCCGGCCGAGAGAAACTGCGGCGCGACCGCGAGCAGTACGATGATCATTGCCACGCCAACGCCGGCGATGCGCGAGGCGACGGTGCCGCGTTCGATGACGGGGGAAACGACGCTCATGACGTCTTCCCGGTGGAGAGGCGCAGCAGGCCACGCAGCCCAAGACCAGATGTATAGAGCCGGATGAACAGCACGATCAGGAAGGCGACATGGCCGCCGATGAGAAAACCTTGCGGGTGCACCTGGGCGCCGAGCGTCTGGGCCAGCGCCAGCACGATGCCGCCAATCAGCGTGCCCCACACCGAGCCGGCGCCACCGATGACGGCCGCCTCGAAGGCAAACAACAGCTGCGTGGCGCCGGCATAGGGATCGAAGGTGGCGCGCATGCCGAGGAAGGCGCCGGCGAGCCCAACCGTAACCATGGCGATGGCGGCGGCGATTGCCATGGCGCGGCGCGCATCGACGCCGACCAGGCCGGCGGTGTCAGGGTCTTCCGAGGTGGCGCGGATCGAACGGCCGATGCCGGTGCGCGTCAGGAACAGCTGCAGTCCGCCGAGCAGGACAACGGCGGTGATGAAGATGATCACCGCCAGCTTGCCGACATAGATGCTGCCCGGCCACTCCCAGGAATCATAGGACAGGCTGCCGATATAGGGCGCCAGCGAGCGCGTGTCGGCGCCGAACTGCTCGAACAGGACATTGTCGATGACGATGGCAAGGCCAAAGGTGGTGAGGATCGGCAAGAGCGCGCCGCCGCGCGCGCTGCGCTCGAGCAGGAAGCGCTGCAGCGCCCAGCCGATCACGGCCATCAATGGCAGCACGATGACGAGGCCGAGGAAAGGCGAGATGTGAAAGCGCGAGGCAAGCAGCCATAGCGCGAACGCCGACAGCACGGCGAGGCTGCCATGCGCGAGGTTGATGATGCGCATCACCGAAAACATGAAGGAGAGGCCACAAGCGATCAGCGCATAATAGCCGCCGAGCAGGATGCCCTGTACGATCTGGTTGCTCATGCCGGCACACCTGTGGCGCTTTTCCGGTGCAGGCCGAAATAGGCTTTGGTCACCTCCTCGCGCGACATGCTCCTGCTGTCGCCGGCAAGCGCGACCCGGCCCTCGAGCATGCAGATGACTTTGTTGGAGACCGAGAGCGCGCGGTTGAGGTCCTGCTCGACCAGGATGATCGTCGTGCCGGAACTGATCAGGCCTTGCAGCGAGGCGTAGACGCGGTCGACGACCAGCGGCGACAGGCCGAGCGAGACCTCGTCGAGCAAGAGCAGGTCCGGATTGCTCATCAGCGCGCGGCCTATTGCCGTCGCCTGCTGCTCGCCACCGGAGAGGTGGCCTGCCTTGGCATGACGGCGCGGTTTCAGATTCGGGAAGGCGTCGAGCACCTTTTCGACGCTCCACTCGCCGGGACGACCGGCGGTCTTGCCGAGCAAAAGGTTCTCCTCGACGGTCATCTGCACGAACAGCTTTCGGCCCTCGGGCACCAGCGCGATGCCGTTGCGGACGCGGCTGTGCGACGGCACGCCGGAGAGGTCGGCGCCGTTGAACAGCACGCGGCCCGAGGCGGCCTGGTGGGCGCCGGCGATCGCGCGCAACAGCGTCGTCTTGCCGGCGCCGTTGGCGCCGACCAGCGCCAGCGTTTCGCCGCGCTCGACGCTGAAGCTCACGCCGCGCACCGCTTGCAGCAGGCCATGGCGGACAACCAGATCCTCGACCGACAGCAGGCTCATTTCGGGCCTCCACCGAGATAGGCGCCGATCACTTGCGGGTCGGCCATCACCGCTTGCGGCTCGCCGTCGGCGATGATTTTTCCGGCATCCATGCAGATCAGCCGCTCGGCCACCTGCAAAAGGATATGGACGATGTGCTCGATCCAGACGATCCCGATCTTGCGGCGGCGAAGTTCGCGGATCGTCTCGACCAGCTCGCTCGCTTCGCCGTCGGTCAGGCCGCCGCCGATCTCGTCGAGCAGAAGCAGCGTCGGCTTCGCCGCCAGCGCCCGCGCCAGCTCCAGCCGCTTGCGGTCGAGCAAGCCGAGCGTTTCGGCGCGGCGGTTGGCGACGCCCAGCATGCCGCAGAGCTTCAGCGAAGCGAGCGCTTCCTCATAGGCCTCGTCGCGGGCGAGACCCGCGCCATGCGAAGCGGCGACGAAGACGTTCTCGAAGGTGGTCATGCCGCTGAACGGTTTTGGTACCTGATGCGTGCGCACCAGTCCGAGGCGGCAGCGCTGCGTGGCCGCCAGCGCCGTCACGTCATCGCCCTTGAAGGAGACAGAGCCGGCGCTGGGAGGATAGGCGCCGGACAACACGCTGAGCAGCGTCGTCTTGCCGGCGCCGTTCGGGCCGACGATGCCGACCGCCTCGTCGGCGCCCATGGCGAAGTCGATGTCGTCGAGCACCACCAGCGCGCCGAAGCGCTTGTGGATGCCGGCGGCGGAGAGGATCGCAGTGTTTGGCATAGCGTTCACGATGCAGTCCTCACCGCCGGAACATCAGCCGTTATACGGCTGGAGCTTAGCTTCGACCGGGACGTTCGGGTCGGTGGCGTTCTCGGTGACGACGTAGTCGAGCGGGAACTTGGATCCATCCTTAGCGGCGACCCATTGCGTGCCGATGATCGGGCCGGGCGAGACATTGGCGACCGGGCCGCTGGTGAAATCGACCTTGCCAATCATGGTGTCGGTCTTGAGTGTGCTCAGCGCCTTGGCGACTGCCGCCTTGTCCTTGGCGTTGCTGCTTGCCTTCAGCGCTTCGAAGCCGGCATCGAGCAGCGACATCGAGGCGCCGAGCTGCTGCGTCCATTGCTTGCCGCTCGAAGCTTCGTAACCGTCGGCGAGCTCGGTGCCCGAAACCCCGGTCAGCGGCGACTTGTAGGGGAAGGCCTTGTGCCAGTAGGCGGCACTCGAAATCTTGTTGCCGAGGTCGCCGAGCGCCTCAATATCGGACGGGAACAGGCCGGTCTTGGCTACCTGGCAGATCTTGATCTGCCGGGTCAGGCCCTGCTGCGCGGCCTGCCGCCAGAAGGCGGCGAAGTCCGGCGGGATCGGGAAGGAGTTGAAAATCTCGACGCCTTCCTGCTTGAAGAGCGCGATCTGCGAGGAATAGTCGGTGGTGCCGGTCTCGTAGGCGCCGGGATCGACGATGGTGAAACCTTGCTTGGCAAGCAGCGGCGCAAGGTGCGCGCGGATGGCGTTGCCGTCGGCGTCGTTGGGATACATGACGCCGACCTTCTTGTTGGTCTCGATCAGGTTCCACTGCGAGATATAGGCCTTGAAGAACTCGCCGACGCCGAAGCCGAAATGATAGGTCCATTTGAAGGGCGAGGGCGCGCCCGGCTTGGCGCCGCGGCCGAAATACCAGGCTTCCCAGGGCATCACCGTCGACAGGCAAGGCACGCCGGCGGCTTCGCAAGCGTCCGCCACGGGGTTGATGACCTCAGGTGTCGAGACAGCGAGCATCAGGTCGATCGCCTGGTTGTTGATCAGGTCCTTGGCGAGCTGGCCGGCGCGTGACGGATCCGACTGCGTATCCTGATCAAGGATTTCCACGCTGTATTTCTTGCCACCAAGCTCGATGCCGTTGGCCAAAGCCTTGCGGGCAAGATCGAGCACATAACCGTCGGTCTCGCCGAAGCCGGCAAGCGGTCCGGTGCGCGGGCTGACGAAGCCGACCTTGAGCGTATCAGCGCTCTGCGCGAAAGCTTTGCCGCGGCCGAACGCAAGCACTGCGCCGCCGGCCACCGACGTGGCGATGAACTGGCGCCGCGAGATGCCGCGAGCGGCGAATTTTCTACCGATAGTCCTGGACATGCGCTCCTCCCTTTGGCGCCGTTCCATGCGGTGGCAACCGGTTTCCGGTCGCGGCCAAATGGCTCGGCGTTCGATCCTCCGATGTCACATTGCACTAGCGGTTTGGTTCGGTAAAATGATATTTTGCGGTGTTTTATTAACCGTGAGGTTAGGAAAAGTCGGCTGGACAGCGCCGATTGTCACGCGCCGTGCCGCGCCGCCTCACGGATCGTCTGCAGCAGGATGGTGAAGGCGGGTGAGGGGGCGGTGTCCGTGCGCATCGTCAAGCCCACCGGCCCCTTGGTTTCCTCGGTGTCGACCGGCAGCATGACGAAAGCGCCGCTGGCGATCTCGTTGGCGACGACGCCAGCCGAGATGATCCACACCGCATCGCTCTGGCGCATGAAGGCGCGACCGAAGGAATCCGAGACCGTTTCGATTTCCGTCGCCGGCGCGGTCATGCCGTTGGTGATGAAGAGCCGGTCGACGAAGGGCCGTATGACGGATTCCCGCGTCGGCATCAGCACCGGAAATTCGTCCAGCCGCGCGAAGATGTCGGCCCCCGGCTCTGTCAATGGATGCCCGGCACGCACGACGAACAGCACCTGCTCGGAATAAAGATGCTCGAAGAAGAAACCCGTCATGTGTTCCGGCGCGGCGAGGCGGCCGACGACGAGGTCCAGTGCCCCGGTGCGCAACTGCTCGAGCAGCACGGCATTTTCGCCAGTGACGATCTTGAGCGCGGCGCCGGTGTTTTCGGCGAGGAACAGGCTCATGGCCTTTGGCATGACCTTGGCCGACACCGTCGGCAGCGCGCCGATGCGGATCGGGTCGCGGTTGATGGCGCCGTCCTGGCGCACGGAATCGACGCCGCGCTTCAGCGCCGAGACCGCCGAGCCGGCATGTCCAAGGAAGATTTCGCCGAGCCGCGTCACCCGGATGCCGCGGCCGTCGCGCTCGACGACGGCGACGCCGAGCGCCTCTTCCAGCTCGCGCAAGGTCTTGGTCACAGCCGGCGCGCTGACATGCAGGAAGTCGGCGGCGCGCGCCACGCTGCCCTGCCGCGCGACTTCGAGAAAGGCCTGCAGGTGGCGGAATCGGATCCGGCTTTCGGCCATGGTTCGATAACCCCTAAGTTAATGAAACGCCGCAAAATATCATTTTACCGAACCAAACGCCTCGTGCAATGTGACTCAGGAGGATCGAAATCGTGCCATTTGCCAGCATAGGCGGCGTCACGCTGCATCATCGCTATACCGAGGCGAAAGGCACGTCGCGGCCGATCATCTTCATCAATTCGCTCGGCACCGACTTTAGGATCTGGGATGACGTCGTCGCGAAACTGACCGGCGAACTGTCGATGCTCGTCTATGACAAGCGCGGCCATGGGCTGTCGGACATTGGCAACGGCGTGCGCTCGATCGATGATCATGTCGATGATCTGGTCGCCCTCATCGATCATTTCGGCTTCGACAAGGTCGTGCTCTTCGGTCTCTCGGTCGGCGGCATGGTCGCGCAGCGGCTCTATACCCGCCATCCCAAATGTGTAGCGGCGCTGATCCTCAGCGACACGGCGCATAAGATCGGCACCGCCGAGAGCTGGAACACGCGCATCGCAACCGTCGAGCGCGACGGCATCGAGGTGATCGCCGACAGCATCATGAAGGTGTGGTTCACGTCGGATTTCCATGCCCGCCGCCCGGCCGATCTCGCCGGCTGCCGCAACATGCTGAGCAGGCAGGCGCTGCCCGGCTATATCGGCACCTGCATAGCGGTGCGCGACGCCGATTTCACCGACAGCGCGCGCCGTATCGCGGTGCCGACGCTCTGCATTGTCGGTGATCAGGACGGTTCGACGCCGCCCGATCTGGTACGCTCGCTGGCCGCGCTGATCCCCGGCGCGCGCTTCGAGGTGATCCGCAACGCCGGGCACATTCCCTGCGTCGAGCAGCCGGCCGTGCTGACCAGTTTGATCCGCGACTTCGTCGCCTCGTTGGCTTGAGGGAAAGTCTGCTCATGGATGATGTGTCCAAGACCGCAAACCGCTACCGGATAGGGCTCGAAGTCCGCCGCTCCGTGCTCGGCGATCCGCATGTCGATCGCGCCGAGGACGCCGCGACCGATTTCGACCGGCCGTTCCAGGAACTGATCACCGAGGCCGCCTGGGGGACGGTGTGGGCGCGCCCCGGCTGGTCGAAGCGCGAACGCTCGATCGTAACTCTGGCACTGCTTGCAGCGCTCGGCCATGACGAGGAGGTGGCGATGCATGTGCGCGCCACCGTCAACACCGGCGCCTCGCGCGACGACATCTGCGAGGCCTTCCTGCATGTCGCGATCTATGCCGGTGTTCCGGCGGCAAACCGCGCCTTCAAGATCGCCAAGGACGTGTTCGCGCAGCTGGATGGAGCCAAGTCCGCGCATGGCTGAACCCGGCTCGAACCGCTCGCCGGAAACCGGCGCCTTCTTCCAGCGCGACCGGCAATGGCATCCGCCGGCGTTCACGCCGGGCTACAAGAGCTCGGTGCTGCGCTCGCCGCAGAAGGCGCTGCTGTCGTTCGACAACACGCTGTCGGAATTGACCGGCCCGGTGTTCGGGCATGCCATGCTCGGCGAGCTCGACAACGACCTGATCCACAATTTCGCCAAGCCGGGCGAAAGCGCCATCGGCGAGCGCATGATCGTTCATGGGCGCGTGCTTGACGAGCGTGGCAAGGGCGTGTCCGGCGTGCTGGTCGAATTCTGGCAGGCCAATGCCGGCGGCCGCTATCGCCACAAGAAGGACGGATATCTCGCGGCGCTCGATCCGAATTTTGGCGGCTGCGGCCGCACCATCACCGGCGAGGATGGAGGCTACGCCTTTCGCACGGTGCGGCCCGGACCCTATCCATGGCCGAACGGGCCGAACGATTGGCGGCCGGCGCACATCCATTTTTCGGTATTCGGCCATGGCTTTGCGCAGCGGCTGATCACGCAGATGTATTTCGAGGGCGATCCGCTGATCTGGCGCTGCCCGATCGTTGGTGGCATCCGCGACAAGGCCGCCGTCGAGGCGCTGATTGCGATGCTCGACATGCAGACGACGATCCCGATGGACGCGCTCGCCTACAAGTTCGACATCGTGCTGCGCGGGCGCCGTTCGACATTGTTCGAGAACAGGCCGGAGGGCAATTGACCATGCAATCGCTTGACCGCTTGAAGGAAAGCCCGTCGCAGACCGCCGGCCCTTACGTGCATATCGGGCTGACGCCGAATTTCTGCGGCATTGGCGGCGTCTATGAGAGCGACCTCGGCGCCTCCATGGTCAACGGTGAGACCAAAGGCGAGCGCATCGAATTGCGCATGCGCGTCTTCGACGGCGCCGGCTCACCGCTCAAGGACGCTCTGGTCGAGATCTGGCAGGCCGACAGCAACGGGCTCTACAATTCGCCGGCCGAGTTGCGCGGGACGGCGGACCCCAATTTCCAGGGGTGGGGACGGCAGCCGACCGACATGGAAACCGGTGTGTGCCTGTTCCAGACGATCAAGCCTGGACGCGTGCCGTTCCGTGACGGGCGGCTGATGGCGCCGCACATCACGCTCTGGATCGTGGCGCGCGGTATCAATATCGGCCTTAACACCAGGCTCTATTTCTCCGACGAGGAGAAGGCCAATGCCGAGGATCCGATCCTGGCCCGCATCGAGCATCGCCAGCGCGTGGCGACGCTGATCGCCGAACGCCAGGGCAATTCTTACGTCTTCGATGTCCATCTCCAGGGCGAGAAGGAGACGGTCTTCTTCGACAGTTGACCGGCCACGACATGACGATATCGCCTTTCGATCATCCGCTGCTTTCCGGCCTCGTCGGCGACGAGGAAGCGGCACGGCATTTTTCCGTGGACGCCGATATCGATGCCATGCTCGCCTTCGAGAGCGCGTTGGCCGAGGCAGAGGCTAAATGCGGGGTGATCTCGGGGGAGGCTGCGGCGGCGATCCACAAGGCGCTGGCCGCGTTCCGGCCGGACACTGCGAAGCTGAAGACCGGCGTCACCAAGGATGGCGTCGTGGCGCCGGAACTGGTGCGGCAGATCCGGGCGGCAGTCGGCACGCAATACGCCGAGTTCGTCCATTTCGGCGCCACCAGCCAGGATGTCATCGACACCTCGCTGGTGCTCAGGCTGCGCGGCGCTGTCGATCATATCGGCCTGCTGCTGAGCGAAAACATCGTGCGCCTCACTGGGCTCGAACAGGAGTTCGAGGGCAAGGCGCTGATGGCGGTCACGCGCATGCAGCCAGCAATCCCGATCACGGCGGGAGATCGCCTGGCCGCCTGGCGCGCGCCGCTCGAACGTCATCAGCTCCGCCTCGCAGAAATGTCGGGCCGGTTGCTGGTGGTTCAGCTCGGCGGCGCCGCCGGCACGCTGGAAAAGCTCGGCGACAAGGCGCCGGCGGTGCGCGCGGCGCTCGCCGCCAAGCTCGGCCTTGGCGATGCGCCGCAATGGCACAGCCAGCGCGATGCGCTCGCCGAATTCGCCGGCTGGCTGTCGCTGGTCACCGGCAGCCTCGGCAAGGTCGGCCAGGACGTCGCGCTGATGGCGCAGGCGGGAACCGAGATCAAGATGTCGGGCGGCGGCGGGTCGTCCGCCATGCCGCATAAGCAGAACCCGGTGAAGGCGGAAGCGCTGGTGGCGCTGGCGCGCTTCAACGCGGTCCAGCTTTCCGGCATGCATCAGGCGCTGGTGCATGAGCAGGAGCGCTCGGGCGCCGCCTGGACGCTGGAATGGCTCATCCTGCCGCAGATAGTGGTGGCGACGGCCGGCGCGCTCAGGCTCGCGGCTGAGCTTGCAGGCCAGATCGAAAGTCTTGGACGCTGATGCGCACACAAGTCGCCATCATCGGGTCTGGGCCGTCCGGCCTGCTGCTCGGTCAGCTGCTGGCCACCATCGGCATCGAGACGGTGATCCTGGAGCGTTCGAGCCGCGAGCATGTGCTCGGACGCGTGCGCGCCGGCGTGCTCGAACAGGGCACGGTCGATCTTCTCGGCGAAGCGGGCGCGGCGGAGAGGCTCCATGCCCAGGGCCTGCCGCATGAAGGCATCTCGCTCGCCTTCGACAGCCGCGCGCATCGCATCGACATGACCGCTCTTACCGGCGGCAAGCATGTCACCGTCTATGGCCAGACCGAGGTGACGCTCGATCTGATGCAGAAGCGCGAAGCGGCGGGACTCCAGACAGTCTTCGAAACGTCGAATGTCGCGCTGCATAATTTCGGCGGCGCGTCGCCCTTCGTCACCTACGACAAGGACGGCCTCACGCATCGCATCGACTGCGATTTCATCGCTGGCTGCGACGGCTATCACGGCGTTAGCCGCCGCTCGGCGTCGGAGGGCGCGCTGAAGACGTTCGAGCGGCAGTATCCATTTGGATGGCTGGGCGTGCTGGCCGAAGTGCCGCCGGCCGACCGCGAGCTGGTCTATGCCAATCACGAGCGCGGCTTTGCGCTCTGCTCGATGCGCTCGCCGCAGCGCAGCCGCTACTATGTGCAGGTTTCCGCCGACGAACGCGTCGAGGCCTGGTCGGACGACCGCTTCTGGGACGAGTTGCGCCGACGGCTGCCGCCGCAGACAGCGGCAGCCGTCACCACCGGGCCGTCCTTCGAGAAGTCGATCGCGCCGCTGCGCTCCTTCGTCGCCGAGCCGATGCGCTTCGGCCGACTGTTCCTGGTCGGAGATGCCGCCCATATCGTGCCACCGACCGGCGCCAAGGGCCTCAACCTCGCCGCCAGCGACGTGCGCTATCTCTTTGCCGGACTTCGCGAATTCTATAACGGGAAATCGGAGGCCGGGTTAGAGGCCTATTCGTCCAAGGCGCTGGCACGGGTGTGGAAAGCGGTGCGCTTCTCCTGGTGGATGACGACGATGCTGCACCGTTTTCCGGAGACCGGCGAGTTCGGCCAACGCATCCAGGAAGCCGAGCTCGACTATCTGGTCAACTCGCAGGCGGCGTCGACCGCGCTGGCGGAGAATTACGTCGGCCTGCCTTATTGACCGGACAGCGGTCAGACCCGCTCCAGCGCGATGGCAATGCCTTGGCCGACGCCGATGCACATCGTGGCCAAAGCCAGCTTGCCGCCGCGTTCGCGCAGCTCGAGCGCCGCCGTGCCGGTGATGCGCGCGCCCGACATGCCAAGCGGATGGCCGAGCGTGATGGCGCCGCCGTTCGGATTGACGTGCGCTGCATCCTCGGCGATGCCAAGCTGGCGCAGCACCGCGATGCCTTGCGAGGCGAAGGCTTCGTTGAGCTCGATCACATCGAACTGCTCGGGCGTCAGGCCGAGGCGGGCGCAGAGTTTCTTCGTCGCCGGCGCCGGGCCGATGCCCATAATGCGTGGCGCGACACCAGCGGCCGCGCCGCCGAGGATGCGGGCGATCGGCGTCAGGCCGTGTTTCTTCGCCGCCGCTTCAGAGGCGATGATGAGCGCCGCAGCGCCGTCATTGACGCCGGAAGCGTTGCCAGCGGTGACCGTGCCGCCTTGCCGGAACGGCGTCGGCAATTTGGCCAATGACTCGACGGTCGTGCCGGCGCGCGGATGCTCGTCCTTCGACACGACAACCGGATCGCCCTTTCGCTGCGGGATCGTCACCGGGGTGATTTCCTTTGCCAGCCGGCCGTTGGCTTGCGCGGCGACCGCCTTGTCCTGGCTGCGCACGGCAAAGGCGTCCTGGTCGGCCCTGCTGACGGAAAAGTCCTCGGCGACGTTCTCGCCGGTCTCGGGCATGGAATCGACGCCGTACTGCTTCTTCATCAGCGGGTTGACGAAGCGCCAGCCGATGGTGGTGTCATAGATTTCGGCATTGCGCGAAAAGGCGGTGTCGGCCTTTGGCATGACGAAGGGCGCGCGGCTCATCGATTCCACGCCACCCGCGATCATCAGCTCGGCTTCGCCCGATTTGATGGCGCGCGCGGCGATGGCGACGGCGTCCATGCCCGAGCCACAGAGGCGATTGACGGTCGAGCCGGGAATGTCCTGGGGCAGGCCGGCCAGCAGCAGCGCCATGCGGGCGACGTTGCGGTTGTCCTCGCCGGCCTGGTTGGCGCAGCCAAAGTAGACGTCGTCGATTGCCGCCCAGTCGACGCCGGCATTGCGCTCGACCAGCGCCTTCAATGGGATGGCGGCGAGATCGTCGGCGCGCACCGAGGACAGCGCGCCGCCGAAGCGGCCGATCGGCGTGCGGATGTAATCGCAGATAAAGGCTTCGGCCATCTAGGCAGCTTTCTCTTTGGCGGTTCCTTCATGCGCCGCTTTGGTGCGGGCCTGCAGGTCGCGCAATGTCTTCAGTTCGAGTTCCGTCGGCGCCGGCGTCTCGTCAAGGGCCTCGGCGAACCTGACCGTCCAGCCACAGGTCGCCTGCACCTGATCGCGCGTGACGCCGGGATGCAGCGACGCGACGGTGAATTCCTTGCTGACGGGATCGGGTTTCCAGATGGCGAGGTCGGTGATCAGCAGCGTCGGACCGGCCGTGTCGATGCCGAGGCGCTTGCGATGATCGCCGCCGTCGCCATGCCCGAAGGAGGTGAAGAAGTCGATCGTCTCGACCATGCCGCGCTTCGTCTGCGCCATGGTGATGTAGACCTGTTTCGACGAGGTCGCGATCTCCGGTGCGCCGCCGCCGCCGGGAAGGCGCGTCTTCGGATGCGCGTAATCGCCGATGACGGTGGTGTTGATGTTGCCGAATTTGTCGAGCTGCGCGGCACCGAGGAAGCCGATCGAGATACGGCCGCCCTGTAGCCAGTAGCGGAACATCTCCGGCACCGCGACGGTGGTGATGGCCGTCTCGCACAACTCGCCATCGCCGATCGACAGCGGCAGAACGTCGGGCGCGGTGCCGATGGTGCCGCTTTCATAGATCAGCGTGATGTCGGGCGCATGGGTCAGCCGTGCGACATTGCAGGCGGCCGAGGGCGCGCCGATGCCGACGAAGCAGACATCCTCGCTTTTCAGCGCGCGGCTGGCGGCAATCGTCATCATCTCGTTGGGGGTGAAACCGTCGCTCATGCGGCCTTCCTCAGATGCTCGACGCGTGCCGCAAAATCGTCCGCGCTGCTGTCGATGACGTTCTTCTTGATCCAGGCCTGGAAGCGGTCGCGGTCGGCGGCGATCTCGTCCCATTCGAGATAGGCGGCGTTGTCGCGCTCGTAATAGCCATGGGTGTAGGAGGGGTGCGAGCCGCCCGGCACCGCCGAGATCGCAGCGATCGTCCAGCTTGGCAGCACCGTGAGGTTGGGGTGGAGGTCGTCGAAAGTGTCGACCACTTCCTCGACCGTCACCACCGCGCGCTTGGCGGCAAGCACGGCCTCCTTCTGGATGCCGATGATGCCTTCGACCAGGACGTTGCCTTTGCGGTCGGCCTTCTGCGCATGGATGAAGCTGACATCGGGCCGGATCGACGGAACGGCGGCAAGCACCTCGCCGGTGAAGGGGCAGGTGATGGATTTGATGTTCGGATTGACCGAGGCCAGACCGGCGCCGCGATAGCCGCGAAACACCGCGCAAGGCAGGCCGGCGGCGCCCGCCTCATAGGCGTTGGCCATGCCGGCGTGGCTGTGCTCCTCGACCTCGATCGACCGCGGAAAGCCGTTCTCGATGGCGTCGCGGGCACGCCTGAGCAAACCGACGCCCGGATTGCCGAGATAGGAGAAGATGATCTTCTTCGCCATGCCCATGCCGATCATCTGGTCGTAGATCAGGTCGGGCGTCATGCGGATCAGCGTCAGGTCGCCAAAACCCTGGCGGATCGCCTCATGCGCGGCGGCGGTCGGGATCAGATGGGTGAAGCCCTCGAATGCGACCGTATCGCCATCGTGTAGATTCTGCGCGACGGCCTCTTTCAGCGGCAGGAACTTGACCATTTCCAGACTCCGGCGATTCACAGAAGTTCGCATTGCGAACATATGTTTTCTATGGGATATTTCTAACCTGACGCTCCGTGTGGAGTCAACGCCAGCCGGGAACGCCTGTGGAAGAGGAAACAATCTCGCGCGACCATGTCGGCTCGCTGGAACGCGGGCTGGCGGTGATGGAAATCCTGGCCCGCCATCCATCCGGCATGACGCTGACCGAAATGGCGGAGGAGGCGGGGCTGACCCGCGCCGGCGCCCGTCGCTTTCTGCTGACGCTGGTGTCCACTGGATATGCGACGCAATCGGGCCGGTTGTTTTCGCTCTCGCCGCGCCTGCTGACCGTAGCGCGGACCTGGCTTGGCGGCGCGTCGCTATGGACTTTCGCGGCGCCGATCATGCGCGAGGTGGCGGCCAAATTCGACGAAGCCTGCAACGCCGCCGTGCTGTCGGGCGAGGATGTCGTCTATGTCGCGCGCATCCCTGGTCGACGCATCCTGAGCGTGGCGCTCGATGTCGGCACGCGGCTGCCCGCCTACTGCACCTCGATGGGGCGTGTGCTACTCTCAGGCATGGCTGCGGACGAGCTGAAGGCTTTTCTCGGCGAGGCAAGGATCGAGCGGCGGACGCCGAAGACGATCACCAGCCGCGCGGCGCTCGGCAAGGCGATCGACGCGGCGAGGGCGGATAGCTTTGCCATCGTCGACGAGGAATTGGAGCTCGGCCTGCGCTCGATCGCCGTGCCGATCAACGACCGGGCCGGACGTACCGTCGCCGCCATCAATGTCTCGACGCAGTCGGCGCGCTTTTCCGTCGATGCGATGCAGCGCGACATCCTGCCGGTGCTGCGCAAGGCCAAAGAGCGGGTGGAAGAGTTCTTCTTCGTTTAGCTGCCTACATGACCGCGCGAAGCGAATTTTGCTGGCGATAGTTCGATGTGATTGTCCGAGGTTGGCGTTGCCCCGGACAGCAGTGGGACAAGCCCGAGGATGACGCCAATCAAAGCATGCCGGTTATCCGTACTCCCAAACCCGTATGCCATTGCCCTCTGTAGTGACGGGCAGAAGAGGCTAGCCGTTGACGCTTCTTCGCAGATCCGCTAATGAACAGGACTATACAGGTTCACTAAACAGGTATCGATATGGCTCGCCGCGCAGCGCAGATCACTCCCGGCACGGGCAAGCCCGAGCAGATCGCGACGGTTCTCGAACATGAAATCCGCTCCGGCGTGCTCAGCTTCGGCGACCGGCTGCAGAGCGAGAACGAACTCGTCCAGCGCTTCTCCGTCAGCCGCAACACGGTCCGCAAGGGGCTCGAGGAACTGTCGAGCCGAGGGCTGATCACCACCAAGGTCGGCATCGGTTCCTTCGTCACCTTCGACGGCATGCCGGTCGACGACGCCATCGGCTGGTCGCGCGCGCTCGCCAATGCCGGCGCCAACGCCGAGACCCGCACGCTGCGGCTCGAAGTCATCGAGGACGCCGAGCTTGCGGCAAGGCTCGGTGTCGACAGTCCTTCCTTTATCGCCGTCGACCGCGCCCGCACCAATGCCGCCGACGGCCATGCGATCTCGATCGAACGCAGCCGCCTGCCGCTGTCGCCGGAACTGGAAGACGTGCCGCTGCGCGGCCTGCGCGAAGGCTCGCTGCACCAGACGCTGCGCGAGGCAGGGCTTGTGCCCGACCATGGCGAGGAATGGGTCGACATCGAGATGCTGAGCGCCGCCGACGCCGCCGTTCTCGCTTGCGCGCCGGGCACGCCGTTCCTGCGCACGCGACGCCTGACGCGCGCCGCCGACGGACGCGTGATCGAATTCGTCACCAGCCTGCTCAACCCTGCGCATTTCGCGCTGCATCTGGAGTTCTGAGCATGGCGATCGACGCGATAGACCGGGCAATGGGCGCGCTCATCGGCGGCGCGCTGGGCGATGCTTTGGGCATGCCGACGCAATTGCTATCGCCGGCGCGCATTGCCGAGCTCTACGGCCATGTCGAGGGTTTCGTCGCGCCCTTTGATGACCATCCGGTCTCCAAGGGGCTGCCGGCCGGGGCGATCACCGACGATACGGAACAGGCGCTGCTGCTCGGCCGCGTCCTGGTCGAGTCGGGCGACCGCTTCGACCATGCGCGCTGGGTCAACGCGCTGCTCGACTGGGAACGCGACGTCAAGGCGCGCGGCAGCTACGATCTGCTTGGACCGTCGACCAAGCGCGCCATCGACGCCATCAATGACGGCGTGCCGCCGGAAGAGGCGGGGCGCGCCGGTGACACCAATGGCGCTGCCATGCGCATTGCGCCGGTCGGCATCATGATGCCGCCGGAGCCGCTCGCCGCACTTGCCGCCAAGGTGGCGGAAACCTGCCGGGCCACCCACAACACGTCGATCGCCATCGCATCCGCCGCCGCTGTAGCCGCCGCGGTCAGTCTCGGCGTTTCGGGCGGCGACTGGCGCGCCGCCTCCGGCCACGCCGTCGCGGCGGCACGGCTCGGCGCTGTGCTCGGACATTGGGTCACCGGCGGCGACATCGCCGCCAGGATCGTCTGGGCGCAGGACCTCGTGCGCGGCAAGGTGGAGAAGGAAGCCATCAAGCTGATCGTCGATCTGGTCGGCACCGGCGTCGCCAGCCAGGAATCGGTCCCGGCGGCCTTCGCGGTGCTGGAGGTTGCGCAAGGCGATGCGTGGCGGGCGGCCGTCATATCAGCCAATCTCGGCGGCGACACCGACACGATCGGCGCCATCGCCGCCGGCATGGCCGGCGCCTGCAGCGGCCTGTCTCGCCTGCCGCAGGATCGCATCGCCGGGCTGCGGGGCATCGGCCTCGACGCGGTCCGCGTGCTCGCCGACGATCTGGTCGCGGCGCGCAGCTCCAAGCTCGGTTCAGGCAAGGAGGCCGCCGCATGATCGGGCGCCTCGTCCATGTCGGCAGCGCGGTGGTGGATTATGTCTATCGCATCGACGCCTTGCCGGTGCCCGGCACGGAAAAGACCGCGTCGAGCTACGCACGCGTCGCCGGCGGCGGCTTCAACATGATGGTCGCGGCACACCGCACCGGCATGAAGGTGGTGTTCGGCGGGCAGCTCGGCACCGGGCCGGATGGCGATTTCCTGCGCGCGGCCTTCGCCATTGAGGGTATCGAAACGCTGACGCCGCCATCCGCGGCGATGGACAGCGGCAATTGCGTCGCCATGATCAGCGGCGATGCCGAGCGCACCTTCGTCTCCTGGCCGGGCGCCGAGAGCCGGCTCACGCTCGACATGATGGCGCCGGTGCAAGTCGTTCCGGGCGACTGGGTTTTCACCTCCGGCTACACGCTGAGCTACCCTGGCAGCCGCGAGGCGCTGACCGACTGGATCGAGGCTTTGCCGGCCGACATTCCCTTGGTCTTCGATCCGACGCCGGTGATCGCCGACATCCCGCGCTCGATCCTCGACAGGGTGCTGGCGCGCACGACATGGCTGAGCTGCAACACCGATGAAGCGGCCGAGATCGCCGGTTGCGGCGATGCCCAGACGGTCGCTGTGCGGCTGCTGCGGGAACACTGCCCGCGGGCAGCGGGCGTCGTCATTCGCGCCGGCGCGCGGGGTTGCCTGGTGCGGATGGCTGATGGCGGAACAAGAGCGGTGCCGGGTTTCGATGTGCAAGCCATCGACACCAACGGCGCCGGCGACACCCATATCGGCGCCTTCGTCAGCGCGTTGTCGCGCGGCCTGACGCCTTGCGAGGCGGCCCGCTACGCCAATGCCGCCGCTGCTTTGTCGGTCACCCGCCAGGGCGGATCGTCGGCGCCAAGCGACAGCGAGATCCAGGAATTCCTGAGCCAGCGCGGCGACGCAAGCACCGCGCCTGGCCAGGAGGCAGCGACTGCAATTCAACAAGCCCGCTAAACGGGCAAACAATGAGAGGAAAACAGACATGCGTATGCCCAGACTGACCGCTTTTTTGACGGCGACGGCCGTCTTCGTTTCAGCCTTCACGCTGGCCGCATCGGCGGCCGAGGAAGTGCATGTGCTCAACTGGAAGGGCTACGGCGCCGACGAGCCCTGGGCGGTCGCCAATTTCGAGAAGGCGACCGGCTTCAAGGTGGTCAACGACTTCTTCAACTCCGAGCAGGAGATGCTGACCAAGATCAGGACCAATCCCGGCCTCTACGACGTCGTCATGATCAACGCCGCCTTCAACGACCAGGCGATGGCCGGCAAGCTGATACAGCCGATCGATGTGTCGAAACTTTCCAACTATGCCGATATCGCCAAGGACAAGGCCGGCTCGCCGATGCTCGACCATGACGGCAAGGTCTATGGCGTGCCGTGGGTCTGGGGCCTGACCGCGCTGGCCATCAACGAGAAATCCTTCGACAAGCCGCCGACGTCGATCGCCGAGATGTGGGATCCGGCGCATAAGGGCCGTGTCATCATTCGTGACGACGCCGTCGAGGCGGTGCAATTCGGCGCCATCGCGTCGGGGCAGAACATCAACGACATCAAGGATATGGACGCGGTCAAGGCGAAGCTCACCTCGCTGATGCCGCAGATCAAGACCTTCTGGAGCTCGGAGAACGACTGGAACCAGATGGTCGCCTCCAACCAGATCGACATCGGCACCTATTGGAGCGGCTCGGCCGATCGCGCCAAGACGCATTTCAAGCTGCCGGTCTCGCTGGTTGTTCCGCAGGAAGGCGCCGTCGCCTGGCTCGATGCGTTCTCAATCCCGGTCGGCTCCAAGAACGTCGCCGGCGCCGAGGCCTTCATCAACTACATGATCGACCCCAAGTTCTACGTCGAATGGGTCACCAAGGTCGGTGCTCCGGTTTCGGCCAACACCAAGGCGGTCGAGGCGCTGCCCGAGGATGCCTTCAACCGCAAGGTCATGGGCAGCCCGGAGGTCGCCAAGCGCATCCAGTTCCAGGCGCCGGTCACCGACGCGCAGCGCGAAAAGTATCTGGCGCTGTGGCAGCAGCTCAAGGTCGACGTGAAGTAAGAGACCGTTGGAAATTCCACTGTGGCGGCATCTGATGGCGTTTTCTGCGCTTCCGGTGCTCACGGACCCAAATGTCCACTGCGCTCCGGTTCTCGAAAACCACCACCGTATGACTGGCCACAGCGAATTTCGAAACGGTCTCTAAGACCACGTCCGGACCAGCCGGCGGTTCGCGTCGCTGGTCCTTTCAATCGTGGGGAGGAGGGTGTCATGGCAGCACAAGGAGCGGTCGCGTCACGCGGCGGACTGAGGCCGGCTCTGCCGCTTCTCCTGCCTGCCTATCTATGGCTGACCGTGGCGATCTTCCTGCCGCTGTCGGCCATGGTGTTCTTCTCCTTCATGACCGACCTGCCGCTGGCCGGGAAGGACTGGGCTTTCACGCTCGGCAACTATGCGGCGTTCTTCTCGCAGAGCCTTTATTCCAAGCTCATGCTCGCGTCGCTGCGGCTCGGTCTCGAGGTGACGCTGTGGTGTGTCGTCATCGGCTATCCGGCGGCCTATGTGCTGGCCAAGGTGTTGAAGGGCCGCAGCCGCGAGGCGATCTTCCTGCTCGTCATCCTGCCGTTCTGGTCGAACGGGCTGGTGCGCATCTTTTCCTGGGCGATGGTGCTGCGCGAAGGCGGCATCCTCGACACCGCGCTCAACGCGGTGCTGCCGTTCAAGATCAACATCGACCTCATGTATTCCTATCCGGCCGTCATCATTGGTCTGGTGCACTCCTACGTGCCTTACATGGTGCTGACCTGCTACCTCACGCTGCAGGCCATCGACGACTCGCTGATCGAGGCCGGGCGTTCGCTCGGCGCCTCGCGGTTGCAGGTGCTTTGGCGGGTGATCATCCCGCTGTCGATGCCGGGCCTGATCGCCGGCTCGGCCCTGATCTTCGTGCCGGTGGTCGGCTCCTTCATGGAGCCGCGCATCCTTGGCGGGCGCACCGGTACCTTCTACGGCACCGTCATCGAGGACCAGTTCGTCGCCGTCTTCAACTGGCCGCTGGGCGCAGCGCTATCCTTCATCCTGCTTGCCGTCGTGCTGGTCATCCTGGCGCTCGCGGCGCCGGTTCTGCGGAGGGCCGGCTGATGGCTGTGACGCGCATCCTCGAAGGACTCGGCCGCCTCTACATCTTCCTGCTGCTCGGCTTCCTCTATCTGCCGATCATCATCATGGCGGCGATGTCGTTCAACGCTTCGCCCTTCTACCAACTGCCGTTCGAATGGACGACGGATTGGTATCAATCGCTCTGGCAGAACGACCAGCTGATCGCGGCGACCTGGAACAGCATCGAGATCGCGGTCATCACCACGATCATCTCGACAGTGCTGGGCTCGATGGCCTCGCTTGCGCTCTACCGCTACGAATTCCGCGGCAAGAAAGTGCTGCAGGCGCTGCTCTTCCCGCCGATCGCCATCCCATGGCTGATCACCGGCACGGCGATGCTGATCTTCTTCTTCGGCGTCGGCATCGGACGTGGCCTGTTTGCCATCCTGCTCGGCCATGTCGCGCTGGCGCTGCCTTATGTTATCGTCGTCGTCTCCGCCCGGCTACAAACTTTCGCGCCGGAGCTGGAAGAGGCGGCGCGCTCGCTTGGCGCCAACCAGTGGCAGGTGACCATACGCGTCACATTGCCGTGGATCATGCCGGGCGTCATCGCCGGCGGGCTGTTCGCCTTCGCCGTGTCGTTCGACCAGTTCGTGGTTTCGTATTTCCTGTCGACACCCGGTCAGACGACGCTGCCGGTCGAAATCTATGCCGCGATCCGAAAAGGTTTCACGCCCGAGATCAACGCGGTGTCGACAATCATCATCGTGGTGTCGATGGCGCTGATGCTGCTCACGGCACGCTTCTTCAAATTTGGCGGAGAGAAATAATGGCTGGCGTCCAGGTAGCGAACGTCTCCCGCAGTTTCGGCGCGCATAAGGCGCTGGACGATGTCTCGATCGATTTCGCTGATGGCGGCTTCTATGCGCTGCTCGGGCCTTCAGGCAGCGGCAAGACAACGTTGCTGAGGCAAATCGCCGGTTTCGATTTTCCCGACTCCGGCCGCATCGCCATCGGCGGCGAAAGTGTCGAGCGTGTGCCGGTCGAGAAACGACGCATCGGTATGGTGTTCCAGAACTATGCGCTGTTCCCCAACATGAGTGTCGCCGACAATGTCGCCTTCGGGCTTTCGGTGCGCGGCGAAGCCAAAGCGACGATCGCCACAGAGGTGCAGCGCGCCCTCGACCTGGTGCAGCTCGGCAAGCTCGGTGGCCGCAAGCCGCACCAACTCTCCGGCGGTCAACGCCAGCGTGTCGCTCTCGCCCGCGCGATCGTCACCAAGCCGCGCGTGCTGTTGCTCGACGAGCCGCTCGGCGCGCTCGACAAGGCGCTGCGCGTCGACATGCAGATCGAATTGAAGCGCATCCAGCGCGAGATCGGCATCACCACCATCTTCGTCACCCATGACCAGGAGGAAGCGCTGACGATGAGCGACCGCATCGGTATCCTGCGCGATGGTCGGCTGGTGCAGGAAGGGCCGCCGGAAGAGATCTACGACCTGCCGCAGAGCGAGTTTGCCGCAACCTTCCTCGGCGACGCCAACATCTTTCGCGGCGATGCCACCGGCAACGGCATCAAGCTGCCGGACGGTACGACGATTGCCGCCGCCTCCGGGCCTGCGCTGTCGGCTGGTGTCAAGGCGAGCTGCGCGGTACGACCGGAGCGCATCCAGATCTCAACGGGCACTGCAAAGGCCGATGCAGGCAATGCCAACTCGCTCAAGGGACGGGTCTCGAAGCGCATCTTCGCCGGCAACAACAGCACTTATTTCGTCGACCGCGATGGCCAGACGCTGAAGGTGATCGTGCAGAACACCGGCGCCGAGCGACTGGCCGAAGGTGAGCCCGTGGTGCTGAGCTGGTCGCCGGACAGCACGGTGCTGATCGCGGCAAGCTGACGATCGCTGATGGGAAATGATGGCGCGGGCCTTGGCTGAGGGCCGGACCATCGCGCTATATCCAATCCTCGACGGGAGGAATGGATGGCGAGCATGGGTTTCGAGCCGGACGTAAGCGTCCGGGTCAAGGACTACCGGATCGGCTGCATCGGCGCTGGCATGATCATGGCCGAATGCCATTTGGCCGCTTATCACGAAGCCGGCTTCCCAGTCATCGCCATCGCTTCGCGCACCAGGGCGAATGCGCGGAAGGTGGCGGACCGCTGGAGCATTCCGACCGTCCACGACACGCCGGAACAATTGATCGAGGACGAGACTGTCGAGATCGTCGACCTTGCCTTTCCGCCCGACCTGCAGCCGGCGCTGATCCGCCACGCGCTGAAGCAGAAGCACATCAAGGCGATCCTGGCGCAGAAACCGCTGGCGCTCTCGGTCGAGGAGGCGGTCAAGGTGCGTGACGAGGCGGCGGCCTCCGGCAAGATCCTCTCGGTCAACCAGAACATGCGCTACGACCAGTCGATGCGCGTGTTGAAGCAGATCATCGACAGCGGCGCGCTGGGCGAGATCGTGTTTGCGCAGATCGACATGCACGCGATCCCGCACTGGCAGGGCTTCCTTGCCGGTTACGACCGGCTGACGCTTGCCAATATGAGCGTTCACCATCTCGATGTGTTGCGCTTCCTGTTCGGCGATCCGGACGAGATCACGACGCTGACGCGCAAGGATCCGCGCACGACGTTCGAGCACTCCGACGGCATCACCGTGTCGACGCTGCGCTTTGCCTCCGGCGTGCTTGCCGTGTCGCTGGAGGATGTCTGGTCCGGCCCGCGCCAGGACGGCTATGAGGACGACCAGCATATCAACTGGCGCGTCGACGGCACCAAGGGCGTGGCCAAAGGCACGATCGGTTGGCCGAAAGGTGTTGCCTCGACGTTGACCTACGCCTCGAGCGAGACGACCGGCGGCAAATGGGTCAGCCCGCGCTGGGAGACGATGTGGTTTCCGCAGGCCTTCATCGGCGTCATGGAGCAACTGCAATATGCGCTGAAGACCGGCACGCCGCCGGCGCTCTCCGTCGCCGACAACGTCAAGACCATGGCCCTGGTCGAGGCAGGCTACCGCTCGATGGCGGAAGCCCGCACGATCAAGCTGTCCGAAATCCCTGTCGATTAGGCGGCTAAAGGCAAGACCAAAAGACAGGGCAACTGAATCGCTTACCGGGAGGACTTCACCTCATGATGCAGGCAGGTATCTTCACAGGCTATTTCCCCTACGAGCTGGAGGAAACCGCCAGGCGCATCCGCGCGCTCGGTTTCAACACGGTGCAGCTCGACCTCCACTTCAAGGATGTCGACCTGTCGGCCGGGCAGATCACCAGGGACAAGGCAAGGACAGTTCGCGACACATTCCGCGACCACAATCTGCCTGTATGCTGCATCTCGGGCTACACCAACATCATCCATCCCGACAAAGGCGAGCGCGAGAAACGCGTCGGCTACCTGAAGGAGACCATCCGCAACGCGCGCGAATTCGGCTCGCCTTACGTGATCTCCGAGACCGGCACCTACAACACCGAGTCCGACTGGGTGCATCACCCGAAGAACAAGACCGAGGAAGGTTTCGAGGAATGCCGCAAGGTGATCTCGGACCTTGCCCAGACCGCCTACGACCACGGCGCGGTGTTCCTGCTCGAAACCTATGTCAACAATGTCGTCGGCTCGGTCGAAGAGACGGTCAGGATGTTCGCGCAGGTCGACCATCCGGGCCTCGGCCTGTTGATGGACCCGACCAATTATTTCGAGGCGCACAACATCGACCGCATGGACCAGGTGCTGAACCAGGTGTTCGACACGCTGACCGACAAGATCCGCATCGCGCATGCCAAGGACGTCAAGCGCTCAGGCAGCGACAAGACGGAGAAGCACGCCGATATCGGCGACGCGGACGCGCATGAAGGGTTGACGTTCCGCGGCGTCGGCGAGATCGAATTGCCAGCGCCGGGGCTCGGCGCGCTGAACTACGACCTTTACCTGAAGCGGCTCAGCGAGAAGCATCCGAACATCCCGGTGATCATCGAGCATCTGACCGAGGACGACGTGCCGCGCGCGAAGAAATTCCTCGACGGGAAATTCCGTGCCAACGGACTCTAGATCAAAAGAGAGAGCATGATGTCGTCCGAAAACCGCTTCACACTTTTCGGCATCATGCTCTAGGGCAGGGCGAGACGATAATGGCGACGGCCGCCAAGACAAAACGCGATTACAGCCTGGTCGGCGAAAGCACGCGGCTTGCCATCGAGACCGGGCTGGCGTCGGCCGAGTGGTACCACACCGACGTGCCGCGCAAGGAGATGAAGGCGCTCATGCAGCGCTCCGACGGGCCGGCGATCCGCGACACCATCATCTGGGTCGTCGCGATCCTGGGCTCGGCGGTGGGCATCGTCTGGTTCTGGGGCACCTGGTGGGTGGCGCCGTTCCTCATGGTGTATGGGGTGCTCTATGGCTCGTCGAGCGACTCGCGCTGGCACGAATGCGGCCACGGCACTGCGTTTCGCACGCGCTGGATGAACGACGTCGTCTATCACATCGCCTCTTTCATGCTGATGCGCAATCCGGTGCAATGGCGCTGGAGCCACGCCCGCCACCACACCGACACCATCATTGTCGGACGCGACGCCGAGATCGCGGTGATGCGGCCGCCGGACCTCATCAAGGCGGCATTAGCCTTCACCGGCATCCTCGATTTCCGCTATTCGCTGCCGACGCTGCTGCGCCAGGCTCTTGGCCGGCTGTCGGATGACGAGAAGAGCTACATCCCCGAGATGGACCAGCACAAGGCGGTGGTAGCGGCGCGCTGGCATATGGTCGTGTATGTCGCGACGATAGCTGTCGCGATCGCGCTTCGCTCATGGCTGCCTTTGGTGCTGATCGGGGTGCCGCGCCTCTACGGCACCTGGCACATGGTGTTGACCGGACTGCTGCAGCATATCGGGCTCGCCGACAATGTCACCGATCACCGGCTGAACACACGCACCGTCTACATGAATCCGATCAGCCGGTTCATCTACTGGAACATGAATTATCACGTCGAACATCACATGTTCCCGATGGTGCCCTATCACGCGCTGCCGAAGCTGCATGCGCTGATCAAGCACGACCTACCAGAACCCAATCCGTCGATGTGGCATGCCTATCGCGAGGTGTGGCCGGTGCTGCTCAGGCAGCTCAGATACGAGGACCATTACCTCAAGCGCGAGCTGCCGCCGACGGCCAGGCCCTATCGTGGCGAGTTCCACACGGTCGACATGTCGAGGGCTGCAGAGTAGCAGGCCCGTCGGCTATCCAGTCAGCCGCGCGGTCGATAGGGTGACAGCAAGATCAACCGAACGTCCGCCAGCAAACAGGGACATAAGATGAGCCGAAAGAGACCGACCGTTGCCGATCTGCGCGCCATGAAAGGCAAGCGACAGTTGACCATGCTGCGCGTGCTGACGCTGGACGAGGCCGAGGCCGCCGAGCGGGCAGGGGTCGACATCGTCTCGGTGCCGCCGGAACTGGTGCTCAATCCCCAGTACCGGGATGCGGCGCCCAGCCTGTTCACCATGCCGGGCGAGAATTTCTTCGAGATCGGCACGGCCGACGATTTCCTGCGCTGGGCCTTCCGCCTCTACAAGGGTGGCGCCGACGCCGTCTATTGCAGCGCCGGCTACGCCACGGTCAAGCGCATGGCCGACGACGCCATTCCGGTGATCGGCCATGTCGGCCTGATCCCGTCGCGCGCGACCTGGACCGGCGGCTTCAAGGCGGTCGGCAAGACCGCCGACGCGGCCATGCAGGTGTTCGAGGCGGTCAAGCAGCTGGAGGCGGCCGGCGCGATCGGCGCCGAAATCGAAGTGGTGCCGGTCGAGGTGGCGAAGGCGATCTCGGAGCGCACTTCGCTGATCATGCTGTCGATGGGCGCGGGCACCGGCTGCGACGCGCAATATCTGTTCGCCGAGGATATTCTCGGCGCGAACCGGGGTCACATGCCGCGCCACTCGAAAGTCTATCGCAACTTCGCCGCCGAATACGATCGGCTGCAGCAGGAGCGCATCGCGGCTTTCGCCGAATATGTCGCCGACGTCGAGAGCGGCGCCTATCCGGAAGACAAGCATGTCGTGCGGATGGACCCGGGCGAGCTCGCCCAGTTCATGAAGAAGGTCGACGCAAAGCCCTGACAGGCTGCTCGTTTAGCCTGTTGCTGGCGGACCCCGCCACGTCCCGCCGGCGAGCGAGGCGTAGAGCACCTCGGCGTCCACGCCGAGCGGGCGGTCCTCCTTCAGCGTTGCTACATGCGCCCGCACGGCCGTGTGGATCGCGGCGGTGGCCGGCGCAAGCGTTGCTCCCTCGCGCAAATCGACGGCCTGCGCCGCCGCCATCAGCTCGAAGGTGATCAGCCGACGCCACAGCGCGATCATTTCGGCGCATTTGGCGACAGCCAGCAGCGCTTGCGTCGCAAGATCCTCGACGCCCTCGGACACAGGCAGGAAGTCGAGCATCACCGGATTTGCCTTGTGGCGGATGCCGGCCAGGATCGCCGTCACCGTTTTCTGCAGCGGCACGAAGCCGGCCGAGGCGCCGCCGACGGGCGACAGATATTTCGGCAAGCCGTGACGGCTGGAGCCGGTGAGCTGGATGAAGCGGGCGGCGCAGGCCGCCGCGCATTGCGCGATCGCCAGGCCAAGTGTCTCGAAGGCCAGCGAAAGCGATACGGTGTGGAAATTGCCGGTCGACATCACGACGGCATCGTCTGCCAGCACCAGCGGATTGTCGGCGGCGGCGTTGAGCTCGATCTCGACCGCGAGCCGCGCGTGATCGATCGCCTGGATCAGCGCGCCATGGACCGAGGGCATGCAGCGAATCGACAGCGGGTCCTGGATGGTGGTCGCGGCCGGCGCGTCGTCGCGCGCCAGCAGCTCGCGCAGCGCCTTTGCCGCCACCTGCTGGCAGGCCCCCGGCCGCGCCAGATGCTGGCGTGCATCGAGGATGGTGCGGTTGGCGCCAAGCGCCTCCATCGTCAGTGCGCCGGCCTGCTGCTGTTGTGCGAGCGCCGAGAGCGCATCGATAAGCGTCAGCGCACCGGCGCCGGTGGACACGGCGGAGGCATTGATCAACGACAGGCCGTCCTTGGGCGCCAGGCTAACCGGAGCCAGCCGCGCCATCGTCAGTGCCTTGGCGGCGGGCATGCGCCGGCCCTGGTAGTCGGTTTCGCCTTCGCCGATCAGCATGCGGGCGATCGCCGTCATCAGCACCAGGTCGCCGTCGCCGATCGAGCCGAGCGAGGGTATCACCGGGTGGACGCCGGCATTGAGGGCTTCGACAAGCGCGGTGAAGATATGTGGCGACAGGCCCGAACCGCCGGCCGCCAGCATGGCAATGCGGGCAAACATCGCCGCGCGCACCGTGGGAATCGGCAAGGCCTCGCCGACCCCAGCGCTCCGGCCTTCGAGCAACTGCCGCTGGAAGGCGCTGGCGTCGCCTTCGACCGCGGTCACGAGATTGGCGCCGAGGCCGGTGTTCAATCCGTAGATCTGCTGGCCGCCGGCCGCGGCCTCGTCGAGCACCTTTCGCGCCTTGCCGAGCCTCTCGATGACCGTCGGCGTCACCTCCACCTTGTCGGCGTTTCGGGAGACTGCCGCGACATCGTCGATGCTGACGCCGGCGCCGGTGAGAACGAGCGCGCTCATGCGAAACGCAGCCTCTGTCCAATGCCTTTTTCGCCGGCCTTGGCGAGCATCGCCTTGCCGAGCGCAATGTCTGAGAGCGACAGGCCGCGATGCCAGAACAGGATCGTCTCGTCGTCGTTTTGCCGACCAGCCTTCTTGCCGGCGGCGATCTGGCCGAGCTCGGCATGCAGCGTCGCTTCGCTCAGCCTTCCGGTCTCGACATGGCCGCGTAGCGAGCCGAACTTGCCGCCTTTGCACTGGCCCCAGTCGTCGACAACAATCTTCGACATGATGTCGGTGAGCGAAAGCTCAACGGCGCTCATCGTGCCGTAGGGCACGACGAAGGCCCCCGGCTTGATCCATTCGGTCTTGAGCAAGGGTTGCGGCTCGTTGAGGCGCGAGGCCTCGACGACGATGTCGGCACCGTCGACGCAGCTTTTCCAGTCGGCGACGGCGGTGACTTTCTTGCCGAGGTCGGCCGACAGTTTCGCGGCAAAGCTGTCGCGGCTTTCGGGCCTGCGCGAATGGACACGGATTTCGTCGAAGTCGAAGAGATGGTCGAGCAGCCGCACGTTCCAATAGGCCGTGCCGCGCGCGCCGATATGTCCCAGCACCTTGGAGGTCTTGCGCGCCAGATGCTTGGCGCCGATCGCGGTGACGGCGCCGGTGCGCATGTCGGTGATCACGGTGGCGTCGAGGATAGCGCGCGGCGTGCCGGTGCGCGGATCGAACAGGTTGAGGATGCCGAATTCGGACGGCAGGCCGTGCAGGTAATTGTCGACATAGTCGCCGACGATCTTCACGCCGGCAGCGTCGAGCGGGGCAACATAGCCGCGCAGCACGTTGAAATGGCCATGGAAGGATGGATCGGGCTCGAGATGGACGCGCGGCTCGATCACCGTCTGGCCATTGCCTTGCGCGACGAGCCCGGCCTCGACGGCGGCGATGATCTCGGCGTCGGTCATCGCAAGCGCTTCGATGTCGAGGGCGTTGAGGTAGTCGATATAGATAGGCTTCATGCGTTTTCCTTGGCCACCCGCTCATCCATAACAGGCCAAACGGCGACACGGAAGTTTGTTGGATAAACTCTGGACTGGACCAGCTTTATGCTGTTCAACCAGCGCGTTATGAGCAGCGTTCCCGACAACGACGCCGTGTTCCAGCCGGCGCTTGCGGCCCAACAGGCACGGCGCGTGGCGCTGATCGTTGCCGTCGCTTTCTTCATGCAACTGCTCGATTCAACGATTATCTCGACGTCGCTGCCGCAGATGGGCCAGTCCTTCGGCGTGCCGGCGGTGGCGATGAGCATCGGCATCACCGCCTATATGCTGACCATGGCCGTGTTCGTGCCGCTGTCAGCCTGGCTCGCCAACCGTTTCGGCGCGCGCACCATCTTCCTGATCGCGATCGCGCTGTTCACGCTCGCCTCCATCGCCTGCGGTTTCTCGCAGAGCCTGACCGCGTTTGTCGCTGCCCGCATCGTGCAAGGCCTGGGCAGCGCGCTGATGACGCCGGTCGGCCGCATTCTGGTTTTGCGCAACGCCGCCAAGTCCGAGCTGATCGCCGCCACGGCGCTGATCACCTGGCCGGCTCTGTTCGCGCCGGTGGTCGGGCCGGTGCTCGGCGGCTTCATCACCACCTATCTGTCCTGGCACTGGAACTTCTTCATCAACGTGCCGCTTGGATTGGCCGGTCTGTTGCTGGTGGCCCGCTTCGTGCCGGGCGACCGCGATTCCGAGGCCCGGCCGCTCGACTGGTCGGGGTTTTTCCTTACGTCGCTCGGGCTTGCGGTGATGCTCTACGGGTTGGACCGGCTGGCGCATCCCGAGGACGGCATGCTGCCGACGATCGGTTCGATCGGCATCGGCATCGTGATCGGCTGGTTCGCGGTTCGCCATCTTTTGCGGGCAGAGCATCCGCTGCTCGATCTCTCGGCCTTCAAGGTGCTGACCTTTGCCATCTCGACGCTCGCCGCCGGCACGATCGTCCGGATCGCCATCAACGCCACGCCATTCCTTTTGCCGCTGCTCTTTCAGGTCGGTTTCGGCCTTCGGCCGGTCGACGCCGGCCTGCTGGTGCTGGCCTATTTCCTCGGCAATCTCGGCATGAAGACGGTCACCACACCGACACTCAAGCGCTACGGCTTTCGCAACGTTATGGTGGTGAACGGGCTGATCGCATCGCTGGCGATCATCGCTTGCGGCGCGATCTCGCCGCAAACACCGTGGGGGCTGGTGGTGGCGCTGATGCTGGTCGCCGGCCTGTCGCGTTCTATGCAGTTCACGGCGCTGAACACGCTGGCCTTCGCCGACATCGATGCGCGACAGCGAAGCTCTGCGGCGACGCTTTCCAGCATGCTGCAGCAGATGGCGATGCTGTTCGGCGTCGCCGTCGCGGCCGCGATCCTCAATCTGTCGCAGATCGTGCGGGGTGGGGCGGTGCCGGATCTCTTCGACTTCAGAGTGGCTTTCGCGGCGATCGGCCTGATCGGGCTTGCCGCATCTCTGCGTTTCCTGGTTCTGCCACCTTCGGCCGGCGCCGAAGTTTCCGGACACTCCGGGAACAATTGACATCGCGCCTGCCGCGCTTTGCGGACGCAAATTCCCCCGGCATCGTCGGCTTTGAACGCACCGGTTCGCGAGCCGCGCGATCGACGCAAAGAATAGCCAAAAAGCGCAAGAGTTTCCGACCATTGCGCCAGTTTCGGCAATCGATGCATCCACTCGACAAATAGTGGCGTCAGACCGTTTGTTGAACGCGGATTCATTTGACGAGCCGCTGTTGAGCCGATTAGCTTTCAGTCGGGACGGAGGTTCGACGGGGCCTTCCACCGGAAAGAAAATCCCTTGGGCGAAAGAGGGGCGATGAACGCGATCGGCTGGCCGGACTGGAGGCGCCTTAATCAGGAAGGCATCGTCTTTGCCATCGCCGTGGTGCTGTTCATCGCGGCGGCCATCTGCCTGCCGGGCTTTTTCGCCGCCGACAACCTCGTCGCCATCGTCCGTTCCGTCTCGGTGCTGGGCATATTGGCGCTCGGCATGGCTTTGGTCATCATCGGCCGGGGCATCGATCTGTCCGCCGTGGCGATCATGGCGATGTCGGTCGCGTGGTATCTGCAGCTGCTCAATGCCGGCACGCCGGATGGGCTCGCCTTCGCCTATGTGCTGGCGGGCGTGCTCGCCATCGGTCTGCTCAACGGCTTTCTCGTCGCCTATGCCGACGTGCCGGCGATCTTCGTGACGCTGGCCACCGGCTCCTTCGTCTTCGGCTATGTGCGCTCGCAATTGATCACGCAGGATGCCGTGCCGGTGCCGCAAGGCCATTGGGTCGAACTGCTCGGTGGCCTGCGCTTCCTCGATATCCCGATCGAGGTGTTCGTCTTCGCCGCGCTGGCGTTTCTGGTCTTCCTGTTCCTGCGCTTCACCAAATGGGGCCGCTTCATCTATTTTGCCGGAGACAATCCGGTGGCGGCCCGCAACATCGGCATTCCGGTGCGGCCGATGCTGGTGCTGCGCTACGTGCTTTCGGCTGTCGTAGCGCTGGTCGCCGGCCTGCTGACGGCCGCCAGCCTGCATTCGATCAACACGCGCGTCGTCAACTCGACGCTGCTTTACGACATCGTGCTGGTGGCGGTGATCGGCGGCATCGGCCTGTCGGGAGGCAGGGGTGGGGTGCGCAACGTGCTGGTCGGCGCGGCCCTGATCGGCATCCTGCTCAACGCCATGACCATTATCGACATTCCGCTGCTCTACCAGAATCTCATCAAGGCGGCGATCCTGCTCGGTGCGATCATCGTCGACGGCATCATCAATCCGCGCGACGAACAGACCGCGCAACAGGGCGACATTTGAGCAGGATGGGCTTGCCCATCCTGCTCTCGGGTACCCGGCCGGGTCATGCCGACCGACCGGCAACAATCGAAACCAGAGGGGTATGACATGAAACTATTCAGGACATTGATGGCCGCCGCAACGGCGCTCGCCGTTACCGCCTTCGTGGCGCCGGCCTTCGCCGCCGACGATCCAGGCCCGGCAGCCTACGCGCAGGCGCTGAAGGGCAAGCGCGTCATGCTGGTGCCGCTGGCCATGGGCTTCGACCTGGCGCAGGGCTGGGCGCATTATCTGAAGAAGGAGGTCGAGGCCTGGGGCGGCACGTTCGAGACCCGCGATCCGAACTGGGTGGTCGACGCCGGCGCGCAGGCGATCACCGACGCCATCGCTTCCGATACAAGGCCCGACGTGCTGATCATCCATGCGCCCGACCTCAACTCCTATTCCAAGCTTATGAAGAAGGCGCAGGCCGCCGGCACCTATGTGCTGCTCGTCGACAATCCGGCCAACTTCCCGGCCGATGCCTTCGTCGGCAGCGACTGGGACAAGCTCGGCCAGCTCGAGGCGGAAGCCGCGATCAAGGGCTGCGGCGAAAATTCATCGAAGAAGATCGGCCTTGTGCAGGGCGACCAGGCGAACTCCTCCAGCCTTTACCAATATGCCGGCATCATGAAGGTGCTGGACAAGCACCCGGACTTCCAGGTCGTCGCCAAGCCGGATTCCAACTGGGACGCGACCACCTCGCGCAACGTGACGACAACGATGCTGCAGCAGCATCCCGACATCTGCTCGATCATCGACTTCTGGGATGGAGACGCCACCGGCGCTTCCGCCGCGATCCGCGATGCCAAGCTCGACGGCAAGGTGTTCCTGGTCACCACCGGTGGCGGCGAGAAGGCCGCCGACTGCGACAAATTAGTGGACGGCACCTATGGCGCCGTTGTGATGACCGACCTTGCCCGCCAGTCGGGCGACATGAACGCCATCATCAAGTTCCTGCTGCAGAGCGGCCAGCCGGCCGGCACCTCGCACACCTACATCTACACGCTGGAGAAGGCGACGACGAAGGCCGACCTCAAGCCGGACAGTTGCTGGGACCTCAAGGCGCTGCAGGCCGAGGCGGCGGCGAAGTAAGCCGCGCCTTCTGAAGGCATCCGTGAGGTGGCCGGATCGTTTCGGCCACCTCTTTCCCGTTTGCCACCTGTTCCTATTTGCCACCTTTTCCCGCTGAATGACAAAAGCCGCCAATGACCCTTCGTGAACGCTTGCAGGCCTGGCGATACAATCTCGTGCCCGACCATCTGGTCGGCGAGATCCTGACCAAGCGCTGGACCGACAACGCCATTCCCTTCCTGGCGCTGGTGGCGACGCTCGGCGTGTTCGGCTCGGTCATACCGGGCTTCTTCAAGCTCAATTCCCTGCAGGAATCGACCCGCCAGCTCGGCGAGTTCTCGCTCGTCGTCACCGGCATGACGGTGGTGATGCTGGGCGGCGGCATCGATCTCTCGGTCGGTTCGATCTTCGCACTGTCCTGCTTTTCCGCCGTCTACGTCTTCTTCATCCTGGAACAGTCGGTGTGGCTGGCGCTGGCCGCGGCTCTCGCCACCGGGCTCGTCTTCGGCGCCATCAATGGCTATCTCGTCGGGTATCTGAGACTGCGCGCTTTTCTCACCACGCTGGTCACCTTCATCTTCGGGCGGGCGCTGTTCGACATCCTGGTCAGTACCTATGCCGCCGATGTCCAGCTTTCCCAGGCCTCCTCAGACGTGCTCGACTTCATCGGCGACGGCACATTCTGGGGGCTTTCGGTGTCGGTGTGGCTGGCCATCATCCTGGCTATCGTCACCCATATCGCGCTGACGCGCTCGCGTCCCGGCTGGCATGTGCTGGCGGTCGGCGGCTCGCGCCGCTCGGCGCACAATGCCGGCATTCGCGTGCGCCGCACCGTCTTCATGACCTATGTCTTCTCCGGCTTCTGCTCCTCGATCGGCGGTTTCCTCATCGCCTGCCGGCTGAGCGGGGCGGGACCGGGCACCGGGCTCAACCTGGAAATCATGGCGCTGACCGCAGCGGTCGTCGGCGGTGTCAGCCTCGGCGGCGGACGCGGCTCGGTGGTCAAGGGGCTGATGGGCGCCATCATCGTGCTGACCATGACGAACGGGCTGATCCGGCTCGGCTACGGCACCGGCACCAATCAGATGGTGCTGGGCATCCTGCTTGCTGTCGCCGTCACCATCGACATCCGCTGGCTGAAGAACCGCCACAAGGTGCTGAACGAGGTCTATGTCGCGCCGGTCTATCTCAAGATGGGCGAGACGCAGTCGGCCGCGCCTGGCTCCGGCACCCCCTTCGAACTCGACAACCGGCTGTCGGCCGCCGACCATATCGGGCTTGGCGAGCTGGAAGGGCCGGAAGACGTCATCCTCGACCGTGACGACCACCTTTATTGCGGCACGCGCCACGGCGAGATCGTCCGCTTCTTTGCCCCCGATTACAAACGCTCCGAGGTCTTTGCCCATATCGGAGGCTTTCCGCTGGGGCTTGCCTTCGACAAATCGGGCAATCTGATCAGCTGCGTCGGCGCCATGGGGCTTTATTCCGTCTCGCCGGACCGCGAGGTCAAGCGCCTCTCAGCCGAGACGGCGCGCTCCTTGACCTCGATCGTCGACGATGCGCGGCTGCGCGATCCCAACGATTGCGATATCGCGCCGGACGGCCGCATCTATTTCACCGATTCCACCAAGCGCTATGACGCGCACGATTGGGCGCTGGACTCGATCGAGAACCGCGCGACGGGACGGCTGCTGGTCTACGATCCGAAGGACGGGTCGACCAAGACTCTGCTCGACGGCTACCGCTACACCAATGGGGTGTGCATGGCGCATGACGGCAAGTCGCTGTTCTTCGCCGAAAGCTGGGCCTGCCGCGTGCACCGCTACTGGCTGGAAGGGCCGAAGGCCGGCACCGCCGAATGCGTCATCCGCGACATGCCGGGCTACCCCGACAACATCAACCGGGCCTCGGACGGCAATTACTGGATGGCCTGGCTCGGCATGCGCACGCCGAGCTTCGACCTGTCACTGCGCCACCCCGACATGCGCAAGCGCATGACGCGCCGGCTGCCGCAGGACGAATGGCTGTTTCCCAACATCAACACCGGCGGCGTGGTCAAATTCAACGAGAAGGGCGGCATCGTCGAGGCGATGGGCGATCTCACCGGCGGCGCGCATCCGATGGTCACCTCGATGCGTGAGCACAAGGGCTATCTGTTCGTCGGCGGCATCCTCAACAACCGTGTCGGCCGCTACAGGATCGACGGCGCCGACCCGAACTGGACCAGCCCTGCTTCCTATTGGGGAGCGACATCATGATCCTCGATCCGGTGCTTGATCTCTTCCGTGGCAAGGCGGTGACCATTCCGCCGCTCGACGGCGCCTTCCGGCCCAACACGCGGCTTGATGATGCGCCGGCATTTGCCCAAATGACCGAGCCGGACAATCTGCTGGTCAATGGCGAGAGGCTGCTTGCCTCGAGCGGCAATACGGTGTTTGCGGTTGTCGCGAAAGGCGAGCCGACGGTGGTCGAAACTCTGCCGGCGACGATCAGTGCGCTCGCGCTGTCGCCGACCGGAGAACTCACCGTGGCGCTCGAAACCGGCAAGCTGCTGATTGGCGGCGAGGAGATTTCGCTGCCGGCCGATATCCGCTGCATCACGGCGCTTGCCTATCCCAAAGACGGCACGTTGTGGCTGGCCAATGGATCGGCCGAGCATGCGCCATCGCAATGGGCAGCCGACCTGATGAAGAAGGGCGCGTCCGGTTCGCTTTGGAAGCGCGACCGGGCAGGCGGCGACTTCCGCAAGGTGGCTGGAGATATCGCCTTTCCGTATAGCCTTCACCCTATTGGCGCCGATGTGCTGGTCAGCGAAAGCTGGCGCCATCAGCTTATCCGCTTCGATAGCGCGACGGGCAACCGCTCGACGGTGCTGGCGCATTTGCCCGGCTATCCCGCGCGGCTATCGCCGGCCAGCGACGACGGCGCATGGCTGACGCTGTTTGCGCCGCGCAACCGGCTGATCGAATTCGTGCTGCAGGAAACGCACTACCGGCAAGACATGATCGACCAGGTGCCGTCGGCCTACTGGATCGCGCCGGCGCTGGCCTCCAACCGCAGCTTCCTGGAACCACTGCAATGCGGCGGCATCCGTACCATGGGCATCCACAAGCCGTGGTCGCCCAGCCGCTCCTATGGGCTGGTGGCCAAGCTCGACAAGGACATGCGGCCGCAGTTCAGCCTGCACAGCCGGGCCAACGGCACGCGGCATGGCATCTGCAGCGTGGCCGAAAAGGACGGCCGCCTGTTCATCGCCTCGAAAGGCGGCGACTGCGTGCTGGCTGTCGACACGGGAGGTTTCTGATGGAGCCGATCGTTCGCCTGGAAAACGTCACCAAGACTTATCGCGGTGTGCCGGCGGTGAGGAATGTCAGCTTCGATCTCAGGAAGGGCGAGATCCACGCGCTGCTCGGTGAGAACGGCGCCGGCAAGTCGACGCTGACCAAGATCATCGCCGGCGTTGTCGACGCCACCTCCGGCAAGATGTTCCACAAGGGGCGCGAGATCGCCTACGCTTCGCCGCATGCCGCCCTTGAGGCCGGCATCGCCATGGTGTTCCAGGAGACCAGCCTGGTGCCGTCGATGACGGTGGCGCAGAACCTTTATCTCGGCACCGAGAAATTCCTCAACCGGCTGCGCGGCACCTACATTTCGGCGCAGCAATTCCTGCAGTCGCTGAATTTCCCTGTTGACCCGAATGCGATGGTGGCAACGCTCGGCGCGGCCAAGCGGCAGATGGTCGAGATTGCGCGCGCCGTCCACCACAATGCCGAGATCATCATCTTCGACGAGCCGACCGCGACGCTGACGCCTGAGGAGAAGCGCCACTTCTTCGCGCTGATCCGCCGGCTGAAGACGCGTGGCGTTTCCATCGTCTTTATCAGCCATGCGTTGGAAGAGGCACTGCTGATCGCCGATCGCATTACCATCCTGCGCGACGGCGAGCTGGTGGTGACCGACGACACATCGGCTTTCGATCGCGACAAAATCGTGTCGGCGATGGTCGGCCGTTCGCTGTCGGGGCAGATCTATCGCCAGCGCGACGAGGCGAAATTGCGCAAGGCGGGCAAGAAAGTGCTGTCGGTGCAGGACATTTCGATGAGCAATGTCGTGCGCAACACCTCCTTCTCGATCTTCGAGGGCCAGATCACCGGCGTGTTCGGGCTGATCGGGTCGGGGCGCACCGAGACCTTCAAGATCGTCTCCGGCATCTACAAGCGCGATTTCCTGCGCGGCGGCGCGATCGAACTCGACGACAGACCGGTGCGTTACCTGGTGCCGAGCCAAGCAGTGGCCGATGGCATCGTCTATGTCACCGAAGACCGCAAGAGCGAGGGCATTTTCGAAACCATGAGCGTCGCCGAGAACCTGTTCGGCGGCTTGCTGGCGGCGGGGCGCGACAAGGCCTGGGTGATCAACCAGCAGGAAATGCGCCAGCTCTCGGCCGAATGGACGAAGACGCTCAACATCAAGGCGATCAACGACAATGCGCGCGTGGTCGAGCTTTCCGGCGGCAATCAGCAGAAGGTGGTGATCGGCAAGGGCCTGGTGCAGCAGCCGCGCATCGTCATCTTCGACGAGCCGACGCGCGGCGTCGATGTCGGCGCCATCGCCGAAATCCATCAGATCATCAACCGGCTGGCCGACGAGGGCCTGGCTGTCGTCGTCATCTCGTCCTACCTGCCGGAGATCATGAACCTGTCCGATCGGATTCTCGTGTGCCGGCAGGGGCGTATCGTCGAGGAGTTTTCACCGGCCGAGGCCACGGAGGAGAAGATTATGTACGCGGCCGTGCATTAGGATGTGCCGATATTCAGGTGAGGCCGGCCTGCAAATGGCGCGCTCCTGCGCTTCCGGTGCTCACGTACCTTTAGTACGCTCCGCTCCGGTTCTCGGAACCCACCATTTTCGACGCGGCCTGACCTGAATCTCGACACATCCTGGCGGTGCCGCCTACTACGCGGAAAGTCAAATGTGCCAATCAAGTGAATGGGTTGCTGGAGGCTATTGAGCTTCCGATTCCAGTTACCTGGCACCGAAAACGAAAGGAAACGCCATGGCCACCACAAGACTTCTCAGCGACGCCGAGGTCGAAAAAATCCCGGCGGTGAAGGCCGTGTTCGACGACATCCGCGCGACGCGCAAATCCGACTTCGTCAACAATTTCTGGCGCGGGTTGGCCAACGATCCGGCATCGCTGAAACGGGTGTGGGAGCAACTCAAGGCGGTGATGGTGGCCGACAGCGCCATCGATCCGCTGACCAAGGAAATGATCTACATCGCGGTGTCGGTCGCCAATGGCTGTTCCTATTGCATTCACTCGCACACGGCCGCCGCGCGCGCCAAGGGCATGACCGACGCGCAGCATGGCGAGCTGGTGTCGATCATCGGCTTGGCCGGTCAGACCAATCATCTGGTCACCGCGATGCAGATCCCGGTCGATCCGCAATTCGAGGTGAGGTGAGCGGCCGGCGCCTCTCCCTTCTCCCCTTGTGGAGAAGGTGTCGCCGCAGGCGACGGATGAGGGGTGGGTTCCAGCGGAGTGAGACGCTGGCATTCCCTGGAGCACCCCTCATCCGTCTCGGCGCTATCGCGCCGATCCACCTTCTCCCACAAGGGGAGAAGGGGAAGAATGCGCTACACTGGCCGGTATACCTTCTCCGCCGTGTTCCAGAAGATATCCGCCGCTGCCGTCGGCCCATGCTTGCCCACCGCAGTTCGATGCGCCTTGATGAGTTCGGCGTGGCTGGTCCACAGCTTTTCGATCGGGAAGTTGGAGCCAAACATCAGCCGGTTCGCACCGAGGATTTCGATCGCGTTGTCGACGATGTAGGCGATCAGCGTCGGATCGTTACGATGCTCGAAAGTGCCGAGCCCCGACAGCTTGGCGTAGAAATTGGGCGCTGCGGCGAGCGTGCGCAGGCCGGCCTTCCAGGCCTCGGCGGTTTCCGGTTCCATGCCGGTCAGCATGCCGGCATGGGTGAGGATGAAATTCGTTTTCGGATTTTCGCCGACCAAAGTCAGCCCGTCCTTCATCTGTGCCGGGAAGAGCTGCAGGTCGAATGACAGGCCATAGTCCTTCAGCCTCGCCACATTGGCGCGAACCTTGGGGTCGATGACCTGATCGGCCAAGGCGGCGAAGCGGAAGGCGGGTGTCTCGTGCCAATGCAGTTGCATGCGCACGCCACGCAGCAGCTTGTATTTCATCAGCCGGTCGATCTGCGGCCTGACATCGTCCACCGTCATGTCGGCATAGCCGACGATGGCGTGCGGCCAGCCGGTTTCGTCTGATGTTTTCTGCAGGAAGGCGACTTCATTCTCGAAGTCCTCCTTCGCCCAGTTGGTCTGGACATAGACGGCTTTCTCGACGCCCGAGCCTTTCTGGTCATCGAGGAATTCCGTGATCGGGTAGTCACGGCGGATCGGTTCGTAGGGGCCGAAGATGCGCGGCACCATCGGGCCCACCAGCCAGGGCTGATCCTTTTGGCGCCAGATGTGGAAATGCGCGTCGATGGCTTTCTGCATCACGATACCCTTTTCCAGATTGCCGCCGCCGCCGGAGCAGGGCAGGCGAGCGACAGGATGAAATCAGTGAGGCTCGCGAGCGAGGAGCCGTCGACCAGATCGTCCAGCACCGGCAGGATGGCGCGCAGCGCTGCCGTCACCGGCTGGAAGCGCGGATCGCCCGCGAGCGGTGTTGCCAGCGAAAGCCGGAAGGCGCGGGCACTCAGCCGGCGGATCGCTGTTTCCAGCGCGGCATGGTCACCGCGCTCCAGCGCATCCGACAGGATGACGACCGCAGCACCGCGGGCGAAGGATGAAAAGCGCGGCACCGAGAGGAAGGCGAGCAGCGACGGGCCCATGCGGGTACCGCCGTCCCAATCATCGACGAGTGCTGCGGCGCGGGCGAGCGCCTGCTCGCGGTCGCGGATGCGCAGCGCCGAGGTGACGCGGGTGAGGCGCGTGCCGAAGGTGAAGACTTCGGCGTGATCCGCGCCCTGCACGGCCGCGTGCGCGAGCTTGAGATAGTCGGCTGTGTGCAGCTTCATCGAGCCGGAAACATCGATGAGCAGGAGCAGTTTTCGCGACACGGTCTGGCGGCGGCGCAGCAGCGGCGAGGGGATGTCGCCATCGGCGCTGACGATTTCGCTGAGAGAGCGGCGCAGATCGAGGGTGCCTCGCGAGCGGGTACGGACTGTGCGGAACGAGCGGCGGGCGGGCAGGGAGCCGGCGAGCTTGCGGCGGAACGAGCCAAGGCCATCGGGATCACGCTGGAAATCGCGGCTGCTCAGCTGTTCGAGCACCGAGGACAGTTCGCCACCTTTTTCCTTGCGGGCAATCTGGTTTTCTTCCTCGCGCGTGCCGCGATCGTCCTTGATGCGGGTTTCGTCGTTCTCCTCGCCTTCGATCGAAGGTTTTGCGTCGCCGTAGAAATGGGCGTGGAAATGCGCTTCGAATTCGCTGCGGCGGTCGGGCGAGGGGGCGAGTGTTGCGAGTGCGGCTTCGCGGATGTCGTTCATCGAGCGGGGGCCGAGCAGAGTGACCGCCTGCATGAAACCGGTGACTTGTTCTGGCGCGATGGGGAATGCGTGGCGGCGCAATAGGCGTGCGAAGCCGAGGAATGGCGCGGCGGCGGGGGGCCAGCTGTCCTCGCCCCGTTTACGGGGAGAGGATGCCGGCAGGCAGGTGAGGGGCAGCGCCGACGTCGGAGGTTGACGGTACCCCTCATCCGCCCCTTCGGGGCACCTTCTCCCCGTAAACGGGGAGAAGGGATTGTTGACGTCGCGCGTCACCCCAGCGCCTCCTCGACAATCCCGCCCAACTCCGGCGCGATATAGGACAGGTCCTCCTCATCCTTGATCAGCACGCCGATGGCGCGGCGGAAGGCTTCGGGCCACGGGCTGCCGCCTTTTTCGAGGATGGTCGCGGCATTGGCCCATTCGACCGCTTCGGCGATGCCGGGCGGCTTGGCCAGCGGGCGCGCGCGGATCTGCTGCACGGCTGAGGCCACGGCCCGCGCGGTTGCCTCCGCCACATCGCCGGCGCGCAGCATGATGATGGCGGCCTCGCGGTCGGCGTCGGGATAGCCGATCCAGTGATAGACGCAGCGCCGCCGCAGTGCCTCGGCGAGTTCGCGCGTTCGGTTCGAGGTCAGGATGACGATCGGCTGTGCCTGAGCGCGGATCGTGCCGCGCTCGGGAATGCTGATCTGGAAGTCGGAGAGGAACTCCAAAAGCAGCGCCTCGAACTCATGGTCGGAACGGTCGATCTCATCGACCAACAGCACGCGCTGCTCCGGCGCCTTCAGCACCTGCAGCAGTGGCCGGGCGATCAGGAAACGATCGTCGTAGATGTCGATCTCGTGCTCGCCAGCATGGCGGATGGCGAGCAGCTGGCGCTGGTAGTTCCATTCGTAGAGCGCGTGCGCGGCGTCGATGCCTTCATAGCATTGCAGCCGCACCAGATCGCGCCCGAGCAGTTCGGCGATTGCCTTGGCCGCTTCGGTTTTGCCGACGCCCGGCGCGCCTTCCAGCAGCAGCGGCTTGCCGAGCCTGATCGCCAGGAAGATGGCCGTCGCAAGACTGTCATCGGCCAGATAGCGTGAGGCGGCGAGATGCTCCGCCACCGCCTCCGGCGTGGTTGCGACAGTCTCTGCGATTGTCACGTTCATTTCGGTCCTCAGTTCGCCGCTTGCGCCTTGAGCGCACGCAAAATGCGTTCCGGCGTGATCGGCAGCGTGTCGATGCGCACGCCGACGGCGTCGAAGACGGCATTGGCGACAGCGGGAATCTGCGGGTTGGCGCACATCTCGCCAGGGCCCTTGGCGCCGTAGGGTCCGTCCGCCGACGGCCGCTCCAGCACGATGATCTCGGTCTCGGCGAGATCGCCGGGGCCGGGCATCAGATACTGGTTGAAATCGGTGCCGCCATGATCGCGGTTGGGATAATAGGGCTCGGTCGTCTCATAGAGCGCATGGCTGATGCCCATCCACGAGCCGCCGACCAGTTGCTGCTCGACCATTTTGGGGTTCAGCGCACGGCCGATTTCGAAAACGTTCTTGACCGTCAAAACCGTGACCTCGCCGGTCTCGTCATCGACCTCGACCTCGGCCACGGTGCAGGCATGCGCGTAGCACGTCGACGGCTTCATCGCGCCGGTTTCCTTTTCCGGATAAGAGCGCGGGATCAGGAACATGCCGCGGCCGGAGATCGAGCGGCCGCGCTTGAAATGCGCCGACAGCGCGACGTCGAAGATCGAGATCGATTTCTGCGGCGCACCCTTCACCAATATGTTGCCCTGGCCGTCGGTCTCGAGGTCGGAAGCGTTGACCTCCAGCTCTTCCGCCGCCACTTCCAGCATCACCTGGCGGGCTTCTTTCGCCGCCTGGATGACGGCATTGCCGGCGCGGTGCGTGCCGCGAGAGGCAAAAGTGCCCATGCAATGCGGGCCGGTGTCGGTGTCGGCGGTGTCGACGACGACGCGGTCGGTCGGAACGCCAATCGTCTCGGCGCAGATCTGCGCCATGATCTGCTTCATGCCCTGGCCGAGATCGACGGAGGACAGCGTCACCATGAAATTGCCGGTCGGCGTCGAATGCACCAGCGCCTGGGTCGGGTCGCCGCCGAGGTTCATGCCGGTGGGATAGTTGATCGCGGCAACGCCGCGTCCGCGCCGGATCGCCATCTCAAGCCCCGTTCTTGTAGGAGGACATCGTCAGATATTTCTCCGCCACCGGCCAGTTGGCGGCGCGCGAGGCTTCCTGCATGCATTCGATCAGCGCCGCGCCTTCAGTCGGCTGGCGATGCGCCTTCATGTCGCCGTCGCGATAGGCATTGATGAAGCGGAATTCGAGCGGGTCCATGCCGATGAGCCGCGCCAGCTTGTCCATCTGCACTTCAAGCGCGAAGTCGCCGATGGTGACGCCGAAGCCGCGCATGGCCGATGACGGCGTGCGGTTGGTGTAGACGCAGTAGGTGTCGATCCAGACGTTGGGGATGGTGTAGGGGCCGGGATAGTGGCCGGCGCCCTTCTGCGCGCCATAGGGCGAGTGGCGCGAATAGGCGCCAGCATCGGTATAGCCGGTGACTTTCCGCGCGACGATGCGGCCGTCTTTCATCACGCCGTCCTTGATGACGACTTTTTCGGCCGCGCGCGGCGAGGAAATCTGCATCTCCTCCTCGCGGCTGTAGATGAAAGAGACGGGACGCCCGGTGAGCTTTGCGCCTAGAATGGCGATCGGCTCGACGATGACATCGACCTTGCCGCCAAAGCCGCCGCCGACGGTGCCGCCGACGAAGTGCAGCTTCGAGCCCGGCATCTGCAGGATGATCGAGGCGTTGTCGAGGGTGAAGAACATCGCCTGCGTGTTGGTGTAGCAGGTGAAGCGGTCATTGCCTTCGGGCGCCACGACGCAGCCAGTGGTCTCGGTCGGCGCATGCTCGATCGGCGAGGACTGGTAGCTTTGTTCGAGGATGTGGTCAGCGCCGGCAAAACCCGCCTCGACATCACCGAAGCGGACCTTGCGGCACTCGCCGCTGTCATAGAGATAGTAGTTCTGGCCGTGATATTCGTTGACCAGCGGCGCGCCGGGCTTCAGCGCTTCCTCCATGTCGAAGACGGCGGGCAGCACCTCATAGTCGACCTTGACCTTGGCGGCGGCTTCTTGCGCGGCGCGCTCGGTCTCGGCCAGCACCGCCACGACGGCCTCGCCTTTCCAGCGCACCTTGCCGTCGGCGAGCACCGTCTCGTCCTCGGGACCGATCTGGATCAGGATCAGGATGGTGTAGACATTGTGCGGCACATCCTTGGCGGTGAGGATTTTGACCACGCCGGGATGCTTCTCGGCTTCGGAAGTGTCGATCGAGCGGATGCGGGCATGATGATGCGGGCTGCGCACCATCTTCAGGTGCAGCATGCCGGGAAAATTGCGGTCGGCGAAATAGGCGGTCTTGCCGGTGACATGTCCAGGCGAGTCCGAACGCGGCCTTGGCTGGCCGATCTCGTGCAGATCGTCCTTGCGCACATCGGCGAAATAGCTCTTGCGCAGTTCCATCTTTTGCTCCCTCAAGCCGCGTTCTGAGAGTTGGACCGCGCGGCGGTGAGCACCGCCTGGATGATCGGCTCGTAGCCGGTGCAGCGACAGATGTTGCCGGACAGCGCCTCGACCACGTCCTCGCGGCTGGGGTTGGGCGTGTGGTCGAGCAGCACCTTGGCAGCCATGATCATGCCCGGCGTGCAGAAGCCGCATTGCGTGGCAAAGGTATCAAGGAAGGCGCGCTGCAACGGATGCAGGACGCCGGCTTCGGCGAGGCCGGATGTCGTGATGATGCTAGTACCGTTGCAGGTCTCGGCCAGCGTCAGGCAGGAGAGCCGCAGTTCACCGTCAATGATGACGGAGCAGGCGCCGCAGGTGCCTTGATGGCAGCCGCCTTTCGGCGAGGTGTCGCCGATCTTGTCGCGCAAGGCATTGAGCAGCGTCGTGCCGCTGTCGATGAATTCGGCTTTTTCGGAGCCGTTGAGCGTGAATTGCACCGGGACCTTCGCCATTCTTCCTCCTTGCGCGCCTGCTCGACGGATCGGACAGACGCGCGTCCCCCACGGATTTTTTTGCTTGTCGTTATCCCAAAACCGCTTCGCACTTTTGGGCGGCAAGCATCAGTTCAACAGCAGCCGGCCGAGATGGACCGGCAGGACTTCGGCGCGATACCAGGCGCTGGCGATCGGATCGGTGATCGGCGCGATGCCTTCGGTTGCGACGGCCAGCGCTGCCGCGATGCCGTCCTGGTCGAGCGACTTGCCCAGGAGCGCCTTCTCCGCCGCCTTGGCGCGCATCGGCTGGTCGGCCATGCAGCCAAGCGCGATCCGCGCCGAAGACACGGTGCCGTCCGCAGCCTGCTCCAGAACAGCGGCGATGCTCAACACCGAAACGCCCTTGGGCTTGACCCGCGATACTTTCAGGAAGCGGAAGTTGTCGGCCTTTGGCAGCGTGAAGGCCACTGAAGTCACGATGGCACGGGTTTCGTCCCGCCCGGCCAGGAAAGTCTCGATGGGCAATTCGCCGTCATCGGTACCGACCATGGCATCGAGCGCCAGCAGGGCAACGGCGAAATCGCCATAAGGCGCCGGCGCGAACAGATTGCCGCCGATGGTCGCCATGTTGCGGATTGCCGGGCCACCGACGGCGCGCGCCGCCTTGGCAAGGACGCCGAGGTCCGGATGACGGGCGATCGCCGCCATGGTCACCGAGGCGCCGATGCGGACCGCGCCGCCCGAGACCGCGATGGCCGAGAGGGCCGGGTCGGTCGACCTGATAAGGCCGGAGACCGAAACGTCGCCTTCATTGGCGGCGCGGACGACCAGCGTGCCGCCGCCGAGATAGCGCGTGCCGTGGGCTTTCAGCGCCGCGTTGGCGTCCTTCACCGTTGCGAAAGTCTGGAGTGCCAGCGCCAATGCCCGCTCCTTCAGATCTGACCGGTAAAATGGCTCTTCAGAGCGTTGAAGCCGCCCTGGAAGACATTGGCGCCCATGCCGGCGGCGAGCTTGTCGGCCTCTTCCGGTGCCGCGTCGAAGCTGGCGGTCCATTCGGCATAGGTGCGGTCGCCATCGGTGACGCGCCTGAGCTGCAGTGTCGCCTTGTGGTTGGTCAGCGGCTGCGGGGTCTCCAGGATGGAGTAGCTGACAAGAAAATTCTCATCGGAAAAGTCGAGCAGCTTTTCACGGATGCGCGCGCCGCTGGCGAGCTCGAAATTGCGCACGCAGCCGATCGTCGAAGCGTCCTTGCCGTCCTCGATATGGCTTTCGACCATACGCGGATGCCAGCCCGGTAGGTCGTTGAAGTCGCGTATGCGCGCCCAGACCTTTTCGACCGGCGCGTCGATGACGCTGGAGACGGTGACTTTGGCCATATCAAAATGTCCCTTGCGAAATGCGGCTGCCGGGCAAGGTAGGGCGCTGATGCGGACGACGTTTATCAAGGCGTCTTAAGCGCCTATCAATCAGTATGAAAAACAGGTGACTGCGGCTCAGGCTATCGCCCGCGCGGCTTCCCGGTAGAGCGTTGGTGGCACGCCGACATGATCGCGGAAGAAGCGCGAAAAATTCCCTTGGGTGGTGAAGCCGAGATTGCAAGCGACGGAGATCAGCGGTTCCTGCGACCATTGCAACTGGCGTACGGCCTCTTCCATGCGCAACGTGTTCCAGTAGACGTTGGGCGTCAGGTTGGTCTGTTCCTTGAACAAAGCGAAGAAGTGCGGCCTCGACAAGCCGACCGAACGGGCGACGTCGTCGAAGGAAATGCGCTCGCAGACATTGGCCTTCATCAGCTGGATCGCCTTGCGGACGCGGAAGTCGAGCATCGTGTTGATGCGCGCGCGTACCGCCTGCGGTGCCGAGGCGTCCGCCGCGTCGAGCACTGAGTCGATGAAGCGCTCGATCTCGTAATTGGCGACGTCGTCGATGCTTTCATTGTCGGTGAGGTGATCGAGCAGATTGGCCGCCGCCTGATGCAGCCACGGCTCCAGCGTAATCGCGGCCCGCGTGAACAGCGGCGCCGAGGAGGGCAGATCGCGGCGCAGGCGCGCCCAATCGGGATCGATATAGAAGGCCAGGAACAGGCCACATCTGCCGTCATGCGCAAGCGCGTGACTGTGCGGCTGGAACGAATTGATACCGGCCGCTGTTTTCGGCCCAAGCCGTACCGTTTCGCGGCCGACGGTCATTTCGCCGGCCGTGCCTTCCAGCCAGATAATGAGATGCGCCTCGCCATGCGCATGAGTGACGAAGTCGTTGGCGACATTCAGCACGGAGACATGTCCGAACCGGCCCCAATAGAGCCTGATCGCGTCCGTCATGGGTATCGTTCCTCCCGCAGGCGACTGGCCTCCCTTCGCCTGCCAGGAGATAGTGCGGCCGGGGTCCGGCTGCGTCAAGGCAGGTCGAATGGTGTACCGCCTACGCTCAAAGCGCGCGGGCCGATTTTCAGACTGAGCGATAGCAACGAAATCAGTCGCTTTTGCGGAAATTGCGGATTCGGTCGAACAGCACCGCCAGGATAATGGCGCCGCCGATGAAGGTGCCTTGCCAGAAGGCGTTGATGCCGAGCAGGCCGAGGCTGTTGCGGATCACCTCGATGAGAGCCGCGCCGACAATGGCGCCGAAGGCGGTGCCAACGCCGCCGGCGAGGTCCGCGCCGCCGATGACGGTGGCCGCGATCACCTGCAGCTCCATACCATTGCCGAGATTGGTGGTGACGGCGCCCAGCCATCCGGTTTGGATGATGCCGGCAAGCCCCGCCGACAACGCCGAGATCATGTAGACCGCGACCTTGATCTGCTTGACGGGAACACCGGTCAGCGTCGCCGCATGCTCATTGCCGCCGATGGCGAAGATGTGCCGGCCGAACTTGGTCCAGCGCAGGGTGAAGCCGGTGATCAGCGCCAGCACGATTGTGTAGAGCACCGGATTGGCGATGCCGAACACCCAGGCGCCGCCGCCCAAGGCGAGAAGCTTCTGGTGGTCGGGTCCGAACTGGAACACCACCGTGTTGTTGGACGCGACCATGGCAAGGCTGCGCGCCACCGACAGCACTCCGAGCGTTACCACGAAAGGCGGGAAGCCGAGATAGGCAATCAACACGCCATTGAAGGCGCCGACGGCAAGCGCGGTGGCGATCGACGCCAGGATGCCGATCTCGATCGAATAGCCGGCATGCATGGTGACGGCGAGCACCATCGAGGACAGGCAGAGCACCGAGCCGACAGAAAGATCGATGCCGCCGGTGATGATGACGAAGGTCATGCCCAGCGCCACGATGGCGACGAAGGTGATATTGCGGGTGATGTTGTAGAGATTCTTCGAGGTGGCGAAGGAATCGGTGGCGAAGGACAGGAACAGGCAGGCCAGGATGACCGCGATCACCACCCAGAAGGTCTGGTTGGAAAAGAGCCGCGACAGCAACGTGTGCTGCTTCTGCGCGATCGTCTGGTCAAGGGTGACTGCCATTATCGACCTTTCCTGAGAGGGCGCAAGATCACGCCACCTGTTCGATGGCGCCGGTGATCAGCCCGGTGACTTCCTCGGGCGAACTTGCCGCGATCTTCTTGTCGGCCACCTTGCGACCGCGCCGCATGACGATGACGCGGTCGGCGACGTCGAACACGTCCGGCATGCGGTGACTGATCAATATGACGGCAATGCCTTGGTCGCGCAGATGACGGATCAGGTTCAGCACCTCGGCGACCTGCCGGACCGAGATCGCCGCCGTTGGCTCATCCATCAGCACGATCTTGGCCTGCGACAGCATCGTGCGGGCGATCGCCACCGCCTGGCGTTGGCCGCCCGACATCTGCTTGACGAGGTCACGGGGACGGGTTTCCGACTTCAACACAGCGAAGAGCTGGCCGGCGCGCTTGTACATCGCGCCATAGTCGAGAATGCGGAGCGGGCCGAAACCACGGCGCAACTCGCGGCCGAGATAGACATTTGCCGCTGCCGTCAGATTGTTGCACAGCGCCAGGTCCTGGTGGACGATCTCGATGGCGTGCTGGCGCGCGTCCGCGGGCTTGTGCAGAATTAGCTCCTTGCCGTCCAAGCGCATGGTGCCGTGGCTCGGGTGGAAATTGCCGGCGATCATCTTGACCAGCGTCGACTTGCCGGCGCCGTTGTCGCCCATCAGGCCGACGACTTCACCCGGCTCCAGCGAGAACGACACGTCGTTGACCGCCTGGATGGCGCCGAAATGCTTCGAGATGTTGGCGAGTTCGAGAACCGACACCAGCCTTAAGCCTCCCCTTTTGTCCCCACGGCAGCCACCGGTTTGCCGGCGCAGCTTCCGTCCCGCTCGTGCACTTCCTCCCGAACGGGCGCGATTTGTGCATTTAGGCGAATGCGGACAGGGGCGTCAATCAATTGTCTGACGATTAATTTCGAGACTCGACGAAAAATCGGTTTTGTAGGACAAATAGGAATTGACGTTGGCTGAAAGCCGATATTAGCTAAGTCTCGGAGGAATAATTTTGCCCGCCCGGCGCGTATACCGCGGAAGCGGCAAATGGTTTGACGTTCAAGGATCCGGCTGCGCCAGTATTCGGGCAAGCGGATCGGCAAATGCTTATCAGTCCGGCTCAAGATGCGAGTGTAGCGAAGATGCTTGCCATTGTTCTTGTGTTCCGGGCTGATCGGTGTGGCGGGCACGCCGTGTCCGTCTGGTTCAAGGGAGGACTGATATGAGGAAAACACTTTTGCTTGCCGCCGTCGCCGCCATGGCGCTGGGCGCCGGGCCGGCTCTGGCCAAGAAACAGCTCGTGATTGTCGTCAAGGGCCTCGACAACCCATTCTTCGAAGCCATCCATCAGGGCTGCGAAAAATGGAACAAGGAAAACGCCAGCTCGGAATATGAATGCTTCTACACCGGTCCGGCATCGACGTCGGATGAAGCCGGCGAGGCGCAGATTCTTCAGGATATACTGAGCAAGCCGGACACGGCGGCGGTGGCGATCTCGCCGTCCAACGCGCCGCTGATCGCCCAGACGCTCAAGACGGCCAATCCGACGATCCCGATCATGACCGTTGACGCCGACCTGGCCAAGGACGACGCAGCACTGCGCAAGACCTATCTCGGCACCGACAACTACCTGATGGGCAAGAAGATCGGCGAGTACATCAAGAAGGCCAAGCCGAATGGCGGCACGATCTGCACCATCGAAGGCAACCCCGCGGCCGACAACATCCTGCGCCGCGCGCAAGGCATGCGCGATGCGCTGACGGGCAAGGAAGGCCTCGCGGCGCTGGCAGGCGAGGGCGGCTGGACCGAAGTCGCCGGTTGCCCGGTGTTCACCAATGACGACGGCGCCAAGGGTGTGCAGGCGATGACCGACATCCTCGCTGCCAATCCGAAGCTCGACGCCTTCGGCATCATGGGCGGCTGGCCGCTGTTCGGCGCCCCGCAGCCTTATCGCGACCTGTTCAAGCCGATGGCCGACAAGATCGGCAAGAACGAGTTCGTCATCGGCGCCGCCGACACGATCGGCGACGAGGTGGCGATCGCCAAGGAAGGCCTGGTGACCGCGCTGGTCGGCCAGCGGCCGTTCGAAATGGGCTACAAGGCGCCTTCGGTGATGATCGACCTCATCACAGGCAAGAAGGTCGACGATCCGGTCTTCACCGGCCTCGACGAATGCACCAAGGAAACGGCCGACACCTGCATCCAGAAGTAGGCGCGGGCTCATCGGGAAAACTCGATATCAAAAGGGGCGCCGCGAGGCGCCCCTGATTTTTCAGGTTCAATTTCGAGAAGGCGGCTTCTGCACTTTCAGATCGTCTGCTTGACGCCGTCCTTCGATGGCATCAGGTCGACGCCGTTGAGCTTGCCGATATGGGTGGCGAGCATCGGCACATACTGCTCGGCGGGACCGGCGGCGAAGGCGGTCGCAAATGAGTTCTTGGTGGCGTTGCCAAGCGGATTGGCGATGCCGGCGGCGCCCGCCATCGACCCGAGATAAGTCAGGTCCTTGAACGCATTGGCGATGGAGAATTTATGCGCGTCGCGGTCGCCCTCCAGCGTCCAGCGCATGAAGGTCTGGTAGAAGCCGCAATCCATGCGGCCGTTGCGGATGACGCTGTCGAAACGCTGTGGCGAGATGCCGACCTTCTCGGCCAGCGTGAGCGCCTCGGCGTAGATCGCGGCATAGCCCAGCGAGATGAAGTTGTTGAGCAGCTTCATGCGATGGCCGTCGCCGGTGCCGCCGATATGGACGATGCGGCCGGCCCAGGTCTCGATCACCGGCTTCAGCCTGGCGAACACCGCGTCGGGCGCGCCGACCATGGCGTCGAGCGTGCCTTCCCAGGCTTCCTTCGGCGTGCGGCTGAGCGGCGCGTCGACATAGTCGACGCCGAGCGCCTTGAGCTCGGCGGCCAAAGCCACGGTCGAGACCGGATCGGATGTCGAGCAATCGACGACGACCGCGCCCTTCTTCAAACCTTCTTTCAGCCCGCCGGGGCCGCGGATGATCGCCTCGACCTCTGGCGAGCCGGTGACGCAGATGAAGACGATGTCGGAGGCTGCGGCAACCTCCTTCGACGTCGCCGCTTCCTTGGCGCCGCGGCTAGCCAAATCGTCCGCCGGCTTGCGGTTCTTACGGCCGAGGAAGGTCAGCGCGTAGCCCTTGTCGACGATGTTCTTGGCGATGCCGTGCCCCATCAGGCCGAGGCCGATGAAGCCGATGTTTTCGCGCGCCGCATTCGTGGTCATGTCGGTTGTCCTGTCATTTGTTCGGCTTGGGGATTATCGATAATCATGTCGTCGTTCTTGCCGCATATGGTTGTGGAATGCAATATTGTCTGACAATACACCTCAATGCCAAGCGATGTGGAGAGAGCAGGGATGACGAAGCGGATCATGTTCACCGGCGGCAGCGGCAAGGCCGGCCGCCATGTCGTCCAATATCTTGTCGAGCATGGCTGCCAGGTGCTCAACATCGACACCAAGCCGCTCGACAATCCCAAGGTGCGCACCTTGATCACCGACATTACCGACAGCGGCCAGGTGTTCAATGCGCTGTCGAGCTATATGGGCCTGCACGAGTTCGATCCGTCGCTGAGAGCCCAACCCGTCGACGCGGTGGTGCACTTCGCCGCCATTCCGCGCATCATGATCACACCCGACAATGAGGTGTTCCGCATCAATGCGATGGGCACCTACAACGTCATCGAGGCCGCGGTGAAGCTCGGCATCCGCAAGGTGATCGTCGCCTCCTCGGAGACGACTTATGGCCTGGTTTTCGCCAACGAGCCGCGCAATCCGACGCATTTTCCGCTGGATGAGGAGTATGACGTCGACCCGATGGACTCTTATGCGCTGTCCAAGATCGTCAACGAGAAGACGGCGCGGGCCTTTGCGCTGCGCAGCGGCGCCGATATCTACGCGCTGCGCATCGGCAATGTCATCGAGCCGCATGAATATTCCTTGTTCCCGAAATGGTTTGCCGATCCGGGTTTCCGCAAGCGCATCGCCTGGAGCTATATCGACGCGCGCGATCTCGGTCAGATCACGCTCCGCGCCATCGAGAAGGATGGGCTGGGCTACCAGGTGTTCAACGCCGCCAACGACGACACCTCGTCCGACCTGCCGACGGCGGAGCTCTTGAAGCGCTTCTATCCGGGGGTGCCGGTGAAGGCGGAGATCGGCGAATATGAGACACTGCTTTCGAACCGCAAGGCGCGCGAAATGCTCGGCTTCCGACCCGAGCATAGCTGGCGCAAATACGTCAAAACCGCGTGAGAGGGCAACAAACGCTGGTTGAGCTGTGCACATCCGTGCACGTTATGGCAAAGCTGGCCTGTCGTGCTTGACAGCCCCTGAAAACCGGAATCTCTGGATCACATGCGCGACGCGAAGCCGAACAACGAAAAAGGGCCGACGAAAACGCCAACCGCCGAGCGTGCCGCAGGCGTTCGCCGGCCCAATGCGGCGCGCATGCCGGGCGCCAGCGTGCATGCATCCTTAGCCAGCGAAATCGGCCTCAGGATCGTACGCGGCGACTATCCGCCGGGCACCATCCTGCCCAACGAAGCCAAATGGTCGGAAACCTTTGACGTCAGCCGGTCGGCCGTGCGCGAAGCCATCAAGATGCTGATGGCCAAGAGCCTGCTTGCATCACGCCCCAAGATCGGCAGTTGGGTCGAGCCTAAGGAGCGCTGGAACCTGCTCGATCGCGACGTGCTCGCCTGGTATGCGACCTCGCCCGACCGCGAGGTGTTTCTGAAGACGGTGCAGGAGTTCCGCCACATCATCGAGCCGGAGGCGACCGCCTTCGCGGCGATGCGGCGCACCGACGAGCAGATGGCCGAGATCAGCGCGGCCTGCCGCGAAATGGGCGAGGCGACCAACCTGCAGGAGCGCACGCGCGCCGATACGCGCTTCCACCTCGCTATCCTCAGGGCCTCGGGCAACGATTTGCTGGTGCCGCTCGGCGTGTTGATAGAATCCGCTTTCGACCACCTCTTCACCTACACGACGCGCGAGCTGGACGACCTCCATCACGCCCAGAAGCTGCATGAGGCGATCGAGAAGAACATTCGCCTGCAAAGGCCGGACGCGGCGCGCAACGCGGTGCGCAAGCTGCTGGCGAACACCGACGAAGTCATTCAGTCGCGTTAAGGTCCGTCGATATTCAGGCGAGGCCGGCCTGCGAATGGCGGCCTCCTGCGCTTCCGGTGCTCGCGTACCTCAAATACGCTTCGCTCCGGTTCTCGGAAGCCACCATTCTCGGCTCGGTCTGACCTGAATCTCAACAGACCTTCATGCTTTAGCGACATTTTTAATCCTGCTTCTCGCGGCCGAAAGCGACGCGCAGTTCGTCCTTGGCCTTTTCCAGCACTTTTTTGCGCTCTTCGGGCAAATTCTTGCCGGCGCGGTTGATGTAGAAATTCAACATCGACATCGCGGACTGGAACGGCTCGGCCTTGCGGCGGTCACTGTGCTCGGCCGAGCGCTTGAGCGAGGCGGCGATCTTTTTGGCATCGTCGGATTCAAATACATGGTCCTCGAGATCGAGCGCGTCGCTGTGCTCGGTCACGTCGGCTGACCATTTCTTCGTGGCGGTCATGGCGAAACTCCTTTCTCGAGGCACAACTCCACCGGATGAGGCCGGTTCCAGCTTCTGGAGTCACGGATTTGGCGGCCGTGGCGCTGCTCGGTGCTGCAAATGAGCCGATAGTGGGACGAGAACCCGCCAAGCTTCGAGAACAGCGGGACGGGAAACGCCTTTGACGACGGTACCTGCAAATACGGCAAACAGCCCTGGCATCGACAGCGGCTATGCCTGGATGCGGCTCGCCATTTCGGTGCTGCTCGCCACCATCGGCTGTGTCGGAAGTTGGGCGGTGGTCGTGGTGCTGCCCGCCGTCCAGGCCGAATTCGGCGTCGATCGCGCTGCCGCCTCGATGCCATTTACGGCCACCATGGTGGGCTTCGCCGCCGGCAATGTCCTGATCGGCCGCTTCGTCGACCGTCTTGGCTACCGGATCCCGGCGCTGGTTTCTTCCGCGCTGCTCGCCGCCGGCTTTCTGCTCGCGGCGCTGTCGCATTCGATCCTGCAGTTCACCCTTATCCAAGGCGTTCTGATCGGTGTCGGCACGGCTGCGATCTTCGGACCGCTGATTGCCGATATCTCCCACTGGTTCAACCGGCGGCGCGGTGTCGCCATGACGGCCGCTGCGTCCGGCAATTATCTGGCCGGCGCGGCCTGGCCGACGGTCATGCCTTATCTGATCCAGGGTCATGGCTGGCGTTTCACCTATGCGGCAATCGGCATCTTCTGCCTGGTGACCATGGTTCCGCTGGTGCTGATGCTGCGGCGCGGGGCGCCAAGGCAGATGGCCCCCGGCTCGTCCGGCAGCCGGGCGGTTCAACCGATCTCGCTGTCACCGCGGGCGTTGCAGGTGCTGCTGATCATTGCCGGCCTTGGCTGCTGTGTGGCGATGTCGATGCCGCAGGTCCATATCGTCGCTTATTGCATGGACCTTGGTTACGGCGTGGCGCATGGCGCCGACATGCTGTCGATCATGATGGCGGCTGGTGTGGTCAGCCGGCTTGGCTCAGGTTTCATCGCCGACCGTATCGGCGGCGTGAAGACGCTGCTGATCGGCTCGGCACTGCAATGCCTGTCGTTGTTTTTCTACATTCCCTTCAATGGGCTCGCCTCGCTCTATGTCGTGTCGCTGGTGTTCGGGCTGTCACAGGGCGGCATCGTGCCTTGCTATGCGATCATCATCCGTGAATACATGCCCGCCAAGGAAGCCGGACAGCGAATCGGCACCGTCTTGATGGCAACGATCTTCGGCATGGCCATCGGCGGCTGGATGTCGGGCTGGATCTACGACCTTACCGGTTCCTATGCCGCCGCGTTCCTCAACGGCATTGCCTGGAACCTGGTCAATGTGGTGGCTATCGGGCTGTTGCTGTGGAAAGCTAACCGAAGCGCCGCCGCGTTTGCCTGACACGCTTTGCGGGCACCGGCGGTCTTGACAATAGCGGGTGCATGCCCGACCCCAGGCGGGCAGAGCTTGGGTTGCGCGATGACACAGACGACGATCTTCATTCCGCTGCCATCTATTCGAGCCTTGGCGACACGTCGGTGACCAGGCCGCGCTCCCGGCGTGGCGGCGGCCGCCCGACCATTGCCGATGTGGCGCGCAAGGCCGGCGTCGGCGCCATCACTGTATCGCGTGCCTTGCGCGAGCCCGGCCGGGTGTCGGAAGATTTGCGGCGGCAGATACAGGCCGCGGTCGAAGAGCTGGGCTATGTGCCCGACCCCAATGCGCGTGCGCTGGCCTCGGCGCGCGCCGAGGTCTTCGGCGTGCTGGTGCCGTCGCTCACTAACAATGTCTTCGCCGAAGTGGTGCGTGGCATCTATGACAGCCTGTCCGACAGCCCGTTTCGCATCCAGCTCGGCAACACGCATTACTCCGGCCTCGAGGAAGAGCGGCTGCTTCAGGTCTTCGGATCGCAGCGGCCGGCAGCGCTGATCGTGGCCGGCATCGACCAGACGCCAACCTCGCGAAGATTGCTGGAGAACGCCGGCTGCCCGGTGGTGCAGGTCATGGAGACAGGGCCCGATCCCATCGATATGATGGTCGGCTTCTCGCATCTCGACGGCGGCAGGACAGCGACCGAGCATCTGATCGAAGCCGGATATCGTCGCATCGGCTTCATCGGCGCACGCATGGACCCGCGCTCGCAACGGCGTCTGGCCGGTTACCGCGCGGCGATGGAGAAGGCCGGCCTGTTCGACCCGCGGCTCATCACCACCACGCCGGTGCCGTCCAGTGTGTCGCTTGGCCGCGAACTGTTTCGCGATGCTCTGGCCAAGGTGCCGACGCTCGACGGCGTCTTCTGCAACAATGACGATATCGCGATCGGCGTGCTGTTCGAATGCCATCGCGCCGCAATCGATGTGCCGAAGACCATCGGCATCGTCGGCTTCAACGATCTCGACATGATGCAGGTGGCTTTCCCCTCGATCACCAGCATCCGCACCTACCGCTATGAGATCGGCCGGCGCGCTGTCGCCATGGCGCTGGCGGCGATCGCCGGCGACAGGCCGGAACAGCGGATCGTCGATCTCGGCTTCGAGCTCAAGCGCCGCGAGAGCACGGCGCGCTGAGTACCTTAGAGTTCGCTTAAATGAGGCTTTACAGGCTTCCTTGGTAGCGCTACCATCCGCTATTCGCGGAAACTCACAATAAGACCAGTTCTGTTTATTATACATAAGCGACAGGATTCTCCTTGTTTATTATGGATAATATGATAGCTTTTTTAGTCACTTGAGGGAGCGACAGGGAGAGGATCAGGTCGGCGTTGACCGCCTGGAAACCGCAGTGAGCCAAGGCAGGAGGTGCTTGGGCAAACGCGTCGATTGTGCAGTAGCCAACAACAAATCAGAACTGCAAATGGGAGGAATATCGATGATCAAGTCACTCGTTGGTGGCATCGTTGCCGCCACTGCATTCGTTATGCTGAGCTCGTCGGCGATTGCCGCAGGCCCTGAAATCGTGAAAGGCCCGGCTGCCGAGCCTGATTGCTTCGCACCGTGGGCCGCGGACACGCAGTTCTTCAAGTTCCCCAAAAAGGCCGGTCCATACCGCATCGCGCTCGCCAACGGGTATATCGCCAACACTTGGCGCATCCAGATGGTGCAGACCGCGAAGGCCTACGCGGCGCAGAAGGACGTCGCCGCCAAGCTGAAGGAATTCAAGGTGGTCTCGACCGGCGAAGACGTACCGGCGCAGATTTCGGCGATCAACAACTTCATCGATTCCGGCTATGACGCAATCGTCGTCAACGCACAGAACCCGACCGCCTTTGGGCCGGTCATCAAGCGCGCCAAGGAAGCCGGCGTCGTGCTGGTTGCCTTCGACAACATTCTCGACACCAAGGATGCCATCAACGTCAATGTCGACCAGAAAGGCCTTGGCGAGCTGTGGGGCAAATGGCTGGTCTCGCATGTGCCGAACGGCGGCAAGGTGCTCGAGGTGCGCGGCGTTGCCGGCACCTCCGTCGATACGGACCGTCATGCCGGCATCCACGAGGTGCTCGATGGTTCCGGCAAGAAGTGGGCTGTCACCGAGGTGGTCGGCAAATGGGACGACGGCGTTGCCCAGAAAGCGACGGCCGACGCGATTGCCACCAATGGGCCCTTCGACGGCATCACCGGGCAGGGCGGCGACACCGGCATCGTGCAGGCGATGATGGATGCCAAGCATCCTTTCGTGCCATTCGGCGGCGAGACGGAGAATGGCTTCCGCAAATTCTGCGCGGCTCATGCAGGCGACGGGTTGAAATGCTCGTCGGCCGGCACGGGCCCAGCGCAGGTGGCGGTTGCCATCAAGACGGCGATCGCCGCACTTGAAGGCAACGTCGTCCCGCAGTCGGTCAAGCTGCCGCTGGCGATCGTCGAAGATCCGAACTTCAAGGCCGGTCAGGATTTCTTCCCCGACCAGTCCGACAATTTCTTCGTCGGCAATTCCTTCCCGACCTGCGGCATCAATTTCACCGCCCAGGAAATCATGGGTCAGACCAAGGCTGACCAGTAGGTCGAGCATCCGGTGCCGTGGGATCTCCGCGGCACCGATCACCTGATATTCTGCCATCAAGGTGCCTCGGGAGGGCCGATGGACGGTGCGGTTCCGCTCTTCCAGATGGAAGGCATATCCAAGCGCTATGGTGGCGTGCGAGCGCTGGAGAAGGCTGAGCTTTCGGTCACATCCGGCAGCATCCACGCCATCCTTGGCGAAAATGGCGCCGGCAAATCGACGTTGATCAAGGTGATGGCGGGCGTCGTTGCGGCCGACGAAGGCCGCATGATGCTGGACGGGCGGGAGGTGACTTTCGCTTCGCCCGGTGCGGCCAACAAGGCCGGCATCGTCTGCATCTTCCAAGAACTGTCGCTGGTTCCCGAACTCAGCGTCGCCGACAATATCGTCATTTCCGATCCGCCCAAACGCTTCGGCATGATCGACCGCAAGGCGCAGCGCCGTATCGCCGAGGAGGCGCTGGCGCGCGCGGGAGCCGCCGATATCCATCCGCTGGCATTGGTCAAGGACTTGCCCTTGTCGCGCCGGCAGATGGTCGAGATCGCCAAGGCGCTCGCCAGAAAGCCACGCATCCTCATCCTCGACGAGGCGACGTCCGCGCTCACCGCGACGGATGTCTCGAACATTTTTGGCGTGCTGAAGCGGTTGCGCTCGGAAGGACTGGCGCTGCTCTACATCTCACACCGCATGAACGAGATCGCGGAACTCGCCGATCAGTGCACGGTGTTCCGCAATGGCCGCAACGTCGCCAGCTACAAGGCCGGCTCGAAGAGCGACAATGAGGTGGTCGAATTGATGATCGGCCGCGAATACAGCCACATCTTTCCGCCCAAACCGTCGGCCGTGCCAGCTACAGCCTCACCGAGGCTCGAAGCCCGCAAGCTCTCCTGGACGGACCGGCTGGACAACATCTCGCTGACCGTCAGGGCAGGCGAGGTGGTTGGCCTCGGCGGACTCGACGGCCAGGGCCAGCGCGAATTGCTGCTCGCCTTCTTCGGCGTGCTGCGCGGCCTGTCTGGTCAGATCCTGATCGATGGCAAGCCGGTTGCCATTGCCAGTCCCGCTGCTGCGCGGCAAGACGGCGTCGGCATGGCGCTGATCCCGGAAGACCGCAAGACCGAAGGGCTGATGCTGCCGATGACGGTGCGCGAGAACCTGTCTTTCGCCGCGCTCGACCGGCTGTCCAGGGGCGGCATCATCGACCGGGCCGCCGAGCAGCGGCTGATCGACGATATGGTCGGCCTTTTGGCGATCAAGACCGCCGGGCTCGACATCCCGGTCGGGGCGCTGTCGGGCGGCAACCAGCAGAAGGTGGTGATCGCCAAATGGTTGATGCGCCAGCCGCGCATCATCCTCCTCAACGATCCGACGCGCGGCATCGATGTCGGCACCAAGCAGGAGCTCTACCAGCTTATGCGCAAGCTGGCGGATGCCGGAGCGGCAATCCTGTTCTACTCGACCGATTATGACGAGCTGATCGGCTGCTGCGACCGGGTGCTTGTGCTCTATGACGGGGCGGTCAAGCGCGAACTGGTCGGCGCCGAGATCACCGAACGGGCGCTGATCGCCAGCGCGCTCAACATTGATGGCAAGGAGAGCCCGGTGGGCCTGGGAGCAAGTGCGTGAAGGATTGGCGCTACTGGCTTGCCGAACAGCGCGGAACGCTGCTCGCGCTCGGCATCTTCATCGTCATGTTCGTCATCTACACATCGAACCATCCGGCCGGCTTCACCGCCAATGTCGTGCAGACGGCGGCGAACAAGGGTGTGCTGCTTGCGTTCGTCGCCATGGCGCAGACACTGGTGGTGATCACCGCCGGCATCGACCTGTCGGTCGGCATGATTTTTCTCCTCACCAACTGCCTGGCCTCCTGGCTGGTGATGGGCACGCCGATGCAGACCACGCTCGGTGTCATCGCCGTGCTGGCAGTCGGTCTTCTCTGCGGCGCTATCAACGGCGCCATCGTCATCTATGGAAGGCTGCAGCCGATCGTCGCCACCATCGCCACCGGGGCCGTCTATTACGGCATCGGTCTTTTGCTGCGGCCGTTCCCGGGCGGTTCGGTCAATGAGGACCTGGCCGATGCGCTGACCGGCCGCGTCTTCGATGTGGTGCCGGCGAGCCTCGTCGTGCTGCTCGCCATCGTGCTGGTGATCTGGGTGCCGTTCAGTCGCTCGGTGCTTGGCCGGGCTGCCTACGCGGCGGGGTCGTCGGAGACGGCGGCCTATATGTCCGGCGTGCCGATAAGGCGCGGCAAGTTCGCCGCCTACACGCTGGCCGGGCTGCTGGCCGCGATCGGCGGGCTGTTCTTGACCTTCTTCACCTATACGGGCGACGCGGCCTATGCCAGTGGCAACGCCTACACGCTGTTCTCGATCGCTGCCGTGGTGCTGGGCGGCGTCTCGCTGTTCGGCGGCAAGGGCAGCGCCATCGGTGCCATCTTCGGCGCGCTCGCCTTCCGCACTATCGGCGATTTGTTGTTCGTGTTCGATTTCGATCCGCTCTGGCAGCCGCTGTTCCAGGGCGTTATCCTGCTGATCGCGGTCAGCCTCGGCGCCTTCGCCCTGTTTCGGGTCCGCAACCGGCTGGAGTGGTTCCTGTGAGCGAAACGACGCCGATGGTTAGGAAGAGCGACGGCGGCATTGCCGGCCGCATGCCGAAATTCATCCGCCGCGCCGATCCGGCGGTGCTGACGGCATTCGCCTGTATCGTGCTGCTGCTGTTCCTCGGCAGCCTCTATTCGCGCAGCTTCCTGTCGCCTGAATATCTGCTGCAGCAGCTCAAGGTGGCCTCGTTCCTCGGCGTCATCGCCACCGGCATGATGCTGGTCGTCCTGCTCGGTCAGATCGACCTGTCGGTGCCGTGGTCGGTAGCCGCAGGCGCGATGATGGCCTGCGCGGCGGCCGCCTACGGTCCGGCCGGGGTGGTGTTGGCTATCCCGTTCGGCATCTTCTGCGGCGTCCTGATCGGCATCGTCAACGGCATCGGCGTCGCCTATCTGCGCATTCCCTCGATGATCATCACGCTCGCAACCAACGCCGTCGCGCAAGGGTTGATGGTGGTCTATACCGGCGGCTTCTCGCCACAGGATTCAGCGACCCGCGCCATGCGCTACCTCGCCACGGGCTTTACCATTCCGGGAGTGCCCAACGCGGTCATCATCTGGGCTGTCATCGGTGCAGCGATGGTGTTCGTGCTGACCCGCACCGGCTTTGGCCGTACCGTCTATGGCATCGGCAACCGCGAGCGCGCCGCCTATCTGTCCGGCATCGACACGCGCCGCGTGGTGATGATCGCCTTTGCCGTCTCCGGCGGGTTGTCCGCTTTCGGTGGTGTGCTTCTGGCCGGCTATGCGTCCAAGGCGGCACAGTCGATGGGCGATGCCTATCTCTTGCCGTCGATCGCCGCCGTCGTGCTCGGCGGCACGTCGATCCTCGGCGGGCGCGGCTCCTATCTCGGCACGGTGGCGGGCGTGGTCCTGATCACGCTCTTACAGTCCATCCTCTCGGTCATGCAGATGCCGGAGGCGGGGCGGCAGATCATCTATGGCGTCGTCATCGTCGCCATGCTTCTGCTTTATGGCCGTGCGCCGGCGAGCCGCTGACCGTGGATGATGATGAGAAAGCAGCGCTGCCATTGAAGGCTGGCGTCAACAATATTGCCGCGGTGTCGGCCATTGTGGTCATGGGGGTGGCCGGTTCCGGCAAGACGGCCGTTGGCGAAGCGCTGGCCAAGGCGGTCGGGGCAATCTACGTCGAGGGCGACAGGCTGCATCCGCCGGAAAACGTGGCGCGCATGGCGCGCGGCGAGGCGCTGACGGATGAACTGCGCGAGGGCTGGCTCGACGCCATAGGCGAGCGTATCGCCGCCGCTGTCACGGACCGCCGCAAGGTGGTTGTGGCTTGCTCGGCCTTGAAGCGCAGCTATCGCGACCGGTTGCGTGGTTTTTTCCCGGGTATCGTCTTCCTCTATTTGAGGGTCGACCGCGCGATCGCCTGGCGGCGCGTCAACAACCGCAGGGGCCACTTCATGCCGGCAAGCCTGGTCGACAGCCAGTTCGCCACGCTGGAAGAACCTGCCGACGATGAGCGGGCGGTGACAGTCGACGGAACGCGCCCGGTGGCGGAGATTGTGAAAGAGCTCAGTTAGGACTTGCTTTCAGGCGCCTTCGTCGCCGATCGCGGCTTCCGTTGGCCGCTCGGTCAGCCGGGCAGCGCTGGACCAGACCATCATCTGGCCCGGACAGAGCTTGATCGTTTCGAGCATGTGGTCGCGCTTCGACAGAATGTAGCCTGCCTGAAGGGCGAGGTTCTTTGCCGTTTTATCCAGCCCGGCCGATGCGGCCGCCTTGGGACCGGAACCGAGCTCGCGCACGATCGCCCGATAGTCGCGAAACGGGACCGTCTCCAGCGTCGCCATATGGAACAGCGCGGCACCCGCGCGCGAGGCGAAGTTTGCCGGCGCCGAGGCGAGGTGGGTCCAGCCCTGCTCGCCAAAAGCGGCTTCGGCGAAGGTGGAGCCGGCATAGACGGTGTTAGTCATAAGCACCACGCCATTCTCCTTGAGAACCTTCTGGATGCGTATCGTCACCTGGTAGGCGTCGGAGCGCTCGAAGACGATCCGGCTTTTCAGGAAGCGGTTCTCGACCTTGACCAAAGGCGGGTTGATGACATGGAGACCGAACTTGCTCGGCGTAAAACCATGGAACTCGGCGCTCACTTGATGGCCTTCGATGCCCGCCTCGTGAAGGGCGCGCTTGCCCATGATGGTCTGCGCCGTGAACTGATCGCACCAGACGATGGCGCCGCGCCCGCGCCGCAAGGCCTCGCGCAGGCTTTCGAGGCCTTCCAACCGGATGGTCGGCGACCAGCGGCGTCCGGGAACAAGGTGCGCGGCGAGCGTCAGCCGTCGGCGGTGAATGGCGGCGAGTTCTTCCGCGAACATGCTTTGCGTGTCGACGGTATCGCCAAGCACCGCCCTGACCGCGGCGTCGTAACGGGGGTATTCCTTGCGGAAATGGCGCTTGCGCCGGACCCTCGATACCCAGCCGCAGATCGCCTCCCAAAAGGAGACGGGCAGCACCGCGGCGACCGCGAGATAGAAGCAGGCCAGCACGATCTCGCGCAGATCCCGATTGGAAAAGCTACGCAATTTGCCGGGGCGGACCAGCTTGCGGCTGAAGAAGCGGACCGCCTCGTCGCGCTCCGGCACTGGGACATCGGCAATGACCTCGGTGCGAAAGATATCGCTGGACGATGGCTGACGGTTGGCCTTGCGTGAATTGCCGAGCCAAGGCAGCCTCATGCGTCAGACCCCCGTTCCATCCCTAAATGGAGCATGATCTTGTCCGAGAACCGGTTCCCACTTTTCAGGATCATGCTGCGCCGATTTACTGCGTCCAAGGCGGACAAGCAACCAAGGGCGGAGCGGGTCAGTGCGGGGGCTTAAATCTGCGACGTCAGTTCGGCCGGGAAATCGTCGTTATCGGCGTCACGCATGGCGGCGAGGCTGCGATTGTCGAGCACCTCGGCGATCGCCTGGCGCACTTCCAGCATCATATGGCGAACCTGGCAGGTGGCCTCGTCGCAATCCTCGCAGCGCTGATACTGCGTACGGCTGGCGCAAGGGATCGGCGCCAGCGGTCCGTCGAGCACACGCACGACATGGCCGATCTTGATCTCGGCCGCCGGCCGGGCGAGGCGATAGCCGCCTTCCTTGCCCTTGCGGCTCTGCACGAAGCCGGCATTGCGCAACTCGCCGAGGATGGCATCCAGGAATTTCTTCGGGATGTTGTTGGCGACAGCGATGTCGTTGACGAATGCAAGCTGGCCAGCCGGCAGGCTGGAAAGATGCACGAGGGCCTTGAGGCCGTATTTGCCTTTTTTGGTCAGCATGCCCGAGTCAGTTCATCAAACCCCAATGCGCCTGCATCTGGCGGTTGTTTGTGTGCAAATCATGACAGGTTGGCCCCCGAACAGCCTTTGGCCCAATGATTTGCCAGTCACCATAGGCACAAACGCGTTGATTCTTCGTAACGTTTTTCACATTGGCGGTCGCGCTGTCCCCAGCAAAGCGTTGTCATCCCGGCCATAAAGAAAGCCGGCAAACGCCGGCTTCCTGCTCTTCCTGATTGTGAAGCTTTTTCAGCGACTGCCGTAAGCCTGATCGAGCAGTCCGCCGGCGGCGAAATGCTCCTTCTGCACCTTGTCCCAGCCGCCGAAGACCTCTTCGACCGTCAACAGCCGAACGTCCGGGAAGTCCGCCTTGTGCTTGGCGGCCACCGCGGCGTCGCGGACCCGCAAACCGTTGCTGGCGGCAACGTCCTGGCCTTCGGGCGTGTAGAGGAAGTCCAGGTAGCTCTTGGCGAGATCGCGGCTGCCGTGCTGGTCGACGACCTTGTCGACGATCGCCACCGGGAACTCGGCCAACAGGCTGACCGAGGGCGTGACCTGCTCGAATTTATCGGCGCCATATTCCTTGCGGATGCCGCGCGTCTCGGATTCGAACGTGATCAGCACGTCGCCGATCTCGCGCTGCACGAAGGTGGTGGTGGCGGCGCGGCCGCCGGTGTCGAAGATCGGCACGTTGTTGAACAGCTTGGTGACGAACTCCTTGACCTTGGCGTCGTCGCCCTTGAAGACCTCCTTGGCGTAAGCGGTTGCAGCCAGGTAGGTATAGCGCGCATTTCCGGAAGTCTTCGGGTTGGGGAAGATCACCTGCACGTCGTCGCGCACCAGATCGTTCCAGTCCTTGATGTGCTTCGGATTGCCCGCGCGGACAAGAAACGAAGGCAAGGAATAGAAGGGCGAGGCGTTGTCTGGAAAATCTTTCTGCCAATCGGCCGAAACCAGGCCCTTCTTGACCAGGAAGTCGACGTCGGTGACCTGGTTGAAGGTGACGACATCGGCGGCGAGACCCTCGGCGATGGCGCGCGCCTGCGCCGAGGTGCCGGCATGCGACTGGTCGATGGTGACGCCGGGATGCTTGGCAATGAAGGCCTTGTTGACGTCGACGAACAATTCGCGGCCGACGTCGTAAGAGGCGTTCAACAGCTTGTCGGCCGACCAGGCTTGGGAGGATGCGAGGACGAGACCGGCAATGGCTGCGAGGCCAAGCAAAAATCGCTTCATGAAAATAGGCTCCGGATGAAAATACGCTGATCTCGACAAGATAGCCGCAACCGCCGTGTGCGACGAGATATGGCCGGAAGCTGGGCGGTGTCTGAGCGAGAAAAGATTTCGCCAAAGCCACCAGTTGTCAGAATTTCCTTCCAGAGGCGGTCGCACGTCGGCCGGAAGTGCAAGCAAAAGATTGCAGTGCGAGACCATTTGGCATATACAAATGGCATATGCAACGGAGGTAACGATGCGCCAAGACCGCCCCGCGACGCCGCCGCCGAAGGAAGCGAAGCTGTTTCGCAACAATCGCAGTCAGGCGGTGCGCATTCCTGTGGAATTCGAGCTCCCCGGGGATAAGGTTCTGATCAGCCGGGACGGCGAGCGTCTCATCATCGAACCTGTTCGGAAACCCGGTCTTGTCGCGTTGCTCGCCCAATGGGCGAAAGAGCCGCCGCTTGGCCCAGAGGACGACTTTCCCGAGATCGACGATGCGCCCGTCAAGCCCGAGGATATATTTTGATGCGCTTCATGTTGGATACCAATGTCATCAGCGACATCATCCGAAATCCGGCCGGCAAGGCCGCCAGTGTGGTGGCGCGCGAAGGAGACGGCGCCGTGTGCACCAGCATCGTGGTCGCGTCGGAACTGCGCTATGGTTGTGCCCGGAAGGGGTCGGCAAAGCTGCTCGCGAAGGTCGAGGAACTGCTGGCGGAGATTCCCGTCCTACCCCTCGATGTGCCTGTGGACGCCGAATATGGCGCACTTCGAGCAGACCTGGAAGCCAGAGGTCAGATCATTGGCCACAATGACCTTTTCATTGCCGCGCATGCCTGCACGCTGGGCACAACATTGGTGACGGCTAACATCGGAGAGTTTAGCCGGATCAAAGCTTTGAAGGTCGAGAACTGGCTGGAGTAGGGTTCAGGGCAGGTCATCGTTTTTCAGGAACGATAAGCCGCTGTATCTCAGCCCGCCGGAAAAAGCTTCCAGCGCCGCGGCCTGAAGGCGACGCGGCTCTTCTGCGCGGCGGGGTGGTCTACCGGCAGTTCGATCTCGACGCGTTGCCGTTCGCCGCCGATCTCGAGTTCCACCCGTCTGGTGCCGGCGACGCGGCGGCTCGCCGCGACCGTGCCGGCGATGCAGCCGCTGCAGCCGTCGAGCAGGTCGACGTCGTGCGGGCGGAAATAGAGAACTGCTTCGCCGGTCTGCGCATGCGGCGCCTGCAGGCCGATCGGCCGGTCGGCGATCCAGACTTCGCCATTCTCGACCTTGACCGGCAGCGAACTCGACTCGCCGATGAAGGAGTAGACGAAGGGCGAGTTCGGCGTGTCGTAGATGTCATCGGCGGTGCCGACCTGCTCGATGCGGCCCTGGCTCATGACCACGACACGGTCGGCAAGCTCCAGCGCTTCCTCCTGGTCATGGGTGACGAAGACGGTGGTGTGGCCGGTGCGGTCATGGATCTCGCGCAGCCAGCGGCGCAGCTCGCGGCGCACCTGCGCGTCGAGCGCGCCGAACGGCTCGTCGAGCAGCAGCACCTTGGGCTCGATCGCCATGGCGCGGGCAAGCGCCACGCGCTGGCGCTGGCCGCCGGAGAGCTGCGCCGGGTAACGCTTTTCCAGTCCCGACAACTGAACGAGATCGAGCAGTTCCGAGGCGCGCCGGCGTATCTCCTGCGCCGGCGGGCGCGCCGCGCCGTGACGGACCTTGAGGCCGAAGCCGATGTTGTCGGCCACCGTCATGTGGCGGAACAGCGCGTAATGCTGGAAGACAAAGCCGACATTGCGCTCCTGGATCGACCTTTGCGAGGCGTCGTCCTCGCCGAAGAAGATGGCGCCCTTGGTCGGCCGCTCCAGCCCGGCGATCAGGCGCAGCAACGTCGTCTTGCCCGAGCCGGAGGGTCCAAGCAGGGCGATGAGCTCGCCGGACTTGATGTCCAGCGAAACGTCGTGCAGGGCCGGGAACCGGTCAAACTCCTTGCGCACGTTGACAACGCGAACTTCCATAAACGTCCCTTTTTCAGTGGATGCATGTCGTTATCCCAAAACCGCTACACACTTTTGGGCGACATGCACTTCTTTGTTTCATGCATGTCGTTGCCCCAAAACCGGCCTCCACTTTTGGGCGACATGCATCAATGTCCGCGTGTCGCGGCGATCTCGGCGCCGTAGCGCATCTCGAGAAGTGTTTTCAAGACCAGTGTCACCAGCGCCAGGCCGGCAAGCAGCGAAGCCACAGCGAAAGCGCCGACGGCGTTGTATTCGTTGTAGAGGATCTCGACATGCAGCGGCATGGTGTTGGTGAGGCCGCGAATATGGCCCGACACCACGGAGACGGCGCCGAACTCGCCCATGGCGCGCGCGTTGCAGAGCAGCACGCCGTAGAGCAGCCCCCATTTGATGTTGGGCAGCGTCACATACCAGAAGGCCTGCCAGCCGTTGGCGCCGAGCGAGAGCGCCGCTTCCTCATCGCCATTGCCCTGTTCCTGCATCAGCGGGATCAGTTCGCGGGCGACGAAGGGGAAAGTCACGAAGACGGTGGCCAGCACAATGCCCGGCACGGCAAACAGGATCTGGATGCCATGCGCCTGCAGCCATCCGCCCAGCAGCCCCTGCGCGCCGAACAGCAGCACATAGACCAGGCCGGAAATGACCGGCGAGACCGAGAAAGGCAGGTCGATCAGCGTCGTCAGGAAAGCCTTGCCCTTGAATTCGAACTTGGCGATCGCCCAGGCAGCCGAAAGGCCGAAAACGAGGTTGAGCGGCACCGCGATCGCCGCCACCAGCAAAGTGAGCCGGATGGCGGAGCGCGTGTCGGCATCGCTTAGCGATGCGAAATAGGCGCCGACGCCTTTGGCAAAAGCTTCCCGGAAAACGACGATCAGCGGCAACAGCAGGAAGACGGCGAGAAAGGCCAGCGTCAGGATCGTCAGCGTGATCCGGACGGGGCGGCTCTCCGTGACCGCGGCCGATCGGCTCTCGTGGTGCGGCTCGTAGGATTTGATCTCGGGGTCAGCCATAGCGCTTGCGGCTCCATGTCTGCGCGAGATTGATCACCAGGAGCATGGCAAAGGACAATGCCAGCATGATCGCCGCGATCGCGGTCGCGGCCGGGTAGTTGTACTCCTCGAGCCGGATGACGATCAGCAGCGGGGCGATCTCCGACTTGTAGGGAAGATTGCCGGCGATGAAGATGACCGAGCCATATTCACCGACGCCGCGCGCGAAGGCGAGCGAGAAGCCGGTGATGATGGCGGGCGCCAGTCCAGGGAACAGCACGCGGGTGATGATCTGAAAGCGGCTGGCGCCGAGCGTCGCTGCCGCTTCCTCGACCTCCTTGTCGATCTCTTCCATGATCGGCTGCACGGTGCGCACGACGAAAGGCAGGCCGATGAAGACCAGCGCCACGACGATGCCGAGCGGCGTATAGGCGACCTTGATGCCGAGTGGCGCGAGCAGATGGCCGATCCAGCCATTCGGCGCGTAAAGCGTGGTGAGCGCGATGCCGGCGACCGCGGTTGGCAAAGCGAAGGGCAGGTCGACCATGGCATCGACGACGCGGCGGCCCGGAAAGCGGTAGCGCACCAGCACCCAGGCCACCAGCGTGCCGAAGACGACGTTCACGGCAGCGGCGAGGAAGGCCGTGCCGAAGCTGATCTCGAGTGCCTTGACGGTGCGCGGATCGCCTGCGAGAGCCCAGAAATCGGCCCAGCCAAGGGCTGCCGATCGCCAGATCAGCCCGGAGAGGGGAATGAGGATGATGAGGGTGAGGTAGGCAAGCGAGAAGCCGAACGTCAGTCCGAAACCCGGAATGACACTCGGCTGTCTGAATCGCCACCCTGCCTTAGCGGGTGCTGTGGTCATATCGTCCTGATCTAGATCTGGCTCACTGGGCCGGCTTGTAGATCTGGTCGAATATACCACCGTCGCCGAAATGGTAAGGCTGTGCCTTCTTCCAGCCGCCAAAAAGCGGATCGTCGATGGAGATCAGCTTGATGTCAGGCGTCTTGGGCAGATCCTCCGCCGCCACCAGCTCCGGCTTGGCCGGGCGATAGTGGTTCTTGGCGATGATCGTCTGGCCTTCCTTGGAGTAGAGCCAGCCGAGATAAGCTTCGGCCACCTTGCGCGTGCCCTTGGCGTCGACATTGGCATCGACGATCGCCACTGGCGGCTCAGCCAGGATCGAGGTCGGCGGGTAGACGATGTCGAAATTGTCCGCGCCGAATTCGTCGAGCGCCAGATAGGCATCATTTTCCCAACCGATCAGCACGTCGCCGAGACCCTTCTGCGCGAAGGTCACGGTCGCTCCGCGCGCACCGCTGTCGAGCACGGGGGCGTTGGCGTAAAGCTTGCCGACGAATTCCTTGTTCTTGGCCTCGTCGCCGCCGTCATGGGCGTTGGCATAGGCCCAGGCCGCCAGATAGTTCCAGCGTGCGCCGCCGGAGGTCTTCGGGTTAGGCGTGATCACCTGCACACCGTCCTTCACCAGGTCACCCCAGTCGTGAATGCCCTTGGGGTTGCCCTTGCGCACCAGGAAGATGATGGTCGAGGTGTAAGGCGCTGAATTGTTTTCGAATTTCTTGCGCCAGTCGGGATCGATCTTCTTCGATTTTGAAACGATGGCGTTGATATCGCCTTCGAGCGCCAGCGTCACCACGTCGGCATTGAGGCCGTCGATCACCGCGCGGGCCTGCGCGCCGGAGCCGCCATGCGATTGCTGGATGGTGACCGTCTCGCCGGTCTCGGCCTTCCAGTGCGCGGCAAACGCTTCGTCGTAGGCCTTGTAGAGCTCGCGTGTCGGATCGTAGGACACGTTGAGAATTGTCGTATCGGCGAACGCGAAACCGAGCGTGCCGAACTGGACAGATGTGGCGACCAGCGCGCCGAGCAGTTTCCTGAAATGAGGTTTGGTCATTTCTGCCTCCGTTGAACCCGCGCCAAATCTAGCGAATTGATAGAAATTAGATGCACCGATTGTTGCCTTTTTCGCCTCCTGGAAGCAATTTTTCGCCGGACGAAGGGCAAACGAGGAAATAACTTCCTCAATGCGCGAAGCGGCACTCGGGGCCTAACTAGGACCGGTCCAGGTCGAGGCAAGGCGACGGCTTGGAGCGGTGAACCGCCCTCGCTCTTTGTTCTCGCGCAATTCCGGACCGAAAACCGCGGCCCACTTTTCGTGGAATTGCTTAGTTCGCCGTCACCGGAAAATCGAAGCGCTGTTTTGGGAAAGGCTCCTTGGTCAGCGTGAAGTGCCACCATTCGCGCGCGTAGTTGCGGAAGCCGGCGGCACGCATGGCGGCCAGCAGCATTTTGCGGTTTGCGGCTGCCTCGGCGCCGATCAGGGCGCTGGCGGTTTCGCTTTTCGGATCGAAGCAGTCGAAGCCGGTGCCGAAATCGAGCGTGCCGCCGTCCGGCGCGCCGCAGGCCGGATGGGCCGAGCTCTTCTTGTCTGTTTCGGCGATGGCGAGGTCGACGGTCGAGCCGCGCGAATGGCTGGACAGCTCGCCGATATAGCCTTCGGCAATGAGATCGCCGCGTTGGACCGTCGGATACCATTGCGGATCGGGCGGGCCGCCTTGTCTCGTCCATTTGCCCATGTCAGCGACGGCCTGCGCCGGCCGATAGCAGTCGAAGACGACCAGCGTCAGGCCTTTGGCGGTCATCGCTTTCTGGACGGTCGACAGTGCCTTGGCCGCCTGCCTGGTCAGGATGCAGACAGGGGCGTCATAGCCGTCAGCTTTGCGGTGCAGGAAGTTTTCAAGGCCGGCATAACGGATGTCCTGGCGGATGGAGGGATCGACATCGGCCAGCCTGACGAAACCGGCGGGCAGGGGGGCGGCGTGGGCCGGGGAGGAGATTGTGGGTAGGAGAGCCAATGTTGCGAGGAATGCTAATGAAAGTTTGCGCGAAGCTCCCCTCTCTGCCCTGCCGGGCATCTCCCCCTCAAGTGGGGAGATTGGCGGCTTCGGCGCCGGCTCTGTCTTTCCAACGTTGAAGATTGGCGAAGCCATTGAGGCGAATAATCTCCCCCCTTGCGGGGGAGATGGCCGACAGGCCAGAGAGGGGGGCCTCGCGCCTAACGGGACACGGATAAGCGCAATCCACTGAATCGCTTGCCGCACCCTATTCAACGAAAACCTTCACGCTCGCGGCACGCCCCACGGCGTCGATCACCGTCAGCGTCGAATAGCCGGTGCCATCGGGCTGCCAGGTCGCGGTGCGGCGGCGGTCGATGCCGGCGAGCGGCTTGCCGTTGGCGAGCCAGCGGAACGGCGCGCGGCCGCCTTGCAATTTCAGCACCAGCGGCGTGGCGTCTGCCGAATTGGTGCCGAGGTCGACGCGCGCGCCATTGGGCGGGTAGATGATCGTCGGCGCGGGTTCGATCGCCGTCGCCTGCACCAGCCCGTCCGATCCGGCGCCGAAGCGGGCGAGCGTCACCGGCAGGTCCTCGCGTTTGGGGTTGAAGACGCCCGGCGGGCGGCTGGGCAGCGGCACGCTGGCCAGGCCTGACCGCACAAAACCTTCGAACAGGATCGGCGCCGCCGAAACATAGCCGGACAGGCCGGGTATCGGGCTGGCGTCGGCGCGGCCGACCCAGACGCCGAGCACGTAGCGGCCGTCGAAGCCGACGGACCAGGCGTCGCGATAGCCGTAGGAGGTGCCGGTCTTGTAGGCGATGCCGCGCTGCATGGCGCCTTCCGGCGGCTTCACGCCGGAGAGGATGTCGTTGATTTGCCAGGCGGCCTGATCGTCGAGCATGGTGGCGGTGACGCGCGGGGCATCTGCCGGCTCGGTGCCGTCATGCAGCGAGTGCATCTTCCCGCCATTGGCAAGCCCGGTATAGAGCTGCACCAGGTCGCGCAGCGTGATGCCGACGCCGCCAAGGCCGATCGCCAGGCCCGGCGCTTCGTTGAGCGGCAGGATCGGATTGACGCCGGCCCGGCGGAAGCGCGCGGTCAGCCGCGCGGGGCCGACTGCGTCGAGCACGCGGATCGCCGGCACATTGAGGGAGAGCTGCAAAGCCTGGCGGATCGAGACGTCGCCCTGGTAGCCCATGTCGAAATTCTTCGGACGATAGCCGCCGAAATCGACCGGGCTGTCCTCGATGATCATCTCCTGCGCCACCAGCCCTTGTTCGAAGGCGAGCCCGTAGATGAAAGGCTTCAGCGTCGAGCCGGGGGAGCGTACCACCTTGGTCATGTCGATCCAGCCGGAGCGGCTGGCGTCGAAGAAATCGGCCGAGCCGACCTCGCCGAGAATGTCGCCGGTGCGCGCATCCGCCATCACCATGGCGATGGAAAGCTTGGGGCCAAGCTTTCTGGCCGCATCCCTCGCGACCTGCTCCAGCCCTTGCTGCACGCTCTTGCGAATGGTGAGCTGCAGCGGCTGGCCGGGCACCGCCCTGGGCAGCATGGCGTAGGAAGCATGCGCCGCCAGCGCCGGCAGCTTGCGGCGCAGGCCGGAGACGTCGTCGAGAGCGGCGCGCGCGGCCTCGCGTTCGCCGAGCAGGCCGGATGAGACCATGCGGGTCAGCACCCGGTCGCGCGCCGCGTGCGCAATGTCGAGGTTGCGGTCGGGCCGGCGCTTTTCCGGCAATTGCGGCAGGGCGACGAGGAGGGCGGCTTCCGAGACGGTGAGCCGCTTCGGCTCCTTGCCGAAATAGGCGAGCGAAGCGGCGCGTACGCCTTCGAGGTTGCCACCATAGGGCGCCAACGTCAGGTAGCGTTCGAGGATCTCCTGCTTGGAGAGCCGCCGTTCGATCTGGATGGCGCGCAACATCTGCTTGATCTTGGAGCCAAGGCTGCGGCTTTCGCGCGGCTCGATCAGCCGGGCGAGCTGCATCGAAAGCGTCGAGCCGCCGGAGACGATGTGGCCGCTGGTGACGAGCTGGCCGGCGGCGCGGCAGATCGCCAGGAAATCGACCCCGCCATGGTTCCAGAAGCGCTTGTCTTCGTAAGTGACCAGCATGTCGACGAACTGCTTGTCGACCTGGTCGAGCCGGGTTTCGAGCCGCCAGTAGCCGTCCGGCGTGGCGAAGGCGCGCAGAAGCTGGCCGTCGCGATCGTGCACCTCGGTCGAGACCGTCAGCGTTGCCGGCAAGGGCGGTGGGAAGGCGCGGTCGAGCTCCCAGAGCGCTGCGATCGAAAGCACGGCGAAGCCGGTCAGGCAGGCGCCGGCGATGGCGGTTCGTCTGAGGAATTTTCTGGAGAGCATGGCGCTACCCCTCGCAGCAGCGGCGCTGCGGCTGCTGGGGGTGGACCGGCACCTTCTCCCCGTAGAATGGGGAGAAGGTGATTGTCGCGGCCATCGGCATGTTCATCTTCGTCAAGGCGCCTTACGGCGCCTTGATCTCCATCACGCCGGTGGCGGTGCGGGCCGAGTATTGCGGCCGGTACATGTCCTCCACCGTCGCCGCCGGATGGGCGTAGGTGCCGGGCGTCACGGCGCGCACGACATAGGCCAGCATGATGTTGCGGTCGCCGTCGCCTTCGTTGGGGTTGAAGGCGGCGACGAAACGGTCATCGCGGAACTCCAGATGCGCGGCGTCGGTCTGCGCCAGCCAGGAGAAGTTCGACAATTGCGCGCTGGACACCAGCCCCGGATTGTCGATCTCGAAGCCAGCCGGCAACAAGTCGGTGATCAGGAGGCGCGACGGCCACTTGTTCTGCTCATAGACCTTGAGCACGACCACGTAGCGCTCGTTCTGCGTGGCCTCGGTGACGTCGGCCTCGGTACCATCGAGCTTGTAGTAGGTGCGATCGATGGTGAAGCCGTCGCCGCCGGCCGGCAGCGGCTCGACAGGAGCGGCGACCGTTGTCACCACCGCCTGCAGCGGCGTCGTGCCGGTGTTGGCGATGGTGAGCGGGCTGTCGACCAGGCTGCTGCCGGCGACCTGGTTGGAATAGCCGCCCGAATGCGGCGCGCCGTTGACGGAAAGCGTGATGGAATCATTGCCTGCCCGCAGTGCTCGTGCGGCGAGCAGCATCCAGGATTCGTCCTGCGTGCTTGTCCAGCGGGCATCGGCGCGCGCCACGCCGACCAGCTTGATCAACTGCGGCATGAGGCTCGGCACTGGCTTCGATTCAGCCGCCAGCGCCAGCATCGCGGCGCCGTCACGCAGCCGCGAGCCGTAGTCGGAGCGGTACCAGTCGTAGTCGGTCTCCGACTGCGCCAGCCGCAGCGCCGTCTGGAAGGTCGCCTCCGAACGCTGCGTGTCGCCGTAAAGCGCGAGGCTCGCCGCCAGTTGGGCGACGGCCATCGGGCTGGAGAAGGCTTCGAGCTGCGTGTCGGCGTAGTAGCGCAGATCGCCGATCGAGGCCTTCTTGTTGCGGGCAAGCACGTAGAGCGAATAGGCGATCTCGCTGCCCTTGTCCTGGACGTCCTGGTCGTAGCCGATCGAGTTCTGCAAATTGCTCAGCGCCTGGTTCATCGCCAGCGCCGGAACATCATACTTCTCCTCGCGCGCCCGGGTCAGGAACTCGGTGACATAGGCGTCGAGCCACAGATCGCCCGAGCCTGGGCCCCAGAGGCCGAAACTGCCGCTCGCCGCCTGGTAGGACAGAACCTTGTAGATGGCGTCCTGGATGCGGCCGTGCAGGTCCGGATCGTTCTCCATGCCGATGCTCTTGGCCATGTCGTTGACATAGAGCAGCGGCATGGCGCGGCTGGTGGTCTGCTCGGCGCAGCCATAGGGGTAGCGGTCGAGCGACATCAAAAGCGACGGCACGTCGAGCGCCGACGACTGCGAAACGCCGACGCTGACCGAAGCGCCGTCGAGGACGCTTGCGGCAAGCAGTTCCTTGTCGACGCGCAGCGAGCCGCCATGCGGCTTGAGGTCGACAACCATGCGGTTGGTGACCGGAAGCTGCGCCGGGCGCACCGGCAAATAGAGCGTCTGCTCGACCTCTGTGCCATCGGCATGCGCGAGCTTGACGGTCACGGAAGCGTCGCCGGCAGTGTGCGCAACCAGCGGGAAGGTGAGCGACTGGCGCTTGCCCTGGGCGAGCGTCAGCTTCTCGGGCAATGGCTTGTCGCCGGTCGTTAGATCGCCGGTCGTGGTGACCGCCAGCGAATAGTCGCCGGCCGGACCGTCGGTGTCGGCAATGTCGAGACGCATGGTCGCGGCATCGCCCGGCGCCAGGAAGCGCGGCAGGCCGGCGGTGATCACCACCGGATCGCGCACGATGACATCGGTCTGGGCATGGCCGACGGCATCCTTGGTCCAGGCGACGGCCATGACGCGCACGGTGCCGTTGAACTGCGGGATGTCGAAGTCGATGCGCGCCTTGCCGTTGGCGTCGAGCTCGACCGGGCCGGAGAAGAAGGCGACCAGCTTTTCGGTCGGCGGGCTGCCTTGCGCCTGCATGTTGGCGCCGTCGCCGCCGGTCCGTATCTTGCCGATGGCGCCGAGCGAGCCGTCGATCAGGCGGCCATAAAGGTCGCGGATCTCGAGCCCCAGCATGCGTTGGCCGAAGAACCAGTCCTCCGGATCGGGCGCTTTGTAATTGGTGAGGTTGAGGATGCCGACATCGACGGCCGACACCATGACATAGGCGTTGGTGCCGGCCTGGGCGCCGTTGACGGCAACCGGGATCGACAGCTGCTGGCGCGGCAAGGTCTTTTCCGGCGGCGTCAAGGAGACCGCGAGCTTCTTCGAGCCCGGGTCGACCGTCAGCCACTGGATGCCGATGGCGCGGGCCGGCATGCGCGATTCCTGCGCATCGCCCGGCCTGAACAAGGTCGCAGTGACATAGGCGCCGGCGCCCCAGTCGTCGCCGATCGGGATGTCGACGGTGCTGCCGCCGGCCGGCACCGAAGCGGTGACGGTCTTCAAGAGTTTCTCGGCGCCGATGGTGACCAGAAGTTCGCCGGCAAAATGCGGCGAGATTTTCAGCTTGGCGACTTCGCCGGCGGCGTAGTTGTCCTTGTCGAGGGCGATCTCCAGCCCGTCGGGTGTTTCGGTGGTGGTCGAAGCGACATACCAGCCGGCGTCGAACTCATAGCTGCTCGCCGGGCCGTCCGGATCGAGTGTCTCGACCTCAAGGCGGTAGCGGCCCCAATCGACGGGAAGCGACACTGTCGCGTCGCCGTCGGCGTTGAGGTCGATTGCGCCATTGGCAACGGCCTTGGTGAGGCTCACTGCTTCGTAGTTCCAGGAATTGTTGTTGTGGTACCATTGATAATTGCGTTCGACCTTGACCAGCGACCACTGGGCGCCCTTGAGGTTCTCACGCTTGCCATTCGGGTCGACGGCGATGATGCTGAATTTGGCGGTCCCGCCCTGCGGCACCTCATCATCCGCGAAATCCGGGCGAATGCCGATCATCTCCTTGAGCGGATGCACCGCGAGATCGAGCGAGCGCTCGACGGCGCGGCCGCCGGCCTCACGCATGCGCACGGTGACCTTGGCGTTGACCAGCTTGGTGGTCGACGGCAACGTGTCGATGGTGACCGGGAAGGTCGCCTTGCCGTCGTCGCCAACCACGGGAAGGTTGGTGAACGGCGTCACCGTCGGCTCGCTCGACTGCTCGTCGGCGAGACCGAAGGTGAAGTTCTTGAAGCTGTCCCAGGTGCTGGTGGTCGACAGCGTCATCTCGCCTTCGAGCGCCAGGCCCGCGGCCGGTGCGCCGTAGAGGAAGCGGCCGTCGACGGTGGCGGTGGCGGTCTCGCCCTGGGCGATCTCTTTCTTATCGGCCGTCAGGTCGAACTCGATGCGATCCGGCACGAAGTCTTCGACCAGGAACATCTGGCTGGCGACCGGCGACTGCTTGGGATCGGTGTAGATCGACACCGTCCAGGTGCCGCGCATGGCATTGGCCTCGAGCGGCAGGTCGACGGCATGGCCGCCGGCCGACTCGCCATTGCTGACGATGCGGCGGCTCTCGACGCCGTCAGGGCGGGTGAAGATGAAGGTCAACGGCAGGTTCTCGACTGCTTTTGCCGCGCCGTCGCGGGCAAGGGCTGCGACATGCACATCCTCGCCGGCGCGGTAGATGCCGCGCTCGGTCCAGGCATAGACGTCGAGCGCGCCGGGCGAAGCACGGCCCTCGACGCCGCGATCCGAGAGGTCGAAGCCGGCCTTGGTCATGTCGAGGAAGACGAAGTCTTGGTCGCCTTGCTTGGCCATCAGCACGGCAGGAACCATGCCGTTTTCGCCGCGCGTGAGGCCGGGGTTGAAGACAGCGTGGCCTTCGGCGTCGGTGGTCGCCGTGCCGAGGATTTCGTTGTTCTTGGCAAGCAGCGTCAATTCCGCGCCGGCGATCGGCTTGGCCGAACCCAGCGACCGGGCAAAGACGTTGAGGCCGTCCTGGCCGGTATAGGTGGTCAGGCCGATGTCGGAGACCACGAACCACTGGGTGGCGCGCGAACCATAATCGTCGCTCTTGTCGTTGACCGCCTCAGCGGTCAGGACATAGACGCCAGGCTTGCGTTGCGGGATCGCCTGATCGACCGGGAAGGAGGTGGTGACTTCCTTGTTGAGATCGTTGGCGATGTCGAGCGTGCCGGACCAGACCGGCTCGCCCATCTGGTCGGAAACGGTGGAAATGTCATAACCGTCGAGCTGGTGCAGGAACTGGTAGCCGGACAGAAGCTGCGCCAGCGAACGATCGCCGATGCGATAGAGCGTCATCTTGGCGGCCGTCATGTTGACGGTGACGACCGGAATGCCGCGGCGGGCGCCGGAAGGCAGCACGAAGCTGTCGCCGGTGAATCGGGCGGACGGGGCACGATCCTGGACATAGATCGACAGCACGACCGGGGCGGGGAGCGTCTCGCCGATCGCGGCCGGCAGGCCGGCGCGGAAGGTCACGTCATAATGCTGGCCATGCTCCAGGCCTTCGACGCAGACCTGCTTGTCCTTGGCCTCGACAGCCTTGGGAGCGGCGTTGTCGACGGTGACGAACTGCGAATAATCGACGCCGGTCTTGACCAACTCCTCGGAAAACTGGGCACAGATGCGCGGCGAAGAGGAATCGGCGTCGACAGTGTGCTCGATGACGCGGAAACCCTTGCGCGCCTTGAGGTCGGCGTAGTCGGCCTGGACGGCGGGCGAGCTCACCAGGGCAAGGCTGGCTTCATAAGCCTGCAGCGACGGCCGATAGAGATCGCGCCTGTCGAGGCCGGCGGCAAGCACGGCCAGGGCTTCAGCGCGGGTTTTCGTGGTGCGTACCAATTTATAAGCGTTGAAGGCGGCGGAGGTGACGTTTGTCGGGAAAGTCGAGGGTTCGGCGGTGTTCGACGCCGGCTGCACGGCGAGCGTTTCACGCGCCAGCGCCAGCCACAGCATGCCATTATCAGGCAGGACCGACACCGCGGCCTGGTATTTCTGCATGGCAAGGCGATGGTCGCCGGTCAGCGCCGCCTGTTCGGCGGCGGCTTGCAGCGCGGCAAGACCTTCGGTCGGCTTGTCATAGGCCGGATCGGTCAGCTTGTTGCGGAACTGCTGGGCCTGGTCGGCCATCCAACCAGGGAAAAAGGCCAGTTCCGGCGGCGCGCCGATATCGGGATCGCCATCGAGGTTCGCGACCTTACCGGCGACGGCGCCAGTGAAGGGTTTGAGCTGATTATAGTCGGATTTGAGAAAGCACCACTTTGCCTTGGTGTTGTAGGTGAAGGCGCGGCAGGCGGTGTCGCCAAGGCAGGCGGTCTTGCACTGGTCGAGGCTGACATTCTGGTCGGACCTGAGGTCGAAACCGAAATAGTCGGAATTGTCGGTCGTTACGATTCGCCGGGCTTCAGCCGCCAGTGCGACCCCGCTCAAGGCGAAAAAAAGAACGAGAAAGAAAGAGAGACCACGAGCCGCGCGCATTGCCATACCACCCTCCAGACATTGCCAGCGTCCGGACATGAGCAAGCTTCAAACAGGCTTGTCAACGCCGGAACGGCGCAGGTTTATCACCCGCGAACGGTTTCCATGCCGGCCAAAGGCCGGTATTTCGACAGAACCTCTGTGAGACGGATCACACTTTCTTGCGAAAACGTAAAAGGTGTGAATTCCAAGCCCGGTCTATTTGAGACAATTGGATTGTGGCCCCTTTACGAACGTTTCGGAACTTCATTCCAATTTTAGTTTTGTCGACTAGGTTGTCTTAATGCCGGCGCATGAAACGCAGATGTCAGCGGAGGTCGCGCCAGGGCGCGGGCTTTCGCGCGCCCTGGTTTTGGCGTTCGTCTGCTCGACCGTGCTTTGGGGCCAATCGCGGCCGGCGGCCGCCTTCGAGATCTTCGGCATCAAGCTCTGGGGCTCCTCCAGCGACGAGGACACCGACATTGTCGATCCTTTGCGCTATTCCGTGACCATCGATGCGCCTGATGCCGACAAGGACCTTGTCAAGAAGCTCGAAAACGCCTCGGCGCTGAAAAGCGACGAAGAGCATCCGGTCTCAGGCTCGCTCGGCCTGATGGCCAAGGCACGCAACGACCGCGAACAACTGGTGGCCGCGCTTTACGCCGATGCGCGTTACGAGGGCGTGGTCACGGTCACGATCCAGGGCAAGTCGATCGACGAATTGCCGCCGGATGCCGAATTCAAGGGACCGCAGCCTATTCCGGTGGTGGTCAGCGTCGCTGCCGGACCGAAATTCACACTTGGCACCATCAAGCTGGAAGGCGATGCGGCCGGGCTGGCTGGCGCCGATTTCGGCCTGATTGCCGGCGGCGATGCCGGCTCCGGCGCCGTGCTCAAGGCGGAAGCGGCCATCGTGCGGGCCTTGAAGGAAGAGGGCAGGCCGCTCGCCAAGGTCACGGACCGCGAGATCGTCGCCGACCATGCCAATTCGATGCTCGATGTCACGTTGACGGTGGCGGCCGGCCCGGTTGCCGGCTATGGCGACACGACGGTCGAAGGCACAGAGAAGGTCGACCGCAACTTCACCGAATACATGACCGGCCTGCAGCGTGGCAAACAGTACTCGCCGCAGGAGATCGACGACGCGCGCGACCGGCTGCTCGGGCTGGAGGTCTTCAACAGCGTTACGATGAAGGAGGGCGATAGTCTCGACGCCAACGGCAACATCCCGATCAACGTCCAGGTCAGCGAGCGCAAGCCACGCTATTTCGGCCTTGGCGGCACGGTTTCGAACACGGAAGGCTTGGGGCTCGAAGGCTATTGGGGCCACCGCAACCTGTTCGGCCAGGCCGAGAAGCTGCGCATCGACGGCTCGATCAGCGGCATCGGCAGCAACAGCATCTCGGCGCTCAACTACAATGCCGGCGTTATGTTCGAGAAACCGGGCGTGCTCGGGCCGACATCGAAGTTCTTCACCGGCATCAAGACGGTGTTCGAACACCCTGACGCCTATGACCATTTCTCGGTCAAGGGCGATGTCGGCGTCTCCTATGACCTCGACAAGCAGCAGCGTGTGTCGGCTGAAGTCGACCTCGACTATTCGAAGATCACCGACGCTTTCGGCAAGCACACCTATCTGATCGCCAGCGTGCCGCTGCAATATGTCTATGACAGCCGCGACAACAAGCTGAACCCGACCAGGGGATTCCGCTTTCTGGCCTATGCCGAACCGAGCTACGACATCCTGAATGGCGCCACCTTCCTGAAACTGAAGGGCGAGGGCTACGCCTACCAGTCGATCGATACGGCAAGCCGGTTCGTGCTCGCCGAGCGCGCCACGCTTGGCTCGATCGTCGGCACCAGCCTGCAGAACGTTCCGGCCGACCGGCGCTTCTATTCCGGCGGCGGCGGTTCGGTGCGCGGCTATTCCTACCAGGGCATCGGCCCGAAAGACATCAACGGCCAGCCGATCGGCGGCCTGTCCTTCTTCGAGACCTCGGTCGAGATGCGCATCGGCGTCACCGATACGATCGGCATCGTGCCCTTCATCGATGCCGGCACGGTGTCGACCAAATCCTTCCCCGATTTCTCCAATGTGAAGGTCGGCGCCGGTGTCGGCCTGCGCTACATCACGCCGTTCGGGCCGCTGCGCATCGATGCGGCCGTGCCGCTCAACCGCGATCCGGGCGATCCGCATTTCGGCATCTATGCCGGCATCGGCCAGGCGTTCTGACGATGAAGATTTTCTGGCGCATCCTCCGCATCTTTATCTACACGCTGCTTCTGCTGCTGGTGGTCGCAATCGGCGCGCTGTTCGTGCTGACCGGCACGGAAGGCGGCCGTGAGAACCTTGCCAGCCTGATCTCGAAAATGGCTTCGAACGAGGACCGCAAGGTCACGGTCGCCGGCATAGAGGGCGTATGGTCGGGCGCGCTCAGGCTCGATCATGTCGTGGTCGAAGACCGGGCCGGCCCCTGGCTGGTGGCGCGCAAGGTGGCGCTGGACTGGTCGCCGTCAGCGCTCTTGTCATGGCATTTCAACGCCGACCGCCTGGCAGCCGAGCGCATCGAACTGGCACGGCTGCCGCAGCCAAGCCAGCAGCCGGCACAAGGCGGATCGAGCGGCCTGCCGGTGTCGATCGACGTCAAACAGATTGACCTGCCCGAGATCGCGCTCGGCCAGGAGCTTGCCGGCAGCGGCATTGCCGAACTCGCCGCCAAGGGGTCGCTCAAGGCCGATCCGTCGCCGCTGGCGATCGAAACCGTGCTCAATGTCACTCGCCATGACGGCAAACAGGGGAATGTCGACGCCAAGATCCACTTCGTGCCCGCCGACAATAAGCTCGACCTCGATCTCAAGGCCTCGGAACCGGCGGGCGGCATCATTGCCAATCTGCTCAAATTGCCCAACGCGCCGCCTGTCGACATTGTCGTGTCCGGCAGCGGACCGTTCGCCAATTGGAGCGGCGTCGGCACGTTCATGGTCGACAACCAGATCGTCACCCAGTTCACCGGCCGCCATCAGCTTTCCGACAAGGGCCACCACGTCGAGGCCAAGGGCGACGGCCAATTCGAGCCGTTCCTGCCGGAACGGATCGCTTCCTTGTTTGCCGGCAAGACAAGTTTCGATATCGCCGGCACGGCGACGACGAGCGGCGGGATCGATGTCGAGCGCGGCACGATAGAGAGCGACGCCGTCCAAGCCACGGCCAGCGGCAATGTCGATCCGAAGGGCGCCAGCGATCTCGCCGTGGAGTTGTCCGCCAAAGGCAAGCCGATCACCATCGATGTCGGCAACAGCGCGGTGCCGATCCTGGTCGCAGTCGAAAAGGCGACGGCACGGGCGTTCGGCGACGGCAAGGCGCCGATGGTCGATATCGGGACAACGCTTAACTCGGTCGCGGTCGGCGGCACGCAGCTCAACAATATCACCGCCCAGATCCATTCCGACGGCTTCGACATCGAGAATCGCAGCGGCCCGGTCAAAATCACACTTGCGGCTGCCGGCCTCAAGACCGACGTGGCGACGCTGGCGCCTTTGGTGACAGGCAAGCTCGCCGCCGACCTCGCCGGCACCATCAGCCGCGAAAATATCGTGCTCGATCAGGGCACGCTGCGCAGCGATGCGCTCAATGCCGGGTTGACGGCTAATGTATCGCTCGTCGACCTGTCGATGACGCTAAAGATGAATGCCGATGCTGTCTCGAAGGCATTGCCGCCGCAGATCAGCTCGCTGCTTGGCGAACGGGTGAAGTTCTCGGCCACCGCGACACGCGATCCGCAAGGCGGGTTCGCGGCCAATTCGCTGGAGCTCACCTCCGGCTCGCTCAGCGCCAGCGGCACGGCCAGCGCGCAAGGGTCGGACATTGAGGCCAATCTCAAGGGAACGCTTGGCGACGTCTCGTCGCTGTCCTCGCTCGCCGGCACGCCGCTCGCGGGTGGGGTCGAGTTCGGGCTGACGGCGAACGGGCCGCGCTCGGCGCCGGATTTTGCCGTATCGGCCGACAGCGCCAGCCTGACGGCGGCCGGCCGGACAGTGAAGGACATCAAGTTCTCGGCCAAGGGCAAGGCCGACATCGTCAATCCGTCGGCCGATATAGCGCTGACCGGCAGCGCCGAGGAGCAGCCGCTCGATATCAGGGCGTCGCTGGTCACGACGGGCGGCAATCGCTCGATAAAGGGGCTCAGCCTGTCGCTCGGCGACAACAAGGTTTCAGGTGATCTTGCGCTTGACGGCCAGTTCCTGCCGCTCGGCACGCTGACGCTCGCCGTGCCCGACATCGGACCGCTAGCGGCGCTCGGCAACCAGAATGCGACGGGCGACATCAACGGCACGATTGCTTTTGCCAAGGATGGCGAGGCGCCGACCGTCACCGTCAATGCGACCAGCGGGTCGATCGCGCGCGGCGATCTGGCGGCAAAGACCATCACCGTCAACGCGCTGATCGCCAATTATCTCAAGGGTCCGGCGATCTCAGGCACGATCAAGGCCGACAGCGTGACGTCGGGCTCAACCGTGGTCAGCGGCATCGGCATCGACCTCAAGCGCGACGGCGACTGGACCAATTTTGCCGGCGGCGCGACTGTGGCCGGCATTCCGGCGACCGCCAGCGGGCGCGTGAAGATCGCCAATGGCACGACCAGCGTGGAGATCGCCTCCGGCGAGGCGACCGTACGCGGCATCAAGGCGGCGATTGCAGAGCCTTCGAGCCTTTCAATTGCCGATGGCGTGGCCACTATCGAAAAACTTGCGCTCGATCTTGCCGGCGGTTCGGCAACGGTTTCCGGCAAAGCCGGCCAGGCGCTTGACCTGTCGGCCAAAGTCGCCAATTTGCCGGCGGCCCTTGCCAATGAATTCGTGCCTGGCCTCGATGCAGCCGGAACATTGAACGGCGCGGCGCATGTGACGGGCGCCTCGTCCAATCCTGATGTCCAGTTCAACGCGCAAATCGCGGACGCCGAGACCAGCCAGACGCGGCAGGCGGGGCTGGGGCCGCTCAATCTCGATGCCGCGGGCAGCGTCACGACCGCCGGCGGCCTCGTCATCGACAAGGCGACATTGTCCGGCGACAAGATTTCCGGCACGGCGACCGGCACCATCAACCCGAACGGCGCCAGCGATTTCACGCTCGACCTCGCCTCCACCGGGCCGAGCCTGCCGCTGAAGTTCGGCACACCAGACAGCCCGGTCGCGCTGGATCTGCAGACGGTTTCGGTGAAGGCGCAAGGGCAGGGCACGACGCCGCGGCTCGACATTTACGCGACGCTGCCCTCCGCCACGGCCAACCACGTCAAGGTCGAGGGGCTGGCGCTGGCGCTGCATTCGGACGCTTTCGACATCAAGGAGAAGAAGGGGCCGATCTCCGGAACGGTCGAGGCCGACAAGATCGATCTCGACAATCCGACCGTCGCGCCCTTGGTTGCCGGCAAGGTCATGGCAAAGGTCGCGGGCAGCCTTGCGCCGGATGCGATCACCATCGACAGCGGCTCGGCGTCGAGCGACGCGCTGGACGGCGCCTTCAACGGCCGCATCTCGCTGGCCGACGGCTCAGTCGATTTCACCGTCAAGGCCGACGTGCTTTCGGCGGCCCTGCCGGCCGGCGTGCGCGGCGTGCTGGCCGAGCGGACGCAATTCAGCGCCACGACGCAGCGCGACGCCAATGGCAATCTCAGCGTCGGGCCGGTCAAGCTTGTGTCCGGCGCGCTGACCGCCGACGGGCAGGCGAGCATCGCCGACAACAAGCTCAGCGCCGCGGTGAAGGGCGCTTTGGCGGATATTTCACCGCTGTCGAAGGACGCCAAGGGGGCAATCACCTTCTCGCTCGACGCGCAGGGCGCGCCGACCGCGCCCGATCTGTCGCTCAACGTCGATAGCGACCGGCTCACGGTCGCAGCGCGTGAGATCACCGGCCTGAAGCTGACGGCAACCGGCAAGGCGGATGCGGCCAATCCGGCCGCCAATGTGCAGCTTACCGGCAATGTTGCGGGACAGGCGCTGCAAGGCAGCGCGGTGCTCGCCACCACCGGCGGCAAGAGCGCGATCAACGGGCTGTTGTTGTCGCTCGGGCCGAACAAGATTTCGGGCGATCTGGCGCTCGACGAGGCCTTCGTGCCGGTCGGCACCGTCTCGCTCGATCTGCCAGACATCGGCCCGCTGGCAGCGCTCGCGTTGGAAAAGGCCGAAGGCGACGTGCGTGGCACGATTGCTTTCTCCAAGAGCGCCAACGGTCCGAATGTCGCGGTCAAGGCCAGCACGGCGGCGATCAAGCGCGGCGATCTGTCGGCCAAGAACGTCGCCATCGACGCACAGATCGCCAACTTTATGGCCGCGCCGGTCATTGCCGGCACGGTTCGCGCCGAGAGCGTGACTTCGGGCGGCACCGCCATCACCGGTATCGATGTAGACCTCAAACGCGACGGCGACTGGACCGGCTTTTCCGGCGGCGCGACAGTCAAGAATATCCCGGCCAAGGCGACCGGCCGCGTGAAAGTGGCCAACGGAACGACCGCGATCGAGCTGTCGTCCGGCCAGGCGACGGTGCAGGGCATCAAGGCGGCGATCGCCCAGGCCTCGACCGTGACCATCGCCAATGGCACGACGACGCTGGACAGGCTGGTGCTCAATCTCGGCGGCGGCACGGCGACGGTGACCGGCAAGGTCGGGCAGGCGCTCGACATCAACGCCACTCTCGCCCGCGTGCCGGTGTCGCTCGCCAACAGTTTTTCGCCGGGCCTCGATGCCGCCGGTTCGATCTCGGGCACGGTCAAGGTGACGGGCGCGCCGGCGAGCCCTTCGGTCGCTTTCACTATCGATGCCTCCGGCGTGCAGACCTCGCAGACGCGCGGCGCCGGGCTCGGTGGCATGAACGTGACCTCGTCGGGAACCTTCGCCGGCAATAAGCTTGCTTTCGACGCCAACATCAGCGACGGCGCCGGCCTTGGCCTGAAGGGCGGCGGTTCGGTGACGACCACCGGCACGCCGGCCCTGGTGCTCGACTTCAACGGCAAGGTGCCGTTCTCCTTCCTCGCCGCCAAGCTTGCCGCGCAAGGGTTGGGGCTGACCGGCACCGCCAACGTCAATCTTCAGGTGCGCGGCCCGGCCTCCGCGCCGGTCATCGGCGGCACGGTGAGCACGTCCGGCGCGCGCCTGGTCGACGCCCGTTCCGGGCTCGCGGTCAACGATCTCGCCGCCGATGTTTCGATCGGCAACGGCGTTGCCAGGATCAACCGCCTGACCGGCACGCTGTCGACGCGCGGCAGCCTGTCGGCCAGCGGCACGGTCGGCATCAATCCGGCGCAAGGCTTCCCGGCCGATCTGTCGATCAAGCTTACCGACGGCCGCTATACCGACGGCCGGGTGGTGACCGCCAATCTCGGCGGCGACCTGACGATCAAGGGGCCGCTTGCCTCGGCGCCGGCGATCGCCGGCACCATCAACTTGGCAAGGACAGTGATCACCGTGCCGGACAAGCTGCCGGCTTCGCTGTCGGCGCTCGACGTCAAGCACCGGAATGCGCCGGCGGCGGTGCGCGCGCAGGACAAGGCGCTGCGCCCGGCGAGCGCCGGCGGCGGCAACAGCGGCAGCGGCCTGTCGCTTGACGTGACCGTCAACGCGCCGAACCAGATCTTCATCCAGGGCAGAGGCGTCGACGCCGAGCTCGGCGGCTCGCTGCGCTTGACCGGGCCGGCCTCCTCGCCGCAGGCCGTCGGCACCTTCACCTTGCAGCGCGGCCGGCTGTCGATCCTTGGCAAGCGGCTGACCTTCACCGAGGGCACCGTCGGGTTCTCGGGTTCGCTGGTGCCTTATCTCAACCTCACCGCGACGACGACGACAAGCGATGCCACCGTCACCATCGTGGTTTCGGGCGAGGCGACCAATCCGAAGTTCACCTTCTCGTCGGTGCCGGCACTGCCGGAGGACGAGGTGCTGGCGCAGTTGATCTTCGGCCGCTCGATGTCCAACCTTTCGCCGCTGCAGATCGCGCAGCTCGCCGAAGCCGCCGCGCAGCTGGCGGGCGTTGGCGGCTCGACCTCGCTGCTCGAAAACCTGCGCAGCGCCATCGGCGTCGACGACCTCGACGTCACCACCGACGACAAGGGCGGCACCGCCGTCTCGGCCGGCAAATACCTCAACGACCGCACCTATGTGACCATCCAGAAAGGCGACAAGCCGGGTTCGGGCAAGGCGACGATCGACCTCAATGTCGGCAAGGGCGTCAAGCTGCGCGGCGAGGCCAACGACGCCGGTGAAGCCAAGGGCGGCCTATTCTACGAACGCGAATATTGAGGGTGCGAAGCCCTCGTTTCGTCGGCACCGCGGCCCGCGGCCTGCGAGCAGAAAGCCGTTATCCATATAAAATGTATTGATTTAATCCCCCCGTGACGATTTTTGGCGAATCCGTGGCGCGCTAGCAAATTTGCGCCAAGACTGTCGTTATCGCGCGAACCGGGTTGTGCTCAAAGATGCACATTCCCTAACATGTTCCTTTCTCACCCTGTGGTGCTTTGACATCAGGGTTTGGATGCGGAATGTTAAAAGGCGGAAAGCCAACAATGGGAGTTAGTCATGGCAATCTATAAAAGCAACGGTGACCGTGTTCCGGACCACATCCTGGCAATGGCCGAAGAAGCCAAGTCGGGCACGGTGGATCGCCGCGAATTCCTGGCTTTGGCCAGCGTCTTCGGGGCATCGACGGCAATGGCCTATGGCATGCTCGGTCTCGCCGCTCCGACCCCGGCCAGAGCCGAGGACGTGCAGGGCAAGAAGGGCGGCGTGATCAAGGTCGCAATGTCGGTCAAGGATCCCAAGGATCCGCGCACGGCCGACTGGTCGGAAATCTCCAACGCGGAGCGCCAGGCGCTCGAACCGCTGGTGAAATACACCAAGGATTACACTTTCGCGCCGTACCTGCTGGCGAGCTGGGACATCAATGACGACGCCACCGAATACACGCTGCATGTGCGGCCGGGCGTCGAGTGGAACAATGGCGACAAGTTCACCGCCGACGACGTGATCTACAATTTCACCCGCTGGGCCGACAAGGGCGCGGAAGGCAACTCGATGCCGGGCCGCCTCGGCAGCCTCGTTGATGAGAAGACCAAGAAGCTGCGCGACGGCTCGGTCGTCAAGGTTGACGACATGACGGTCAAGCTCAAGCTGACCAAGCCCGACATCGCCATCATCCCGAACCTGTGCGACTATCCGGGTCTCATCGTCCACAAGACCTTCGACGAGAAGGGCGCCAACTTCAAGAATTGCCCGATCGGCACCGGTCCGTTCGAGCTCGTGTCTTATGACGTCGGCCAGAAGGTCGTCTACAAGCGCCGCACGACCGGCAAATGGTGGCAGGGCGAGGCCTTCCTCGACGGCGTCGAGTTCATCGACTACGGCACCGATCCGGCAGCGACCGTCTCGGCTTTCGAGTCCGGCGAAGTCCATACCAACCACGAGACGACCGCCGATTACGTCAAGATCATCGAAGGCGTCGGCGCCCCGGCTTCGGAAGTGGTGACCGCCGCGACCGTGGTGTCGCGCTTCAACGTCAACGCCAAGCCTTATGGCGACCAGAAGGTGCGCCAGGCGATGGCCCTGGCCGTCGACAACTCGGTGGTGCTGCAGCTCGGCTACGGCAATGCCGGCACGCCGGCCGAAAACCACCATGTCGCGCCGATCCATCCGGAATACGTCAAGCTGCCGGAGATCAAGCGCGACATCGCCAAGGCCAAGCAGATGCTGACGGAAGCCGGCGTGATCGATTTCGAGCACGAGCTGATCAGCAACGATGAGGACTACCACAAGAACACCACGGACGCGATCGCCGCCCAGCTGCGCGAGGCCGGCATCAAGGTCAAGCGCACCGTGCTGCCGAGCTCGACCTTCTGGAACGACTGGACGAAGTATCCGTTCTCGGAAACCAACTGGAACATGCGTCCGCTGGGCATCCAGGTCATCGCCATCGCCTATCGCACAGGCGAGGCCTGGAACGAGACGGCCTATGCCAATCCCGACTTTGACAAGAAGGTAAACGAGGCGCTCGGGATCGCCGATGCGGAGAAGCGCAAGGTTGTGATGAAGGACATCGAGACGATGCTGCAGGAATCCGGCATCATCATCCAGCCCTACTGGCGCAAGCTCTACATCAACATCAAGCCCGAGGTGAAGAACCACTCGATGCACCCGACCTACGAGCACGACTTCGGCAAGGTCTGGCTCGATCAGGCGTGATCCGTCGCGATGAATACGAGGGGCAACAGCCCCTCGTATTTGCAGCTTCGTCGCCGTTGCATAGGCTGCAGCGGTGGCGGGGCCTCATCAGGTTTCCGACATAGGGTTGACCATATCTGACCCCAACCCGACCGGCAGGGGGGCACGCATGTTCTCATTCATCGCCAGACGCATCGGCACGATCCTGCTCACGATGCTGTGCCTGACGCTGGTCGTCTTCTTCCTCGTCAATCTCGAGCCCAATCTGAAGAAGCTGGCGATCAGCCAGACCGAGATGCACACGCCCGCCGACCAGCTCGAAAGCTGGCTGGTCAACCATGGCTACCGGCAGAACTTCTTCGTGCGCTACGGTCAATGGCTGGGCGTGTTGCCGAAGCAACCGATCACCGATCCGGCGACCGGCAAGACGACGCAACGCTTCTCCTTCTGCAACGATCCTATCGAGCCGAAATTCTCGGGCGTGCTTGAAGGTGATTTCGGCTGCTCGACCAAATTCAAGACGACGGTCGGGGCCAAGCTGTTCCCCGCGCTCGGCGCTACTGGACTGCTGATGTTCTGGGTGCTGGTGGTGATGGTGCCGATCTCGCTGCTCATCGGCATTCTTGCCGGCATGCGCGAAGGGTCGCGCACGGACCGGACGTTGTCCGTCGCCTCGATCGCCTCGACGGCGACGCCCGAATATGTGTCTGGCGTCATCTTCACCGTCATCTTCGCGTCCTGGCTTGGCTGGCTGAACGGCTCGGCGGCGTCCGCCAGCCAGGGTATCACCTTCTACAATTTCACCCTGCCGGTGATCACGCTGGCGATCTACGGCATCGGCTACATCGCGCGCATGACACGCGCCTCGATGGTCGAGGTGATGACGCAGCAATATATCCGCACCGCTCGGCTGAAGGGCCTTTCCTTCAACAGCGTGGTGGTCAAGCATGCGTTGCGCAACGCGCTGATCGCGCCGTTCACGGTCATCATGCTACAGTTCCCGTGGCTGCTCACCGGCGTCGTCATCGTCGAGGTGATGTTCCGCTATCAGGGGTTTGGCTACACGCTGGTCGAGGCGGCCGGCAACAACGACATCGACCTTCTGCTCGGCTGCTCGCTGGTCTCGGTGTTCATCGTCCTGATCACGCAGCTCATCTCCGATGTCGGCTACGCGTTTCTCAATCCGCGCATCCGGGTTCAGTAGAGGGAACGGCGCATGCAAGCTCAATATATCGGCGCCTCCACCATTGTCCTCGAAGTGCTCTGGCGCTTCTGGCCGGTCTGGGTCGCCCTCGCCATCGTCATGGGGGCGAGCTTCCTCTACAAGAAGAAGCTGGCGCTCTATGGCCAGCTGTTCGACAGCGGCGTCGGCATAGCGGGTGTCTTCATCTGCCTGTTCTGGCTGTTCACCGCGATCTTCGCCTCGACCATCTCGCCCTTCGATCCGCTCGGCCAGATTCCGATCATGAAGGACACGTTGCCCGGCGCCATCGAACCGCAATCGGGGCTCGTCTACCTGTTCGGCGGCGACAAGCTCGCGCGCGACGTCTTTTCGCGCATGGTCTATGGCAGCCAGATCGTGCTGATCATCGCGCCGGCGGCAACCGGCTTCGCGCTGATGGTCGGCATCACGCTCGGCCTGCCGGCGGGCTACTACGGCGGCAAGATCGACACGGTGCTGTCGTTCCTCGCCAATCTCGTGCTGGCTTTCCCGGTCATCCTGTTGTTCTACCTTCTGGTGACGCCGGGGATCATGGACACGCCGATCCCCTACGCGCTGGCCGGTGTCTTTTTCCTGTTTCCGATCATCTTTTTCAGCGTGCTGTTCTGGACACGCTACAAAAACCGGCCCGACCGGATCTACATCCTGCTCGGCCTGACGCTGATCATCGGTGGCTGGATCTACCTCGGCCTGGTCTTCGACAGGGACCCGCTGCACATCGTCCACATCGATCCCAACCAGCTCAACATCTTCGTGGCGGTGGTGTTTGCTTCCAGCCCCGGCGTCTTCCGCATCGTGCGTGGCCTGGTGATGGACATCAAGACGCGCGACTATGTGGCGGCGGCGCAGACGCGCGGTGAATCGCCTTGGTACATCATGCTCTGGGAGATCCTGCCCAATGCGCGCGGACCGCTGATCGTCGATGCCTGCCTGCGCATCGGTTACACGACGATCCTGCTTGGCACGCTCGGCTACTTTGGCCTGGGTCTCGCACCCGAGAGCCCAGACTGGGGCACGGCGATCAAGGATGCCAGCCGGCTGCTGCGTTCCTTCATCCATCCGGCGCTGCCGCCGACGATCGCACTGATGAGCTTTGTGCTGGGGCTCAACCTGCTTGCCGATTCCCTGCGCGAGCAATCGATGAAGGATTGATGGCGGGGTCCTCGACCCTAGGTGCCCGGAAGAACAAGGATTGGAGCGACCCATGAACGAGGCAGTTCGAAATCCCAGCAAGCCGACCGATGGGCCGATCATCGAGATCGAGAACCTGTCGATCTCCTTCTTCACCCGCAAGGGCGAGATACCGGCCGTCATGGATTTTTCCTGCACGGTCATGCCCGGCGAGGCGATGGGCATCGTCGGCGAATCCGGCTGCGGCAAGTCGACGGTGTCGCTCGGCATCATGCGCGACCTTTCCAACATCGGGAAGATCGTCGGCGGCAAGATCAAGTTCCAGGGCAAGGATATGGGCGAGCTCTCCGACGAGGAGCTACGCGCCATCCGCGGCAACAAGATCGCCATGATCTACCAGGAGCCGATGGCCAGCCTCAATCCGGCGATGAAGATCGGCCAGCAGCTGATGGAAGTGCCGCTGATCCACGACAAGGTGTCGAAGGACGAGGCCTACAAAAGAGCGGTCGAAATGGTCCGCTCGGTCAGGCTGCCCGACCCCGAGCGCATGATGCGCTCCTATCCGCACCAGCTGTCAGGCGGCCAGCAGCAGCGCATCGTCATTGCCATGGCGCTGCTATCGAAGCCGGCGCTGCTGCTGCTCGACGAGCCGACGACGGCGCTCGACGTGACGGTGGAGGCGGGCATCGTCGAACTGGTCAAGGGTCTGGGCGAGAAGTTCGGCACCTCGATGATCTTCGTGTCGCACAATCTGGGGCTCATCCTCGAGACCTGCGATCGCATCACGGTGATGTATTCGGGCGAGGCGGTGGAGACCGGCAAGATCAAAGACGTCTTCGACCGGATGCGGCATCCCTACACGCAAGGGCTGTTCCGTTCGATCCCGCTGCCCGGCGCCGACAAGAATTCGCGGCCGCTGATTGCCATTCCCGGCCAGTTGCCGCTGCCGCATGAGCGGCCCAAGGGCTGCAATTTCGGCCCGCGCTGCCACCATTTCGTCGAGGGCGTTTGCAACGCCGCAGAAATTCCGATGATCGAGGTCGCCGGCCATGAAGGCCATTTCTCGCGCTGCGTGCGCTTCAACGAAATCGACTGGGAAGCGCTGCCGCCCGGCGCCAAGAAGGTCAACGAAAAGGTCGTACCGGGCGCGCCGGTGCTCAAGATCGAGGACCTGAGAAAATACTACAGGGTTGGCGGCAGCGAAGTCTTCGGCTCCAGCGAGGGCCGCGTCGTCAAGGCCAACGAGACCATCTCGTTCATGGCGCGCGAATCCGAGACCGTCGCCATTGTCGGCGAGTCCGGCTGCGGAAAGTCGACGCTGGCCAAAGTGCTGCTTGGGCTGGAGACGGCAAGCTCCGGCACCGTGACGCTCGGCAACAAGGAAATCCAGTCAACCAGCATCGAGAAGCGCGGCGTCGATACCGTGTCATCGATCCAGATGGTGTTCCAGAACCCGTTCGACACGCTCAACCCCAGCCACTCCGTCGGCTCGCAGATCATCCGCACGCTGGAGAAATTCCATGTCGGCAACAATGTCGCCGAGCGCCGCAAACGCATGCTGGAACTGCTAGACCTGGTGAAGCTGCCGCGCGCCTTCGAGACGCGCAAGCCGCGCCAACTCTCGGGCGGCCAGAAACAGCGCATCGGCGTGGCGCGCGCCTTTGCCGGCGACGCCAAGGTGGTGGTGGCCGACGAGCCGGTCTCGGCGCTCGACGTTTCGGTGCAGGCGGCGGTGACCGAGCTGTTGATGGACATCCAGCGCAAGAACAAGACGACGATGCTGTTCATCAGCCACGATCTGTCGGTGGTGCGCTACATCGCCGACCGCGTCGTCGTCATGTATCTCGGGTATATCGTCGAGCAGGGCACGACCGACCAGATCTTCGCGCCGCCCTACCACCCGTATACCGAGGCTCTGCTGTCGGCGATCCCGATTGCCGACACCAGCGTGGTCAAGAAGCATATCGTGCTCGAAGGCGATATCCCTTCGGCGATGAACCCGCCTTCCGGCTGCCCGTTCCAGACGCGCTGCGGCTACAAGAAGCTGGTGTCGGACAATCTGTGCGAGACCAAGGTGCCGCCGGTCAAACATCTCGGCGACGGCCATATGAGCCTGTGCTGGCTGTCTGACGATGTGCTGGCGACGATGGAGCCGGTCATCAAGTTCGACAAGGAGCACGCCGCGCATGAGGGCGTGCCGGAAGATGCGCACGGCACCGGGCCGGGTCTGGCCGGGACGGCGCCCAACCGACCGCGTGGCAAAACGGGCAGCGCGGAAGCCGACCAGATCGGGGATGCCGTGGAGCAGGGTGAAGCCGGCATGCGAGCGCGTCGCCACGAAGTGCGCGACGAGGTTTCAGAAACCGGTGTTAAGAAGCCGAAAGACACGACAAGGCGGCACTAGGTCAGGCGAAACGTCAACTGCCGCATTGCCGTAGCTGCGCCGCATAATCCTGCGCCATCTTGTCGGTGGCGCGGGCGTAGCCCTGCACGCCGGCGTCGCCGCGATTGCCGCGGCCATAGGCGGTCCAGCCGAGATAATAGGCCAGATAGAGATTGTAGGTGTCGTTGCGGGCAACGCCGAACGTGTCGGCAGTCTTGGAATGATACCAGCCGACGAAATCCACGGCATCGGCGAATTTGGTGCGGCGCGCCGCCCAATTGCCGGTCTCGCTCTGATATTGCGACCACGTGCCGTCGAGCGCCTGCGAGAAGCCGGTGGCCGACGAGACATGGGTCCACGGAATGAAGCCGAGCAATTTGGTGCGCGGCGGCCTGGCGTTGCTCTTGAAGCCGGATTCCTTGCGCACCGTCGCCATCAGTACGGGGACGGGGACGCCGTATTTCTGCGACGCGCTCTCGGCGGCCGACTGCCAGTTATCGAACCAGCCGTCATTCTGGTCGAAGACGGCGCAGACATTGTTGATATGGCTCGGCGCCGTCGCGCAGGCGGACAGCGCCAGCAGCATCGTGACAGCTACACTTTTACTAAAACTCGACCTACGCATTGGAAGACGAATAGGCCGAAATTATAAAAGGAGTCTTGCGACGTTCCTTAACGAGGTTTCTTGTGAGCCGGGCACGTCGGTATTGATATTTCGACGTCGCCTGTCGCTTTTGTCGTTGTCGATTTCAAGAAATGCCGCCTTGGCTAAAATCACGCCGGGAAATGACGGAATTCCGACAGCCGTCCTGGCCGGCGGGCGTTCTGATGCCCGCATGAATGAGCCAAGACGCAAGCGCGGCGCCGAGCGGACCAGCAACCGGGGGCCAGCCGCCATTCCACAATTGCCGCTCAGGCGCGTGGAAAATCCTTACCCGCCGATGGCGCTGCTGTCGTCCGACCAGATCGAAGCCATCCATCAGGCCTCAATGCATATCCTGGAAAATTTCGGCATCGAGGTGATGAGTCCGCGGGCGCTGTCGATGTTTGAGAAGGCGGGCGCCAAGGTCGATCACACAACGGCGAATGTGCGCATCGACAGGGGTCTGGTTGCCGACGCGCTGAAGACCACGAAGTCGAACTACCGGCTGACGCCGCGCAACCCGGCCAACGCCATCTATCTCGGCGGCAGCACCATCAATTTCACGCTGGTTGCCGGGCCGCCCAATGTGCACGACATGGAGCGCGGCCGTCGCGCCGGCAACCTCGCGGACTATTGTGATCTGACCCGGCTGGCGCAGCATTTCAACTGCATCCACATGCTGGGCAACCAGGTCTGCGCGCCGATCGAACTGCCCGCGAACACCAGGCATATGGACACCTATTTTGCCAATCTGACGCTGACCGACAAAAGTTTTCATGTCTCGGCAATCGGGCGCGGCAGGGCGCTGGACGGCATCGAGATGATGGCGATCGCGCGTGGGCTGACGCTGGACGAAATCCGCGATGACCCTGGCATCGCCACCATCATTTCGGTCAACTCGCCGCGCCGCTTCGACGAGATGATGGCCGAAGGGCTGATGACGATGGCCGAATATGGCCAGTCGGTGGCGGTGACGCCGTTCACGCTTATGGGCGCGATGAGCCCGGTGACGCTTGCCGGCGCCTTGGCGCAGCAGAATGCAGAAGCGCTGTTCGGCGTGGTGCTGACGCAGCTGGTGCGCCCCGGCGCGCCGGTTATGTATGGCGCCTTCACCTCCAATGTCGACATGAAGTCGGGCGCGCCGGCCTTCGGCACGCCGGAGAACACCAAGGCCAACATCGCCTCCGGGCAATTGGCGCGACGCTATGGTTTGCCGTATCGCACGACGCCCGGCTCGGCCTCCAACGCCGCCGACGCGCAAGGCGCCTATGAAACGCTGATGGCGCTGTGGGGCGCGGTGCTCGGCCACGGCAATCTCGTCTATCACGCCGCCGGCTGGCAGGAAGGCGGGCTGACAGCGTCCTTCGAAAAGCTCATCATCGATGTCGAGATGATCCAGCATATGATGGAATTCCTGCGGCCGATCGTGGTCGACGAGGCGGAGCTTGCGGTCGAGGCGCTGGGCGCGGTGCCGACCGGCGGCCACTTCTTCGGTGAGCCGCATACGTTGGAGCGTTACGCCACCGCCTTCTATCAGCCGATGCTGTCCAACTGGCAGAATTACGAGGCCTGGCAGGAGGCTGGCGGGCTCGACACGACGGCGCGGGCGACGCGGCTGTGGAAGAAGGCGCTGGATGAGTATGTGCAGCCCGCCATGGACCCTGCCGTGCGCGAGGCGCTGGAGGCCTATACGGCGCGGCGCAAGGAAGCGATCGGGCAGGGCGAGCCGTGACCTTCGCAGTGTTGGCGCGAGGCGCCCCCCTCTGTCCTGCCGGACATCTCCCCCTCAAGGGGGGAGATTGGCTGTCTTGGCACCCTCCCGTGCCGAATCACCTCGCCAATCCAACGCACTGAATTAACGAGAAAAACCCCATGAAATCGCATGCAAAGGTCGTGGTCATCGGTGGCGGAGTCGTTGGGTGCTCGGTCCTGTTCCATCTGGCGCGCCATGGCTGGACCGATGTCGTGCTGCTGGAGCGCGACGAGCTGACCTCCGGTTCGACCTGGCACGCGGCCGGCGGCATGCACACCATCAATGGCGACCCCAACGTCGCCAAGCTGCAGAAATACACGATCAATCTCTACAAGGAGATCGAGGAGCTGTCGGGGCAGGCGACCGGCGTGCATCTGACCGGCGGCGTGCTGCTGGCGGCGACCGAGGCGCGGCTCGACTGGCTGCGCGGCGTTGTCTCGAAGGGCCGCTATCTCGGCATCGATCTCGAAGTGATCTCGGCCAAAGAGGCGGCCGAGCTGATGCCGCTCATCGATCCGAAGCAATTCGTCGGCGCGGTCCGCAACAAGGAAGACGGCCACCTCGATCCGTCGGGCGTGACGCATGCCTATGCCAAGGCCGCGCGGAAACTGGGGGCGGAGGTCGAGCGCTTCACCAAAGTCGAGGACATCGTGCGCCGCCCGGATGGGCTGTGGCGCGTCATCACCAACAAGGGCGAGGTCATCGCCGAGCATGTCGTCAATGCCGGCGGTCTATGGGCGCGCGAGGTCGGCCGCATGGTCGGGCTCGAATTGCCGGTGCTGGCCATGGAGCACATGTACCTGATCACCGAGGATATGCCGGAGGTCGCCGACTGGAACGCCAAGACGGGCACCGAGATCATCCACGCGGTCGATTTCGACGGTGAGCTTTATTTGCGCCAGGAACGCGGCGGCATGCTGATGGGCACCTATGAGAAGGCCAACAAGGTCTGGTCCGAATTTTCCACGCCATGGAATTTCGGCCACGAGCTGCTGGAGCCGGATATCGATCGGATCGCGCCGTCGCTGGAAGTCGGCTTCCGCCATTTTCCCGCCTTCCAGAAGACCGGCATCAAGCAGATCATCAATGGCCCGTTCACCTTCGCGCCCGACGGCAATCCGTTGGTCGGCCCGGTGCGCGGCCTGCCCGGTTTCTGGGTCGCCTGCGGCGTCATGGCGGGATTCAGCCAGGGCGGCGGCGTCGGGCTCGCGCTCTCCAACTGGATGATCGAGGGCGATCCGGGCGCCGACATCTGGGCCATGGACGTGGCGCGCTATGGCGACTGGGCGACGATGGCCTACACCAACGCCAAGGTGCGCGAGAATTACTCGCGGCGCTTTTCGATCCGCTTCCCCAATGAGGAGCTGCCGGCCGGGCGTCCGCTCAAGACGACGCCAGTCTACGACACGCTTGCCGCCAAAGGCGCGCAATGGGGCGTGTCCTACGGGCTGGAAGTGCCGCTCTGGTATGCGCCGGACGGCGTCAAGGATGAATTCTCGTGGCGGCGCTCGACCGACTTCGACCATGTCGGCAAGGAGGTTGCGGCGGTCCGCAACTGTGTCGGCCTGTCGGAGATCTCCAACTTCGCCAAATATACGGTGACAGGCGCAGGCGCGGCTGCTTGGCTCGACCGCATCTTTGCCTGCAAGTTGCCGAAGCGCGGTCGCATGACGCTGGCGCCGATGCTGAAGGACGACGGCAAGCTGATCGGCGATTTCACTTTAGCTAATATCGACGATAACGAATGGTTCATCGCCGGCTCCGGCATCGCCGAGCAATTCCACATGCGCTGGTTCGAGGCGCATTTGCCCAAGGACGGTTCGGTGCGCATCGAGGCCTTCGGGCAAAAGCTCACCGGCCTCGCCATCGCCGGGCCGCGGGCGAGGGCGGTGCTGGCGAAGGTCACCCGCGCCGATGTCTCCAACGCCGCATTCCCCTTCATGGCGGTTGCCAGGATGGACATCGGCATGGCGCCATGTCTTGTCGGCCGGGTCAGCTACACCGGCGATCTCGGCTACGAAATCTGGGTGGCGCCGGAGTATCAGCGCGCCGCTTATCAGGCGCTGCTGGCGGCGGGCGAGGAATTCGGCATCGGCCTGTTCGGCTCACGCGCGCTTAATGCGCTGAGGCTCGAAAAGAATTACGGCTCATGGGCGCGCGAATACCGGCCGATCTATGGGCCGCTGGAAGCCGGGCTCGACCGGTTCGTCGCTTACGGCAAGGACGCCGATTTCGTCGGCAAGCAAGCGGCGCTCGCCGAGCGCAAGCAAGGCGGCAAGCTCCGGCTGCGCGCCTTCATCGTCGATGCTGGCGACGCCGATGTCATCGGCGACGAGGCGATCTGGCATGATGGCGCCGTGCAGGGCTGGGTGACGTCCGGCGGCTATGCGCACAACGCCAAGAAATCGGTCGCCTTGGGCTATGTGCCGAAGGAGATCGCCGACAACACAGATGGATTCGAGATCGAGATCCTCGGCAAGCGTCACGCGGCTCGACTTCAATCGGCGCCGCTGTTCGATGCCAATTTCGAGCGGATGCGCGGCTGAGCCAGACGCCCATCGTCGCGGAGCTTCAGGCGTTGCGGCGGTTGTCCAGCGCGAAGGCGCCGGCGCCGGCGAACACCAGATAGAGGAAGATGAAGCAGAACGAGATCGCCGCGTCGCCGCTGTTGTTGACGGGGAAGAAGTCGCGCGGGAAGTGCGCCGTGAAATAGGCGATCGCCATTTCGCCGGCCAGCAGGAATGCGACGGGCCGGGTGAACAGGCCGAGCGCCAGCAGGATGCCGCCGGCGAATTCGAGAATGCCGGCTGCCGTCGTCAGCCCGGTGAGGGCGTGCGGCTGTGCGCTGACCGGGAAGTTGAACAGTTTCTGCGAACCGTGTTCGACGAACTGCAACGCCGTCATGATGCGCAATATGCCCAGCGCCTGGGTCCGGTACTGGGCAAGGCCCTCGAAAAGCTTCATCTAAAACTCCATTTTTCCGACCGTCGGCCCGGCCATAGATTATCGCCTGGCGAGGGACTATTCACATCCCATGGCCGGCCATCAACATTCGGTGATGGAAATGGGTTCCCCCGCTTCGATCTTGTATAATTTTGTTCTCTCTATGGTTGCATTTATATCGCTATGGTTGTATTGATATCCGGATGCTCCAACCCATGTGGATTCCCTTCGTCATGAAAAAAATCGTCATCAGCCTCTTCGCGATCCTTGCAGGCACCGGCTTTGCCATGGCTGACGATGCCGGCTGTGCCGCCTTCAAATGGCCTGTGGCGCGTGAGCAATCCTTGTTTGCGACAGCGCCCGCCGCGCAGCCTGGCGCCTCCGTTACGGTTGGCGCAGCCGCGGATCTGAAACTTGCGCCGGTCGACACGATCAGCTTCGCCGTACCGCCCGGGCACGCCCCGGCTGCCGGCACGTTCGGCGCGACGGCGAATGTGACTGTGCCGCCGGAAGGCGAGCTCCAGATCAGCCTGTCCGGCGACGCCTGGATCGATGTCGTCCAGGACGGCCATGCCACGAAGTCGGCGGCGTTCAGCGGCGTGAAGACCTGCCCGGGCATTCGCAAGAGCCTGCGTTTCAAGCTCGCCGGCGGCGCTGCGATCATTCAGGTCAGCGGCGCCAAGACGGCCGAGCTCAAGGTGGCGGTGCTGGCGCCTGAGTGAGACCGGCGTCAGTTTGTCGAGTGCCGGTCAGCGCGCCGGTGCAATCAGCGCGAAATGCGCGCCTTGCGGGTCTTGGCACTGGATGATCCATTGCCCGCTCGGCACGTCCATGGGACCCATGATGACCTTGCCGCCATTGTCCGTTACGCGTTTGGCAGCGGCGTCGATGGCATCGACGTTGAAATAGAATTGCCAAAACGGAACCGGGATCTGCGGCGGCTTGTTCATGATGCCGCCGCCGGATTCCGGGCCGGCCGAGAAAGTCTGATAGATGCCCATCTCGCCCATGTCGAACTGGCCGGCGCTCGTCCAGCCAAACTGGCTGGAATAGAAGTCGAAGGATGTTTTCCAGTCGACTGTGTAGAGCTCGTGCCAGCCGACATGGCCGAGTGTCGTCGCCGGCACCGGGGGCTGGTCGGGTTGGTTCGGCTTCAGGAACATGAAGGAAGCGCCCTGCGGGTCGGCTACGACGGCGAAACGGCCAACGCCGGGGATGTCGTCCGGGGCTCGGTGGACAGCGCCGCCGGCCTTCTTCACGGCCTCAGTCGAGGCGTCGACATCCCGGGAATAGATATAGCCGATCCAGGACGGCGGCATGCCCATCTTGGCGGCATCTTCCGGCATGGTCATCAGGCCGCCGACGCCGCGCACATTTGAATTCACGACAATGTAGCGCGGCATGCCCGGCGCCTTGTCGAAAGGCTCGGCCTTCCAGCCGACGACGGCGGTGTAAAATGCCTCGGCGGCATCGAGGTCGGTGGTCATCAGTTCGTACCAGAAGAAGGGCGTTTGGGAATTCGGCATGGTCGGTCTCCTCACCGGTTCAGGCAGCGATCGCGGTTCGATCCATCCTAGGACGTTCTCGGCAACAGGAATCCGACATCTGGGCCAGAAATCAGCAACGGCAAGGCGCTTGGCTTCCGATCTTGCGTGGGCGGCGATTTTCGACTTTGCTTAAGTCAAAGAGGGGCCTGCATTTCCATGCGTCGAATGTCGCTCACGCCTGAGCTTGTCGCGCTCTGCCATCGCGAAGAGGTCGATCCCGGTCCGAACGGGGCGTGGACGCAGCTTGGCGATGAAGATTATCAAACACTCGCGCTACGTCTCGCCGATGAAGCCGACGAGGGACCGCTCTGGGTGTTCGCCTATGGCTCGCTGATCTGGAAGCCGGCCTTCGAATCGGTCGACCAGCGGCGTGCGGCGGCGCATGGCTGGCACCGCTCGTTCTGCCTCGACATACAACGCTGGCGTGGCAGCCGCGAACAGCCTGGATTGATGATGGCGCTGGAACGCGGCGGGCGCTGCGACGGCGTCATCTACCGCCTGCCGGACGGCGACAAGCCCGCACAGATCGAACGGCTGTTGCGACGCGAGATAGACGACCGTGAAAGCGTCAGTTCGGTGCGATGGGTTCCGGTGCGCACAGCCCAGGGCCGGTTGCGGGCGTTGGGCTTCTGGGTCGGGGTGACCGGCAGAGGCACGTCCCTCGGGCAGCCGCTAGAGAAGGTGGCGCAAATACTGGCACGCGCCTGCGGCCATGTCGGCTCAGGCGCCGAATATCTCTACAACACCGTCAGCCACCTCGAGACCTTCGGCATTCATGACCGCAATCTGTGGCGGCTGCAAGAATTGGTGGCGGACGAGATCCGGTCGATCCATCCTTCCAGGATCGAAAGCGCGGGGCTGCCTGACGTCGCGACCATGGCTATAACATGACTACTTTTATCATGTTTTTATGCAAGCAATACAGTGCCTTGGCCAAAAATTGACCAATTGATAAAAAAATAAAACGTGCTAGCCTTCCCCAAAACGACAAGAAGGGGAACTGGAATGGCGACTGGTCATTTCCTCGAAGGCATTGCCGGCGGCCGGCTGTCGTCCGAGCAATATGCCGATAATTTTTCCGACCTGCACCCGCCGCTCGACCATCACGAGGCGCTCGTCGAATCCGACCGCTGCTACTTCTGCTACGATGCGCCATGCATGAATGCATGCCCGACCTCGATCGACATTCCGCTGTTCATCCGCCAGATCGCGACCGGCAATCCTCTGGGGTCTGCAAAGACCATTTTCGACCAGAACATTCTGGGTGGCATGTGCGCCCGCGTCTGCCCCACCGAGACGCTGTGCGAAGAGGTCTGCGTGCGCGAGGTGGCGGAAGGCAAGCCGGTGCAGATCGGCCGGCTGCAGCGCTACGCCACCGACGTCGCCATGAGCGAGGACAAGCAGTTCTACAAGCGCGCCGAGCCGACTGGGAAGACGGTTGCCGTGGTCGGCGCTGGACCGGCCGGGCTGGCGGCCGCGCATCGGCTCGCCCGCCACGGTCATGACGTGACGATCCTGGAGGCGCGGCCGAAGGCCGGCGGCCTCAACGAATACGGCATTGCCGCCTATAAGAGCGTCGACAATTTCGCCCAGGCCGAGGTCGACTACGTCACCGCGATCGGCGGCATCGACATCCAGAACGGCAAGGCGCTCGGTCGCGATTTCCAGCTTTCGGATCTGATGCGCAACTACGACGCCGTGTTCCTTGGCATGGGGCTGGGCGGGGTCAACGCGCTGCGCGCCGATGGCGAGGAAACGGACGGCGTTGCCAACGCCGTCGAGTTCATCGCCGAGCTGCGGCAAGCGAGGGACCTTTCCAGCCTGCCGGTCGGCCGCCGCGTTGTCGTCATCGGCGGCGGCATGACAGCGATCGACGCCGCTGTGCAGTCCAAGCTGCTCGGCGCCGAAGAGGTGACGATCTGCTACCGGCGCGGCCAGGAGCATATGAACGCTTCCGGGTTCGAGCAGGATCTGGCCGCCGCCAACGGCGTCACCATTCGTCATTGGTTACAGCCCAAGCGCGTCATTGCCGAGAACGGCAAGGTGTCTGGAATAGAGCTCGAATACACCGCGATGAATGGCGACAGGCTCGCCGGCACCGGCGAGACGCTGACTTTGGTCGCCGACCAGGTGTTCAAGGCGATCGGTCAAAGTTTCACGCCCGCGGTGCTCAACGGCAGCGGCGAACAGATCGCGCTTGAAGCCGGCCGCATCAAGGTCGATGCCGAAGGCCGCACCTCGCTGACGAAAGTCTGGGCCGGCGGCGACTGCATCTTTGGCGGCGACGACCTGACCGTCTCTGCCGTGGCGCAAGGGCGCGACGCTGCCGAGAGCATCAACCGGGCACTGACCTCGAACGGGAGGGCATGAGCATGGCAGACATCCGCAACAATTTCGTTGGCATCAAGTCGCCCAATCCATTCTGGCTGGCCTCGGCGCCGCCGACCGACAAGGCCTACAACGTCATCCGCGCTTTCAAGGCAGGGTGGGGCGGCGTGGTGTGGAAGACGCTTGGTGAGGAAGGCCCGCCGGTCGTCAACGTCAACGGCCCGCGCTACGGCGCGATCTGGGGTGCCGACCGGCGCCTGCTTGGCTTGAATAATATCGAGCTGATCACCGACCGCGACCTGCAGACCAATCTGCGCGAGATGAAGCAGGTCAAGATGGATTGGCCGGATCGCGCGCTGATCGCCTCGATCATGGTGCCTTGCGAAGAGGCGAGCTGGAAAGCGATCCTGCCTTTGGTCGAGGAAACCGGCGCTGACGGCATCGAGCTCAATTTCGGCTGCCCGCACGGCATGTCGGAACGCGGCATGGGCGCCGCCGTCGGCCAGGTGCCGGAATATATCGAAATGGTAGTGCGCTGGTGCAAGCAGTATACGCGCATGCCCGTCATCACCAAGCTGACGCCCAACATCACCGACATTCGCAAGCCCGCAAGGGCGGCGCATGCCGGCGGCACCGACGCGGTGTCGCTGATCAACACCATCAACTCGATCACAGGCGTCGACCTGGACAGTTTCGCGCCGATGCCGACCATCGACGGCAAGGGTTCGCATGGCGGCTATTGCGGCCCGGCGGTGAAGCCGATCGCCATGAACATGGTGGCCGAGATCGCGCGCGATCCCGAAACAAGCGGCCTGCCGATCTCGGGCATCGGCGGCATCACCACCTGGCGCGACGCGGCCGAATTCCTGGCGCTTGGCGCCGGCAATGTTCAGGTCTGCACGGCGGCGATGACCTACGGCTTCAAGATCGTCCAGGAAATGATAGCCGGTCTTGAAAACTGGATGGACGAAAAGGGCCATCGCTCGCTCGACGATATCATCGGCCGCGCCACGCCCAACGTCACCGACTGGCAGTATCTCAACCTCAACTATGTCGCCAAGGCGCATATCGACCAGGACGCCTGCATCAAATGCGGCCGCTGCCACATCGCGTGCGAGGACACCTCGCACCAGGCGATCACCAGCATGGTCGACGGCTTGAGGCACTTCGAGGTGATCGAAGCCGAATGCGTCGGCTGCAATCTGTGCGTCAATGTCTGCCCGGTCGAAGGCTGCATCACCATGGAGCCGCTGGCGGCGGGCGCCATGGACGAGCGCACCGGCAAGCCGGTGTCGCCGATCTACGCCAACTGGACGACGCACCCGAACAACCCGATGGCCAAGGTGGCCGCGGAGTAGGGTGGCCTTAGCAGAATTTGGGTTCCTCGCCCCCCGATCGACGGCTACATCTTCTGTGACTGGCGTGACTGATCGGCCCGAGGCTTGATTGCCAGGTGGTTCCCCCAATCCGTCGCTGCTTCGCAGCGCCACCTTTCCCCCCTCCGGAGGGAAAGGAAGGGAGCGTTGCGGGACGAGACGGCAAAAGCTTGGCGCCTTCCTCTACCCCGTCGATCGGGGAAGAGGTGGCTCGGCGAAGCCGAGACGGAGTGGGGGTCGACCAGCGCAGCATTAGACAATGCATGCGCCGAGCTGGCATGCACGCTATCGCCAAGACCAACCGCATGGAAATGTGTGCACCCCGTAGCGCAGAGCGGGGTGCGAGGAACCCAAGTCATGTGAAGCCATAGCGAACGTGTGGAATTCGCGTTTTTCCATTGCAGATAAAAATTATCCACGATATAAGACATCCATGAATTGGAGACCAACACCATGAAGCTGGGCGAGGGCGTTGAGGCGGCCATCCACTGCGTGTCGACGCTGGCGAGCGTCGACGGCAACAGCACCATGCCGGGCGCCGCACTGGCGGAGTGTTTCGGCCTTTCGCCGAGCTATCTCCTGAAACATCTCAACCAGCTGACCGCGGCGCGCATTCTGGAATCGGTGTCGGGTCCTGCCGGCGGGTACCGGCTGGCGCGGCCGGCCGAGCACATCACGCTGCTCGACATCGTGCTGGCGGTCGAGGGTCGCGAGCCGGCGTTTCGCTGCGGCGAAATCCGCCGCAACGGCCCGGTCAAGATCGATGCCTCAGCCTATGTCAAACCCTGCGGCATCAATGCCGCGATGCTGAAAGCGGAGCGCGCCTATCGCGCCGCGCTCGCCGAAGTGAAGATCTCCGACGTTGTGGCCGACTACGCCGCGGAAGGCGATCCGCGATCGTACGCCGCGAGCTGCGCATTCGTCGCGCGGCACCAGCGGCCGCAGAAAGCCGCTTCACGCAAACAGATTTAACCCGCCAGACAAATGTGAAAGGCAAAGACGATGAAACAGAGACTGCAATTTTTCGCCAAGGCGCCGCAAATCATGAAAGCGGTGTCGGCGCTCAACGAAGCGGTCGAGAAATGCGGGCTCGATGCCGGCCTGATGCATCTCGTCAAGCTTAGGGCTTCGCAGATCAACGGCTGCTCCTATTGCGTCGAGATGCACAGCCGTGAGGCGAGGCGCGACGGCGAGACCGAGACCAGGCTCTATCTGGTCGCCGCCTGGAAGGAATCGCCGCTGTTTTCCGAGCGCGAGCGCGCTGCATTGGCCTGGACCGAGACGGTGACGAACATTTCCGACAATGGCGTTCCGGACGATCTCTATGCGCGCACGCTCGAGCATTTCTCCGAAGAGGAACTGGTCAAGCTCACCGTGGTGATCGGCATGATCAACACCTGGAACCGGCTCTGCATTTCCTTCCACGCCATCCATCCGATGCCGTCGGCGAAGGCTGCTTGAACGATTGAGCAACGCCGAGGGGCGGTTGTCGGCGAGCTGTTTTGTTGATGCCGGCGCCCCCCCTCATTGCCCTGCCGGGCATTTCTCCCCGTGAACGGGGAGAAGATGGCGGCAGCCAGATGAGGGGCAGCGCAGACATTCGATTTGCCGCCATGCCATTTACGCCGCGAACCTAAGGCCACCATCGCAGGTCAGCACCTGGCCGGTCATGAAGCCGTTGGAGACGAGGAAGGCAATCGCGTCGGCGACATCCTCGGCGCGGCCGATGCGGCCGACCGGGGTCTTGCCGGCATATTCGGCGAACACCGCCCGCCGCTGCTCGCCGGGCAGGAAATCCCACCACGGCGTGTCGATGACGCCCGGCGCCACGACATTGACGCGCAGCGGTTTCAGCTCGACCGCCAGGATCGGCGCGACAGTCAACAGCATGCCGTTGATGGCGCCGATGCCGGCGACGCCGGGCGCCGTCATCTGAGCGGATACTGCCGAGATGAAGGTGACCGATCCGGATTTGTTCAGCGTCGGCAGGGCCGCTTGCAGACAGGACAATTGCGGCCGCACTTTCTCCTCGACGCCGCTGCCGATATCGGCAAGGTCGAGGGTTCCGAACGGCCCCAGGCCCTTGCCGCCGCTCGCCGCCAGCACGAGGTGATCGAACGGGCCGAGACGTTCGAAGAATTGACGGACCTCATCGGGTTTCGAAGCGTCGAAGGCGGCCTTTTCGGCGGCGCCACCAAGGCCCTTCCAGGCGCTGACGAGTTTGTCCTGGTTGCGCCCGGTGATGGTCACCTTCATGTCCGGACCGAGGAGCTTGCGCGCGGTTGCCAGGCCGATGCCGGAGGAACCGCCGATGATAACGGTGTGCTCTGTTTTGCTGGTCATGAATTCTGTTCCTTGAATTTTGAGGCAGCCAGTCCGACAAGGTCGAGGCTTAGGCTTCGCAATTGTTGTCTTGCCCTGGCGTCGTATGCCTGGGCATCCGCGCGAGACTCGCGCTGGCCGTCGAAATAGAGGCCGCTGCGCCCCTCGAGCGCCGGCGACGTTGCAAGGTTGAGGATGGCGTCGGCGCCGGTCTCGACCGAGCTCCACGGCTGGACGCCGGCCTGGCGGACCATGGTCGTGTCCATGTAGCTCGCCGGATGCAGGGCGTTAACCGTGACGCCGGCGCCTTTGAGCTGTTCGGCCAGATCGACGGTGAACAGGATTTGCGCCAGCTTGCTCTGGCAGTAGGCGCGCACGCCGCTATAGCCATGCGTCAGCATGACGTCGTCGAAGTCGATCGCCTGCTGGCCGGCCGAGGCGACATTGACGATGCGCGCCGGTGCGCTGGTCTTCAGCAATGGCAGAAGTTCGGAGGTCAGCAGGAAACCTGCAAGATAGTTGACGGCGAAACGCAATTCGTAGCCGTCGGCGCCGAGCTGCCGCTTGGCGCTTGCCGTGCCGACGCCGGCATTGTTGATCAATATGTCGAGCCGGTCGGTCCTGGCCCGGACGGCATCGGCAAGCCGCCGTACCTCGGCCAGCGACGACAGGTCGGCGATAAGGAATTCGGCCTTGCCGCCTTTGGCTTCGATGGCGGCGACGACTGTCTTGGCGCGGCCCTGGTCGCGGCCATGCACCAGCACACGGGCGCCGGCGGCGCCAAGCCGTTCGGCAACGACGCGGCCGACACCGTCGGTCGAGCCGGTGACGAGAACTGTTTTGTTTGTGAGATCCATGTTCAGAGCCTCCTTGTGCTGCTCTGAACGCAAAGATGGGACAAAGCGCCGATCCCAAACAGTTCAAACTTTATCCTGGTATCGGTACTGCTATAATAGCTCCATGGACACCATCGCCCCCGAAGATCACCGCCGCCGCGAGCTTGGCGCTTTCCTGCGCTCGCGCCGCGAGCGGCTTGCGCCCGAAACCGCCGGCATTGCCTGTGGCGCGCGGCGGCGCACGCCGGGCCTGAGGCGTGAGGAAGTGGCGATGATCGCCGGTGTCGGCACCACCTGGTACACCTGGCTGGAGCAGGGCAGGGACGTGCGGCCGTCGGTCGAGGTCCTGACCGCGTTGTGCGAGGCGCTGCGGCTCGACGGCGCCGAGCAGCGGCATCTGTTCACGCTCGCTGGCCGCCAGCAGCCCGAACAGCGGCGCATCGTTGCGGGAAAGGTCGAGGGGCCCTTGCTGCATATGCTGCAGAGCCTGGTGCTGCAGCCCGCTTACATCGTCGGCCCGCGCTGGGACGTGCTGGCATGGAATGACGCGGCGGTTGCCATCTTCGGCGACTACGGCCTGCTCGAGGGCGACGCCCGCAACATCATCCACGGCGTGTTCACCGATCCGCACCGGCGGCATTTGCTGGTGGACTGGGAACAGCTCGCCCGCGCGACCCTTGCCGCGTTTCGCGCCGAGAGCGCGAAATATGTCGGCGATCCAGATTTCGAACGGCTGATCGCACTGATGATGCGCTCAAGTCCCGAGTTCCGGGAATGGTGGCCGCAGCGCGATGTCGTCCACCGCCTGTCCGGCATGAAGCATCTGCGCCACCCGGTCGCCGGCGCGATGGTGTTCGAGCACATGAGCCTGTCGATCGATGACGGCTCGGACATGAAGCTGATCGTCTACACGCCGCTGGCCGAACAGAACTCGATCGCCAAGCTGCGCAAGTTGCTTGAGGCGCGGCCGGCGGAGAAGCGCAGCGCTTGAGGGTGGCTGGTGGCAGCCCCTCCGCCTCGCCCTAGAATGACGAAACCATTTTTAGCCTTTCGGCTTCAGCCCATCCAGGAACAGCTGCTCCAGGAAACGTGCCGCGTCCTCGAAGCGGCCGTCGCCGCCGCGGTCGGGCCCAAGCACCGCGCGGACCTGGACGTCGAAATCGGCATAATGCTGCGTCGTTGCCCAGATCGAGAAGATCAGGTGCCAGGGATCGGTTCGGGCGATCTTGCCGGCGCGCATCCAGCCCTTGATGACGTTGGCTTTCTCGTTGACCAGCGTCTTCAGCTCGCCCTCCAAGAGCGGCATGATGCGCGGCGCGCCTTGCAGGATCTCGTTGGCGAACAGCCGGCTCTCGCGCGGGAAATCGCGTGCCATTTCAAGCTTGCGGCGGATGTAGCTCCTGAGCTCAGTCAGCGGATCGCCGATGTCGTCCAGTTCCTTGAGCGGCGCCAGCCAGGTGTCGAGCAGGCGCTGCATCAACGTCTCGTGAATGTCTTCCTTGCGACGGAAGTAATAGAGAAGGTTCGGCTTCGACATGCCGGCGGCATCGGCGATCTGGTCGATGGTCGAGCCGCGAAAACCGTTGGTCGAGAACACCTCAAGCGCGGCTTCCAGGATGAGCTCACGCTTTTCCTGCTGGATGCGGGTACGACGAGGGGCTTCCGTACCGGTGTTCACCGTTGCCAACCCTCGTGTTGATGGCCGTCTGGACCAATTCTCTGGACCAGTTTTTCCCCAGGCTGTGGAACGCACTTCAGCAGCCGCATTTCCGCTAGTAATCCCTTGACCGCCGACAGGGCGGTGCTAACGTTTGTCCAACCGGTCAAAATTTTGCGTAGCACGAAAACGCAGCAAAGACCAAGCGTTGGCCGCATCGAAACAGGTTACAAGGGGAAGTCTTGGTCATGTCCAACCGGCTGAAAGTCACGCCGAACGATCTCAGCGCATTCTGGATGCCGTTTACGGCAAACCGGCAGTTCAAGCAGGCGCCGCGCATGTTCGTGTCCGCAAAGGACATGCATTACACCACCAGCGATGGCCGCAAGGTGCTGGACGGCACCGCCGGCCTGTGGTGCGTCAATGCCGGCCACTGCCGGCCGAAGATCACCGAGGCGATCCAGAGCCAGGCCGCCGAGCTCGACTATGCGCCGGCCTTCCAGATGGGCCATCCCATCGTCTTCGAGCTGGCGAACCGCCTGGTCGACATCGCGCCGCAGGGCATGGACCATGTCTTCTTCACCAATTCCGGTTCGGAATCGGTCGAGACCGCGCTGAAAATGGCGATCGCCTATCACCGCGTGAAGGGCGAGGGCTCGCGCACCCGTCTCATCGGCCGCGAGCGCGGCTATCACGGCGTCAATTTCGGCGGCATCTCGGTCGGCGGCATCGTCACCAACCGCAAGATGTTCGGCACGCTGCTCGGCGGCGTCGACCATCTGCCGCATACGCATCTGCCGGAGAAGAACGCTTTCACCAAGGGCGTGCCGGAATATGGCGCGGAGCTCGCCAATGAACTGGAGCGGCTCGTCACGCTGCATGACGCCTCGACCATCGCGGCCGTCATCGTCGAGCCTGTCGCCGGCTCCACCGGCGTCATCCTGCCGCCGAAAGGCTATCTGCAGAAGCTTCGGGAAATTTGCACGAAGCACGGCATATTGTTGATTTTCGATGAAGTGATCACCGGTTTCGGCCGTCTCGGCGCGCCGTTCGCGGCTGATTATTTCGGCGTCGTTCCAGACATCATGACCACCGCCAAGGGCGTCTCCAACGGCGTCATCCCGATGGGCGCGGTGTTCGTGAAGAAGGAAATCCACGACGCCTTCATGACCGGCCCCGAGCACATGATCGAGTTCTTCCACGGTTACACCTATTCGGGCAATCCGATCGCCTGCGCCGCCGCGCTCGGCACCTTGGACACCTACAAGGAAGAGGGCCTGCTCACCCGTGGCGAAGAGCTGGCGCCGTATTGGGAAGACGCGCTGCATTCGCTGAAGGGCGAGCCGCATGTCATCGACATCCGCAACATCGGCCTGATCGGCGCGATCGAACTGGCGCCTATTCCCGGCAGCCCCACCAAGCGGGCCTTCTCGGCCTTCGTCAAGGCGTTCGAGCGCGGCGCGCTGATCCGCACCACCGGCGACATCATCGCGATGTCGCCGCCGCTGATCATCACCAAGGGCCAGATCAACGAACTGATCGACCATGTGCGTGAAGTGTTGAGGTCGATAGACTGACCGATCCAAGCCAACCGGGCGGTGGCGGGAACCACCGCCCGGCTGGCGACATGAAATAAGAGGGTTTTGAATGGCCGCCCCCGGCGAGAATCTGCGAATCAATTCAGACCGTTTGTGGGACTCCCTGATGGAGATGGCGAAGATCGGCCCCGGCATTGCCGGCGGCAACAATCGCCAGACCGTGACCGATGAGGACGGCGAGGGCCGGCATCTGTTCAAGCGTTGGTGCGATGCCGCCGGGCTCGAAATGGGCGTCGACGAGATGGGCACCATGTTTGCCCGTCGCGAAGGCGCCGACCCAAGCCTGCCGCCGGTCTATGTCGGCAGCCACCTCGATACGCAGCCGACCGGCGGCAAGTATGACGGTGTGCTCGGCGTTCTCGGCGGGCTGGAGATCATCCGATCGCTCAACGATCTCGGCATCAAGACCAGACACCCGATCGTCGTTACCAACTGGACCAACGAAGAAGGCTCGCGCTTTGCCCCGGCGATGATGGCGTCGGGCGTGTTCGCCGGCGTGCTCGACCAGGCCGATGTTTATGCGCACACCGACAAGGCCGGCAAGAAATTCGGCGAGGAGTTGGAGCGCATCGGTTGGAAAGGCACCGAGAAGGTCGGTGATCGCAAGATCCACGCCTTCTTCGAATTGCATATCGAGCAGGGGCCGATCCTGGAAGATGAAGGCATCGACATCGGCGTCGTCACCCATGGCCAGGGCCTGAAATGGCTGCAGGTGACGCTGACCGGCAAGGAAGCGCATACCGGCTCGACACCGATGCCCAAGCGCCGCAATGCCGGGCTCGGCATGGCCCGCGTCATCGAGCTGGTGCATGAGATCGCGATGGACTACCAGCCGGACGCCGTCGGCGCGGTCGGCCATATGGAGATCTATCCCAATTCGCGCAACATCATTGCCGGCCGCACCGTGTTCACCATCGACATCCGCTCGCCGGAAAAGGAAGTGCTGGATGCGATGAACGCCCGCATCCGCGAAGGCATCGACACGATCTGCGAGGCGCTCGACATCAAGCATGAAATCCAAGAGGTCGGCGCTTTCGATCCGGTGACCTTCGACAAGAGCTGCGTCAAGGCGATCCGCGACGCGGCCGAACGCCTCGGCTATACGCACCGCAACATCGTGTCCGGCGCCGGTCACGACGCATGCTGGATCAACCGCGTCGCACCGACCGCCATGGTGATGTGCCCGTGCGTTGACGGGTTGTCACACAACGAGGCCGAGGAAATCTCCAAGGAATGGGCGAGCGCCGGCGCCGACGTTTTGTTCCACGCGGTGGTGGAAACGGCGGGAATCGTGGCGTGAACTGAAATCCGGTTTCAAACGACGCTCAAAAGAAGCGCGGCAAGAACAAGGGAACACGACAATGACCAAAGTTATCCGCAACGGGACCGTTGTGACCGCCGACCGCAGCTGGAAGGCGGACGTGCTGATGCAGCACGGCAAGATCGTCGCCATCGGCTCTAACCTGCATGGCGATCATGAGTTCGACGCCACAGGCTGTTATGTCATGCCGGGCGGCATCGATCCGCACACGCATCTCGAAATGCCCTTCATGGGCACCTATTCGGCCGACGATTTCGAATCCGGCACCCGTGCAGCGCTTTCCGGCGGCACCACGATGGTCGTCGATTTCTGCCTGCCGGCGCCGCAGCAGTCGCTGCTCGAAGCGCTGCAGATGTGGGACAACAAAACCTCGAAGGCGGCCTGCGACTACTCCTTCCACATGGCGATCACCTGGTGGGGCAAGCAGGTGTTCGACGAGATGGCTAAAGTCGTCGACCGCGGCATCACCTCGTTCAAGCACTTCATGGCCTATAAGGGCGCGCTGATGGTCGACGACGACGAGATGTATGCGTCGTTCCAGCGCTGCGCCGATTTGGGCGCGCTGCCTTTGGTCCATGCCGAGAATGGCGACGTCGTCGCGGCGCTGTCGCAAAAACTGCTGGCGGCCGGCAACAACGGGCCGGAAGGTCACGCCTATTCGCGTCCGCCGGAAGTGGAAGGCGAGGCGACAAACCGCGCCATCATGATCGCCGACATGGCCGGCGTGCCGCTCTATGTCGTGCATGTCTCGTGCGAGCAGAGCCATGAGGCGATCCGCCGGGCGCGCCAGAAAGGCATGCGCGTGTTCGGCGAGCCGCTGATCCAGCATCTGACGCTGGATGAGACCGAATATTTCAACAAGGACTGGGACCATGCGGCGCGGCGCGTGATGAGCCCGCCCTTCCGCAACAAACTGCATCAGGATTCGCTGTGGGCCGGCCTGCAGGCCGGATCGCTGCAAGTGGTGGCGACCGACCATTGCGCCTTCACCACCAAACAGAAGCGCAACGGCGTCGGCGATTTCACCAAGATCCCCAACGGCACCGGCGGCCTCGAAGACCGGCTGCCGATGCTGTGGACGACCGGCGTCAACACCGGCCGGCTGACGATGAACGAGTTCGTCGCGGTGACCTCGACCAACATCGCCAAGATCCTCAACATGTATCCGAAGAAGGGCGCGATCGTCGAAGGTGCGGATGCCGACATCATCGTCTGGGATCCGAAGCGCAAGAAGACGATCACAGCCGGAAAGCAGCAGTCGGTGATCGACTACAACGTCTTCGAAGGGTTCGAGGTGACCGGCCTGCCGCGCTTCGTCTTCTCGCGTGGCGAACTCTCGATCCAAGAAGCCGAGGTCAAAGCCAAGATGGGCCATGGCGAGTTCGTCGCCCGTGAGCCGAACGCCGCAGTCAACCGGGCGCTGTCGACCTGGAAGGAGATTTCCGCGCCGCGCAGGGTCGAACGTACCGGCATTCCGGCGACGGGGGTTTGAGATGCGGCGCGGGGGGCTGGTTTTCACCGCTGTCTTGATCGTTGCCGCCAGCCATGCGTCGGCGGCCGGCATCGACCTTTCGAAGCCCTATGGCGACAAATATGGCTGCATCAATCGGAATGGCCAGGAAGTCGCCGCCGACCAGATGCTGCTTTTGACCGACAAGGAACTGATCACGGCTGCCAGCGCCTGCACCTTCAGCGACACCAAGGCACAGGCCGACGGATCGTTGGGGGTCACCGCAAAATGCGAGGCGGAAGGCGAAGAGGGGCAGGCGCCGACCAAGTTCACCATCAAGCGCAGCGCAAAGAACGCAAAGAAGCTGGTGGTGGCCGATGACGACGGCAATGTGATGGGCGAAGTCTCCCGGTGCAAATGACGACGGGAGGGTTTCACCCTGTTTCAGGCAACCAGCGCATCCAGTTCCGGCAGCAGCACGACGCTTTCCTGCTCGTTGGGATCGGTGCGGGCGATCACGGCCGAAGAGGGGGCGTTGCTCAGATTGGCCGGCAGATGCGGCACGCCAGCCGGGATGTAGAACAGGTCGCCGGCCTTGACGACGATGTGGTGTTCGAGCCGGTCGCCATACCAGGTGTGAACCTCGCCGGAGAGCACGTAGATCGCGGTCTCGTGGTTCTCGTGCAGATGCGCCTTGGCGCGAGCGCCGGGCGGCATGGTGAGCACATGCATGCAGATGCCGGAGGAGCCGACCGACTCCGTGGCGATGCCGGCGAAATAGGTCAATCCCTGCTTGCCTTCATAAGTGCTTTCAGGGCGGATAAGATGACAGGTGGGTTTGGGCGACATCGGCAAAGCTCCGGGCGTCGATCAGTTGGGACTGGACGAGTGGAAAACAACATCAAGGCAAATGCAATCGCATTTCATCCGGCACGGCAGCGGCTGCGAAAGGCAGGCGCCAACCAATGACGGACACATCGCCAGCCGTCGTTTCGGCAAGCAAACTTGGCCTCACCTTCCAGACCAATGACGGTCCGGTGCAGGCGCTGTCCAATGTCGACCTGAGCATCGGCAAGGGCGAGTTCGTCTCCTTTATCGGACCTTCCGGCTGCGGTAAGACCACGCTGCTGCGCGTCATCGCCGATTTGGAAAAGCCAACCTCGGGGACCATTTCGGTCAACGGCATGTCGCCGGAGCAGGCGCGCGAGAAACGCGCCTATGGCTACGTCTTCCAGGCCGCGGCGTTGTTTCCATGGCGCACCATCGAGCGCAATGTCGCGCTGCCGCTGGAGATCATCGGTCTCAGCCAGGCCGAGCAGGCGCAGCGCATCAAGCGCACGATGGAACTCGTCAACCTCGCCGGCTTCGAGAAGAAATACCCCTGGCAGCTTTCCGGCGGCATGCAGCAGCGCGCTTCGATCGCCCGCGCACTCGCCTTCGATGCCGATCTCTTGTTGATGGACGAGCCGTTCGGCGCGCTGGACGAGATCGTGCGCGACCACCTCAACGAGCAATTGCTGGAATTGTGGGGCCGCACCAGCAAGACGATCTGCTTCGTCACCCATTCGATCCCGGAGGCGGTGTATTTGTCGACGCGCATCGTGGTGATGTCGCCAAGGCCTGGCCGCGTCACCGACATCATCGAATCGACGCTGCCCAAGGAGCGGCCGCTCGATATTCGCGAGACACCGGAGTTCTTGGCCATTGCGGCAAGGGTGCGCGACGGGCTGCGGGCCGGGCACAGCTATGATGATTGAGCGGGGCGAGTTTCCTCCTCTCCCCACCGGGGAGAGGGTGGCCGGAGCGAAGCGGAGGTCGGGTGAGGGGCCGTCTACTGGCCCGACCAAAAGAACAGCGGGCGCAACGGCCCGAGCCCGAGAGCTTCGGCTTGACGAAACCGAGGCTGAGTACAGGCTCTGGGGCGAACTGAGAGGGCGCCATCTCAATGGCTACAAGTTCGTGAGGCAAGTGCCGCTAGGCCCTTTCTTCGCGGATTTTGTTTGTCGTGAGAAAGCGTTGATTGTGGAAATAGACGGTAGCCAGCACGCGGAATCTCCAACGGATGCAGCCAGGACCGCTTGGCTGAATCGCCACGGCTATTCTGTTCTCAGGTTCTGGAATCAGGAGGTTCTCGCCGAGCGACGGGCGGTGCTGGATACTATCCTGGCTGTGCTTGAGGGGCGGATACACTCACCCTCACCCGGCCTCCGCTTCGCTCCGGCCACCCTCTCCCCGGTGGGGAGAGGAGGGGGCGCCCATGGATAGCTTCCGCTCCAAACTCATCCCCGTCACCTCGATCCTCCTGGGTGTGGTGGTCGTCTGGTACGTCTTCGCCGTCATCCTCAACGCGCCGTTCCAGCGCGATCTCGACCGCCGCGCCAACCAGGCCCCCGGCACCATCGAATTCATCGGCAAGACGCTGGCGCAGCCGAAGCCGACGCTGCCGGCGCCGCATCAGGTGGCCGTGAATTTCTTCGAGAACACCTTCCTGCGGCCCGTCAATTCGAACCGCAGCCTTGTCTACAATGCCTGGGTGACGCTGTCCTCGACGCTGCTCGGCTTTGCCTTCGGCACGGCGCTCGGCATCATCATTGCCGTCGGCATCGTGCATGTGGCGACGCTCGAGCGCAGCCTGATGCCGTGGATCATCGCCTCGCAGACCATTCCGATCCTGGCCGTGGCGCCGATGATCATTGTCGTTTTGGCGGCGGTCGGCATCACCGGGCTGATTCCGAAGGCGATGATCTCGACCTATCTGTCGTTCTTCCCGGTGACGGTCGGCATGGTGAAGGGGCTGCGCTCGCCGGAGATCATGCATCTCGACCTGATGCACACCTACAATGCCAGTTCCTCGCAGACCTTCTGGAAATTGCGTGTGCCAGCCTCGGTGCCGTTCCTGTTCACCTCGATGAAAGTGGCGGTCGCCGCGAGCCTGGTCGGCGCCATTGTCGGCGAATTGCCGACAGGTGCCGTTGCCGGCATCGGCGCCAAGCTTCTGGCCGGCGCCTATTACAGCCAGTCCATCGACATCTGGTCGGCGCTGGTCGCCGGCTCGATCGTGGCCGCACTTCTGGTGATGGCTGTAGGCATCGCCGGACGCATCGTCGACCGCGCCATGGGCGGGAGGCCGGCATGAACTGGCTGAGGCCCTCCTGGCAGGCGGTGCTTGCTGTCCTTCTTTGCCTTATCGCCGTGGCGCTCGGCGCCATGTCGAAACCGGAAGTGGCGGCCCTGGCGCAACCCACTGCGAGCATTGCCTATCCCTATATGGGGGCAAAGAACTTGATCATCGGCTTGCTGCTGATCGCGGCCTTGATCTCGATGGCGAGGCTGACGCCGATCGTCGAGGCCGTCTTGCTGTTCGTCGGCGCTCATGCCGCCGCCTGGCTCCTGATCAAAGGCATAGCCGGCTTTGAGGGCACGGCACTGGCGCCATATTTCCTGCTGCTTGCCGCCGCCTGGCTGCTTGCCTGGCGCTGCGTTGCCTTGCTGTCCTCATTGCGCCCAAGCGAAAGCCTGGCGAGGACCGCGCTGCGCCTCATCATCCCGGCGATCTTCGGCGCCTGGATCCTGATCATCTGGGAAGCGGTGACGCGCGGCGCCGGCGTGCCGTTCATCCTTTTGCCGCCGCCGAGCGCCATCGGCGTGCGTATTGCCAGTTCGCTGCCGATACTCGGTGCCGATGTACGGCAGACGATCCTCAAGGCAGTGATCTTTGGCTACATCGTAGGCAATCTCTCCGGCTTCGCCGTCGCCATCCTGGCCGACCGCGTGACGTTTCTCAGGCGCGGCTTGCTGCCGATCGGCAATATGGTGTCGGCGCTGCCGATCATCGGCGTGGCACCGATCATGGTGATGTGGTTCGGCTTCGACTGGCCGTCCAAGGCGGCGGTCGTCATCATCATGACCTTCTTCCCGATGCTGGTGAACACGGTCGCCGGGCTTGCCGCTTCCGGCCATATGGAGCGCGACCTGATGCGCACCTATGCGTCGGGCTATTGGCCGACCTTGCTGAAGCTCCGGCTGCCGGCGGCAATGCCTTTCATCTTCAACGCGCTGAAGATCAACTCGACGCTGGCGCTGATCGGCGCCATCGTAGCGGAGTTCTTCGGCACGCCGGTCGTCGGCATGGGCTTTCGCATCTCGACCGAGGTCGGGCGCATGAACATCGACATGGTATGGGCCGAAATCGCAGTTGCAGCCCTTGCGGGTTCGGTCTTTTATGGCGTGGTCGCTCTCATCGAGAGAGCCGTCACGTTTTGGCATCCCTCTGTCCGAGGTGGATAGGGGCGGTGGGTTTGGGTGCTAACTTCAGAGGGTAAAAACATGAAAAGACTGCTGATTTCCGCTTTGGCCGGCGCCATGTCGCTGGCCGCCTTCCAGGCGATGGCCGCCGACAAGGTGACGCTGCAATTGAAATGGGTCACGCAGGCCCAGTTCGCCGGCTACTATGTCGCCAAGGCCAAGGGTTTTTATGACGCCGAAGGCCTCGACGTCGACATCAAGCCGGGCGGCCCGGATATTGCGCCGGAACAGGTGATTGCCGGCGGCGGCGCCGACGTCATCGTCGACTGGATGGGCGGCGCTCTGGCCGCCCGCGACAAGGGCGTGGGGCTCGTCAACATCGCCCAGCCCTTCAAGAAGGCGGGCATGGAACTGGTCTGCCCGAAGGACGGCCCGATCAAGACCGAGGCCGACTTCAAGGGCCATACGCTCGGCGTCTGGTTCTTCGGCAACGAATATCCGTTCTACGCCTGGATGAACAAGATCGGCCTCAAGACAGACGGCGGCGCGGACGGCGTCACCGTCTTGAAGCAGAGCTTCGACGTGCAGCCGCTGATCCAGAAGCAGGCCGACTGCATCTCGGTCATGACCTACAACGAATACGGCCAGGTGCTCGATGCCGGCTACAAGCCCGAAGACCTGACCGTGTTCAACTACTCGGCCATGGGCAACGATCTGTTGGAGGACGGGCTTTATACGCTTGAGGACAAGCTCAAGGATCCGGCCTTCGAGGACAAGATGGTGCGCTTCGTGCGCGCCTCGATGAAGGGCTGGAAATACGCCACCGAGAACACCGACGAGGCGGCGGGCATCGTCGTGGACGCCGGCGGCCAGGACGAGAACCACCAGAAGTTCATGATGAAGGAAGTGGCCAAGCTGATCGACAACGCCGACGGCAAGCTGATCCCGGCGGCCTACGAGCGCACCGCCAAGGCGCTGCTCGACCAGAAGATCATCACCAAGGAGCCGACCGGCGCCTACACGACCGCGGTGACCGACAAGGCGATCAAGTAAGCTCGGCCGAACATTTCGACTTTGAACGCGGCGCCTCTGGATAGAGCGGTTCGACAGAACCGCTCTATCTGTTTTGTTTGATGCATGTCGTCGTCCCAAAACCGCCGCACACTTTTGGGCGACATGCATCGGCGTCAGTGGCGCCGTTCCTTTATGGTGTTCATGACGAAGCTGGTCTCGATCGACGCGACGCATTTCAGCCGCGCGATCTTTTCCTTGATGAAGCGCTCATACTGTTCAAGGTTGCCGGTCACCACTTTGAGCACATAGTCGCGCGAACCGGTGACGAGGTGGCATTCCAGCACCTCGTCCCAGCCACGGATCGCGTCCTCGAACATGACGATCTCGTCCTCGTTCTGGCGGCTGAGCCGTATGGTGGCGATGGCGACCATGCCCCAGCCGAAGGCTAACGGGTCGACCAGCGCGGTGTATCCTCTAATCACGCCGGTCTCCTCCAGGCGCCGTACGCGCCTCAGGCAGGGCGACGGCGACAGGCCGATCCGCTCGGCAAGCTCGTTGTTGGTGATGCGGGCATCGGCCTGCAGTTCGCGCAGGATCTTGCGGTCGAAATCGTCGGCTATCTTCTGCTGCACTTTTCATCTCTCCAGGCAGTTTGTTGCCGAGAGGCAGCCATGCGAGGTCAAAAATAGCAAGGACTGGCTGATCGGGATCGCATAAATTGCCAAGCGACATCACTCGAAAAGCAGGAAAAGCCATGACCGCGCCGCGCCCGTCGAAGACCCATATCGGCAACCATAAGCTCCATCCGGAGACACTGATGCTGAGCTATGGCTTCGATCCGCAACTGTCTGAAGGCGCCGTCAAGCCGCCGGTGTTTTTGACCTCGACCTTCGTGTTCAAGTCGGCGGAAGAGGGGCGCGACTTCTTCGACTACACGTCTGGCCGCAAGGACCCGCCGAGCGGCACGGCATCGGGTCTCGTCTATTCGCGCTTCAACCATCCCAACAGCGAGATCGTCGAGGACCGGTTGGCGATCTACGAGGGAACGGATGCCTGCATCCTGTTTTCGTCCGGCATGTCGGCGATCGCGACGACGCTGCTAGCCTATGCCCGGCCGGGCGATGTCATCCTGCATTCGCAGCCGCTTTATGGCGGCACCGAGACGCTGCTGACGCGTACGCTCGCCGGCTTCGGCATCGATGCAGTGGGCTTCGCGGATGGCGTCGACGAGAAGGCGGTGCGTGCGGCCGCTGACGCCGCCACGGCCAAGGGCCGCGTTTCGGTGATCCTGATCGAGACGCCGTCGAACCCGACCAACAGCCTTGTCGACATCGCGCTGATGCGCAGGATCGCCGACGAGATCGGCGTTAGCCAAGGCACGACGCCGATCATCGTCTGCGACAACACGCTGCTCGGCCCGGTGTTCCAGCGGCCGATCGAGCACGGCGCCGATGTTTCTGTCTACTCGCTGACCAAATATGTCGGCGGCCATTCCGACCTGATCGCGGGCGCCGCCATGGGCGGCAAGGCGGTCACCAAGCCGATCAAGGCACTGCGCGGCGCGATCGGCACGCAGCTTGACCCACATTCCTGCTGGATGCTCGGCCGCTCGCTGGAGACGCTGTCGATCCGCATGGAACGGGCCAACGACAATGCGCGGCTGGTCGCCGAATTCCTGCGCGATCATGCCAAGGTCGAGAAGGTCCACTATCTGCCGTTCCTGGGCGAGGATACGGCGGCGGGGCGCGCCTACAGGGCGCAATGCACTGGTGCTGGCTCGACCTTCTCCTTCGATATCAAAGGCGGGCAGAAGGCGGCTTTCGCCTTTCTGAACAATTTGCAGATCTTCAAGCTGGCGGTGAGTCTCGGCGGCACGGAATCGCTCGCCAGCCATCCTGCGGCGATGACCCATTCCGGCATTCCCTTTGACGTTCGCCAGCGCATCGGCGTGCTCGAAACCACCGTCAGGCTGTCAATCGGCGTCGAGCATCCTGACGATCTGATCGCCGACCTGACGCAGGCGCTGGCGGCGGTCTGACGTCCGGTCTTTGGAAAAGGGGGCGGGCAGCCGCGCCATTTTATGGTGCGCGGTAAAATAAGCGTGTCCAGGGATACATCGGGTCGCTCAACCGTTTGAGTGATGCATCCGCGCGCCGGGGAGCCGTGGAGGGTGTTTGCAATCAACGGAGGTTCTTCATGCGCATCCTATCCGTGCCGATGCTTTCGGCGCTGGCCGTTTCGACCGCTTTCCTGCTCGCATCCCCGGCCATGGCCGAGGTGGTGAAGTACAAGGCGACGCTCGACGGCAGCCAGCAGAGCCCGCCCGTCACCACCAAGGGCAAGGGAACCGCGACGTTCACCTATGACACCACCAAGAAGAAGCTGAGCTGGAACGTGAAATATTCCGGCCTCAGCGGGCCGGCGATTGCTGCTCACATCCATGGGCCGGCGGCGATGGGGGCGAATGCCGATCCGGTTATTCCGTTCAAGGGCAAGCTGAAGAGCCCGATCAAGGGATCGGCGACGTTGACCGATGCGCAGGCGACCGACCTCGAAGCCGGCAAGTATTATGTCAACGTCCACACCGCCGCGAACAAGGATGGCGAAATCCGCGGCCAGATCGAGAAGGCCGGCGGCGCGATGTAAAGACGCAAAAGGGGCGGTTCGCCGCCCCTTTTGTCGTGCGGCAGCAGAAGGCCTGCCTCAACTCCTGTCGCGGATCTGCGTCAGCGTGCGGGTCGGCGTGATCGCTTCGGGATCGAGCTTGATCTCGACGATCGCCGGCTTGCCGCTGGCGCGCGCGCGTTCGAAAGCAGGCGCGAAGTCTTCGGTCTTCTCGACCGTCTCGCCATGGCCGCCATAGGCGCGGGCCAGCGCGGCAAAGTCCGGGTTCTTCAGATCGGTGGCGACGACGCGGCTCGGATATTCCCGCTCTTGATGCATGCGGATGGTGCCGTAAATGCCGTTGTTAACGACGATGACGATGATCGGCAGGTCATATTGGATCGCCGTCGCGAATTCCTGGCCGTTCATCAGGAAGCAGCCGTCGCCGGCAAAGGCAACCACGGTGCGATCCGGGAACAGCGATTTGGCGGCGACCGCGGCCGGCGTGCCGTAGCCCATCGAGCCTGAAGTCGGCGCTGCCTGCGTGCCGAAGCGGCGCGAGCGGTAGAAGCGATGCACCCAGGTCGCGTAATTGCCGGCGCCGTTGGTGAGGATGGCGTCTTCCGGCAGAACCTTCGCGAGATGCTCGATGATCGGACCCATATGAACGGCGCCCGGACCGGTCCGGGGCGGCGTCGACCATTCCAGATAGGCGGTATGCGCCTTTTCCGTCTCACCCGCCCATACAGGCTTGGCCGCCGGCTTGCGCTTGGCGAAGGCTTCGACGAAGGCGGCGGGCGAAGCATTTATCGCCACGGTCGGCCGGTAGACGCGGCCCAGTTCGCCGGCGTCGGCATGGACATGCACAAGCGCCTGGTCGGGGTAGGGGCTTTTCAACAGCGTGTAGTCGGAAGACGGCATCTCGCCCATGCGGCCGCCGATCAACAGCACGACGTCGGCCGCCTTGATCTGTGCCGCCAGCTTGGGATTGATGCCGATGCCGACATCGCCGGCATAATTTTGATGAAGATGGTCGAACAGCATCTGGCGGCGGAAGGAACAGCCGACCGGCAGCGACCATGTCTCGGCGATCGCGCGGATATCAGCCACCGCTGCCTCGTTCCAGCGTGTGCCGCCGAGGATGACGAACGGGCGCTTGGCATTGCTCAATAGCATCTGCAGCGCATCGAGCTCGGCTTCACCGGGACGGGTCTCGACCGGCGTGTGAGGAAGCGCTTTGGGAGCGTCGACCTCGCTGGTCAGCATGTCCTCGGGCAGCGAGATGACGACCGGGCCGGGCCGGCCCGAGGTCGCGACCGCGAAGGCGCGGGTGACGAATTCGGGAATGCGCGCGGCATCGTCGATCTCGACCACCCATTTGGCGATGTCGCCGAAGAAGCGCTTGTAGTCGACCTCCTGGAAGGCCTCGCGCTCCTTGGCATGGCTGGCGACCTGGCCGATGAACAGGATCATCGGCACGGAATCCTGCATGGCGATGTGGACGCCGGCCGAGGCGTTGGTAGCGCCGGGGCCGCGGGTAACGAAGCAGATGCCGGGCTTGCCGGTCAGCCGCCCCTGGCAATCGGCCATCATCGCGGCACCGCCTTCCTGGCGGCAGACGATGGTGCGGATCGCCGAGTCGTGCAGCGCGTCGAGCACCGCGAGGTAGGATTCGCCAGGAACGCAAAAGATGCGGTCGGTGCCGTTGGCTTCGAGCGCCTCGACGATCAGTTGTCCGCCGGTCTTCATTTGGCTGATCTCTCCAGTTCGGCAAGAATTTCTTGTGTGTGTTCGCCAAGGCGCGGCGAGGGGCGCTCATAGACCAGTGGCGTGCCCGACATCACCATCGGCGCGCGCACCGAAGGCAGCAGATTGCCGTGGCCGTCGTCAAGATCGAGGCGCATGCCGCGCGCGATCGTCTGCGGGTCGGAAAACATCTGGCCGATGGTGTTGATAGGGCTCGCCGGCACGCCGGCGGCTTCGAGTTTGGCCAGCAGCGGATCGCGGTCGAGCGTTGCCAGCCTATCGACGATCGTCTCGCGCAGTTTCACGCGATTGGCAACGCGAGCCGGATTGGTGGCGAAATCGGGGTTGGCAGGCAAATCCGTCAGGCCGACCGCGGCGCAGAATTTGCCGAACTGGCCGTCATTGCCGACCGCCAGGATGATATGGCCGTCCTTGACCGGCAGCACCTCGTAAGGCGCGATGTTCATATGGGCATTGCCCATCTGCACCGGCGACTTGCCGGAGACCAGATAATTGAGGTTCTGGTTGCCGAGCGCCGAGATCTGGCTGTCGAACAGCGCCATGTCGATATGCTGGCCTTCGCCGGTCTTTTCAGCGTGGCGCAGCGCTGCCTGGATGGCGATCACCGAATAGAGGCCGGTGAACAGGTCGGAGATGGCGACGCCGGCCTTCTGCGGCTCGCCACCGGGCTCGCCGGTGATCGACATCATGCCGGCCATCGCCTGGATGATGAAATCGTAGCCGGCGCGTGGCGCATACGGCCCGTCCTGGCCGAAGCCGGTGATCGAGCAATAGACGAGGCGCGGATTGATCGCCTTCAGGCTCGCATAGTCGAGGCCGTATTTCTTGAGGCCGCCGAGCTTGAAGTTTTCGATCAGCACATCGGCGGTGGCAACGAGCTGGCGAAGTGTCGCGGCGCCTTCCGGCTTGGAGAAATCGACGGCGATCGAGCGCTTGCCGCGATTGCAGGAATGGTAATAGGCGGCCGACAGGTTCTCGCCGTCATGGCTCATGACGAAGGGCGGACCCCATTTGCGGGTATCGTCGCCGCCGTCCGGGCTCTCGACCTTGATGACATCGGCGCCGAGATCGGCAAGCAGCTGCCCGGCCCAGGGGCCGGCCAGGATGCGGGCGAGTTCGATAACGCGGATGCCTTTCAGCGGGGGTTCGGCCATGGATCACCGTGGTTGGATGAAGGGCAGCCTCTAGCAACAGCGGCCGGCTATGTCACGATTCATGCGATAGGCCACGCCGATCAGGGTTTCAGCACGCCATCCGCCCATGCAACGAAATCGTCCATGACGGCGTCGCGGTTGATCTCGTTCAGGCTTTCGTGGCGGGTCTCGGCGTAAACCTTTGAAACCAGATTCGAAAAGCCCATTGCGCGCATACGCCGGGCAAGGTGATCGACCGCCTTGCCGTAGTCGGAAGCGGGATCCTTCTCGCCGCCGACGATGCTGACGGGGAGATCACGCCTGATGCCGGTAAAGCCGGAATCCTTGCCGCCATTCAACGCCATGCTGACGACGTCGCGCCACATCGAGATAGAGGCGTCCCAGCCGCACAGCGGATCGGCGATGTATTTCGCCACTTCGGCCTCGTCGCGCGACAGCCAGTCGAATAATGTCTTGTGGTTGGGCACGGCCTTGCCCCAGGCCTGGAAGGTCAGCCTGGGCAAGATACGCGAAGGGACATCGGAGCCGAGCCTGAACCGCTCATAAGCGAGGATCGCGAGCGCAAGCTGACCAAGCAGGCCTTGCGAGAAATTGCCGTTCCAGATTGCGGCGGCGTGGATGCGCGGCGAGTGCGCCAGCAGGAAGTTCAGCGCAACCGATGCGCCAAAGGAATGGCCAAACAGAATGACCGGCAGGCCAGGGCGGTCCTTGGCGACCAGATCGTGGACAGCCGCGACATCGGCAATGACCTTGGACGGGCCATCGTTGCCGGCGAACCTGCCGAGCGGCGCGTCGGGCGCCTTTGTCGTGCCGTGGCCGCGATGGTCATGGGCGTAGACGTGAAAGCCGCGCGTACTGAGGAAATCGGCGAAGCGGGCGTAGCGCGCCGCATGCTCGGCCAGTCCATGATTGATCTGGACAACCGCGCGCGGATTTCCCGCCGCCTGTTTCACATAGAGATTGAGGTCGGCCCCGGTCGGTGAGGCCAGCCTGGTCTGCTTGTCGAATGGCATGTGTCGCTCCCTAGAGCGACATGATTTCAAGTCGATTCGACCTGAAATCATGGCGCTCTAAATCCCAGAGATAGAGCATGATGACGCCCGAAAACCGCATCACACTTTTCGGCATCATGCTCTGGGCGACTGTTGGGCGAGGGTTTGGTCGGCGTCAAGAGAGCAACGCGTAGCGCCCGGCCCGGGCTCAAATCCGGCAAAGGCATTGAACCGGCAGTGGATCGCCTGGGGATTGTTTCTTCGTGACATGAAAAAGATCGCAATTCTGACACGACGGCTGTTCTAGTGTGATGAGTCCGGTTCGGATGAATGATTGCTGGGAGACGTGGAATGCGGGTTTCGGGACTGTGGGGTGCAATTGTTCTGGCTGTGGCTGGCGCGAGCGCGGCGCATGCGGACGTGAAGCTGAGCGGGACATTCGTATCCGACAGCGCCTGTCCGGCGACGCAGGCCATCAAAAGCGGGAAAAACCCGGGCAATATCTCGACCGAGGCGGGCAAGAGCTACCAGCTGCTCTCCGGCAACAAGGACCAGCCGACCCACTATCTCATCCAGGTGCCGGGCGCCGATCCGGATCGGCGCTGGGTGGCGATCGGCTGCGGCCATGTCACAGGCGGCAGTGCCGCGACCACGACGGCGCCGTCGCCGGCTGACCAGGGCAAGCCGTCGAAATCGGCTTCCGGCAAACCGGAATATATCTTCGCGCTGAGCTGGCAGCCGGCTTTCTGCGAAACCAAGGCCAGCAAGCCCGAATGCAAGGCGCAGAGCCCAAGCGAGTTCGACGCCTCGCATTTCACCTTGCACGGCCTTTGGCCCCAGCCCAACGGCAATTTCTATTGCCAGGTCCCGGCGAGCGACAAATCCAACGACAATCCGGCGCATTGGGGCGACCTGCCGGCCGTCAATCTCGACGCCAACACCCGCGCCGAACTCGACCAGGTGATGCCCGGCACCGCATCGAAGCTCGAGCGCCACGAATGGATCAAGCACGGCACCTGCTACGGCAAAAGCCAGCAGGAGTATTTCTCCGATGCGCTCAATCTGATGCGCGCGGTGAACGCCTCGCCGGTGCGCGACCTGTTCAACCAGAATATCGGCAAGCAGTTGACCTCGGACCAGATCCGCCGCGCCTTCAATGAAGCCTTCGGCGCCGGCGCCGGCGACCGTGTGCGCGTCTCCTGTCTGGTCGATCCGTCGAGCGGCCGCAGGTTGGTCGGCGAACTGACGCTCGGTATTTCCGGCCCGATCGGTCCCGACAGCAAGCTCGGCGACCTGATGATGGCCGCCGCGCCGACCGGCAAGGCCGGCTGCCCGAAAGGCACGGTCGACGCGATCGGCTTCCAATAAGTCGTACCCCTGTCGCTTTGCCGACGCGGTGATATGCTGCCCGGGCATTTCATTCGGCGGGGTGGCGATGAGCGGAATGACGAGCGGTGCCCTGGCGCGGCTGGCGTTCTGGGCCAGGGGCATGACGGCGATCCAGGACGCCCGCATGGAATGGCCCGGCTTTTCCTACACCGAGCCCGAGTGGGCGCGCATGCGCGTGCTTGCCGCGCCGATCGGAGCCGCCAGGTACCAGCTCTTCACGATGGTCAATGCCGCGATCTTTATCGCAATCGCGGCGCTCGGCATCTTTTGCGTCTTCCTTCCGATGGCGACCTTGTTGTTCCCGGTGCCGGCCGAGACCAGCGCACTAAAATTCTCGCTTCTGCTGGCGGCTTGCGCTTTCCTGATCATCGGCCTCGGCCTGCCGGTCTCGCTTCGGCTGTCGAGCATGCTTGTGGCCTCCAAGGAGATACGCGTCGGTCTGGTTGCCGAAGCGGGCGACGAGGCGTTGGCGGCAAAAGTCTCGTGGCAGATCAACCGCATCATGCTGGTCATGTGCGGGCTGCTCGTCCCTGGCATCCTGCTGTTCATCACCTACAACATCGATGCCGGTCCGATCATCGCCACGCTGAAGTGGGTGGCGATCGTCCTGATGGGTATTTCGACTACGGTCGGCGCCCTGCGGCGCAAGCGGAGCTGATCGCGTCTGCGAGCTTTTAACGGCTCTAAGCCGTTTTCGGAGCCGCCTTCAGGATGATCGCTTCGCTGCCCGGCTCGCCGACGACGCGATCGCGGCCGCTCAGCTTGGCCTTGTAGAGACGCTGGTCGGCTAGCGCGAAAATATCGGCCAGGCAGCGGGTCGTCTCGCTGACGGTTGAGACGCCGGCACTCACCGTTATCTTGAAGCGGTTGGTGTGTACCGAGGCCTTGACGGCATTTCTGATGCTTTCACCGAGCAATCTGCCGCCTGCATGCGGCTGTTGGCAAAGGATGGCGAATTCCTCGCCGCCGATGCGGAAGACCTGGTCGTTGCCGCCGACCGTCTCGGCGAGCATAGCGGCCATCGATTTCAACACCTTGTCGCCCTCGGCATGGCCGAAGCGGTCATTGATCGACTTGAAATGATCGACATCGACGATGAGCAAGCTGAGCGGTCTGCCGGTCCTGATGGCGCCGGCGACGGCGGACTCGCCGTCGGCGTCGAAGCTGCCGCGATGGAGCAGGCCGGTCAGTCCGTCGCGGCCGACATATTTGATCAGCGCCTCGTAACGCTCACGGTAGGTGAGGGTATCGAAGATGTCGGAGAGGCCACGCGGGACCGCGATATCGGTATCCTCGACCCATCGGAGATAGGCGATGAGCATGCCGCTATAGGCAAGTGCCGCCGCCATCTTGGCGAACCAGCCGCCGAAGAACACCTCAATCGGCGCGCCGGCGACGAAATGCAAGGCGGTGAAGAAGCCGATCTGGTCGAAGGTCAGCACGCAGGCGACCGATGCCAGGATGCGGACGAACGGCCTCTGGCGCAGGAAGGCGCCGAGCTTCTCGTAAAGCAGGATGATCAGGATGGCGTCGATGAAGAGCAGCGTGGTGCCCCAGACCATCAGCCAGCCCATTTCGTCGATGAAGCCGATATCGGGCACCTTGCCGTCCGGAAGCACCGCGATCGCGTGCAGGCGCAGAATCAGCACCAGGCCGATCATCAGCGCGTTGCCAAGCAGCAGGCCGTAGATCGGCTGGCGCACGGTCGCGGCGTCCTCCTTCATGTAGAGCAACAGGAGCATGACCAGCTTGCCGGAGAAGAGTACGGCCGAGCCCGGCGAGACCATGCCGAAGGGCAGCGCGACATAAAAGACGCTGGCGAGATAGGTTTCGAGGAAGTGCATGGCGCCGAGCGCGCAGATGAACACGCCAAGGCCGATGCGGCGCCTGAAGCGAAAAAGCGTGACCATGGCGCCGAAATACAGAACCGCTTCGGCAAGGAGCAGGGCACCGTTCAGCACTTCGTCGATCCGATCCTTCCCCGAAATCGCGGCCTGGCCGAGATTCCCAACCTATTATCGTTTTGAAGGCGAATGGTTAACCGCTTCTTTCGGCGAGCGAGGAAAGCTGTAAACGCCGATTGTCCGTGAAGGAGCCTCGATTGGCCGCCGTCACACCGAAAGCGATTGCCGTTCGGCGCTTCATCGCCTACATAGCGGCCAACCCCCATTCAAACCTGACACTCAAGTATCCAGGGAAAGCGCGCGTGGCACGCCAGTTCATCTATCACATGTCCGGCCTGTCGAAGGCCTATGGCACCAAGAAGGTGCTCGATAACGTTCACCTGTCCTTCTATCCAGACGCCAAGATCGGCATTCTGGGCCCCAACGGCTCGGGTAAGTCGACGATCCTGCGCATCATGGCCGGGCTCGACAAGGAGTTTCAGGGCGAGGCGTGGCTGGCCGAGGGCGCCACGGTTGGCTATCTGCCCCAGGAGCCGCATCTCGACCCGAACAAGACCGTGATGGAAAACGTCATGGAAGGCGTCGCCAAGAAGACCGCCATCATCGAGCGCTACAACGAGCTGATGATGAACTATTCCGACGAGACGGCGGATGAGTCCGGCAAGCTCCAGGACGAAATGGACCGGCTCAATTTGTGGGATCTCGAGCAGCAGGTCGAGATGGCGATGGATGCGCTGCAGTGCCCGCCAGGCGATTCCGAAGTGACCAACCTGTCGGGCGGCGAGCGTCGCCGCGTCGCGCTTTGTCAGCTTCTGTTGCGCCAGCCCGACCTTTTGCTGCTCGACGAACCGACCAACCATCTCGACGCCGAGACCACGGCGTGGCTGGAAAAGCACCTGCGCGATTATCCGGGCTCGGTGCTGATCATCACCCACGACCGCTACTTCCTCGACAACGTCACCGGCTGGATCCTCGAACTCGATCGCGGCCGCGGCATTCCTTACGAGGGCAACTACACCAGATATCTCGATGCCAAGGCCAAGCGCCTGATCCAGGAAGGCCGCGAGGACGACGCCCGCCAGAAGTCGATCTGGCGCGAGCGCGAGTGGATCCAGTCCTCGCCCAAGGCGCGCCAGACCAAGTCGAAGGCGCGTATCAAGGCCTATGAGGAATTGGTCGAGCAGTCGCAGAACCGCAAGCCGACCGACACGCAGATCGTCATCCCGTCGAGCGAGCGTCTCGGCAATGTCGTCATCGAGGTCGAGGGTCTCAACAAGGGTTTTGGCGACGAGCTGCTGATCGAGAACCTGTCGTTCAGGCTGCCGCCGGGCGGCATCGTCGGCGTCATCGGCCCGAACGGCGCCGGCAAGACGACGCTGTTCAAGACCTTCACCGGCCAGGAAAAGCCGGATGCCGGCACTGTGCGCATCGGCGAGACGGTCAAGCTCGGCTATGTCGACCAGAGCCGCGACGCGCTGGATGGCAGCAAGACCGTGTGGGAGGAAATCTCGGGCGGCGCCGAAATCATCAAGCTCGGCAAGCACGAGATCAACAGTCGCGCCTATTGCTCGTCCTTCAACTTCCGTGGCGGCGACCAGCAGCAGAAGGTCGGCAACCTCTCCGGCGGTCAGCGCAACCGCGTGCATCTGGCCAAGATGCTGAAGAACGGCGGCAATGTCCTGCTGCTCGACGAACCGACCAACGATCTCGACACCGAAACGCTGGGCGCGCTGGAAGACGCGCTCGAAGCCTATGCCGGCTGCGCCGTCATCATCAGCCACGATCGCATGTTCCTCGACCGCATGGCGACCCATATGCTCGCCTTCGAGGGCGACGCGCATGTCGAATGGTTCGAAGGCAATTTCGAGGAATATGAGAAGGACAAGCTGCGCCGCCTCGGCGCGGAAGCGGCAGCCCCGCACCGCATGACGCACAAGCGGCTGACGCGGTAGGCCAGCCGCGATCCGTTGCAGGCGGTGTTCGTTTGACCTAAATTGATCAGGTGGAGTCGTCCATGATCACAGTCAAACTGTCGCAAAAAGCCGAGAAGCTGTTAGCCGAAATGGCCAGGGCCAGCGGGCGCACGCCTGATCAGGTGGCGACCGAAGCGATCCTCGAGGCCATTGAGGATTGGCACGATGCAGAGGTCGCGAACGAACGCCTGAAAGACGATGACGGCGCGCGCATTCCGCTGGACGAGGTGATGCGGAAGGTCGAGCGTCGTGAGATCGAGGAGCGCCGCAAGAAGCCCGCCGCCGAATGACGTGGCGTGTCGAGTTCACGCCGCGCGCCGAGAAGGACATCGAACGGCTTTCGACCAAGGATCAACGGCGCATTCTGGATTTTTTGAATCAGAGAGTTTCGGCGCATCCCGATCCGAGAGCCCTTGCCAAACGCCTTACAGGTACCAGGGAAGAGACTTGGCGGTTTCGCGTCGGTGATTACAGGATCATCACTCAGTTCCAGGACAGCAGGCTGGTCGTGCTCGTCGTGGAGGTCGGCAACCGTCGCGAGGTCTATCGGTGAACAGCACAGCCGCAACACAAAAACCTGACTGGTCCGCTGCCCAATACCTGAAATTCGAGGACGAACGCACGCGGCCCGCGCGCGATCTCGTGGCGCAGGTGCCTGTCGATTTTCCGCGCCGCGTCGTCGATATCGGCTGCGGTCCGGGCAATTCGACCGAGCTTCTGGTCGAGCGCTGGCCGAATGCCGAAGTCAGCGGCTTCGACACGTCGCCCGACATGATCGAGAAGGCGCGGGCGCGGCTACCCAACGTCAATTTCGAGCTGGCCGACGCCACCAAATGGCAGCCGGAGCAGCCGGTCGACGTGATTTTCGCCAACGCCGTGTTCCAATGGCTGCCGGAGCATCCGGCGGTGTTCCAGCGCCTCATCGGATTGCTGGCACCGGGCGGCGCCTTGGCAGTCCAGATGCCCGACAATCTCGGCGAGGCCTCACACCAGCTGATGCGCGACACGGCGGCCGAGATGCCGTTTTCGGCCAAGCTCAAGGGCGCGGCGCGCGGGCCGTTGCCGCCGGTGTCGTTCTACTACGATCTGTTGTCGCCGCTCGCCGACCTGCTCGACATCTGGCACACGGCCTACAACCACCCGCTCGCCGATGCCGAGGCGATCGTCGAATGGGTCAAGGCGACCGGGTTGAAGCCATTCCTCGATCCGCTCGACGCGGAGGAGAAAAAGCAGTTCCTCGACAGCTACACGGCCAAGATCGCCAAGGCCTATCCGAAGACCGCGAACGGCAAGGTGCTCTTGCGTTTCCCGCGCATCTTCATCGTCGCCAAGCGAGCCTGAACGCAACGTAAGGCAACTCGCCGCGATGCCAGCAAGGGTTGTCGATTTAAGCTGGCATAAACCGGTCAAATACGACAAGGGTTGCGCCGGGCAATCTCGGCGCCCACATCAGAGCCCGTAATGCCCGTGCCTCGGACGGATTGAACATGCATCGCGTCATCATCAGCGGCATCGGCGCCGAAATCCCTGAACCCGTCATCACCAATGAAGAACTGGTCGCAAGCTTCAACAGCTGGGTCGACACCGAGAATGCGCGCCGCGCTTTGACCGGCGAGACGCTGCTGCAGAAATCGGACAGCGACTTCATCGTCCATGCGTCGGGCGTCAAGAGCCGCCATGTTATCGAGCGCGAGGGCATCCTCGATCCGACCCGTATGGCGCCGCGCATTCCGGCCCGGCCGGACGACGCGCTGTCGCTGGAAGCGGAGTTCGGCGTGGCTTCGGCAAAGAAGGCGCTCGCTCATGCCGCTGTCGATCCGGCCGACGTCGACCTGGTGATCTGTTCGGCCTCGCACCATCAGCGGCCCTATCCGGCGATCGCCATCGAGATGCAGGAGGCGCTGGGCACCAAGGGCGCCGGTTTCGACATGGGCCTTGGCTGCTCTTCCGCCGCGGCGGCCCTTCACATGGCGGTCAATCTGGTGCGTTCGGGTGCGCACAAGCGCATCCTGGTGACCACGCCGGAAATCATCAGCGGCCATCTCAATTTCCGCGACCGGCAGACGCATTTCATCTTCGGCGACGCCTCGGTGTCGATGGTGGTGGAGGGGCTCGCCCAGGGCGACAAGCGCCCAGAGCGTTTCGAGGTGCTGGACACCCGCATCTGGACGCAGATGTCGAACAACATCCGCACCAATCTCGGCTACCACACCCGCACCGCCCAGGATGATCCCTACATGATCAACCTTGAGGGCAATCTGATCAAACAGGTCGGCAACAAGGTGTTCAAGGAAGTCACCGTTGCCGGGCAACAATTCATCGTTGCGTTCCTCGCCGAGCATGGGCTGACGCCACAGGCAATAAGGCGCTTCTGGCTGCACCAGGCCAATGCGCGCATGAATGCGATGATCCTGAAACTGTCCTTCGGCCACGATGTCGATCACGACCGCGCGCCGATGGTTCTGGAGCGACTCGGCAACACGGCGGGCGCCGGCGCCATCGTGGCGCTGTCGGAAAACCACGCCGACATGAAGGCCGGCGATTTCGGTGTGATCTGCGCCTTTGGCGCCGGCTATTCGATCGGCGGCGCGCTGCTGCGCATGCTCTAACGACGGGCCGCTGTAGAGCAATTTCAGGAAAAGTGCGTAGCGGTTTTCCGTCTGGAATTGCGTGAAAACAAAGACTTAGAGCGGTTCGACGATTCCTTGAAACGCTGAACTGCTCTAGGCCGGCGCGAAAGGCACCAGCATCGGCACGCGCTTGGCATAGTCGTCATAGGCCGGGCCGAGCTCGCCGCGCAGGAAGTTTTCCTCGATCTTGGCTTTGACGACGACGCCGATGAGCAGCAGCGCGGCGCCAGCAATCCCCCATATCGTGCCCTTGACCGCCATGGTGGCGAGGATCGACAGCAGCAGGCCCGTATAGATCGGATGGCGGACGAGCCCGTAAGGGCCTGTGTCGACGATGCGATGATCGGCCTTGGCTGTCACCGTGGCGGACCACAGTCGGCCGAGATGCAAGCGCGCCCACCAGGCAAAAGCGATGCCGACCGCGATCAGGGCAACGCAGATCCAAGCCTCGGTAAGCGTTGGCATCCAGAGCCGAAACCGACCGACATAGCCGTGCGCCGGCACGAACATCAACGCGGTGCCGGCCAGCCAGAGGATCCGATAGCGGACCTCCGCCCTGATATCCGCGCGCTTTTGCGCGGGATCGGCCCAGGACGCGGCAAGCAGCCAGGATATCGCCCAGAACAGCCATAGGGCAGCGATTGCGTGTCCAACCATGATCGGCCTCTCGTCGTCGCGCCGCCATCAGAGCGGCGCGACGTGGCGAAAGCTAGTCCGAAGCCGGTAAGAACGTCGTGATAGGTTTATTCGTCCGGTCACGCAGCGGCGGCGGAAGCGGCTGCAATCAGCGCATCGCCTGTGTACTGCCTGTCACCGATGCCCCAGCCGCCGTCGGGCGCATTGACGATGTTGATCCAGGTGTTTTCCGGTTTGTGGCCCGGCACGCAGAACTCCCCGACAATTGCGGCGGCGGCGGTGATGAAGGCATTGCGGGCTTCGACCGTAGCGAGGCCGATATCGGGCAGCTTCAGTTCCACCATGACGACAGGCCGATTGGCGCCGCCGGCGTAGATTTGGTGTGGCGGCAGGATGTGGACCGTGCCGCCGACAATTGCGGTGAAGAACGAATTGCCGGTGGCGCCGGAGGCCTCGATCAGGGCGGCGCTGAGACGCGGCAGTATCTCGCGCTCTCCGGCTGACGTCAGTATGCCTTGCGGTGCGGTCACGGTGATAGGCATTTGGCTTGTCCTTTTGCTGGAGTTGCATGGCCTGCGTTTCGAGCTTGCCATGTTTCGTATCGATTGTTACGTTACGCAAAAGAGGCGAGTCAAGAGGTTTCGTAACGATCATTATGGAAAAGATGGAAAAGCCGCGCGGGGGCCGGCCACGCGCATTCAACCCGCAGGCCGCGCTCGACGCGGCCATGCATCTGTTCTGGGAGCATGGCTATGAGGCGACGTCGCTCGCCATGCTGCGTGACGCGATGGGGCTGACGCCGCCGCAGATCTACAACGCCTTCACCGACAAGGAGACGTTGTTCCGCAAGGCGCTGATGCGCTACCACGAGACCGAGATCGGATTTGCGCTGGACGCGCTGAGCGCGCCGGTGTCGACGGCGGAAGCGGTCCGGCGGCTGCTGTTGGGGGCTGCGCAGGCCTATACCAGGCCCGGCAAGCCTGGCGGTTGCCTGTTCGTCAGCGGCGCCCTGGCGGCCTCGCCGCAGGCGCAAGCCATTGCCGACGAACTCAAGACCTACCGCACGGCAAGCGAAGCCGCGATCGCGGAGCGGCTGGCCAAGGGCCAGGCGATGGGCGACCTGCCGGAGAGCGTCTCAACGCAAGGCTTCGCCAAATACCTGGCCGGCGTCATGAACGGCATGTCGATCCAGGCGCGGGACGGCGCCTCGGCCGATGAGTTGCGGACCTTGGCCGAAACTGCTCTTGCGGCGTTGCCCCTCAACCGGCAAAACGAGGGCACGTCATCCAAGGACTAAGCCATGCTGGATCTTTTCCCTGAAGCCGAGAATCCGGTTGAAATCATTGCGGCGCGAAAACTCGCCGCCAAGGTAACGTCGCTCTACGTTGCGCCGTCCGACCACTTCCAGACCCGCCCGGTTACAGAATTGCGGCTGGGTTTCGAAGGTATCGACGGCGACTTCCACGCCGGCGCCACGCGACGCTCCGGCGGCCGCGAACCCTGGTACCCGCGCGGCACCGAGATGCGCAACGAACGGCAATTGTCGATCGTGGCGGCGGACGAACTGGCCGTTGTCGCCGCCCAGATGGGGTTGGATGAAATCAAGCCGGAATGGATCGGCGCCAACATGCTGATCGAAGGCGTGCCGCATCTTTCGATGCTGCCGGCCGGTTCGCTGCTGTTCTTCAAGGGCGGCGCGACGATCAAGATCGACGCGCAGAACAAGCCATGCCGCATTGCCGGACGTTCGATTGCCGAGAATGCCGGCATGGCCGATCACGAGGCCGGCGCGCTGGCCTTCCCAAAAGGGGCGAAGCGGTTGCGCGGCCTTGTCGCCTGGGTCGAGAAACCGGGCAGCATCGCGGTCGGCGAAGAGATTTCCGTACGCGTGCCGGAGCAGTGGATTTATCAGGCCTGAGCGAAAGGGCCACGCCGCGCGAGGCAGCGTGGCCGAACGTTCCGGATCAAGCTTTCCGGTTCTTGTTGGCACCTTGCGCCATCACCGAAACATGGTCCCACTTTTCCCAGGTGGCGATGCGGTTGGCATATTCCTGCTTGATCATCGGCAGGCCGACGTCGCCGAAGAAGACCCTCAGCGGCGGCTCGGCCGCGTCGACGATCGCCAGCATCGCGGGGCCGGTCGCCTCCGGGTCGCCGGCCACCGAGCGGCTGCGGCGCTCGGCCATCGCCGCGCGGACCGGCTCATAGACGTCCATGCGCTTCGAGACTTTGGCCGACGGCCCGGCCCAGTCGGTGGAAAAGCCGCCCGGCTCGACCAGGGTGACGTGTATGCCGAATCCGGCGACCTCCTGGCTGAGCGACTGGCTGAAGGCTTCCAGCGCCCATTTCGAGGCGTGATAAAGACCGATCGAGGCGAAGGCGTTGACGCCGCCGATCGACGAGATCTGGATGATGTGGCCGGAATGCTGCGCCCGCATGATCGGCAGCGCCGCCTGCGTGACCCATAGCGCGCCGAAGACGTTGGTCTCGATCTGGTCGCGGGCTTCCTGCTCGGAAATCTCCTCGATGGCGCCGAAATGGCCGTAGCCGGCATTGTTGATGACGACGTCGAGCCGGCCGAAGCGCTTGTGCGCCTCGGCGATAGCGGCATCGACGGCTTTCTTGTCGGTGACGTCGAGCTTTATGGCGGCGATCTTGTCGCCGTATTTCTCGACGAGATCGGCGAGCGTGGCGGCGTCGCGGGCGGTGGCGGCAACGCTATCGCCACGGGCAAGTGCTGCCTCGGCCCAGACGCGGCCAAAACCCTTCGACGATCCGGTGATGAACCAAACCTTAGCTGTCATGATCTGTGATCCTTGCCCTTGGGGGCGGTAAAATCTCGGAGAATAAACGGAGGAAGCTCCGTTTTTGCCATATACGGCGCCGCCGGCGTTTTTCCAGAGGCGATGCCGGAATTATTGACGGGCCATCGGCCGCAGGAGCGGCGTCTCAAGGATTCCGCAGGCGAAACCGTTTTGTGCCGGTCTAATCTTGCTCGTCGTCTTCCTCAAGCAGCCGCGTCGCCCGCCAGCGGGTGAGCACTTCGTTGGTCCGCCCGATGACGAAGAAGCGCGCCGAGTCGCGATCATAGCCTTCGGCGAGCAGCTTTTCGTAATCGGTATGGGTGTGGCGGACATGGGCGATCGTCGCCAGCCATACAACGATTGTCGGCGGCAACGTCTTCATATGCACGGAGCCGGCATCGGCGCGGATCTTTTCCATGTCGGCGTAGGGCGCCAGCGGCAGAAGTACGGTCAGCGCCTTGGCGATGGCGCGGCGGCGGCCGGTCGGCGCGCTCATGTCTCGTCGCGCCCGGCAATGGTCGCGTCAGGCAACGCATCGGTCGAAGCATAGTAGGGCTTGATGTCGATGACCGGCGTGCCGTCGAGCACGTCGATGGCGTCGATCTCGATGCGGCCGGCGGCGATGTCGATGCCAACGAGTTTTGCTACGTGCAGCCCGATAGGGTTTGGCCGGGCAGGGGAGCGCAACGAGAAAACGCCTTTCGGTTCAGCCGCATGCCGCGGTTTTTGCACAATCAGATTCCGGGGCGCGTGATGGAGCCAGGACAGGATGACGACGTGGCTGGCGCGCTCGAGGTTTTGCAGTCCGGGTCGAAAGGCCTGGTCGAACACAATCGTTGCCGGCACTCCGGCTTCACGCGCCTGGCGCATGTTCTTCGGGCAATCCTCGCGGCTAGTCCAGGGCGAAACGATTCGGCCGATGAAGACGACATGCCCGTCCGGCGCCATTTCGGCGGGGTCGGTTTCCAGGCGTTGTTCGCCATCGCGCGTCTCGAACATCGTCCCGCTCAATTCCCGACGCCGCTTGCCAAGCCTGACTCACGGCTGCGGCATTTTCTTGTCCGGAAGCGACATAGCGCTTGCCAGGGTTTCAAAATCGACATAAACATATCTTTATATCTTTCGACGAAAGTCCGTACCATGCACGTATCACTCGACACAATGGTAGATACATTGAAGGCGGCGGCCGAATCCAGCCGCCTGCGCATTCTGGTGCTGTTGTCGCGCGGCGATCTCACCGTCTCCGACCTTACCGAGATCCTCGGCCAGTCGCAGCCGCGCGTGTCGCGCCATCTGAAGCTCTTGCTCGATGCCGGGCTGATCGGCCGCTACCAGGAGGGCTCTTGGGCGTTCTTCCGGCTGTCGGACGCGGACTCCTCGCGCGACTTCGTGCAGCGTCTTGTGTCGGGCGTTCGCGAGGCAGATCCGCAAGTGGTGCGCGATCTCGAAAGGCTGGCCTCGGTCAAGCGCAAGCGGCAGGACCGCGCCGCCGAATACTTTTCCGAGAATGCGGCAAGCTGGGACCACATCCGCTCGCTGCATGCGCCGGACCGTGCGGTGGAGGCGGCACTCCTCAAGCTTGTCGGCAAACGTCCTTTCCAGACGATGCTCGACCTCGGCACCGGTACCGGCAGGCTGCTTGAAATCTTCGCACCGCTCTACCGGCGCGGCATTGGCATAGACATGTCGCGCGAGATGCTGACCGTGGCGCGCGCCAATCTCGACAAGGCGGGTGTCGCCAATGCGCAGGTGCGCCAGGGCGATATCTTTTCGCCGCCGGTCGAGCGCAACGCCTTCGATCTCGTTACCATCCACCAGGTGCTGCATTATCTCGACGATCCGGCTCGCGCCATCGGCGAGGCGGCAAGGCTGCTGCGCCCCTCGGGCAGGCTGGTGATCGTCGACTTCGCGCCGCACTCTCTCGAATTCCTGCGCGACCAGCATGCGCATATGCGGCTCGGCTTTTCCGACCGGCAGATCGCCGACTGGTTCGCCGAGGCCGGGCTCGATCTCGAGGACAGCCAGGAGTTCGAGCCGCGCAGCCAGGCCGAGGCCAGGCTCACCGTCAAGCTGTGGCTCGGCCGCGACCGCCGCCTGCTCATCGCCGATCCGTCCAACAGCACCACACCTGCAAGGGAAATAGCCTGATGAACCAGTTCCGCTTTTCCCGCCGTCCCGACATTGGCGACAAGGTCCGGGTCTCGTTCGAGTTCTTCCCGCCGAAGACCGACGAGATGGAAGCAAGGCTTTGGGACACGGTCACGCGGCTCGAGCCGCTAAAGCCGAAATTCGTCTCGGTCACCTATGGCGCCGGCGGCTCGACGCGCGAGCGCACGGCGCGCACGGTCAAGCGCATCCTCAACGAGACGACGCTGACGCCGGCCGCGCACATGACTTGCGTCGACGCCGCCCGTGACGAGGTCGATGCCGTCATCCAGGAATTCGCCGGCATGGGCGTCACCCGCTTCGTCGCCTTGCGTGGCGATCCGGCGGCGGGCGTCGGCACCGCCTACAAGCCGCATCCGGATGGCTATGCCAATGGCGCGGAACTGGTCGGGGCGCTGAAGAGCGTCGGCGATTTCGACATCTCGGTCTCGGCCTATCCGGAAAAGCATCCGCAGAGCCCGGATTTCGCCACCGACATCGACATGCTGAAGCGCAAGGTCGACAATGGCGCGACGCGGGCGATCACCCAGTTCTTCTTCGACAACGATCTCTACGAGCGCTATGTCGAGCGGGCGCGGCGTGCCGGCATCTACATCCCGATCGTGCCGGGCATCCTGCCGGTGCATAACTTCACCCAGGTCGCCAATTTCTCCTCGCGCTGCGGCGCGCTGGTGCCGGCGTGGCTTGCCGAGCGCTTCGACGGGCTGGAGAACGACCCGCAGACGCATGCGTTGGTCGCCTCGGCCGTGGCGGCGGAGCAGGTGCTCGACCTCGTCGAACGCGGTGTCGGCGATTTCCATTTCTACACGATGAACCGTGCCGACCTGGTCTTCGCCGTCTGCCACATGATCGGTATCCGCTCGCATGAAACCGAGGTAGCCGGCTCAGCCGCGGCTTGAGGCAGGCAGAGGCGAGCCTCTAACGGAAAAGGCCGGGTAAACCCGGCCTTTTCGAACTTTGGACTAGTCTTGGTGCTGGTCTTCCCGGCTTTGGCGGGTCAGGGAAGAACACCTATGATAAGGGCGCCGATGAAGGCGAAAGCGAAACAAATCATCAATGCGTTGATCGGCCTCGTCAGTCCCATGCCATAGCCTCCTCTTAAAGAGCTATGTCTGGAGTCTAGGGTCATTTGGGCCACAGGCAAGCGGAAAATATGCTGCAATGCGACGTGATTGTGGAATTTGCGACCTACGGTTTTCCGTTAGCCGTTGAAACTGTTCGGCAAAAGTCGGCTCAAGGGTTGTGAATAAATTGTGGCCGCTCCGTGGCATGGCGGCGCTACGTTGGAGCATGATCTGCTCCGAAAACCGGTTCCCACTTTTCGGGATCATGCTCTAGGTCTGCCCAACACGCGGCCGTCAATCGTGATCAGACCGAGGCCGATCAGCGTCATGCCGCCGACTTCGAACAGCGCCAGCCGCTCGCCCAGAAACAGGAAACCGAGCAGCACCGCGCTGACCGGCACGATGAGGGTGACCAAGGAAGCATTGGTGGCGCCGGCCGAGGCGACGAGGTTGAAATAGAGGATATAGGCAAAGGCGGTCGACAAAAGCGCCAGGCCGAGAACCGCGGCCCAGACCGGTGGCGAGACGGCGAAGAGCCCAGTCGGGCCATAAGCGATGAGCACGATCGGGATCATGATGATGGTCGACGCGGTCAATTGCCCGGTGGCGATCACCGGCGAAGGGATGCCCTTGAAGCGTCGCGCGATCATCAGCGCCACCGCGTAGGAGAGCGAAGCGCCGATCAACGCGAATTTGGCCCAGACCGGACCGCCGAGCCCGGCAAGCAGGCCGGGGCCGATCATCACGGCGGTGCCGGCAACGCCGAGCGCGATGCCGGCAAGCTTGTTCCAGGACAGTTTCTCGTCGGTGGTCAGCGCGTTGGCGAGGATCAACGTCCAGAACGGCGTGGTGGCGTTGAGGACCGAGGCAACGCCGGCGCCGAGTTGGGTCTGGCCGGCGAAGATCAACGAGAAGGGGACGACATTGTTGGTGAGCGCCAGCAGGAAGAACAGGCCGGCGCGAGGGAAGGCGAGGCGGAACGAAGGGCCGCGGATCGCCAGATAGAGCTGAAGCGCGATTGCGGCGATGGCGACACGAAACAGCACCAGCGTCAGCGGATGGATTTCGGACACCGCGATGCGGGCAAAGAAAAACGAACCGCCCCAGATCGCGCCGAGCAGCAACAGCTGCCCCCAATCCGTGAGCGTCATCGGTCCGCGCGCCGGCGCGGTCACAGCGGCTGTCATCTCTCTGTCCTCCCAGGCCGACGCAATTCCGGCCCATCCAACACCCACGATCCGATATCCGGATTGGCGGCAAGAGCCACCCGAAACCTGATCAGTGGTTTAGCGTTCGCGAAATGTGCGGCGGACCATGCGGCAGGGCCAGACACAGAACTGTTTTCTTTAGCCGCTAGCTAGGATTAATTGTGCGCGCTCCAGATCGAGGATTCGTCCATGCAGCGATTCGAAAATGCCCGCGAGGCGGCACTGGCGCTTCGTCCAGACGATCCGGTCTATTGCTTTCGTCCGCAGGTGCTGAAGGCCGACGCCTTGCAATTCATGGGCATGTTTCCCGGAAAGACCGCTTATGCGGTCAAGACCAACGGCGAGAACATCGTGCTGAAGACGCTGGTGGAAGCCGGCGTCACCGCCTTCGACGTAGCCTCGCCCGGCGAGTTCGCCGCCGTGCGCGCCGTCTCGCCAGACGCCGAGATGCTCTACATGCATCCGGTCAAGGCGCAGTCGGACATTAAGCTGGCGCTGGAAAAATACGGTATCCGCGTGATTTCGCTCGACCACGAGGACGAGATCACCAAGCTGACGCGGGTGGTCCGCGCCCTCGACATCGATCCCGGCGCGCTCACCGTGTTCGTGCGCATCCAGACCAAGGGTCATGCCGCTTACGAGCTGTCGAAGAAGTTCGGCGCCGGTCCGGCCAGCGCCGTCGAGCTTGCCGAACGGTTGAACCGCACCGGCTACAAGGTCGGCTTGTGCTTCCATGTCGGCAGCCAGATCGAGGACCCCGACACCTATGAACGCGCGCTGGCTTCCGCCGATTGGGTGCGCAACCGGCTGACCTTCGACATTGCCGGGCTCGATGTCGGCGGCGGCTTTCCAGCCGAATACGGCCATGATCCCAACCGAAAGCAGGTCGAGATGCCGTCGCTCGGGCAGCTCATGTCGCGGCTGTCCGGCGACCTCAAGGAATATCAGTTCGATCAGATGCCGCTGGTTGCCGAACCGGGCCGCGTGATCGTGGCGCGGTGCCTGTCGTTGATCGTGCGGGTGCTTCTGCGCAAGGGCAAGCGGCTCTACATCAATGACGGCATCTGGGCCTCGCTGTCGGATTCATGGACCGGCAAGATCACGCTGCCGGCCCGTTTCATTCCGGACCCGGCGATCCGCACCCGCAATGGCAATGAGAACACCATCGTGCCGTTCAAGGTGTGCGGCGCGACCTGCGATTCCGTCGATATCCTGTCGCGGCCGTTCTGGCTGCCGGAAACTGTCGATACCGGCGACTGGATCGAGATCGGCAATATCGGCGCCTACTCGCTGTCGCTGCGGACCCGCTTCAATGGCTTTTATCCCGATACTTTTGTCGAGGTGACCACGCCGTTCGACGAAGGTGACGCGCCGCAGGGGTTTGCTAGTTTGGAGACGATGGCGGATTAGGAAGTAGTGAGTAGTGAGTAGTGAGTAGTGAGTAGTTATCCCGGTCCTCTAGTATTTTCACTACTGACTACTGACCACTGACTACTGACTAATCCCTACTCAGGCCACGCCGCCGCCTGCCTGGATGTTCTCGCCAGTCAGCCAGCGGGCTTCGTCGGTGGCGAGGAACACAGCGACATCGGCAACGTCGTGCGGTGCGCCGATGCGTCCGAAGGGCGACATGCCGGCGGCAACGGCGCGATCCCGCTCAGGCAACAGCTCGGTGTCGGTGAAGCCTGGCGACAGCGCGTTCACGGTGACGCCACGCGGTCCGAGCTCGCGCGAGAGCACGCGCACGAATTGTTCGACAGCGCCCTTGCTGCCCAGATAAAGCGCCGTCTGCGTGAAGAACATCCTGGTGCCGCCAGTCGAGACCGCGATGATGCGGCCGCCGTCGCGGACACGTTTGGCCGCTTCCTGCAGGGTGAAGAGGGTTCCTTTGGCGTTGGTGCCGAAGACGAGATCGAAATCGGCTTCCGTTGCCTCGATAAGCGGCTTGATGACGGCGATGCCGACATTGGCAACCACGATGTCGATCGTGCCCAGCTGGCGCTCGGTCTCGTCGAAGAGACGGCGAATATCGGCAGGCGAGGAAATGTCGGCCTGGACGGCGATCGCCTTGCCACCTTTGCCGGTGATGGCGGATACCACTTCGTCCGCGGCGCCCTTGTTGCCGACATAGTTGACGACGACGGCTGCGCCACTGGCGGCAAGCCCTTCGGCGATGGCGCGGCCAATGCCGCGCGAGCTGCCGGTAACGATTGCGGTTTTGCCTTGCAACGACTGAGACATGATCTTTTTCCTTCACCTTCAGGGTCCCGCCGGCTCATGCGTGGCGTGGCTGATGGCAAAGAAATAGCGACCTCCAATTGATCGGATAATGCGCTATTATCTGATTGGCTTGTTAATTAGGAAATACACAATGCGTGGCTCCGAGTTCAACGAACTCAAGGCCTTTTCGGCGATCGTCGAGGAGGGCAGCTTCGTTCGCGCCGCCGCGCGGCTGCGCGTGTCGCCGCCGGCGCTCAGCCAGACGATCCGGAAGCTGGAGGCGCGGATTGGTGTGAGGTTGCTCAACCGCACGACGCGCAGCGTCTCGCCGACTGCGGCCGGCGAAACTCTCTTTGCGCGCCTGGCGGTGGTCTTCGGCGAACTGGACGGTGCCGTCGCCGAAGTCCAGGCCGGACGCGATCAGCCGGCGGGCGCATTGCGCATCAACGTTTCGCGTGTCGCGGCGATGCGTTTCGTCGCGCCGATCCTCGGCGACTTCCAACGTGCCTATCCCGATATTGCGTTGACGGTCATCGTCGACGACATGCTGACCGACATTGTGCAGAGGCGGTTCGATGCCGGTATTCGGCTTGGCGAGCGGCTGGAGCAGGATATGGTCGCTGTCAAACTAAGCGACGAGCTGCAGATGGCGGCGGTAGCGGCCCCGGCCTATCTCGAAGGCCGTTCAATTCCGCGCCACCCGCAGGACCTGCATCAGCATCGCTGCATCAATTTCCAATGGGTCGGAGGCGGCGACATCTACCGGTGGGAGTTCTCGCGCGGCAAACGATCGCTGGACATCGCCGTCAACGGAAACCTCATCGTCAACGATACCGAGCTGATGATCCGCGCCGCGCTGGATGGGGCGGGCATTGCCTATATGATCGACTATCAGGTCCAGCCGTGGATCGAAAAGGGCAGGCTGGTCCGGTTTCTCGAGCCGTGGTCGCCCCGTTTCCCGGGCTTTTACCTGTACCACCCAAGCCGGCGGCATGTGCCGCCGGCGCTGCGCGCGTTCATCGATTTCGTGAAGAATAGGGGAGTAGGGAGTAGGGAGTAGGGAGTAGGGAGTAGGGAGTAGGGAGTAGGGAGTAGGGAGTAGGGAGTAGGGAGTAGGGAGTAG
>NZ_JBFUPO010000004.1:336194-556073 GCF_041355295.1 Mesorhizobium sp. RCC_202
AGGGGAGTAGTTCCCCAAGCGCTTAACTACCGACTATTGCCTACTCACTCTCTTACAGCTTTCCCAACAGTTCCGGCGTCGGCCAACCATCGACCGACAGCCCAAGCCGCGTCTGCTCCTTGCGGATAGCTTCGCGCGTGTTGGTGCCGAGGATGCCGTCGACCGTGCCGACATCGTAGCCCTTGGCTTCGAGCTTGGTCTGCAGCGCCTTCATCTGGTCGCCGCTAAGGCCTTGCTCGGGCGTGCGCGGGTCGAATTGCGGCGCGCCGGCAAACCGCGTCGCCATCACGGCGGCGGTCAGCGCGTAGGTGAAGGATTGGTTCCATTCCAGGTACACGTCGAAATTCTCATAGGTCAGGAAGGCGGGGCCCTTGCGGCCCATCGGCAGCGCCAGGCCGGCCCTCAGGCCATTGTCGATGAGCGGATTGCCGTTGGGCTCGGTAACGCCCCACTGCGCCCATTGCGAGATCGGCAGCTTGTTGGTGCGGCCGGTCTGGTCCCACGGCATCTCATCGGGCACGCGTACTTCCTGGACCCAGGGCTGGTCGCGCTTCCAGCCGCGCGATTGGATCTTGCTGGCCGTCGTCATGATGACGTCCGGCACGCTGTTCCTGAGGTCCACCTTGCCGTCGCCGTCGCCGTCGACACCATGCGCCAGATAGTCGGTCGGCAGGATCTGTGTCTGGCCGATCTCGCCGGCCCAGGCGCCCTTGACGTCAGCCGGCAGCACGCCGCGATCGATCAAGGTCAGCAGCGGCAGCAGCTGCGGCCGGAACAGTTGCGGACGACGGCAGTCATGCGAGAGCGTGACCAGCGCGTCCAGCGAGTGGAAATCGCCTTGGACGGCGCCGAAATCGGTCTCCAGGCCCCAGAAGGCGGTAATGATGGCCGGCTGGACGCCGAACTCTTTGTCGGCGCGGTCGAAGACATCGGCATATTTCTTCAAATTGGCCGCGCCCTGTTTGAGACGATAGGCCGAGATCATGCGGCTGGAAAATTCGGTGAAGGTCTGGGTGAACACGCCTTGGGCGCGATCGCGGGCCAGCACCTTCTGGTCGATGGTCGCGTCTTCCAGCGCGTCGAGACCGACGGCGCCGACGCCGGCGGCCTTGGCCTCGGTTGCCACGCCCTGTTTCCAGGCCTCGAAATCGCCGCCGCATTGCTGCGCCGCCGCCGGCCAGGCGAGGGCGCCAAGGATCAACGCCGCCAGGATGTCAGTGCGCAATCGCATCGCTTCCCTTTCGAGACCGGCGCATGATCCGATCGAAACCCGAACCGACCGGAGCATGCGTGGATTTCAAAATTCAGGAGCGCCGTTCGCCGCCCGGTTGGGTGCGCGGCTCCTTGTTCATCAGCGGTTGCATGTCGTTCCGCCCGCGCTGTCGAAAAGCAGGCGCGGGGGCGGATGTCAACGGGTGTTCTGCCGCAGCCACTTCTTCCAGGCGGCTTCCGAGCCGTTGAAGACGTTGATGTCGGACTTGCCGGTCATGCCGGGCACGATGCCAGTGCCGGTGTACTGCCAGAAGGTGAAAGGATGGCTGCCATATTTCTCGCGCGGGTGGCCGGCGACCGAGCGCAGCCAGTAGGGATAGCCGCGGAAAGTGGCCAGTTCATTGTCGTCGAAGAAGTCGACGGAGGTGTAGATGATCGGCTTCTTGCCGTAGTGGCGCTCGACGATTTCGAGGAAAGTGGTCATCTCGGCGCGCACGGTTGCCGGATCAGGGCGCAGCCTGCAGGTCGGCGATTTCGGGTTCCATTCCATGTCGAGCACCGGCGGCATGGCCGAGGGATCGTTGGGAACGTTGGCGATGAACCAGCGCGCCTGGGTGGCGGCCGGTGTGCAGAAATAGAAGAAATGATAGGCGGCGCGCGGCACGCCGGACGCCCTGGTGCGCGCCCAGTGCTCGTTGAAATACTCGTCGAAGCGGTCGCCGCCCTCGGTCGCCTTGATGAAGGCGAATGAGATGCCGCTGGCCCTGGCCGTCGGCCAGTCGACCGAGGTCTGATATTTGGAAACGTCGGTGCCATGGACGGCGTAGTTCCATGGCGCGCCGCTATCCCATTCATGCGGCTTGGAGTCCCCGAACTTGGGCGCGCGAACGGCAACATTCTGCGAGGCCGGCGACAGCGGCGACAAATCGTCGACGGTCGAGCAGGCGCCAAGCAGCGTCAGCATCAGGATGGCCGCAAGACGGCGCATGGCATTCCCCGGGGCCGGTTCCAGCCGGCCGCTGATGGGTCCTTGCAGATGGCCGTTGCTTGCGCTGGCCCCCTCCGGACGGTCGCCCCACAGGACCATCCGTTATTCATCGAGCGTCACCCCAACGCGCTTGGCGCATTCAGGCGGCACACCTCCGTGATCGCCGAACATGGTTGATAAACCATTGACGGCGCTCGACAAGAGACATGATTTTGCGGAAGCAATGGCGGCAAATCGATGACATAAATCGAGCTGCGAAATTCAAAGGGAAAAGATGCGCGCTGTCGTGAAGTTCATCAAATGGCTGCTCGGCCTCGTGGTGCTGGCGGTGGTCCCGCTCTTCGCCTGGCTCTATTTCGCCCCGCCCGAGCTTATCCGCGTCGGTTCGGGCTACTCAGCCAAGATCGTCTGTTCCAACGTCTTCGTTGCCGGCCGCGATGCCAATGAGGTCCTGGCGGTCGATGTGCAGGCGCCGGGCCATCCACTGCTCAAGCTGATGAAGGTGTCCGTCGACAAGGAGAGAGGCATCGTTTCGGCTGGGCTGCTTTGGGTGCTGGGCAAGAGTGTTGCCGTTGAGCGTGACGGCGTCGGCTGCGCCTCGGTTCCGGACGGCGACACCGGCAAGGCACGGCAAACGTCGCTGCGCGCGGCGCCGGCCGAGGCGGCGCAAGCCGACGCGCTCTGGCCCGACGGCGAGCGCGTGGATGCTTCGCAGAACCCCGAGATCGCGAAGATCATTGATGATGCATCGATGGCCGGCACAGGCATGCGCGCGATCGTCGTGGTGAAGAACGGCCGCGTTATCGCGGAACGCTATGGCGACGGCTTTTCGGCCAAGACCCCGTTGCTCGGCTGGTCGATGACCAAGACGGTCAATGCCGCGATCATCGGCACGCTGGTCAAGGACGGCAAGATGGCCGTGGACAGCAAGGGGCTGTTCGAGCGGTGGAAAGCCGACGGCCGCGCTGCAATCAGCCTTGCCGACATGATGGCGATGTCGAGCGGGCTTGAGTTCAACGAGGATTATGGCGACGTCGCCGACGTGACGCGCATGCTCTATCTGGAGCCGAACATGGCTGGCTTTGCCGAGAGCAAGCAGCTGACCGGCGAGGTCGGAAAAGTGTTTTCCTATTCGAGCGGCACGGCGGTGATGCTGTCGCGGCTCTGGCAGGATGCGATCGGCGACAAGACGAAGGCGCTTTCCTGGCCGCGCACAGCGCTGTTCGAGCCGCTCGGCATGCACAGCGCGGTGCTCGAGACCGACGAACAGGGCACTTTCGTCGGCTCGTCCTATCTCTACGCCACTGCGCATGACTGGGCGCGTTTCGGCCAGTTCCTGCTGCAGGGCGGCGTGTGGAACGGCAACCAGGTGCTGCCGACAGGCTTCGTCGACTGGATGCGCGAGCCGGCGCCGGCCTCGAAAGTCTATGGCAAGGGCCAGTTGTGGGTCGAAGGTCCAGGCGATGAGGAAAAGCCCGGTGCTGGCTCAGGCGCCGGCCTGCCCAAGGACACCTACTGGATGGAAGGCCATGACGGCCAGACGGTGACGATCATTCCGTCGGAGCAACTGGTCGTGGTGCGTTTGGGCTTGACGCCCGCCAAGTTCGGCTACCGGCCACAAACGATGGTTGGCGCGCTGGTCAAGGCGCTGCATTAGAGGATCGTTCGAAAGCTCTCTATGCGGCGGTCGGCAAAGGCTTGGCGCGGTTGACACGCGCCTGCTCATCGGGCGAATTCATGACCTGCCAAAGATCGTTGCGACGCTGGATGTTCAGCCAGAAATCGGGGCTGTTGCCGAATACCCGCGCCAGGATGAGCGCGGTTGCTGCCGTTACGCTACGGCGATCGTTGCACAACTCGTTCACATGCTTGCGCGGAACCCCCATCGCTTCAGCCAGAGCAGCCTGCGTCAGACCGAGCGGCTGCATGAATTCTTCCGTGAGGATTTCGCCAACCGTTGCAGGCTTGCGTGCGGTCATCAACATGTCTCGTCTCACTTATAGCTATGGTCGTCCAGATATAGGTCCGTCGCTTCACCGCGCCCGCCATCCCAGCGGAAGACTAGCCGCCATTGTTTGTTGAGGCGGATTGAATGGTAGCCTTCGAGATTGCCGCGCAATTTCTCGAAGTGATTGCTGGGTGGCACCCGTAAATCCTGGTCAGTCGCCGCATCGTCGATCATCTGGAGCTTGCGGAATAAACGGCTTTCAAGATCGGACGGAACGTTGCGGGAATGGGTATCATCCACAAAAAAGGCGCGCAGCCATTCGTCTCAAAATTCGATGATCATCACATCGCTCAGGTGATGATCTAATGTACCACCCCTTGGGGCATTCGACAATGTGCCGATGCGACAGATCACGGTCGCTGATATATGGCGACCGCAGCAGCAGACCTCTGGCTGCAAAGTTCAAAGTGCCGGATAAGATCCGATCTTGATGACCGCTAGCCAGGCATAGCCGCGATAAAGCGTTCTGAAGCGGAAGGTTGCGCCGGCACGCTCGGATTCCGATTCAAGCACGTCGCGCAGCGATGCTCGCGGCGTGACGTGGAATTTCTTGAGCCAGCCGCGCAGCATCGTCCGGAACCAGCGCGGCAGGCCTTCCTGCTGGCCGAAGTCGACGACATGCAGCGAACCGCCAGACGCCAGCGCGGCCAGGGCGGCCGACACGGTCTTTTCCCAGCCGGGGATCATCGACAGCGAATAGGACACGAACACGCGGTCGAAGCGCTCGACCCCGAAAAGCGCCTCGGCGTCGAAATCGGTCGCGTCGCCGCGCGCCAGCCTGACCTTGGCCGAGAGACCGTCGCGGGCGATCGCGGCGCTGGCCGTCTCAAGCATTTCGGCCGAGATGTCGAGACCGAAGAAACGGGCGTCGGGATAGCGGTGGGCGGCGAGCACGATGTTGCGGCCGGTGCCGCAGCCGAGTTCGAGCACGCTGCCATTTTGCGGCACATCGAGCCCCTCGATCAGCCGGTCGCGGCCGAGCAGGTAATATTTGCGGGTCAAATCGTAGATATGCCGCTGCCAGCGATAGACGCCGTCCATCAGCTCGGCATGGCTGGCTGGCAGCTCGGTCGTGCTCATGCGGCGCGCTTCACATAGAGGTGGAAGCCGCCGTAGATGGCCGAGCGATCCCTGGCCGAGAATTCGCGCGAGGCATCGCTCTCGTAAGTCCACTGGTCGAGCAGCGAGTTGGAGACGCGACCGGGCAGCAGGCTGGGTTCGGCCGCGGTGCGGAAGATGACACGCGCGCCGACCGATGCGGCGCGGGTGATCTCGGTCCACAGATCGTTGAGCAGGTCGTCGGTCATCCAGTCCTGCGCGTCGAGCAGCACGAAGCGGTCGACGGTGCCGGCATCCTTGCCGGCCAGGAACTTGATCAGATTGGCATGGTGGATGCCGACACGATCGATGTTGTCGCGAATGGTCTTGTAGTTCGCCTGTTCCAGATAGGCGGGAAGGGCCGCCTCGCCGGGCCGCGGATAACGGCGGGCAAAGGCCTGCCAGGCGAAATAATTGGTCTTCAGCGGGAAGTCGCAAGCGAGCTTTTCCAGCCGCGCCTTCAACACGCTGGCCATCGAGCCGTCGCCGGAGGTGATCAGCGAATCATACTGTGCCGGCGGAATGCCGAGGCCGAACAGCGAAGCCTTGCGCGAGGTTGCCCAGCGCAGCAGTTTCTTGTCGAAGATCGGCGCCAGCTCCTCGTTGAAGAAACGGCGCTGCTCGCCGATGTTCCGGGCCTTCATGATGCCGGCGGGATCGACACCGAACAGCTTGCCGACACGATGGCCCATGGCGATGAAGAGGCCGAGCAGGCCGGTCTGGTAGAAATTGCGGTCGAAGACCGAGATGCGGCGGCGGCCGCGCCAGCTGCGGCGCTCCCAGTAATGGCGGCTGACCGGATCGAGATGCGGCGCGATGAAGCGATCGTAGGCATCCGAATTATGGCTGGTGTCGGCGGCGCCGAAAAAGCAGAACAGGTCGCCCTGTGACGGCAGGTGGCGCACGGCCTCAAGCTTCATGCGGTTGAGCGCAATATGCGCGGCGTTGAGGTCGACGGCGTCGATGCTCGCCGGCGAGCGGGTCAGGTAGGCCAGAATGTTGCAGCCGCCTGACGCAATTGTGACGACGCGGTGGCCGGCGCCGAGCTGCATGGCCTCCATGTCGACATCCGGGTCTTCCCAGATCTGCGGGTAGACGAGGCCGGAGAACAGGAAAGCGAAAAGCCGCTCGGAAATGCCGTCTTTCGACAATGCGCGGTTTTGGTAGACCGCTTTTCCGACTTCCTTGCCGCGGCTATAAACGAGTTCTCCGGAAACATCCGACATGGCAAGGTGATTCCCCGTTTGCGTTGGCGCAAGCGGGTAGCGCAGCGTCATGACAGGCAGGTGACAGGCTGTTGACGGCTGGTTGAAGGGAAACCTACGCTTTGCCGAACGCTCCAGGGGTTGGCGTCATCACAATAACCGCTTCGCCGGCCTCGAGCACAGTCTGGTCGCAGGCCTTCAACGTCTCGACGCTGCCGTCCTTGCGCCTGACCTTGGTCGAGCCGGCCTCGCCGTCGCCGCCGCCGTCGAGGCCTTGCGGCGGGCGGTTACGGTGCGAGGACAGGATCGCGCATTCCATCTTCTCGAGGAAGCGGATGGCGCGCTTGGTGCCGTCGCCGGCGTTCCACTTGCCTTTGCCGCCGGAGCCCTCGCGGATGTGGAAGTCTTCCAGCACCACCGGGAAGCGCAGCTCCAGCACCTCCGGATCGGTAAGGCGCGAATTGGTCATGTGGGTGTGGACGCCGGACGTGCCGGCAAAGCCGCGGCCGGAGTTCATCTGGCCGGCCGGCGAGCCGGAGCAGATCGTCTCGTAGTATTGGTATTTCTTGTTGCCGAAGGTCAGGTTGTTCATCGTGCCCTGCGCGTTGGCGATCGCGCCCATGGCGCCGAATAGCGCGTTGGTGACGTGCTGCGAGGTCTCGACATTGCCGGCCACGACAGCGGCCGGATAGGCAGGTTTCAGCATCGAGCCGTCGGGGATGATGATGTTGATCGGCCGCAAGCACCCGGCATTCATCGGGATCATGTCCTCGACCATGACGCGGAAGGCGTAGAGTACAGCAGCGCGGGCGACCGGCTCCGGCGCATTGAAGTTGTTCTTCATCACCGGCGAGGTGCCGGTGAAATCGACGGTCGCTTCACGCTTGTTGCGGTCGACGCTGATCTTGACCTTGATCACCTGGCCAGTGTCGGTCGAGTACTCGTATTGCGAAGCATCGGGCAGCCGTTCCAGAACGCGGCGCACGCTTTCGGCGGCGTTGTCCTGGACATGACCCATATAGGCCTCGACGACATCGAGGCCGAAATGCGTGACCATCTTGCGCAATTCCGCCACGCCCTTCTCGTTGGCGGCGATCTGCGCCTTGAGGTCGGCGATGTTCTGGACCGGATTGCGGGCGGGGTAGGGGTGGTCGGTGAGAAGCGTTTCCAGTTCCTTCTCTCGGAAACGGCCGCGGTCGACGATGCGGAAATTGTCGAACAGCACGCCTTCCTCGTCGACCGTGGTGGCCAGAGGCGTCATCGAACCAGGCGCGGTGCCGCCGACATCAGCATGATGGCCGCGCGAGGCTGCCCAGAACAGGATCTTGTCCTTTGCGTCGTCAAACACCGGCGTCACCACGGTGATGTCGGGCAGATGCGTGCCGCCGTTGTAAGGGGCATTCAGCGCAAAGACGTCGCCGGGATGGATATCGCCGGAATTCAGCCGGATGATGGTCTCGACCGAGCGATCCATGGAGCCCAGATGCACCGGCATATGCGGCGCGTTGGCGACCAGCGCGCCGTGGCGGTCGAAGACCGCGCAGGAGAAATCCAGCCGTTCCTTGATGTTCACCGAATAGGCGGTGTTCTGCAGCGTCACGCCCATCTGCTCGGCGATCGACATGAAGAGATTGTTGAAGACCTCGAGCATCACCGGATCGGCTTCGGTGCCTAGCGCGGCGGCGCGCAGCTTCTTGACCACGCGGCGTATCACGACGTGGTTGAGATTGGTGATTTCAGCGCGCCAGCCCGGCTCGACGACGATGGTCTGGTTGGCTTCGATGATCAGGGCAGGGCCGGCGACCACGTTGGATGGGCGCAGGTTTTCGCGGCGGTAGATACCGGCTTCGTGCCAGTTGCCCTCGCAATAGATGCGCCGGCTTTCCGATGGCTTCGGCTCCGTCCCCGCAGGCCCGGCGGGCGCATAGGCTTCAGCGTTGCTTTCGGCGATTTCGGCGCCCTCGACGCCGACAGCTTCGACGATCATCGGCTTGTTGTCGTAGACGAAGCCGAACTGAGCCTTGTGGGCGATCTCGAAATCGCGCCTGGCCTGGAAAATCGAGTCTTCCGTGAAATTCACCGGCAGTGTCGTGTCGGTGCCGTCGTAGCGGATGTGGAGCACCGGTTTCGCGGCTACCGCATCCTGCGCGATGCCTTGCGCCGAGAGGTCGGCGATGACGGCTTTGCGCAAATCGGAGATGAGATTGCCGATATCGGTCCTGGATTCTTCCGCCAGCGGTTTGAGCAATGCCTGCTGGCGCGAGGCGAAGACCGAGGACAGGCCGATGCCGTAAGCCGAAAGCAGGCCGGAGAAGGGGTGAATCAGCACGGCCTCCATGCCAAGCGCATCGGCTACGAGGCAGGCGTGCTGGCCGCCGGCGCCGCCAAAACAGTTCAGGAGATATTCGGTGACGTCGTAGCCGCGCTGCACCGAAATCTTCTTGATGGCGTTGGCCATGTTCTCGACGGCGATGGTGATAAAACCTTCGGCAACCGCTTCGGGCGAGCGGCCGTCGCCGATTTCAGCCGCGAGCGCCGCGAATTTGTCGCGCACCGTTTTCGCATCGAGCGGCTGGTCCTGGCCCGGTCCAAAAATCGTCGGGAAGAAATCCGGCTGCAATTTGCCGAGCATGACATTGGCGTCGGTCACGGCGAGCGGACCGCCGCGCCGGTAGGCGGCAGGGCCCGGATTGGCGCCGGCGGAATCCGGCCCGACGCGGAAGCGGCCGGCCTCATAGTGCAGGATCGAGCCGCCGCCGGCGGCGACGGTGTGGATGCGCATCATCGGCGCGCGGATGCGCACGCCGGCGACTTCGGTGTCGAAGGCGCGTTCGTATTCGCCGTCATAATGGGCGACGTCGGTCGAGGTGCCGCCCATGTCGAAGCCGATGACCTTTTCGAAGCCGGCGAGCTTGGCCGTCTCGACCATGCCGACAACGCCGCCCGCAGGTCCCGACAGCAGCGCGTCCTTGCCCTGGAACATGTCGGCGGCGGTCAATCCGCCCGACGACATCATGAACATCAGGCGCGGGTCGGTGCCGAGTTCGCCGGCCACCCTTTGCAAATAGCGCGACAGGATCGGCGACAGGTAGGCGTCGACCACGGTGGTGTCGCCGCGGCCGACCAGCTTGATCAGCGGCGAGACCTCGTGGCTGACCGAGACCTGGCTGAAGCCGATCTTGCGGCAGACCTTGGCCACGGCCTTCTCGTGATCCGGATACTTCCAGGCATGCATGAAGACGATTGCGACCGCGTCGATGCCGTCGGCCTTGGCCTGCTCGATCGCCGGCCGGCAGGCGGCGATGTCGAGTAGGCGCTCGACGCAGCCGTCGGCGAGCACGCGTTCGTCGATCTCGATGACGCGCTCATAGAGCTGCTCGGGCAGGATGATCTCCTTGGCGAAGATATCCGGCCGCGCCTGATAGGCTATGCGCAGCGCATCGCGAAAGCCCTTGGTGATGAGCAGGAGGACACGGTCGCCCTTGCGCTCGAGCAGCGCATTGGTGGCAACCGTGGTGCCCATTTTGACGTCGCCGACCAGTCCGGACGGGATCGCCGCGCCGGCATCGAGCCCAAGCAGGTCGCGAATGCCCTGGATGGCAGCGTCGGCATAGGCTTCGGGGTTTTCCGACAGAAGCTTGCGCGGATGCAGGCCGCCTTGCGGATCACGACCGATGACATCGGTGAAGGTGCCGCCGCGATCGATCCAGAAATCCCATTTTTTGGCCTCTGCGGTGTTCGACATTCTGCTTTTACCCAATGGATTCAGACATGCGCGCTGCCAGCCCGCTGTGTTTAAGCCCGGCAATCGTAAGTTGGTGTTACATACGGAAATGCAACGTTACGAAACTCAGGCTTCGCTGGCGCATTTCTTATCTGACCGTTCACCAAAACGTGAGCGTTTATTTGAAGGAGAGATGTCATGAAGAAGCTCATTCTTGCGTCGATTTCGGCTTTGGCCCTTTTGGGTGTCGCCGCGTGCAGCGACAGCGGCACCGACAAGACCACGACCCAGAGCACCAATCCGCCGGCCAACGACACGATGAAGCCGGCATCGCCAGACGCTTCGAAGCCTGCTGAACCGGCTCCGGCAACAAATCCGGCTCCTGCCGCGCCTGCGCAGTAAGAGCTGACACAGCCAATACTCAAGAGGGCCGGCGCCTTGCCGGCCTTCTTTCTGGCCCAGATAGATTCGCCCTGCGGCATCGTCCCGACTTGATAGAACCGCCCGGTTCGCTCTATGAAGCCGGCATGTCGATTTGGGACCGCCTTGGCGATTTCATCGCTCGTGTTTCGTCGTCGGCGTCTTCGGGCGTCGCGGACGTCGTGGAAGCCGTGCGGACCGTCTTCTCCGGCGATCCGGATCTGCGCCGGCGTGTCGCTTTCTCGGTGGCGATGATCGCGCTGTCGGCCAAGATGGCCAAGGCGGACGGCATCGTCACCCAGGACGAGGTGCGCGCCTTCCAGGAAATCTTTGAGGTGCCGCCGAGCGAGACGCGCAATGTGGCGCGGCTCTACGACATCGCCAAACAGGACGTTGCCGGCTTCGAGATCTATGCCCAGCGCATGGCCGGGCTCTGCGGTTCGGGCCATGCCAACTGCATGATGCTGGAAGATATCCTCGATGGGTTGTTCCACATCGCCAAGGCCGACGGCCTGATCCATGAGCATGAAGGGCAGTTCCTGCATCGGATTGCCGAGATCTTTCGGATCGACGAGGCACATTACGAGGCGATCCTGTCGCGGCACGTCAATCTCGGCGCCGCCGACCCTTATGTCGTTCTCGGCATCGAGCGCGGCAAGCCGTTCGAGGAAATCAAGAAGCGCTACCGCAAGCTGATCTCCGACAATCACCCCGACAGGCTGATCGCGCGCGGCCTGCCCCAGGAATTCATCAAGATCGCCACGACCAGGGTCGCGGCGATCAACACCGCCTATGAGATGATCGAGCGGGGCCTCAGGCACGCATGAGCGGTTTTCTGCCGGAACATCCTGGTGCCGAGGTCCGGGTGTCGCCGAATTTCGGGCCGCGCCGCGAGACTCTCAGGCCCGACATGATCGTTTTGCACTATACCGGCATGGCGAGCGGCGCCGGCGCCGAGGCGTGGCTTTGCAACCCTGAGAGCGAAGTATCCTCACATTATCTGGTCTATGAGGACGGACGCATCGTCCAGATGGTACGCGAGCAGGACCGCGCCTGGCATGCCGGCAAGAGTTCGTGGTTCGGGCGCACCGACATCAACTCCTGTTCGGTCGGCATCGAGATCGTCAATCCTGGACATTCGCTGGGCTACAAGGCATTTCCGAAACGGCAGATCGAGGCGGTCACCAGCCTGTGCGTGGGGATCGTCGGACGCTATTTGATCCCGGCCGAAAGAGTGCTTGCCCATTCGGATGTCGCGCCTGGGCGCAAGGTCGATCCAGGCGAAAAATTCCCCTGGAAAGCCTTGTTTGCCGCCGGCGTCGGCCATCTGGTGCCGGCTGCGGCGATCCGATCGGGCGCGTCGCTGCGTGCAGGTGATACAGGCGCCGATGTCGAGGCGTTGCAGTCGATGCTGGCGCTCTATGGCTATGGCGTCGAGATCTCCGGTGTCTATGACCATCAGACCGAAATCGTGGTGTCGGCTTTCCAACGGCATTTTCGCCGGCGGCTGGTCGACGGCGTGGCCGATCAATCGACGATCAGCACGTTGCAAAGGCTCCTGGCTTCCCTTAAGGCAGCCTCCGCCAAATAATCGCGGCAGGGTCTTTTAATTACAATCCGTCACTTAAAGTGAATTGCCTCGCCTTCATTGCCGCCAATTCCACGGCCAAATGCCTCTCCCGCAAGTCGTCGGGCGTTTAGCCTCCCGGACGCTCCGACGTTGAATTGGAACAACTGCGCGAAGTTCTTCGCGCAGTTCTAACAGAACAGGATTACATGCAAAATTTGACCGTTGTAGCGGCAGCTGTTGCTGCCGGAGTGATAAGCTTTGCCTTCAGCCCGGCGAACAGCGCCCCCTTGAGCCCCCGCGCAGACAATGGCTTCGCCGCCGTCCCCGCAACACTGAAAGCAGCCGAGGCCAGCAAAATCTCAAAAAGAGCGCCAAAGGGTCAGAAGGTGGCTGCGATCAAGGCAACACAATCAACGGCCAAACGGGCCAAGCGCGGCAGAAAGACCATCGACTTTACCACGACGGCTTCGATCCACCCCGAGAAACCAGCCTCGACCCCAGCCGCTGGCGACGGCCAGTATTCGGCGATCATCGCCCGCTATGCCGCGAGCTATGGCGTTCCGGTGTCGCTGGCCAAGGCGGTCATCAAGATCGAAAGCAATTATCGGCCGCATATGGTCGGCGGCGCCGGCGAGATCGGCCTGATGCAAATCAAGCCCGCGACGGCGCGCATGATGGGCTACAATGGTTCGGCCAAGGGATTGTTCGATCCGGACACCAACATCAAATACGGCATGAAGTACCTCGCCATGGCGCGGGATCTCGGCGGCGGCACCACCTGCGGCACGATCCTGAAATACAATGCCGGCCACGGCGCAACGCGGATGAACCCGATCTCCGCCGCCTATTGCAGCAAGGTGAAGGTGCAGATGGCGGCGCTCGGCTCACCGGCTTAAGGCAGATTGTCTCTTTGCATGTCATAATCGGAAAACCGCCGGGCACCCTAGGGTTAGGCCCGAGGGCATGCTTTTGGGCGACATGCATTAGCTTTTTCGTTTGCGTTTTCAGGTGGGAATCCCTTTATACGCGCTTGTCAGCTGGCCGGGCGGCCGCACCCGCGACAAGTCGAAAGGCTGCGGGTGAGGAAAGTCCGGGCTCCATGGAGACACGGTGCCGGCTAACGGCCGGCGGGGGCGACCCCAGGGAAAGTGCCACAGAAAGCAAACCGCCGCGGCTCCGGCCGCGGCAAGGGTGAAAGGGTGGGGTAAGAGCCCACCGCGCGACTGGCAACAGGAGCGGCACGGTAAACCCCACCGGGAGCAAAACCGAATAGGGGCGGTGCGAAGGGAAACCTTCGAGGGCTGTTTCCGGCTCACCGCCCGGGTAGGTTGCGTGAGGCGCATGGCAACATGCGCCCAAGATGAATGGCCGCCACGTTCTCGCCCTCGGGCGAGGGCCATACAGAACCCGGCTTACAGGCCAGCTGGCATTTTCTCCGTTGGCGATAGCTGAACGGGATCAGAAGGTTACGCCGAAAGGCGGGCCTTTTGATTCAAAGCATCACGCAAGACAGCGCTCGATGTGGCCAAAGGTGTTCCTTGAAGCTGGTGCGATTTAATCGTACCATAGAGGAGCAAACGGAGTGCGTCATGGGCCAGGTCGACAAACGCAGCATCACGCTTTCGCCGGAACTGGCGGCCGCGGTCGACGACGTTGTCGCCGCAGGCGAATATGCTTCCGCCAGCGAAGTAATCCGCGATGCGCTGAGGCAATGGAAAGATCGCCGCGATCTGCTCGGTTACACCGTCGAGGAACTGCGCAAGCTGGTACAGGAAGGGATCGACAGCGGCCCGGCGCTGGAGGGGCCGCCGATCATCGAACGAGCGCGCGCCAAATATCTCAAGATGGCTGAAGCGAAAGGCTTCGAAAAGTGAAATACCAGCTGCTTCCTCAAGCGGCGGTCGATCTCGAAGATATTGGCGACTATATCGCCAGCCACAATCCCAACGCCGCGGTCCGTTTCGTGGATGCCTTGGAAAGGCGATGGAGCTTGCTCACCTTGCATCCTTTTCAGGTGCCCCGCGAGACGATATTGCGCTTGGTATGCGGCATCTGATTGTTGGTGAATACCTTACCTTGTACCGGGTCGGTCACGATGCGATCGAAATTGTCCGCGTACTACATGCCCATCGCAAAATCGAAGCGGGTGACATGAGCCCGTAACAGGGTCGCTTAACTGGAGATCTCATCCAGCGACGCCTCGATGGCCTGCCACAATTCTTCCACCGGTTCGCATCCAATCGATAGGCGCACGAATCCTGGCGGCACGGCGTCACCGCGCTTCGAACGCCGTTCGGCCGATGTGTGCACGCCGCCGAAGGAGGTTGCCGATTCAATCAGTGGGCAGTTGTCGATGAAAGCCTCCGCTTTCTGTTCCGAGGCGAGTTCGAACGAAATCAGGAAACCGAAGCGTTCCATATGGGCGCGCGCCAGATTGTGCGACGGATCGCCATCGAGGCCGGGATAGCGCAGACCGGTCACGGTGCGGTGGGCTTTCAGTCTTTTTGCGATTGTCTCGGCCGAAGAACACATCCGGTCGAAACGCACCTCCAGCGTTTCCAGTCCGCGATGCACCAGCCATGCCTCGAACGGTCCGGGAATCCCGCCGACCATGCCGCGCCAGTCGCTGACCTTGGCGATGATCTCCGGATTGCGGCTGGCGACATGGCCAAACAGCACGTCGGAATGACCATTCACCGCCTTGGTGTCGGCGGACACGACGATGTCGGCGCCGAGATCGAGTGGACGCTGGCCGAACGGCGTCATCGTCGTGTTGTCGACGACAAGCAGCCCATCCTGCCGGTGAACGGCTTCGGCGATCGCCGCGATATCGCAGATGTCCAGTCGCGGATTGGATGGCGTTTCGGCAAAGACCAGCCGGTAGCCATCGAAGCCGCCATCAAGGAAGGTCGGCGTTGGCCTTGTGTCGCAGGCGATGCCGAGGGGTTTCAGGAAGCGCTCCGCCATGGCGCGGGTGGCGTGGTAGCCATCTGACGGCAAAAGCACGCGGTCGCCCGATTTCAGCAGCGCGAAAAACACCGACGAGATCGCGCCCATTCCGGACGGGAAGCTGACGCATTGCGCGTCTTCGAGATGGCCGAGCGCGTGTTCGACGGCGCGCCATGTCGGATTGTCGTAGCGGCCGTATTGGTCGAAGCCGGCCTCAGTGCCGGGTGTGTGGAAGATCGAGGCCATGGTCAGCGGCAAGGGGATCGGATCGCCTTTGGCGAAACCATGGCTGCGCAAATGGGCAAGTGCCGCAGCGCGTGACTGCGCGGTGTCGGACATGAGGCTCGATCCTTTGGCTGAATAGCAATCGCCGCCGACGCTATGCGGGGCGGCAGCTCACATCAAGTTGGGTCTTTTTGGGCCAGAGGGCTCTAAACGCTTCGTTAGGCTTAATGGAGGATAAAAATCAGACGTGCCTTCAGCCTGCTCTTCCTGGTTGTGGCGCGTATGTTTGTGATGCCTACTCCCGTTGACGCCCATAGTGCCCCATGATATCCCATTTAAATCAAGCTTTCGTTCCGCGTCAGGGTGAAGCGTACGCCAATCGGGCAGTCGCGGCGGCTGCACGTTTGCCGGTTTTTGCCCTGGTGAATGAAGCGATTTGTCGCGTGCGCGGGGGCGCGGAGACCAATATGGAAAGGGGTGCGGCGGCGAAAGCGGCTGTAGCGTTCATTGGACCGTTTTCTGTCAAACACGGTGAGCAGGATCGATGCGAAGGGGCGGGTGTCCGTTCCGGCGCATTTTCGCGCCGTCGTGCAGAAACGCGGTTATTCGGAGCTTTACGCGCTGCGCTGCCTGGACCTGCCGGCGATGGATGTCGGCGGGCTCGACCTGCTCGACCGCTACGAGCAGCGGATTGCGCTGGAAGACCCGTTCCTGCAGACAGCGGACGACATGTCGTTCTTCTGCCATGGCGACGGAACGTTTCTGAAGCTGGACCAGGATGGCCGCATCACCACGACCGATTTCATCCGCGAGCATACGGGCATCTCGAACGAGGTGGCTTTCGTCGGCCGCGGCAATTTCTTTCAAGTTTGGGAGCCGGGACGGCTTGCCGCCTATGGGGCGCAAGCGCGGGCCAGGCTGTTGCAGCTTCGGCAGGGGACGAAGCCTGGGGAGCGATCGGAATGATGGCTGGCCACGGCGAGGGATCTCACGCCGTTGGCGGACTGGCCCGTCACATTCCGGTCCTCCTTGCCGAAGTACTTGAGGCTGTCCAGCCGAAGCCAGGCGAGACGATCGTCGACGGGACATTCGGCGCCGGCGGCTACACCAGCGCGATCCTCGATCGCGGCGCCTCAGTGGTGGCGATCGATCGCGACCCGGATGCGATTTTAGCGGGCAGGGCGCTCGAGCAGCAGGCGGGCGGCAGGCTGACGCTTGTCCAGGCGCCGTTCTCGACGCTGGATGAGCATGTCGAAAGCGCCGACGGCGTCGTGCTCGATATCGGCGTTTCGTCCATGCAGCTCGACCAGGCCGAGCGCGGCTTTTCCTTCCGCGCCGACGGGCCGCTCGACATGCGCATGGCGCAGGCGGGCTTGAGCGCCGCCGACGTCGTCAACAGTTTCAAGGCGGGCGATCTTGCCCGCATCTTCGGTTTCCTCGGCGAAGAGCGCCATGCCGGCCGCATCGCGCGCATGATCGAGAGCCGGCGTGACAAGCGGCCTTTCGAGCGCACGCTCGATCTTGCCGACGCGATCTCCACCCATATCGGCCGCGCGCCGAAGGATAAGATCCATCCGGCGACGCGCGTCTTCCAGGCGCTGCGCATCTTCGTCAATGACGAGCTTGGCGAACTGGCCACAGCGCTATTTGCCGCGGAGCGGGTGCTGAAGCCCGGCGGACGGCTTGTTGTGGTGACCTTCCACTCGCTGGAAGACCGCATCGTCAAGCGCTTCATCGCCGATCGCGCCGAGGCAGCCAGCGGCTCGCGCCATATGCCTGACGCGCCGCTGCGTGTTGCGACCTTCCGCAAGTCCGGCGGCGGCGTCACGGCGGGTGAGACCGAGATAGAAACCAACCCGCGGGCGCGTTCGGCAAGGCTGCGCGCGGCGATCCGCACTGAGGCGCCGGCGCGCGCCGGCGATTTTTCGATTTTCGGCCTTCCAAAGCTTCCCGCCGTCGAGCGGCCGGGGGAGAGGTAAGCACGTGTTTCGTACCAGCGACATAGTCCTGATCGCCGTCATGGTCTCGGCGGCCGCCTTGACCTACAAGACCAAGCGCGAAGCCGAGGAGCAGATGAAGGCTGTGCGCAACATTCAGGCGCAGATCCACTATGAGGAAGAAACGATCGATCTTCTCAAAGCGGATTGGAGCCTGCTCACCCAGCCCTCGCGCCTGCAGAAGCTCGCCGACGCTTACAAGAGCCAGCTCGGGCTCGAACCGGTCAACGCGCACCAGATTGGCGGCCTTGACGATATTCCCGTGAAGCCCGTGACCATCGAGGACCTCACCTCGCAGCGGTTTGGCGGCATGGCCGACAATTCCGACAAGCAGCCGTCAGACGGCAAGGACCCTGTGGTCACCGGGAGCACCGTGCAATGATCAGCAGGCTTCCCAGGATCGGTAACCTGCTCAGGCGGCGCACGAAGGCGGCGGAAAAGGGCTCGATCGTCGTCGATGCCCGCAAGGCGACCGGCGGCAAGGCCAAGACGCGTATCGTCATGACGATGGCGGTGTTCTTCACCATCTATTCGACGATTGCCGGCCGCCTGGTCTATCTCGGCATGCAGAGCCCCGACCTGTCGGGCGGGCCGCAGAGTCGGGTCACCGCGTCGCGGCCGGATATCGTCGACCGTAACGGCGAAGTGCTGGCGACCGACATCAAGACGGCATCGCTGTTTGCCGAGCCGCGCCGCATCGTCGATGCCGACGAGGCGATCGAGAAATTGTCGACCGTGCTTCCCGAGATCGACTACGAGCAGACCTACCATAAGCTCAAGAGCGGCGCCGGTTTCGTCTGGCTGCAGCGGCAGCTGACGCCCAAGCAGCAGTCCGACATCATGGCGCTGGGCGTTCCCGGTCTCGGCTTCCGCACCGAAAAGCGCCGCTTCTACCCGAGCGGCGAGACGTCTTCCTACATTGTCGGGCTGACCAACATCGACAACCAGGGCATCTCCGGCATGGAGAAGTATATCGACGAGCAGGGTTTGAGCGACCTGCAGGCGTCGGGCCTGGCGGTGGCCAAGGATCTGAAGCCCGTGAAGCTCTCGATCGATCTGCGTGTCCAGCATGTGGTGCGCGACGAGGTCGCCGCCGGCCTGGAGCGCTATCGCGCCCTAGGCGCCGGCGGCGTCGTGCTGAACATCAAGACCGGCGAAGTGATCGCCATGGCCTCGGTGCCGGATTTCGATCCGAACAATCCATACAATGCCCAGGAAAAGGACCGCCTGAACCGCATGTCGGCCGGCCTCTATGAGATGGGCTCGACCTTCAAAAGCTTCACCTCGGCCATGACGCTCGATTCCGGCAAGGCTAACATGAACAGCCGTTTCGACGCGTCGCATCCGATCCGGGTCGGCCATCAGGCCATCCACGATTTCCATGGCAAGAACCGCGTGCTGTCGCTGCCGGAAGTGTTCCTCTATTCCTCCAACATCGGATCGGCCCGTGAGGCCGAACTGGTCGGCATCGAGGGGCATCGCGAATTCCTGCATCGCCTTGGCATCCTGGACAGGATGCAGACCGAACTGCCGGAAGTCGCCCGCCCGACCGAACCGAAGGTCTGGAAACAGGTCAATTCCTTCACCATCGCCTTCGGCCATGGCGTGTCGACGACGCCGCTGCAGGCCGCTGTCGGTTGCGCGGCGCTGATGCAGGGCTATCTGATCCAGCCGACGTTCCTGGTCCGCAGCGAGCAGGACGCGATGGCGGTGGCCAAGAAAGTCGTCAGCGACAAGACCGTACAGGGCATGCGCTATCTCTATTCACTCAACGCCGAGAAGGGCTCGGCCAGAAACGCCAGGGTCCCGGGCTACCGCGTTGGCGGCAAGACCGGAACGGCCGAGAAGGTCATCAACGGCCGTTACTCCAAAGAGCTGAATTTCAACACCTTTGTCGCCGCTTTCCCGATGGACGATCCGCAATATCTCGTCTTTACGATTGCCGACGCTCCGCATCCGGAAAAGCCCGGGATGACGGACGTCGCGGCCAACAATGCGGGTGTCATGGCCGGCAACATCATCCGGCGAGCGGCGGCCATGCTTGGCGTGAAACCAGATTTCAGCCATGAAAATGGTGCAACGCTGGTTTCCTATGAGTGATTCTTGGAGCGCGCCGGCAATTGCGCGCTATTTTGTTGCGGTGAACGGGACTCAATGCATCTAAAAGATCTAGCCGGTATCCTGCCTGTCGAGGGAACAGCTTCCCGCGATCTGGAGGTGACCGGCCTCTCCTCCGATTCCCGCGCGGTCAAAACCGGGGTCGTCTTTTTCGCTCTCGCCGGCAGCAAGGCCGACGGCTCGGCTTACGCAGCCGACGCGGCGGGGCGAGGCGCGATCGCGATCGTGGCTGGCAAGGGCAGTGCCATTTCCGGCCTTTCCGTGCCGGTTCTCAGCGTCGACGACCCGCGCCTGGCGCTGGCGCTGAGCGCCGCACGCTTCTTCGGCAGGCAGCCCGAAACCATGGTCGCGGTAACCGGCACCGCCGGCAAGACTTCGGTCGCCGCTTTCGCCAGGCAAATCTGGGAGCAGGCCGGCTTTGCCGCCGCTTCGATCGGCACGACCGGCGTGTTGGCCCCCGGCCGCAACGACTATGGCTCGCTGACGACGCCGGATCCGGTGGCGTTGCACCAGTTGCTGAAAGAGCTTGCGGATGCCGGCGTGACGCACGCCTCAATGGAGGCCTCCAGCCACGGTCTCGACCAGCGCCGGCTCGACGGCGTGAGGCTCGCCGCCGGCGGCTTCACCAATCTCGGCCGCGACCACATGGACTATCATCCGACGATCGAAGAGTATCACCGCGCCAAATTGCGCTTGTTCGACACGCTGCTGCCGAAAGGAGCGCCGGCCATCATCTTTGCCGACGACCCATGGTCCGAGCCAACGGTTCGGGCCGCGAAGGCAGCGGGCCTGAAGGTGCTTACGGTTGGCCGTAACGGCGATTTCCTGACGCTGAAGCGGGTCGAACATGAGCGTCGCCGCCAGCGCGCCGAGGTGGTGGCCGACGGCGTGCTGCATGAGATCGACCTGCCTTTGGCCGGCGATTTCCAGATCGCCAACGCGCTGGTCGCGGCCGGTCTTGCGATTTCGACTGGAACACCCACCGATAAAGCCTTGGCCGCGCTGGAGAAATTGAAGGGCGCGCCGGGGCGGCTCGATCTTGTCGGCACAACGGCTGCCGGCGCTCCCGTCTATGTCGACTATGCCCACAAGCCCGATGCGCTGGAAAACGTGCTGACCTCGGTCCGCCCATTCACCACCGGCCGCGTCGTCGTGGTGTTCGGCTGCGGCGGCGACCGCGACCGGGGCAAACGGCCGATCATGGGCGAGATCGCGACGCGCCTGGCCGATGTCGTCATCGTCACCGATGACAATCCGCGCACCGAGGTTCCCGAAACCATCCGCGCCGCGATCCTTGCGGCTGCGCCCGGGGCCATCGAGATCGGCGACCGCCGCAGGGCGATCCACGAGGCAGTGGCGATGCTCCACGCCGGCGACACGCTGATCGTCGCCGGCAAGGGCCATGAGGAAGGCCAGACGATCGGCTCTGAGACCTTTCACTTCTCCGATCATGAGGAAGTGCGCGAAGCGCTGCAGGAGCGCGCCGCATGAGCCTGCTGTGGACGTCGGAAGCGCTGGTCGATGCCATGGGCGGCAGGCCCATCGGCTCATTGCCGGACGGCATCACCGGCATTTCCATCGACAGCCGCAGTCTCGAGCCGGGCAACGCCTTCTTCGCCATCAAGGGCGAAGCGATGGACGGCCATGATTTCGCGACCGCGGCGGTGAAGGCGGGTGCTGCCGTGCTGGTGGTCGCGGAAGGCAAGCTGCCGTCGCTTGGCCGGCTCACCGCGCCGATGATCGTCGTGCAGGATGTGCTTGCCGCGCTGGAAAAACTCGGCGTTGCGGCACGTGCCCGCTCGCAGGCCAAAATCATCGCGGTGACCGGCTCGGCCGGCAAGACGACCACCAAGGAAGCGCTGCGCCATGTGCTGTCGGCGGTCGGCAAGGTGCATGCTTCGGCGCAATCCTTCAACAATCACTGGGGCGTGCCGCTGACACTGGCGCGCATGCCGCAGGATTGCGACTACGCGGTCTTCGAGATCGGTATGAACCATCCCGACGAGATCAGGCCGCTGGTCAAGATGGTGAGGCCGCACGTCGCCATCGTGACGATGATCGCCGCCGCGCATCTCGGCTTCTTCAAGAACCTCGACGAGATCGCCAAGGCGAAGGCCGAAATTTTCGAGGGCCTTGAGCCCGACGGGGCAGCGGTGCTCAACCGCGACGACGGGCGCTGGAAGCTGCTCGAGAAAATGGCGAAGGAAGCCGGCGTCGCGCATATTTTCGGTTTCGGCGAGAACGCCCGTTCGACCTTCCGGCTCACCGGCTGCGACCTTTACGCCGACCATTCAGACATCACCGCCAAGATCGGCAAGCAGGATTTGACAGTGCGTGTCGGCGCGCCTGGTCGCCACATGGTGCAGAACATATTGGCCGTGCTGGGCGCCGCCAAGCTGGTCGGCGCCGATCTCGACAAGGTGGCGGCGGCGCTCGCCGATCTGGCGGCGGAACGCGGCCGCGGCCGGCGCCATGTCCTGCGCCATCCCAATGGCCCGATCACCCTGATCGATGAGAGCTACAACGCCAATCCCGCCTCGATGGCGGCCGCGATGGCATTGCTCAACACCACGCCGGTGTCGGGCGAAGGCAGGCGCATCGCCGTGCTCGGCGACATGCTGGAGCTCGGCAGCCATTCGGCGAAGCTTCACGCAGGGCTTGCCGAGCTGATTGTCGGCACTGGAACGCACAACGTCTTTCTCGGCGGCCCGGAAATGCGGGCGCTGGCCGACGTTTTGCCGTCCGACATCGCAACCGAGTATCGCACGGGGGCGGAAGAGCTGAAGCCGGTGGTGATCTCGGCGCTGAGGCCCGGCGACGTGGTGATGGTGAAGTCGTCGAAAGGCATCGGGTTTTCAAAGCTGGTCGAGGCCTTGCTCGGCAAATTTCCGGCGGAAGCCACAAACATCGAACCGACCTAGGTCGGGCTCCGGGGGACGGAAAACAACATGTTCACACTGCTCGTCGATTTCGCGGACAAGATCTCGGTCTTCAACGTCTTCCGCTACATCACCTTCCGCACCGGCGGCGCACTGATCACCTCGGCGCTGATCGTCTTCATTTTCGGGCCGACGATCATCAACTCGCTGCGGCTCAGGCAAGGCAAGGGCCAGCCGATCCGCGCCGACGGCCCGCAGACGCATTTCAAGAAAGCCGGAACGCCGACCATGGGCGGGCTGATGATCCTGTCCGGCATCATCGGCTCCTCGCTTTTGTGGGCGAACCTTTCCTCGATCTACGTCTGGGTGGTGCTGCTGGTCACCGTCGGCTTCGGCTCGATCGGCTTCTATGACGATTACCTCAAGGTCACCAAGCAGTCGCATCTGGGCTTTTCCGGCAAGGCGCGGCTCTCGCTCGAATTCATCATCGCCGGCATCGCCGCCTGGGTGATCATGCACAATGGCCAGGCGCCGTTCTCCTCGTCGTTGACCTTCCCCTTCGCCAAGGAATTCCTCATCAACCTCGGCTGGTTCTTCGTGCCGTTCTCCTGCTTCGTCATTGTCGGCGCCGGCAACGCCGTCAACCTGACCGACGGTCTCGACGGCCTGGCGATCGTGCCGATCATGATCGCGGCGGCGTCCTTCGGCGTCATCGCCTACCTGTCGGGCAATGCGGTGTTCGCCGAATATCTGCAGATCCATTTCGTCCCGGGCACCGGCGAACTTGCGGTCGTGCTCGGCTCCGTTATCGGCGCCGGCCTCGGCTTCCTGTGGTTCAACGCGCCGCCGGCCGCGATCTTCATGGGCGACACCGGCTCGCTTGCCATGGGCGGCCTGATCGGCACCGTCGCCGTCGCCACCAAGCACGAGATCGTGCTGGTCATCGTCGGCGGCCTGTTCGTGGTCGAGATCCTGTCGGTCATCATCCAGGTCGGCTACTTCAAGATGACCGGCAAGCGCGTGTTCCTGATGGCGCCGATCCATCACCATTTCGAAAAGCTCGGCTGGACCGAAAGCCAGGTGGTGATCCGCTTCTGGATCATCGCCGTCATCCTGGCGCTGGTCGGCCTGTCCACCCTCAAGCTCAGATAGGACGCGCAGTGATCCCCGCCGCATCCTTCTCAGGCAAACGCATTTCGCTCTTCGGGCTTGGCGGCTCGGGGATCGCGACGGCGCATGCGCTGATCGCGGGCGGCGCCGAGGTCCTTGCCTGGGACGACAATCCCGACAGCGTCGCCAAGGCCGCGGCCGCCGGCATTGCGACCGGCGACCTGCGCGCCGCCGACTGGTCGAAGTTTTCGGCTTTCGTGCTGTCGCCCGGTGTGCCGCTGACGCATCCCAAGCCGCACTGGACGGTGGAGCTGGCGCGCGGCGCCGGCGTCGAGGCGATCGGCGACATCGAGCTGTTCTGCCGCGAGCGCATCAGCCGGGCGCCGGGCGCACCGTTCATTGCGATCACCGGCACCAACGGCAAGTCGACGACGACGGCGCTGACGGCGCATATCCTGAAATCGGCCGGTCGCGACACGCAGATGGGCGGCAATATCGGCCGCGCCATCATGACGCTCGATCCGCCTGAGCCGCAGCGGCACTATGTCGTCGAATGCTCGTCCTACCAGATCGACCTCGCGCCTTCGATCAACCCGACCGCCGGCATCCTGCTCAATTTGACGCCCGACCATCTCGACCGGCACGGCACGATGGCGCATTACGCCTCGATCAAGGAGCGGCTGGTCGCCGGCTCCGACACCGCGATCGTCGGCGTCGACGATTCCTGGTGCGCCCAGATCGCCGACCGGCTGGAACGGGCGGGCCGGCAGGTTGTGCGCATTTCCAAGCGGCTGCCGCTGACCGACGGCTACTTCGCCGACGGCTCCGATCTGATGGAGGCCGTGCATGGCCGCTACAGCCGCGTCGCCTTCCTCGAAGGCATCGGCTCGCTGCGTGGCCAGCACAATGCGCAGAACGCATTGGCCGCGGTCGTCGCCTGCCTGAAGGTTGGGCTCGAGCTTGGCGAGATCCAGGCCGGGCTCGAAAGCTTCCCCGGGCTCGCGCACCGCATGGAGCAGGTGGGCCGCAAAGGCCACGTGCTGTTCATCAACGATTCCAAAGCGACCAATGCCGATGCGGCGGCACCCGCGCTGTCGAGCTTCAACAACCGCATCTACTGGATCGCCGGCGGTCTGCCCAAGGAAGGCGGCATCGAGCCGCTGCGCGGTTTCTTCCCGCGCATCGCCAAGGCCTATCTGATCGGCGAGGCGGCGCCCGCCTTTTCGGCCACGCTCGGCGAGACCGTGCCTTACGAAATATCCGGAACGCTGGCGGCCGCGGTCGAGCATGCCGCCAACGATGCGGCGAACGATGCCGGCGGCGAAGCCGTGGTGCTACTTTCGCCGGCCTGCGCCAGTTTCGACCAGTTCAAGAATTTCGAAGTTCGCGGCGAAGCCTTCAGGCAAGCTGCGACTGCTATTGATGGGGTGATACCCATCGGAGGGCCACGTTGATGCAAAGCCGTCTCGACAAAAGTCCTGTCGCCACCTGGTGGTGGACGATCGATCGCTGGTTCCTGGCGGCATTCCTGTCGCTGATGGGGCTGGGCATCGTCTTGTCCTTCGCCGCGAGCCCGGCGGTCGCCGAGCGCATCGGCCTCGACAGCTTCCATTTCGCCACGCGCCAGATCATCTTCACCATTCCGGCGCTGGTGGTGATGCTTGTCGTCTCCTTTCTCGAGGCGCGGCAGATCCGGCGCATGTCGCTGGTTATGATCTGCATCATGCTGGTGCTGATGGTGGCGGTGCTTTACATCGGCGTCGAGGTGAAGGGTGCACGGCGCTGGGTGTCGCTGGCAGGCCTCTCCATCCAGCCATCCGAATTCCTGAAGCCGGCCTTCGTCGTCATCTGCGCCTGGCTTTTTGCCGAGCACAGGCGCCAGCCCGATATTCCCGGCAATCTGTTCGCCATGCTTTTGCTGGCCCTAGTGATCTCCCTGCTGGTGGCGCAGCCCGATCTCGGCCAGACCATGCTGGTGCTCGGCACCTGGGGCGTGATGTTCTTCATGGCCGGCCTGCCGTGGTTCTGGATCACGGCACTGGGCGCTGCCGGTGTCGGCGGTGTTTTCGCCGCCTATACGGTGTTCCCGCACGTCGCGGCGCGCATCGACAAATTCATGACCGGCGAAGGCGATACCTTCCAGGTCGATATGGGCCGCGAGGCGCTGATCAATGGCGGCTGGTTCGGCGTCGGCCCGGGCGAGGGCACGGTCAAGCGCGTCATCCCCGACAGCCACGCCGACTTCGTCTTCTCGGTCGCGGGTGAGGAATTCGGCCTCATCATGTGTTTCTTCATCATGTCGATCTTCGCCTTCATCGTGCTGCGCGGCTTGAGCATCGCGCTCAAGGAGCAGGACGATTTCACCCGCTACGCGGTTGGCGGCCTGGTCACCGTCTTTGGGCTGCAGTCGGCCATCAACATGTGCGTCAACCTGCAACTGATGCCGGCCAAGGGCATGACGCTGCCCTTCATCTCCTATGGCGGTTCCTCGCAGATCGCCATTGCCGTCTCTATGGGCATGGTCCTGGCGCTGACGCGCAAGCGTCCCGAAAAGCGCAAGCAGATGGGCTTTGGCTTCTCGCAGCGCGCCATGCCGGCGGAATGAGGTTGGATGTCGAAGGGTGTCATCCTGCTGGCAGCCGGCGGAACGGGCGGGCATCTGTTCCCGGCCGAGGCGCTAGCGCATGAGTTGATCGAGCGCGGCTGGAAGGTGCATCTGGCCACCGATCACCGCGCCGAGCGCTATTCCGGCCAGTTCCCCGCCGTCGCTGTCCATCCGATCCCATCGGCGACCTTGGGCTCGAAAAATCCGATCGCCATGCTCTCTTCCTTCTGGAAGATCTGGCAAGGCGTGCGTGAGGCCGGGCGTGTCATCGCGAAGATCCGCCCCGAGGCCGTGGTCGGCTTCGGCGGCTATCCGACCTTGCCGCCGCTCTATGCGGCGACACGGCGCAAGGTGCCGACGCTGATCCACGAGCAGAACGCGGTGATGGGGCGCGCCAACAAGGCGCTGTCGGCCCGCGTCGATGCGATCGCCGGCGGCTTCCTGCCGGAAGGCGCAAGTGCGGCCGGCGCAAAGACGGTGACCACCGGCAATCCGGTCAGGCCGCAAGTCCTGCAAGCGGCGAAGACGCCTTACGTTCCTTCCAACGACGGTGAGCCGTTCCGCTTCCTGGTGTTCGGCGGCAGCCAGGGCGCGCAGTTCTTTTCCGACGCGGTGCCGGCGGCGATAGCGCAGTTGCCTGAGGACCAGCGCAAGCGGCTGCTCATTACCCAGCAGGCCCGCGCCGAGGATGTGGCGCGGGTCAAGGCCGCCTATGCCGATCTCGGCGTCGATGCCCAGGTCTCGCCCTTCTTCACCGACATGGCGGCGCGCATGGCGGCGGCGCATCTGGTGATGTCGCGCTCCGGCGCCTCGACGGTTTCGGAAATCGCTGTCATCGGCAGGCCGGCGTTGCTGGTGCCGTATCCGCATGCGCTCGACCATGATCAGGCGGCGAATGCCGCCGCACTTGCCGCTGCCGGCGGCGCCGAGCTCCATCCGCAATCGACGCTGTCCTCCGAGCGGATCGCCGAACTGGTCGGCGGGCTGATCCAGGATCCGAACCGGCTGGCGACCATGGCCGCCGCCGCGCGTTCGTCCGGCAAACCTGACGCGGCGCGGTTGCTCGCCGATCTCACAGAGGCTATTGCGTCCGGCAAAACAGTTTCGCACTACAGGGAGACGCGCGCATGAAGATGCCGCAGACGATCGGCCTCGTGCATTTCATCGGCATCGGCGGCATCGGCATGAGCGGCATCGCCGAGGTGCTGCACAATCTCGGCTACAAGGTGCAGGGATCCGACCAGGCCGATGGCGCCAATGTGCAGCGCTTGCGCGACAAGGGCATCGAGTGCTTCGTCGGCCACAGAGCCGAGAATCTCGGTGACGCCGAGGTCGTGGTGGTGTCGACGGCGATCAAGAAATCCAATCCTGAGCTGAAGGCCGCGCGCGAGAAGCTGCTGCCGATCGTGCGCCGCGCCGAGATGCTGGCCGAGCTGATGCGCTTCCGCCAGGCGGTCGCCATCGGCGGCACGCATGGCAAGACGACGACCACCTCGATGGTGGCGACGCTGCTCGAGGCCGGCGGTCTCGACCCGACCGTCATCAATGGCGGCATCATCAACGCCTATGGCACCAATGCGCGCATGGGTGACGGCGAATGGATGGTGGTCGAGGCCGACGAGAGCGACGGCACCTTCCTGAAGCTGCCGGCCGACATTGCCGTCGTCACCAACATCGATCCCGAGCATCTCGACCATTACGGCAGCTTCGACAAGGTGCGCGAGGCCTTCCGGCAATTCGTCGAGAATGTGCCGTTCTATGGTTTCGGCGTGATGTGCACCGACCACCCGGAGGTGCAGGCGCTGGTCGGCAGCATCGAGGACCGCCGCGTCATCACCTATGGCGAGAACGCGCAGGCCGATGTGCGCTTCACCAACCATCGCATGCAGGGCGCGATATCGGAGTTCGATGTGGTTATCCGCGACCGCAAGGGACGCGGCACGACGACAATCGAGGATCTGCGGTTGCCGATGCCCGGCCGCCACAACGTGTCCAACGCGACCGCTGCGATTGCGGTTGCCCACGAGCTCGGCCTCTCGCCGGAGGCAATCAAGAAGGGCCTGTCGTCCTTCGCCGGCGTCAAGCGGCGTTTTACCCATACCGGCTCCTGGAACGGCGTCGACATGTTCGACGACTACGGCCATCACCCGGTCGAGATCGCGGCGGTGCTGAAGGCGGCGCGCAGCGCCACCAAGGGACGCGTCATCGCCATCGCGCAGCCGCATCGCTTCACCCGACTGCATGATCTCTTCAGTGAGTTTTCCGCCTGCTTCAACGATGCCGACACGGTGATGGTCGCCCCTGTCTACGCGGCCGGCGAGGAGCCCATCGACGGGGTGACGTCCGATGCGCTGGTGTCGCGCATCCGCGCCGGTGGCCATCGCGACGCGCGCTACATCGAAGGACCGGCGGCGATTGCGCCGATCATTCGTGATCTTGCCAGGCCCGGCGACTTCGTCGTCTTCCTCGGCGCCGGCAACATCACGCAATGGGCCTATGCGCTGCCCAAGGACCTTGGGGGCACGCCCTCATGATGCGCGGCCAGGCTCTCATCGACAAGCTCGGCGACCGGCTTGCCGGCCTGCGCGGCCGCATCACACCTAATGCCGAGATGGACAAGATCACCTGGTTTCGCGCCGGGGGCCTCGCCGAAGCGCTGTTCCAGCCGGCCGACGAGGAGGACCTCGCGGCCTTCCTGCGCGCGGTGCCGGAAGACATACCGGTCATGGTGGTGGGCGTCGGCTCGAACCTGCTGGTGCGCGACGGCGGCATACTGGGTTTTGTCATCCGACTTTCGGCCAAAGGTTTTGGCGAAGCAGAAGTCACCGGCCCGACCACCATCAAAGCGGGTGCTGCGACGCCGGACAAGCGTGTCGCGGCCGTTGCCTATGAAGCCGGCATCGGAGGCTTCCATTTTTACCATGGCATTCCGGGCGCCGTCGGCGGCGCGCTTCGGATGAATGCCGGCGCCAATGGCGTCGAGACGCGCGAGCGCGTCGTCGAGGTGAGGGCGCTTGACCGCAAGGGCAATGTCCACACGCTGAGCAATGCCGATATGGGCTATGCCTATCGTCATTCTTCGGCACCGGCCGGGCTGATCTTCACGTCGGCGACTTTCGAAGGCGTTGGCGAGGACAAGGCGGCGATCAAGGCGGCGATGGACGCCGTGCAGAACCACCGCGAGACGGTGCAGCCGATCCGCGAGAAGACCGGCGGCTCGACCTTCAAGAATCCCGAAGGCACGTCGGCCTGGAAGGAGATCGACAAGGCCGGTTGCCGCGGGTTGATGATCGGTGGCGCGCAGATGTCGCCGATGCATTGCAACTTCATGATCAACACCGGCACCGCGACCGGCTATGACCTCGAATATCTCGGCGAGACGGTGCGGGCGCGGGTGCTCGAAAATTCCGGCATCCGGCTGCACTGGGAAATCAAGCGCCTTGGCAATTTCAGGCCGGATCATGCCGTGGAGGAGTTCCTCGGTCAGCTCCTTTGAGATGTGTCGATATTCAGGTGAGGCCGGCCTGCGAACGGCGGCTATCTGCGCTTCCGGTGCTCACGTACCTAAGTACGCTCCGCTCCGGCCTTCGCCGGCCGAAGCCGTCTTAAGTGTTTCCGCTCTATGAAAGCTACGGCCGGCGTAGGCCGGTTCTCGAAAGCCACCGCTCTCGGCTCGGCCTGACCTAAATCTCGACACATCTCGGCGCCTCACGAAGTTCAAGTAGTACTTGAACTTCGGCCCTCTGCGACGGTGTCAACCGTTGCCGCAAAGACTCAACAACACACTTTTCTCGCGTGTTTTCGCGGAAAGTGAATCTGTCGGAATCATAGGCACTTGCCAGCGAATCAACTCTCTGATTCTCTGCCCTAAAGCGTTTCCTGATTTGAGTCGTTCGACGCGTTAAGTCGCGTTTTCCGTCTGGGGGGCAACCTGCCGGAAGACTCGGACTCAATGCTTGGGAATGCGGTGCGGGAATATCGGTTGCAGGCCCGGCGTGAGAGGGGATGACGGGATGAAGAAGAAGCATGTGGCTGTCCTTCTGGGTGGATTCTCCTCGGAGCGGCCCGTGTCTCTGTCCTCGGGGAAGGCATGTGCGGATGCGCTCGAGAATGAAGGCTATCAGGTCACCCGTGTCGATGTGTCGCGCGATGTTGGGGCTGTGCTTGCCGAGCTCAAGCCCGACGTTGCCTTCAATGCGCTGCACGGCCCGTTCGGCGAGGACGGCACCATTCAGGGAATTCTCGAATATCTCGGAATTCCCTACACCCATTCGGGCGTGCTCGCTTCGGCGCTGGCCATGAACAAGGAGCAGTCCAAGAAAGTTGCCAAGGCGGCCGGCGTTCCGGTCGCGGAATCGAAGGTGATCAACCGCTTCGCCGTCCAGAACAAGCATCCGATGAAGCCGCCTTACGTGGTGAAGCCCGTCAATGAAGGCTCGAGCTTCGGCGTCGTCATCGTGCATGAAGGGCAGTCGCATCCGCCGCAACTGATCGGCTCGTCGGAGTGGAAATATGGCGAGATCGTCATGGTCGAGCGCTACATCCATGGGCGCGAGTTGACCTGCGCGGTGATGGGCGACGTTGCGCTTGGCGTCTGCGAGATCATCCCGACCGGCCATTCCTTCTACGACTACGATTCAAAATACGTGCCTGGCGGATCAAAACACGAAATCCCTGCTAAAATTTCACCGAATATTTACCAAAAAATACAGACACTGGCCCTTAAGGCTCATCTTGCCATCGGTTGCCGGGGCGTCTCCCGGTCGGACTTCCGTTACGACGATCGCCACTCCGAAAATGGCGAGATTGTCTGGCTTGAGGTCAACACCCAGCCGGGCATGACGCCGACGTCTCTGGTGCCTGAAATCGCCGCGCAAGCGGGACACTCGTTCGGCGATTTGTTGAGTTGGATGGTGGAGGACGCTTCGTGTCTGCGTTGAGATGGGGACAGGGCAAAGGCGGTGCGGCCGGTTCCGCGCTGTTCGGCATGCCGTTGTCATTCGACCATTTCGTCCTGCCGCGCCAGCTGCGCCGGCCGGTTCGCGTGCTTGCGCGCCTCTGTGGCGGCGAGTACGAGGCGCCGCGCTTTGCGGCTGCGATCCTGTCCGCCGCGCTGATCGCATCCAGCAGCGCCTATGGCGCTTATGTCGGCGGTTACGGCGACAGCATCGTGCAAGGTGTCACTGCGCGCACCGGTTTTGCCGTCGACCAGATCAAGGTGATCGGCAACCGCCAGACATCCGAGATCGACGTGCTTGACCGGATTGGTCTCGATGGCTGGACCTCGCTGATAGGCTTCGATGCGGAAGCCGCGCGCGAACGCATCGGGACGCTGCCCTGGGTCGAGGGCGCCGCAGTGCGCAAGATCTATCCGCATACGCTCGAAGTGCGCATCGATGAGCGTGAGCCGTTCGCGCTCTGGCAGCAGGGCAACGATCTCTCGGTCATCGAACGCTCAGGCGAAGTGATTGCGCCTTTCTCGGGCGGCAAGCAGGCCTTGCTGCCGTTGATCATCGGTACCGGCGCGCCGGCGCAGGCGCCTGGTTTCCTGGAGAAGATCAAGCGCTATCCAGAACTCGCCGCGCGGGTCAAAGGCTACATCCGGGTCGGCGAGCGGCGCTGGGACCTGAGGCTCGAGAACGGCATCACCATCAAATTGCCGGAGGACGACGAGGATCAGGCGATCGCCGAACTCGTCAAGCTCGACCATGACAATGGCATTCTCGCTCGCGACATCGTCGGTGTCGACATGCGGCTGGCCGATCGGCTGGTGCTGGAATTGTCGCCGGAGGCCGCGACGCAGCGCGAAGCCTCGCTCAACGAAAAGCCAAAGAGCCTGACCAAGCGCAAGGCGGGGACGAAGATATGAGCTGGCTTGGCGGCAATGGTGACGCTTCTTCGCGCCGGTCCGGCACGCTCACCGTGCTCGATGTCGGTTCGAGCAAGGTTTGCTGCGTGGTGGCTAAGCTCAAGCCGAACGAGGACGGCAAGCTTTTGCGCGGACGTTCGCACCGCATCCAGGTGATCGGCATCGGACATCAGAAATCGCAAGGCGTGAAGTCGGGCGTCGTGGTCGACCTCGATCGCGCCGAACACGCCATTCGGCTCTCCGTCGACGCGGCCGAGCGCATGGCCGGGCTGACCGTCGATTCCCTGATCGTCAACATGACGGCCGGCCGGCTGAAGAGCGAAGCTTTCTCGGCAACCATCAATCTCGGCGGCCATCAGGTCGAGGAAGCCGACATCAAGCGCGTGCTCTCCGCCGGCGCCAAGCAGGCGCTCAGGGCCGAGCGCGAGGTGGTTCATTCTCTGCCCGTCGGCTTTTCGCTGGATGCCGAGCGCGGCATGCGCGATCCGCGCGGCATGGTCGGCGACGCACTTGGCGTCGACATGCATGTCCTGACGGGTGACGCAGCGCCGATGCGCAATCTCGAGCTTTGCATCAACCGCTCGCATCTGTCGGTCGAGCGCATGGTGGCGACACCCTATGCCAGCGGGCTTGCCGCATTGGTCGATGACGAGCTCGAAATGGGAGCTGCCTGCATCGATATGGGCGGCGGCACCACGACGATCTCGGTGTTTTCGGAAGGCAAGTTCGTGCATGGCGACGCCATCGCCATCGGCGGCAACCATGTCACGCTCGACATGGCCAAGGGGCTGTCGACGTCGCTCGATGCCGCCGAACGGCTGAAGGTGATGCATGGCTCGGCGCTGCCCGGCAGCGCCGACGACCGTGATCTCGTTTCGATCCAGCCGATCGGCGAGGAAGGCGAGATGCCGCTGCAGATCCCGCGTTCGGTGATGACGCGCATCATCCGCGCCCGCATCGATGAGACGCTGGAGCTTTTGCGCGACCGGCTGAACAAGTCCGGCTACGGCAATGCCGTGGGAAAACGCGTCGTGCTCACCGGTGGCGCCAGCCAGCTGTCCGGCCTGCCGGAAGCGGCGCGCCGCATCCTTGGACGCAATGTGCGCATCGGCCGCCCGCTTGGCGTCGCCGGCCTGCCGGAAGCGGCCAAGGGGCCGGCGTTCTCAACGCCGGTCGGACTGCTGATCTATCCGCAGATGGCAAGCTTCGAGAGCCATTCGGCGAAGGGACTTTCCGGTTTCAGGATGACCGGGACAGGCGGAAAACTGCATCGAATGAGTCAGTGGTTGAGAGACAGTTTTTAATTGACGGGGACAGCCCCACAGGCGGCCGCAGCGGCGAGGCGGCGGGAAAGGCAAAGGACGAAGAAATGACCATCAATCTGCAAAAGCCGGACATCACCGAGCTTAAGCCGCGCATCACCGTGTTCGGTGTCGGCGGCGGCGGCGGCAATGCCGTGAACAACATGATCACCGCGGGTCTGCGCGGTGTCGAGTTCGTGGTGGCCAACACCGACGCACAGGCGCTGACGATGTCGAAGGCCGAGCGGCTCATCCAGCTCGGCGCGCATGTCACCGAAGGCCTTGGCGCCGGCTCGCAGCCGGAAGTCGGCCGCGCGGCGGCGGAAGAGTGCATCGATGAGATCCTCGACCATCTCACCAACACGCATATGTGCTTCGTCACCGCCGGCATGGGCGGCGGCACCGGCACGGGTGCTGCTCCGGTCGTTGCGCGCGCCGCCCGCGAAAAGGGTATCCTCACCGTTGGCGTCGTCACCAAGCCGTTCCATTTCGAAGGCCAGCGCCGCATGAAGACGGCCGACATGGGCATCGAGGAACTGCAGAAATGCGTCGACACGCTCATCGTCATCCCCAACCAGAACCTGTTCCGGCTGGCCAATGACAAGACCACCTTCGCCGACGCCTTCGCCATGGCCGACCAGGTGCTTTATTCCGGTGTTGCCTGCATCACCGACCTGATGGTCAAGGAAGGCCTGATCAACCTCGACTTCGCCGACGTGCGTTCGGTGATGCGCGAGATGGGCAAGGCGATGATGGGCACCGGCGAGGCTTCGGGCGAGGGCCGGGCGATGGCCGCCGCCGAGGCTGCTATCGCCAATCCGCTGCTCGACGAGACCTCGATGAAGGGCGCCAAGGGCCTGCTGATCTCGATCACCGGCGGCCGCGACCTCACCCTGTTCGAAGTCGACGAAGCCGCGACCCGCATCCGCGAGGAAGTCGACCAGGACGCCAACATCATCCTGGGCGCCACCTTCGACGAGGAGCTGGAAGGCGTCATCCGCGTCTCGGTGGTCGCCACCGGCATCGACAAGTCGGCGGCTGAAATCGCTGCAGCACCGATTTCGATCCGCACCGCACCGCAGAAGCCCGTTAGCCGTCCCGCAGCGCCGGCTGTCGACGGCCGACCGGCAGCCGTGCAGCAGCCGATCTACGAGCCGCGCGCCGTTGATCCGGTAGCCGAGGCGATCCAGCTCGCCGAGGCCAACGCGGCAGCGATGGCGCAGCAGCGCCCGGCTCCCATCGACGACTTCCAGCCGCAGAGCAAGATCTTCCAGGCACCGCCGGCCCAGCCGCGTCCGCAGCCGGTCGTGCCGCAGCAGGTCATGCAGCCCGCGCCGCAGCGCGAGATGCCGCAGCCGATGGCGGCAGCACCGCAGCGTATGCCGCGCGTGGAAGACTTTCCGCCGGTCGTAAGGGCCGAAGTCGAGGCCAAGAGCCGTCCCGCCGACCATGAGAACAGCGGTCCGATGGGCCTGATCAAGCGGCTGACCAACGGCCTCACCCGCCGTGAGGAAGAGCCTGCCCGGCTTCAGCCAGCGCAGCCGCGCGAGCCGAAGCTGCGTCAGGCGGCGCCGGAAATGCGCCGTCTCGCCAGCCAGGATCCGGCGCTCTACGCGCCGCGCCGCGGTCAGCTCGACGATCAGGGCCGGCTGACGCCGCAGAGCCGCACGGTCCAGGAAGACGACCAGCTGGAGATTCCGGCATTCCTGCGCCGCCAGGCCAATTGAGCGGATACGGCGGCCCACTGCATCGATACCGCGGGCCGCTGATCGTTAACGTTATGTGACGGATGTTAACAGGCAGACGAGCCGATCGTCTGCCTGTTTTCATTCAAAGCATATTGAAAACAAAGCGTTGCCGGGTTTTCCTTACACTTTTCCGTGGTTACACGGGGTAAGAAACCGTGATTTGGAGTCTCTCTGGCGGGTCATTATCTTCCGTGCGATCAAATCGGCCTGCAGGGATTCGGGGAGTAGTCCTGCCTGCCGATCATACCAGAGCCGCAAGCTCTTGTTTGTTTTGCCGCATTCGTGTGGACGCGAGACGCCCCATTTGCCGCAAGATGTTCGAGGCTGACAAAGCGGACACAGGCATTTTGGGCTATGGGGTTTGTCTTGCACGACTATCAGACCACAGTGAAATCGCGTGCGACGTTGACCGGTACCGGCGTCCATAGCGGCAAACCCGTCACCGTGCATTTCCTGCCCGCCGACGCCGACACGGGCATTGTCTTCCACCTTTCGAATGGCGATGAGGGCCACGAGTTCCGCGCCCTGGTCGCGGAGGTTGGCGCAACGGATCTGTCCACCATGCTTGGCGACCCGGCCGGCGCGCATATCGCCACCATCGAGCATCTCATGGCCACGGTGTTCGGGCTTGGCATCGACAATCTGGTCATCGAGATCGACGGGTCCGAGGTTCCTATCCTCGACGGCAGCGCGATGGCCTTCGTCGAGGCTTTCGACCAGGTTGGTATCGAGACGCTGGCGGTCAAGCGCCGCTATATCCGCGTGATGAAGCCGGTGCGCGTCGAGGCCGGCGCGTCCTGGGCCGAGTTCCGGCCCTATGACGGCACGCGCTTCGAGGTCGAGATCGATTTCGAAAGCCCGGCGATCGGCCGGCAGCAATTCGCTTCCGACATCAACCCCGATGTCTTCCGCAGCGATATCGCCAGAGCTCGTACCTTCGGCTTCATGAAGGACGTCGAGCGGCTGTGGGCCGCCGGCTATGCGCTCGGCTCGTCGCTGGAAAATTCGCTGGTCATCGGTGACGACAACCGCGTCATCAATGTCGGCGGACTGCGCTATCCCAATGAATTCGCCCGCCACAAGACGCTCGACGCGATGGGCGACCTGGCGCTGGCCGGCGCGCGTTTCATCGGCTGTTTCCGCTCCTATCGCGGCGGCCACCGGATGAACGCTTCGGCGTTGCGCCGACTGTTGTCCGACCATACGGCCTTCGAAATCGTCGAGACGCGGCGCCGCGAGCGTGGCCGTGTCGCTGAAATGATCGCCGTCAGCCGGCCGGTCTACGCGCCTTGGGTCATCTAATCTTGGATCCGGCGCCTTGATCTCAAGGTTGGCATCGCCGTGATCGGCGTCAGGCAGCCTGCCAGAGGCGCTGGCGCGGCGTTTCCAGGTTTTGCGGGCCGTAAATGGTTCCTTTGCGACCGATGAGGCAGAATCGCTTGTGAGTCGCCGGGTTTGATGCGGGGTACGCCTTTGTGGTATTAATACATCACCGGGGCGCCAAATTGCGCGCCGATCACGGTGCCTGACGGCCGCCACAAAAATGTGCGATTGGCCGGACATAGCGTTGCCGGGCAAGGGGATAATGGTTTATGGCTTCGGCCCGGACCGAAACGACGCCGAAGGGGCGGAATTCAAACATGTTTTTTTCGCGAGTTGGTCAATCGGTAGCGCCGCGTCGTGCTGTTCTGCTGGCGCTGTCGGTGGTTGTTCCTTCGCTCGTGCTGTCGGCCTGCATGTCGTCCGAGAAGGATGTCAACCTGGCGACTTATGTCGACCAGACCGAGCCGGCGGACGTTCTCTACAACCAGGGCCTGGCCAATATGAATGCCGGCCGCCTCGACGAAGCGAGCAAGAAGTTCGACGCTGTCGACCGCCAGCACCCCTATTCGGAAGCCGCCCGCAAATCGATGGTGATGGGTGCTTTCGCCGATTACCGGGCCGGCAACTATGACGACGCGATCGGCACCGCCAAGCGCTATCTGACGCTCTACCCGACGACCGACGACGCCGCTTATGCGCAGTACATCATCGGCCTGAGCTACTATCGTCAGATCAAGGACGTCACCCAGGACCAGAAGGAAGCGCGCCAGACCATCCAGACCATGCAGGATCTGGTGACGCGCTGGCCGAACTCGGAATATGTCCCCGATGCCAAGGACAAGATCCGCTTCGCCAACGACCAGCTCGCCGGCAAGGAAATGCAGGTTGGCCGCTACTATCTCGAGCGCCGCGAATACATCGCCGCAGTCAAGCGCTTCCGCACCGTGGTGGAGAACTACTCCAACACCCGCCATGTCGAGGAAGCGCTGGCGCGCCTGACCGAGGCCTATTACGCACTGGGCCTGGTCTCGGAAGCGCAGACGGCGGCGGCGGTGCTCGGCACCAACTATCCGGACAGCTCGTGGTACAAGGATTCCTACAAGCTCCTGCAGAGCAACGGGCTTGAACCGCGCGAGAATGCCGGGTCCTGGATCTCCAAGGCCGGCAAGCTGATCACCGGCGCCTGACGGCGGAGCATCGAACGGAAGCGTGCACAACGCTTTTCGGATTGATCCGGCGCAAAAACAAAAAGATAGTGCGGCGCTGCGACTCCAGACGGGTCGCATGCCGCGTTGAGGTGCGTCGCGCTTGAACAGGCCCGTTTGACGCGCTTTAAGTCTTTTGTTTTGCGCATGTCGTTGTCCCGAAACCGGGTCCATTTTTGGGCGACATGCAATAGGTCCGGGTTCTGATGCTGTCCAGACTGTCGATCCGCGATATCGTCCTGATCGAGAAGCTGGACATCGATTTCCTGCCCGGACTCTCGGTGCTGACGGGTGAGACCGGCGCCGGCAAATCCATCCTGCTCGATGCGTTGTCGCTGGCGCTCGGCGCGCGCGGCGACGCTTCGCTCGTCCGCCACGGCGCGGCGCAAGGCCAGGTGATCGCGGTATTCGATGTGCCGCGCAACCATCCGGCGCGCGCGCTGCTGGCTGAAAATGACATCGAGGACGATGGTGACATCATCCTGCGCCGCGTGCAGACGGCTGACGGGCGCACGCGTGTCTTCGTCAACGACCAGCCGTCCAGTGTCACCTTGATGCGCGATGTCGGTCGTGCGCTGGTCGAGATCCATGGTCAGCATGACGAGCGGGCGCTGGTCGACCCCGGCGCGCATCGCGACCTTCTGGACAGTTTTGGCGGTCATCTCGGCGCCGTGCGCGGCACCGGCGAAGCCTGGCGGTACTGGCGCGGCTGCGCGCAGGAGCTTTCCCGGCACCGCGCCAAGGTCGAAGCGGCGGCGCGTGAGGCCGACTATCTGCGCGCCTCGGTCGCCGAACTTGCCAAGCTTGATCCGCAACCGGGCGAAGAGACCGAGCTCGCCGAGCTGCGGGCGCAGATGATGCGCGCCGAAAAGATCGCCGGCGAAATCCATGATGCGCAGGACGTGCTGTCGGGTCCGTCTTCACCCTTGCCGCAACTGGCCAGTTTGCTGAGGCGGCTGCAGCGCAAGGCGACGGAGGCGCCCGGGCTGCTTGAGGATGTGGTGAAGTCGCTCGATGAAGCGATGCTTTCGCTCGACGCGGCGCAATCCGGTGTCGAGGCGGCGCTGCGCGCCACCGAATATGATCCGCAGCGCCTGGAGAAGGCCGAGGAGCGACTGTTTGCGTTGCGCGCCGCCTCGCGCAAGCACAGTGTCGCCGTCGACGATCTGGCGCAGCTGCGCGACACGATGGTTGCCGATCTGGCCGATCTCGATGCCGGCGAGGAACGCCTGCATGCGCTGGAAAAGCAGGCTGCCGCCGCGCGCGAGGCTTACGACATCTCGGCGGCGCAGTTGTCGTCGCTGCGCCACGCGGCGGCGTCCGGCCTGACCAAAGCGGTGATGGTGGAATTGCCGGCGCTCAAGCTCGAGCGCGCCGAGTTCATCGTCGAGCTGACGACCGATGCCGAAAGCCGCATGGAGGAAGGCATCGACCAGGTCGAGTTCTGGGTCCGCACCAATCCCGGCACCAGGCCTGGGCCGATGATGAAAGTGGCGTCAGGCGGTGAGCTCTCGCGCTTCCTTCTGGCGCTGAAAGTCGCGCTCGCCGATCGCGGCTCCGCGCCGACGCTGGTCTTTGACGAGATCGATACGGGGGTCGGCGGCGCGGTGGCCGATGCCATCGGCCAGCGGCTGGCGAGATTGTCGAAGCGGGTGCAGGTGCTTTCGGTCACGCATGCGCCGCAAGTGGCGGCGCGCGCTGCGACGCATTTCCTGATCTCCAAATCCGGGGGCAAGGACCGTGTCGCCACCGGCATCGCCGAAATGGACCGCGCGGCGCGCCAGGAAGAGATCGCGCGCATGCTGGCCGGCGCCACCATCACAGACGAGGCGCGCGCTGCCGCTGAACGCTTGCTGCGCGAGAACACGGCGGCTGCTTAGAGACTTGCAGCTCCTTGTTTGGCAGCTAGAGTCAGCAGATGACTGCATCCTGCTGTTCGGGAATGATTTTTGCGCCAGCCGACTCCCTGCCGGCGAATCCTGATTTATAGTGGCCTGCAATAGTTCGAGGACCGCGCCGCATGTCGGAAAAGTCAGTCGATTCGTTGAGCGAGATTGAGGCCGCTGATGAGCTGAAGCGGTTGGCGGCCGAGATCGCCGAGCACGACCGGCGCTATCATGCCGAGGACGCGCCGACGATCACCGATGCCGAATACGACGCGCTGCGGCGGCGCAACCTTGCGCTTGAGGAGCATTTTCCCGGCCTGGTGCGCGAAGATTCGCCATCGCTTCGGGTTGGGGCGGCACCCGCTGAAGGCTTTGCCAAGGTGCGCCACGCGGTGCCGATGCTGAGCTTGGCCAAGGCTTATACCGACGAGGACGTCACCGATTTCATCGAGCGCGGCCGGCGCTTCTTCGATCGCGACAAGGACCTCGACATCGCTTTCACCGCCGAGCCGAAAATCGACGGGCTGTCGGCCTCGCTGCGCTACGAGAACGGCGTGTTCGTGCAAGGCGCGACGCGCGGCGACGGCGCCGTCGGCGAAGACATCACGGCAAACCTGATGACCATCGCCGACATCCCGAAGACGCTGAAGGGTTCAGGCTGGCCGCAGACCATCGAGATCCGTGGCGAGGTCTATATGACCTATGCCGAATTCGAGGCGCTGAAGCAGCGCTCGGCGGCGGTCGGCGGCCAGGATTATGTCAATCCGCGCAACACGGCGGCAGGCTCGCTGCGCCAGAAGGATCCGTCCGTTACCGCCAGCCGTAATTTGAGGTTCTTCGCCTATGCATGGGGTTACACCACCGCCGATCCCGCCCCGACACAATTCGAGTCGGTGCAGAAATTTGGCGAGTGGGGGTTCAAGGTCAGCCCGCTGATGGTGCGGGCAAAGTCGGTCGAGGAACTCATCGCGCAGTATCATCATATCGAGGAACTGCGCTCGTCTCTGGGCTATGACATCGACGGCGTCGTCTACAAGGTCGACCAGCTCGAATTGCAGCGCCGCTGGGGTTTTGTCACCGGCGAGCCGCGCTGGGCGGTCGCGCACAAATTCCCGGCCGAACAAGCGATGACGACGGTCGAGAAGATCGACATCCAGGTCGGCCGTACCGGCACGCTGGCGCCAGTGGCGCGGCTGGCGCCGGTGACGGTCGGCGGCGTGGTGGTCGAGAACGTCACGCTGCACAATGAGGACTATATCAAGGGTTTCGACAGCAACGGCCAGCCGATCCGGGACGGCATCGACGTGCGCATCGGCGATACCGTCGTCATCCAGCGGGCTGGCGATGTCATCCCGCAGATCGTCAGCGTCGTCATCGACAAGCGGCCGGCCAATGCCGTGGCTTACGAGTTTCCGCACACATGTCCGGTCTGCGGCTCGCCGGCGACGCGCGAAATCAACGAGAAGACCGGCAAGGAGGATTCGCGCCGCCGCTGCACCGGCGAGTTGATCTGCGCGGCGCAGGCGGTCGAGAGGCTGCGCCATTTCGTGTCGCGCGGCGCGCTCGACATCGAGGGGCTGGGCGCCGAGAACATCGACCTGTTCTTCAATTCGGGGTTGGTGAAGACGGCTGCGGATATCTTTACGCTCAAGGACCGCCGGCCAGCCGTCACCAAGGCACTGGCCGAGCGGCGCGAGGAACAGGCGAAACTGCGCGAAGCCGCGTCGGGCAAGACGCGCAAGAATGTGCGCGGCGTCGAGGACCGCAACTATGAAGGCCTCGACAAATTGTTTGCCGCAATAGATGCGCGCCGCGAGCCGGAGCTCGACCGCTTCATCTTCGCGCTCGGCATCCGCCATATCGGCGAGACGACGGCGGCGGTGCTGGCTCGCACTTTCTCGACGATCGAAGAACTGATCCGGGTCGGCAAGGAGACGGCGAAAGCGGAAGACCCGCACAGCGTCTTCCCGTCGATCAACGGCATTGGCGATACCGTGATCGAGGCGCTGCGCGATTTCTTCGGCAATGAGCGCAATGATGACGTGCTCGACAGGCTGCTCGAACAGGTCAGGCCGAAGCCCTATATCGTCACCGTTTCGGCCGACAGCGAGGTCGCCGGCAAGACCATCGTCTTCACCGGCACGCTGGAAAAGATGACACGGTCGGAAGCCAAGGCGATGGCCGAACGTCTGGGCGCCAAGGTGGCGGGCTCGGTGTCGGCCAAGACCGATCTCCTGGTGGCCGGGCCGGGCGCCGGCTCCAAGCTCAAGCTTGCCAGCGAACTCGGCGTCGAGGTCATCGACGAGGACACCTGGCTGCAGCGGGTCGGCAAGTCGTGACGGCCGGCGCGTTCAAAGGATTCGGCCCAAAAGCCATTCCGTTCTTCAAGGCGCTCGACTTCCATCAGAGCCGTGAATGGTTCCAGGAGAACCGCGACCTCTTTGACAGCGAGCTGCACGGACCGTTCTGTGACCTTGTCGAGACGCTCAGTGAACGTTTCGAAAAGGCGAAGCTCGGCTTGCGAGGCGACCGCAAGAGATCGCTGTTCCGCATCAATCGCGATGTGCGCTTCGCCAAGGACAAGCGCCCTTACAACAGGCATCTGTCGGCGATCCTGTCACCCGACGGCACCAAGATGTCGCAAGGTGTGTTCTACGTGCATATCGGGCTGGAGCGCTGTTTTGCCGGCGTCGCCTGGTGGCAGCCGGCGCCGGAGCTGCTGCAGGCCATGCGCAAGGCGATCGTGGAAAAACCAGCGAAGTTCCGCGACATGGTCTCGTCGCTCAAGAAATCCGGCCTGGAGCTCGATCCGGAAGACCGCCTGAAGCGTGCGCCGCGCGGCTTCGAGGATGTTGCCGACGACGACCTTGCCCAGGCGGTGCGCAACCGGCATTTCGTGGTCCGGCATGACATCGACGTCGCGACAATCCATTCGCCGGCGTTGGTCGACGATCTCGTCGATTTCACCTTGAGTGCCAAGCCGCTGCTCGACTGGGGCAGGGCGATCCAGGGCATTGCCGTGGCGGCTTGATGTCTTTTCGGATTACATCCGCATCAGCAGGCCGCCATCGACGGCGAGCTCGATGCCGGTGATGTAGCTTGCGGCATCCGAGAGCAGGAACAGCGCGGCATTGGCCATGTCCTGCGGTGTGCCGATGCGGCCGAGCGGCGCATAGTTGGCGACGGCGGCGCGCTTCTCTTCGGTGTCCCAGCGCGCCTGCAGCGGCGTCAGCGCCATGCCGGGGCAGATGGAGTTGGAACGGATGCGGTCACCGGCAAGCTGCATGGCGAGGGACTTGGACAGCGCGCAGACACCTGCCTTCGACGCCTGATAGGCATCCTGCGGGGTCGGATCGCCGCGATACCACTGGATCGTCGAGAAATGCACCATCGCGCCGCCGCGGCCGCCGGCGCGCATATGGGGAACCACAGCGCGGGCCGTGTGGACGAAAGACTTCAGGTTGATGTTGAAGACCTGGTCCCAGACATCGAGATCCATTTCGAGCGCCGACTTGTCGCGGCCGAACCAGAGCACGCCGGCGACGTTGGCAAGGTAATCGATGCCGCCGCGCTCGCGGCCCGCAGCATTGATGGCCTGTTCGACAAAGGCGGCGTCAGTGAGGTCGCCCTGCGCAAAAGTGAGCCGGTCGTCATAGGCGGCGAGCGTCGCCGGACGCGGCTTGACGTCGATGGCGGTGACGGAGGCGCCGGCATCGAGCAGAGCCAGCGCGATCGCTTCGCCCATGCCGCCGCCAGCCCCGGTGACGACCGCATGCCGGCCGGTGAAATCATAAGCGATCATTCGTTATCCCCTCTTATTCCCGATCTTGGCATCAGGCGCGATCGCACGACAATAGGGGTGGTTCGAAAATCCATTATCCGGGAGGATTCTTTGGCGGTACGCAGGCGCTCGCAACGCTGACTGGCCACCGCGCGGGTGGCGGGTTCCCATCAGTTCCGCTGATGGTCGGCTCAAGCGAATTCGTGTGACATCGAAGACGACGCTCCCTAAGTGAGGCGGCTCATAAAGCGCGTCGCGGCGACGCGCTTTATGTCTAATTTCGATGCATGTCGTTATCCCAGGACCGCTATGCACTTCTGGGCGACATGCATTAGGAGCGGCGAATGGTGGCGGAAGCAATTTCTGAAGGCAGCGCCAAGAGCGATTTCTGGGATGGCGTGCGCCTGTCGATGCCCGTCGTCGTCGCCTCGGCGCCGTTCGCGGTGCTGTTCGGCGCCTTGGCTGTCGACAACGGTTTCTCGGTTCTCGAAGCCTTCCTGATGAGCGCCACGATCTATGGCGGTGCCAGCCAGATGGTCGGCATCGAATTGTTCGGCCAGCATGTCGCGCCGTGGCTGATCGTGCTGTCGATCTTCGCGGTGAATTTCCGCCATGTGCTCTATTCTGCCGGCATCGGCCGGCGCATCGCGCATTGGCCGCTGCTGCAACAGGCCGTCGGCTATTTCATCCTCACCGATCCGCAATTTGCCATCGCCGAGGCGCGGGCGGAGTCCGGCCGTCCCGTCGGCTTCGTCTGGTATTTGGGGCTCGGCTTGCCGGTCTACCTGTTCTGGGTGATCGAGAGCGCGCTGGGCGCGTTGTTCGGCAAAATGATCCCCGACACGCATGCGCTGGGCATCGATTTCCTGTTGCCGATCTATTTCCTCGGCCTGGTGCTTGGCTTCCGCAAGCGGCCGCTGTGGGCGCCTGTCGTCGCCGCCAGCGCAATTGCCTCGATCATTGCCTACAGGACGGTCGGCTCGCCCTGGCACGTCTCGATCGGCGCGGTCGCCGGCATCCTCCTGGCGGTCATCCTGCCGCCGCATCACAGTGGTGTGGGCAAGCGGCCATGAGCACGACCTTCTGGATCATTCTCGCCGGCGCCGTCGCCACCTATCTCACCCGCGTCGGCGGCCACCTGGTCATCTCGCGCTTCGAGAATATCCATCCGCGCGTCGAGGCCGGACTGAACGCGGTGCCGGCCGCCGTGCTGACGACGCTGGTGGCGCCCGAACTGCTGCACGCCGGCCCGGCGGAGTGGGCCGCGCTCGCCGTCACCGCGCTGGTGTCGTTGCGCGGTGGTCTGATGGCGATGTTTCTGGCAGGGGCGGCGGTTCTTATTTTGGCACGCCAGTTCGTCGGGTAGTGCGCCTGCCGTCGCAATAGCTTCGAACGGAGGCGCTGCCCCTCATTGCCCTGCCGGGCATTTCTCCCCGTAAACGGGGAGAAAGAGGCTAATGTCAAATCTTGGCGTCGTGCGGCAGCGGCGCTGTCGCCTTCTCCAGCCAGGCCAGCGTCTCGCCGTCGACCATCGGGCCGATCTCGGCCAGCACCCGGGCGTGATAGTGGTCAAGCCACTGCAACTCGTCGCGGTGCAAGAGCTCGCTGCGGATCAGGCGCTTGTCGATCGGCGCCAGCGTCAGCGTCTCGAAAGCGTGCATGGCGATGTCGCCGCCTTCGACCGGATCGGCTGATGTGACCAGGATCAGGTTCTCGATGCGGATGCCGTAGGAACCTTCCTTGTAATAGCCAGGTTCGTTGGACAGCATCATGCCGGCGAGCAGCTTTTCGGTGCCGGTGCGGGCGATGCGCTGCGGCCCTTCGTGCACGGCAAGATAGGAGCCGACGCCATGGCCGGTGCCATGGGCGAAGTCGCAGCCATGCTTCCACAATGCCATGCGGGCGACGGCGTCGATCTCCGAGCCGCGCGTGCCGGCGGGGAAGCGGAGCATCGAGATGCCGATCATGCCTTTCAGCACCAGTGTGAAGCGCTCGCGCATCTCCTGCGTCGGCTCACCGATCGGCACGGTGCGGGTGATGTCGGTGGTGCCGTCCTGATATTGCGCACCGGAATCGAGCAGGAACAACTCGCCGCTCTGCAGCTTGCGGCTGGTGGCGCGCGAGACGCGGTAATGCATGATGGCGCCGTTGGGGCCGGCGCCGGAAATGGTGTCGAAGGAAACGTCACGCAGCGGCATCTGCGTTTCCTCGCCGGTCTGCCGGCGGGTTTCCTCGAGCCTGGTGACGACGGCGATCTCGTCGAGCGAACCCGGCTTTTGCCGATCGAGCCAGCAGAGCAGCTTGGCAACCGCGGCGCCGTCGCGGCGATGCGCGGCGCGGCTGCCGGCGATCTCGGCCTGGTTCTTGGTGGCGCGGGGAATGCGGGCAGGATCCGGCGCCAGCACGACGGCGCCGCCATTGTCCTCGACCAGCATCCGGAGTTTTTCCGCCGCCAGCACCGGATCGAGCGCGATCTTGGCGCCAGCCTTGGCGAGATCGACGATTGCTGTCTCGAACTCGCCTGGATCATGCAGGTCGGCGAGCTGGGTGAGATAGGCGGCCACCTGACGCGGGAACTTGCGCTGGTCCATGAACAGCTGATGGTTGCCGTCGGCTGCTAGGATGGCAAAACCGAGCGCCAGCGGCGTATGCGGCACGTCGCCGCCTCGGATGTTGAAGGCCCAGGCGATGGAGGAGGGGTCGGTCAGTATGGCGTGGGTCGCGCCGTCCTTCTCGATCGCGCCGGCCAGCCGCCTGAGCTTGTCCTTGGCGAGCTCGCCGGCAAAGGCGATCGGGTGCAGCTCGACGGGCGCGCGCGGCGGCTCAGGCTGGTCCTTCCAGATGATGTCGATCGGGTTTTTGTCGAGCGGCACCAGCGTCGCGCCGGATTGCTCGGCCGATGCCTTCAGCGCCTTGACCTCGCCGATCGTGTGCAGCCACGGATCGAAGCCGAGCCGCGCGCCCTTACCGAGATTGTCCTTGATCCAGGTGGCAGGCGGATTGTCGACGAGGCTCTCGACGGCGAAGATCGACAGATCGACCTCGCCGCGCACTTGCAGCGTGTAGCGGCCGTCGACGAAGATGAAGGCGCGGTCGCGCAGCACGATGGCGACGCCGGCCGAGCCGGAAAAGCCGGTCAGCCACTTCAGCCGCGCCGAGCGGTCGGCGACATATTCGCCCTGGTGTTCGTCCGCGCGGGGAACAATGAAACCATCGAGCTTGTTCTCGGCCAGCCATTGGCGCAGCAGCGCCACGCGCGGCTTGCCGACAGCCGGGTCGCCGGCGGAATCAAAGGTCTGGAACATTCTGGCCTCCCTCTCGCGCCACCGCGCCTTGACCGTAGCCGATGGCCCCGAAAATCGGAATCGTTTTCCCGCTGCCTCGCCACGAGGCAAGGTGCAATGGGCGGGGACGGTTTACAACATTCCGGCGTTTGGTCCAGCGTCAGCGGCGGGCCGACCTCAGCGCTTCAAGTGGATCGTCACCCAGCCTTCACGATGCAGCGTACGGACGTGGCGGAAACTCTGGCCGACATAGGCCGAGATCACCGCGTCGCGCTGGCGGTCGAGGATGCCGGAGAGCACCAACGAGCCGCCGAGCTGGATGTGCTTGGCCATCTGCGGCGCCAGCCGCATCAGCGGCCGCGCCAGAATGTTGGCGACGATCAGATCGAACGGCGCGCGCCTGGCGAAAATGGGGTTGTGGAAGCCGGGCGCCGTTACCGTCTCGACCAGCGCCTTGACATGGTTGAGGCGGGCGTTGGCGGCGGCGACGCGCACGGCGATCGGATCGATGTCGGTCGCCAGCACCGGGATATGCGCCAGTTTTGCCAGCGCGATCGCCAGAACGGCGCTGCCGGTGCCGAGGTCGAGCGCGTTGCGCGGCCGTTCGCGCAGCACCACCTGCTCCAGCACTTCGAGGCAGCCGGCCGTGGTGCCGTGATGTCCGGTGCCGAAGGCAAGACCGGCCTCGATCTCGATGGCGAGATCGCCGCTGTGGCGCTGGGCCCGGTCATGCGACCCGTGGACGAGGAAACGGCCGGCGCGCACCGGTTTCAGCCCTTCCAGCGAGCGCGCCACCCAATCGACGTCGGGCAAGACCTCCCGCTCGATCGGCTTTGGTAAACCAAGATCGTCAAGGATCTGCGTGATACGCGCCTCGACGCCATCGACGTCATCGTCGGCGTAAAGCGACACCTCGTGGATGTCTTTTTCTTCGTCGATCTCCAGCACGGCAATCGGCAGACCGTCATCCTCGAAGGCCTGGTCGAGCGCGGCAAAAATGCGGTCGGCCTCGACCTTGCCGGTGGTGAAATGCAGCCTGGTCTGCACCATCAGGAAGGCTCTTGTTTGAACATGATCTTTTCCGAAAACCAGTTCCCACTTTTCGGGATCATGTTTGACCGCCAGCCGCCAGGCGCTTCAGCTTGGCAATGGCCGTATCGGCATTTTCGCCATAGGCGATGGTGCCGGCGAAATCACCCGTTGCATTGAGAAGCAGCACCGACGCCGTGTGGTCCATCGTGTAGTCGCCGTCGCCGGTGTCGACCTTCTTCCAGTAGATGCCGAAAGCCTTGGCCATGGCGTGCACCTTGTCCGGATCGCCGGTGATGCCGGTGATGCGGTCGGAGAAATTGCTGACATAGGTGTTCATGGTCTCCGGCGTATCGCGCTCCGGATCGACGGTGACGAAATAGGCGTTGAGATTCTTGCCGCTGTCGCCCATCGTCTTCAACCAGCCAGCCAGTTCGAACAATGTCGTCGGACAGACCTCGGGGCAGTGCGTGAAGCCGAAGAAGACGATGCTTGGGTGACCCCTGAACGCGGCCTCGGTGATCGGCGCGCCTTTCTGGTCAACCAGCGTGAAGGGAGCGCCGAAAGGCTCGCCGCTATAATGGCCGCGATAGAAGTCGAAGGTAAGCCAGCCGATGCCGGCCGCCATCAGGACGAGAATGCCGACCAGGATTGAACGCATCATCAGGGTGTCCGTCGTGATTTGCCGCGGCTCGCCGGATCGGGGCGGCCCGAGTTTGGGCGATAGTCTTAGCTGTTGGGCGCCGGCCAAGCAAAGATGTCGCGTTGCCGCAACCGGTAATCCAAGGATGGGCGCCGTTGCCCCGATACGCGATCATCATCGATCGGCTTGCAAATGCCATGGTCCTGTCCCACCTGAGACCGGCAAACGCGAACCGAGGAGGCAAATTTGCGAAAACTGATCGGCTTATTCGCCGCATGTCTTGCCTTGAGCGCTGGCGCTGCAGTGGCTGACGAGGTTGGCAAGGTCGGTGTCGACTGGGTCGGCAACGACATCATGATCGACGCGATCAAGGATCCTAAAGTGGACGGCGTGACCTGCCATGTCGCCTATTTCGACCGCAGCATCATCGACCGGCTGCACAAGGGCAACTGGTTCGAGGATCCGTCCGATTCCTCGATCTCCTGCCGCCAGACCGGGCCGATCACCATCAGCGACATCGACATGAGCGAAGGTGGCGAGGAAGTGTTCAAGCAGGGCCTCAGCCTGATCTGGAAGAAGCAGGTGGTGAACCGCATCTACGACAAGAAGAACGAGACGCTGATCTACCTGTCGCATTCGCGCCAGGTGCAGAACGGCTCGGCCAAGATGTCGGTGACCACCGTGCCGCTCTACGGCCAGAACGTGGTGTGGACGAAGGGCAAGCCGCAATAGGCAGCCGCTAAGAACCGACCAGAGATTGGCCCCAGCTTGCGGGACCAATCGCCGGGGCGTAAAGCCGCTTGATGGACCGCTCCGAAGACCTCGTCCTGAAAGATCCAGAGCCGCGCATTCATCCGACCGCGGAGCTGAAGGCGTGCAAGCTCGGCCGCTATGCCGCGATCGGCGAGCGGGTCATCCTGCGCGAGGTGAGCGTCGGCGACTTTTCCTATTTCGAACGCCACTGCGAGGCGATCTATACGACGATCGGCAAGTTCTGCTCGATCGCCGCCAACAGCCGCATCAATGCGCTCGAACACCCGATCGAGCGGCTGACCCAGCATAAGGTCAGCTACCGGCCGAACGAATATTTTCGCTGGCTGGGCGTCGATGCGGCTTTTCGCGAGCGGCGGCAGGCCAAGGCGGTCAACATTGGCCACGACGTCTGGATCGGCCATGGCGCGGTGATCATGCCGGGTGTTGCGATCGGCAACGGCGCCGTCATCGGCGCCAACGCGGTGGTCACGCGTGACGTGGCGCCCTACACGATTGTTGCCGGGGTCCCGGCCAAACCCTTGCGTGAACGCTTCCCCGCCGCGGTCGCGGCGCGCATCGAGGCGCTTGCCTGGTGGGACTGGGCCCCCGAGAAACTGGCCAGGGCAATCCCCGACATGCAGGCGCTGTCGATCGAGGCCTTCCTCGATCGCTGGGAAGACAGCGCCGCCTGACATATTTACCATTGTCCGTAACCAAGCTTTTTAACGTAAAACATTAGCGTTAAAAATTGGAAAACGGCGTGTATAGATGGCGTCTACCACTCTCCGGTTGCAAGCATTTCTGCGAAATGCACTAATGAACTCGGAGGTAATATCTAAGTGAAGTCGAAGGAAACACCGCAAAGCAACAAAGGAGAGTAGTCATGAAGAAGTTCTCACTTGCACTCACTGCAGCTGTTGTTGTTTCCTTCTCGTCCGTCGGCGCCTATGCCGGTGGTTGGGGTGGTGGCTCGGGAAGCCTGATCAATGTGTCGCCGAACGTGAATCTCGACGCGCTCAACGGTGTCCTGAACGGCAACAACATCCTCAGCGGCAATGTCGTCTCGGGCATTCTGAACGGCAACAAGACCAATGTCGTTTCCGGTATCCTCAGCGGGATCGGCATCAATCTCGGCAGCAACAACTATTCGCTGAAGAAGCACTGAGCAGCAGCGCGGATGGCTGGACCATTCGTAGCGGGCAGGAGGGCCTCGTACACCCTCCTGCCAGCCGTTCCAGGTCAATTCCGGGCAGAGTAGGGCTTTCGACCGGAATTACCCGTCCAATCTTAGATCTTGGCGCGCAGGCCGACGAAGGCGTCGACCGTGCGTTCATGCACGTCGATGATGGTCTTTACCTTCTGCGAATAATCGACACGGAAGACGACGGCCAATGACTTGGTCGCGCCCCAGGTGGTCTCGGCATAGACGCCTTTGCTGCGTTCGACGTTCTCCAGCAAAAGATTGTCCTTGAGCTGGGCGAAGATACCGGTGCCAACGGCGAGGTTTTCCCGCAATTTCAAGGCAAGCTCCAGTTCGGCGCGGCGCAGCCAGGAGGCGAGCGGATCGTCGGTGTCGGATGTCTCGTAGCGCCCAAAGCAGGTACCGCGCAGCTCAAATCCCTTCGGCAGCGGCTTGGTGAAAGTCACCTGCCAGGTCGGCAGCACGCGCTGGTATGTGTCGTCGGCGCCGCGCAGATATTGCGCGCCGAAGGCCAGGCCCAGCGTCGAACCGTCCTTGCCTTTGTAGGCGGCCTCGGCTTGCGCGGTGTATTGGAAAAAGGAGAGCTGGAGCGGTGGAAAGCCGACGCGTTCGACGGAAGCCAGCAGCGCCGACGTCGAAGCGCCGACGGCGTAGTCGCCGACTGTCTTGGTCAGCCTGGCCGCGACCTGGGAAAGAAGACGGTCGGCATGCAGCTTGGTCGGCAGGAAGATGTCGTCCTCGAAATGGGTGTCGCCGACCTTCTCGATGCTTTCGGTGGCTTCGAGCGTAAGCGATGTCGCGTTGCCGAGGTCGATGCCGAGCTGCCCTTGCGCGCTGACGATCTGCTTCAATTCACGCGTGCCGATGATCAGCGGCCCGATCTCGAGATCGTCGCCGGTGCTGATCACGCGATAGCTCAGCGTTCCGCGCAGTTCGAGCCCTGCCTCGAGGCGCCGGAAAGCCTCGGCCGACAGCGACAGCGCGCGATCGTCCTCGATCGAGGCCCGGTTGTAGCGCGAGACCTCGAAATCGGCATGGACCTTGGCGTTGGCGTCGTCGTCGCCCCATTTTTTGTCGAGCGAGCCGCGCAGCAGCGTGTACCAGTCGGTGACCGCGCGACCGCTGTCCAGCGCGTTGTTGGTCCAGTGCTGCTCGATGCTGCCGGTGATGGTCGCATCCGTGTCCGGGTCGGCTGTCGCCGTGGCGCAGGTCATCAGCACACCGATGAAGGCGCAACTGCCGAGCAATCTAGAAGACCGGGGTCGAGGCACGGGACGGGGCTTTTCGATACTCATGCCGCGCTCTCGAAATTTTAGTGCCCCTTCCGCCATGCGGGGGTGGCGCAGCGGAAGGGGCTGGAGGTAAACCGCCGTGAAGCGGAAGGAACAGGCTTTTGGCCTGCATGGGCACTATGGCAACAAACGAATAAGGCGGTTTTTCACGCGCCTGCGCCTTTCGCGTGTATCCGATTGTGCCCGCGTGCAAGCGCAAAGACGTCATCGCCTGGAACCGAAAGCGGCGACTGCTTGTTTCTCCAGGAACGTCACGATTCCGCGGCGTTATGAGGGATTTGCATGATCGAGAAACTCTTCACCAAGGCCGCAAATCGGGTCGCCCATCTGGCCGGCCTGCCTGCGACTTTCGCTGTCTGCGTGCTGATCGTGGTTGTATGGGGGATCAGCGGGCCGTTCTTCGGCTTCTCGGACACCTGGCAACTGGTCATCAACACCGGCACCACCATCATCACCTTCCTGATGGTGTTCCTTATCCAGAACACGCAGAACCGCGACGGCGCCGCGATCCAGGCCAAGCTCGATGAACTGATCCGCGTCGGCCGGGCCCACAACCATTTCATCGGCATCGAGCATCTGACGGAATCTGAGGTCGAGGCCATCCGCGACAAATGCGAGGCGGCGGCCAAGCGGCATGACCGGCAGATTGTCGAGATGGCTGCCAAGAAGGCCGTCGCGCAAAAGCGCAAACCGAAGAAGCAGACGGCCGCTTGAAGCGTCGTCAGCGGCTCATGAAGGCGGCGAACGCGTCCTTGTGGTCGGGGTGCCAGCGCGACAAAGCCGGCCGGTTCTCGATAATGTCGCCGACCGCCCAGGCCATGCGTTTTTCGTCCATCGGCCGCGCGACGTCGTTATCCGGGCACAGGATATAGAAATCGTCATCCATCAGCGATGCCAGCATGAAGTCGATAACCTGCTCACCCGTCCAGGCGCCGGCCGGCTTTTCCGTCGCCCCTTCGGTCAGCCCGGTATAGGTGAAGCCGGGGATCAGCAGATGCGCGGAAACCTTCGCTCCCGGCTCGTTGCGCAGGGCGTGCGCCAAGCCTTCGGTAAACGTCTTCACGCCGGCCTTGGAGACGTTGTAGGCGAGATTGCCGGGCGGCGTCGTGATACCCTGCTTGGAGCCGGTGTTGATGATCAGGCCTGGTTTGCCCGCGGCCAGCATGCGCGGCGCAAAGGCCTCGACGCCATGCACGACGCCCCAGAAATTGATGTCCAGCAGCCGCTTCCAGGCGTCGCGGTTCTCCCACGGCTTGCCGGGATTGTTACCGACGCCGGCATTGTTCATCAGCACCGAGACCGGGCCGAAGGCGCCGTAGGCGAGTTCCGCCAGCCGGTCGACGTCATCGGCCTTGGACACGTCGGTGGGGATCGGGAGGACGGCATCGTCGCCGGCAATCGCCGCGACCGCCTGTTTCGCCTGGTCGAGGCGCACGCCGCCGATGTCAGCCAGCACCGTCTTCATGCCCATGGCCGCGAACTTCTTGGCCGCGGCAAGGCCGATGCCGCTGGCGCCGCCGGTGATGACGGCGACATTGCCGGAAGCGAAAGCGGGCAGGGCGGTCTGGATTTCGGCGTCGCTGGTCATGATGTTGTCCTCGTTCGGGTTGGGCCGAACTTAACGCTGCTTGAGATCGAGGCAAGCCCGCCTGGGCGCCATGGTTGACCGCGAGAGCGGCAACGGGTTGACCGCGAGAGCGGCAACGGGTTGACCGCAACAGCCGGGGCCGCGCATGGTGCCGGGAAATGGAGGTTCGCCGATTGGCCGACTGGATCGAGATTCTGAAAGAGCAGACCGCCACCGGCGACCAGATGGGGCGCGACGTGCCGCAAATGCTTGCCAACCCCGATATCAGCGAGGCGCAGGTCAAGACGCTGTTCGCGGCGTTGGAGAAACAGGCCGACTTCGCCGAAAAGCTGCGCCTGGCGCTTGAGAAGTTTGGCCACGATTTTCCGATCATCAAAGCGGCGGAGCGGTTGGAAGAACGCTATGCCGACCTTGCCGCATCGGTGGCCGAGAAGCTGAAAGCGATACGCAATCAAAGCAATGCGGGAAAAATCTGAAGCGGTTTTCCGCCGACAATCGACCGGACGCACCCAGCTACTTTTCGAGAACTCGCGAGAAGCGGGTGTCGGGAACCAGCCAGACGAGAGCGACAGCCACGTAGAAGCCGACACCAATCCAGCGATTGAGGAAGGTCAGCGCGATTGCGGCTATGTAGGCGACGAGCGACAGCCTGCCCTTGCGATCGTTGCCGATTGCCTTGGCGAAGGCGGTGTCCTGTCCGTGCAGGCGATGCAGGGCAACCACCAGGATGGCGTAAGCGGTCGCGCACATTGCCAAGTCGAAACCATAGACCGCAACGGGAACCGTGGCGAAATGGTTCTCGCCCATGAAGGCCGTCGTCACCGGCATCAGGGATAGCCAAAACAACATATGCAGGTTGGCCCACAGCACGCGGCCGTCGACGCGCTGCACGGTGTGGAACATGTTGTGCAGATTGTTCCAGTAGATGCCGACATTGATGAAGGAAAGCACGTAACACAGGAAGATCGGCCACTGCGGCAGCAGCGTCGAAAAATCCTCACCCTCCGGTACCTTCAGGTCCAGCACCATGATGGTGATGATGATGGCGACGACGCCATCGGTGAAAGCCTCGACCCGTCCCTTGCCCATGGTTCCTCCCTGATCGGCAGACAGAGGTTACGAGAGGATTTCGCGCAACGCTATACTGCCAGGATTGTCAGGAGGGCATTCGGCGGGTGGAACGGCCGCCATTACATAACGTTGGATTGTAACCGGGCGGGATCTGCAACGCCGGAGGTCATCATGACCAATTATGCTCAGACCATGACACGCGACCATGAACTCGGCGGTGGTGCGGCGATGACCGCTATCGCCGCGATGATAGCGGCGCTGTTTGCCGGCAGCACGGTTCTGACCCCGCTTTACGTGATCTACAAGCAGGATTTCGGTTTTTCGCAGATCACGTTGACGCTGGTCTATGCCGTCTATGTGGTCGGCAATCTTGCGGCGCTGCTTTTGTTTGGCCGTCTGTCGGACGCCATAGGCCGTCGGCCGGCGGCGCTGGCCGCCATGGCGGTCGCCATAGTCAGCGCGCTGTTTTTCCTCTTCGCACAAAATGTAGTCTGGCTGGACGTCGCCCGTATCCTAAGCGGTCTTGGCATCGGGGTCGGCGCTGGAACCGGCACCGCATGGCTGTCCGAGCTGATCGAAGGCGAGGACAAATCGCGCGCGGCCACGATCGCCACCAGCACCAACTTCATCGGTCTGGGCGTCGGCGCGCTGGTTTCCGGGCTGCTCGCCGAATACGAGCCTTGGCCGCTCCGGTTGGTCTTTGCCGTTTATCTCGCCGTGCTTGTCCTCATCACGCTGACAATCTGGCGCACGCGCGAGACCGTGGCCCGGCCCGGCCGGCTTTCCGACGTCTCGATAGAGCCGCGCCTGTCGGTTCCGGCTAGCATCCGGGCTGGGTTCGTCGCGCCCGCCTTGACCGGCTTCGGCGCCATGGCGCTGGTCGGCTTCTACGCGGCGCTGGCGCCGAGCATCCTGGCGCAGCAGCTGCATGTCACCAACCATGCCGAAGCCGGCGGGCTGTTCTTCGAATTGTCGATCGTTGCTGCGATCACCATTGTCGTCACGACGTGGCTGTCCAGCCGTTCCACCTTGCTCGCCGCGCTGGCGCTGATGATCCCGGCCGTGGCGCTGGTCGTGGCAGCGCAGGTCTATGCCTCGATGGTGTTGATGATCGTCGCGACGGCGGTCTGCGGTGCAGCGGCGGCCCTCGGCTATCGCGGCGGCCTGCAAGTGGTGAACCAGATTGCGCCGGCGGATCGCCGCGCCGAAGTGGTGTCGGCCTTCTTCATCTGCTGCTTCTGCGGCAACGCGCTGCCGGTCATCGGCATCGGCGTCCTGTCCAACTGGACGAACCCGACCATGGCAAGCCTGGCCTTCGCCGGCATGATCACGCTCTTTTCGCTCGTCGCGCTGGCCTTTGGCGCCAAATTCGCTCGCTAGAGCGTTTCACCGTTTCATGGGAAACGGCGAACCGCTCTATCTCTTTGTTTTTACGCAATTCCGGACGGAAAACCGATCACACTTTTCCTGGAATTGCTCTAATTCGAAGTCTCGGTTGCGATATGCGCGCGCTGGCGCGGCACGCCGAGGCCGGTGTCGGGCGGCTCGCCGGCCGCTGGCCTGTCCTCGATCCTGTGCATGGTCCGCCAACGGCCAAAGCGGTAATAGGCGATGGCCAGCACCAGCGAGGCGATCGAACCCGCCGGGAAACTCCACCACAGCGCCTCCTGGCCAAGCACGCCGCGCATCGAATAGGCAAAACCGGTGCGGATGAACAGAACCGAGACGATCAGGATGATCAGCGGCGGCATGACGGCGCCGGTGGCGCGCACCGTGGCGAAAAGCACGATGGTGATGCCGAACAGGATGAACGACCACGATGCCACCTTGTTGATGTGGGCGGCAATGTCGATCGCGGTGCTGTCGCCGCTCAGGAACAGGCTGAGCACCGAGCGGTCGAAGACGAACAGCAGCGCCACCAGCGCGCCGGTCAGCACCAGGTTGAAGCCGACGCCGGAGGCCGCGACCTTGCCGATGCGGTCCCATCGGCCGGCGCCGACATTTTGCGCCGCCATGGAAGAGACCGCGGCGCCGATGGCAAGCGCCGGCATCTGGATATAGGTCCAGAGCTGCGCGGCGATGCCATAGGCGGCGGCAACCTGCGAGCCATAGGAATTGACGATGCCCATCACGGTCAGCGCGGCGGCCGAGATGACAATCATCTGCAGTCCCATCGGGATGCCTTTGAAGACGATGATCCTGAGCAGCGCCGGATCGGGCCGGAATAAAGCGAGATCGGCGCCGGCCAACCGCAGCGGGTTCTTGCGCGCATAGAGCACGATCAGGATGGCGGTGACGCTCACCGTCTGGCCGATGAGCGTCGAGGTCGCCGAGCCGGCGATGCCGAGCTCGGGGAAGGGGCCGATGCCGCGGATCAGCAATGGGTTCAAGACGACGTCGAGAACCACCGCCAGCGCCATGAAGACAAAAGGCGTGCGTGAATCGCCGGCGCCGCGCAGCACGGTCATGACGAAGGACAGAAGGTTCATCATCGGCACGGCAACGAAGATGATGCGCAAATAGCTGCGCGCCAGCGGCAAGGCGTCGGCCGGCGTGCCGAGGCCGGTGAGGATGGCATCGACCCAAATCCAGCCGCAGACGGCGAACACGACCGAGATGAGGAAGAAGAAGGTGGCGCTGGTGCCGACGATGCGCTTGGCTTCGGGCAGGTCGCGGGCGCCGACCGACTGCGCGACCAGGATCGTCGCCGCCATGCCGATGCCGAACACGGTGCCGAGGATCAGGAACAGCACCAGATTGGCGTTGGAGGTCGCCGTCAGCGCCGCCTCGCCAAGGAAGCGACCGACCCAGACCGCGTTGATCGAGCCGTTGAGCGACTGCAGCACGTTGGAACCGAGCACGGGCAGCGCGAACAAAAGCAGCGTGCGCGGGATCGGGCCGCTGGTCAGGTCGCCGACGCGTTGGCGGCTGGGCTTGTTGTCATCCATGTCGGCACCGAAAATCATTCAGGCCCGCGATGCTATCGCAGGCCTGATGCACATGCACGCCTTTGTGGCCGAGCCAGATGGGCAGGTATCTGGCGCTGCGCCGCCTTACTGGGTGTTGCTGGCGAGGCCAGGCAGGGTCACCTGGAAGACAAGGAAGGTGGTGTCGACGTCGGCGCCGTCGTCGGCCTTGTAGGGGGCGCCGACCTGGAAACCGTCCTGGGTCAGGAAGTCATTGTCATTGGCGACGAACAGAAAATAGTCGTCGGGCAGCTTCGGATCCAGCACCGAAGCCAGCGACATCGCCTCCCATTTCTCCGAGAGATTGTTCTTGTCGTTCGGCGCGCCGTTGTGCATGCCGAAGCGGCCGAGCTCGGCATTGTCGTTGATGTCGATAAAAGGCGTCAGCTTGGCCGTCGTCACCGACGGATCGAGCACGCCCTTCGGCGCGACCGGCTTGTCGGCGGCGTCGAACGGGCCGTTGGCGATATCGGTGGCTTCGGAGAGATCGACAATGTTGATCTTGCGATAGATCGACTCGGCGCCCTTCAGGCCCTGGCCGTTGCCTGAGTCGCGTGCCAGCATCAGGAAGCGGGTGTCGGAGAGCGCCACGATCTCGCTCTGCGCGGCCACCTTGGTCTTGCCCTTGGCGTCCTTGAACACCGGCAGCGGCACGACATATTCATGCGCAAGCTTGAGGTGGGCGAGGTCGGAAGCGTCATAGACCAGCGCGCGGGTGTTCTGGCGCGTCGAGCCGGAATCGCCGCCATCCTGGCGGGTTGCCGACTGCAGCACGGCGATCAGGAACTTGCCGTCCGGCGTCATCGCCATGCCTTCGAGGCCCTGGTTGTTCTGGCGGCCGGTCTCGGGATCCTTCGGATCGGGCTCGGCGGCGCCGGGGCCGGGATTGTCGGACGCGAAGTTCGGCTTGCCGTGGCGCATGGGCACCAGGGCAGCCGGCGGCTGGGTGGCCGACATCAGATGGCCGTCGGCCGAGAAGCGGTAGATGTTTGGGCCATATTCGTCGGAGATGAACATGGTGCCGTCTGGCAGGCGCACGATCGCCTCATTGTCCAGCGCCAGCTTGCCATTGTCGGCCTGCGGCAGGATCGGCATGTCGCCGGCGGCCGGGCGCACGCCGTTCAGTGGATCGAGCCCGGTGGTGTCGGCGCCCTTGTCGTCGGTCAACAGCATGGTGTCGGCAAGTGCTGCCTTGACGCCCGACCGTTCCTGGCCTGCTGTCGGTGCAGCACCCGGCACCACCGGCGCAAGCTCGATCGAAATGGTGTTTAGGCGCGGGCGGTAATCGGTGGTACCGGCGACGTTGTAGCCGCGATCCGGCAGCAGCCAGAGCGAGCCCTTATAGGCATTGCCGTCACGCGCCCAGCCCTTGGTGTCGATCGCCATGCCCGAGCCGGAACCGAAGGTTTCGCCGAACTTGTCCTTCTGGCTGGCCGGGATGCGACCGATGCCGACCAGACCCTTGTTGACATAGGCAACGCCGTCGGCAAGCGCGGGCGTCACGGCGGTGAACAGCGCAAGCGCGGCGCCAAGCGAAACAGTTCGGGTCAGATGTTTCATGGATATCCCCTTGTGGCAAAACAGCTCGGAGCAGACGTCGCATCGGGGCGCCGCCCGCACCCTTCCGCCAAGCGGTCTAGGACGCGAACGTGATGGTTGCGTGACAGGGTGGGTTGGCGGGTATCCCGGAACCATTTCTCTCTCCGATCCGTTGGAGGCAAGCTCCGGCCGCCTGCGATCGGTGTGCGGCGCCGCGGGATTTGAGGAGAGGGAAAAATGGGTTTCGATCAGTATCACGAACCGGCGAACGAACTGTCGCAGAAGGTGCGGACCTTTGCCCGCATGATCACCTCGCTGATCGAGGAGGCGGAAGCGATCGGCTGGTACGAACAGCGCATCTCGGTGGAGAAGGACCCTCAGGCAAAGGCGATCATGAAGAACGCGCAAGCCGAGGAGTTCAAGCATTTCGGCATGGATCTGGAATTCCTGCTGCGCCAGAAGCAGGACTGGCGGGCGGAACTGAAGGAAATCCTGTTCACCACGGGCGATATCGTCAAGGCTGGCGAGCGGGGCGAGAAGAAGGTGGATTGATCGGCTTTCGCCGATTGCCATCAATCGCTCTCTCGCGCGATCAGTTCCAGCGGCCAGACCTCGCGGATGATGCGCGGCCCGTCCGGGCCAGCAAAGGCGGGGAGGGAGGCGAGCAGCATTCCGGCCAGCCGCTGGCCCATCGGTTCAAGCGCCGGACGGAAGGCGGTCAGCGTCGGCGAGAAGTAGCGGCAAAGCGGCGTGTCGACGATGACGATAACCGCCATGTCATGGCCCGGCTTGATTCCCATCTCGGCCAGCGCCTTGCAGCCGCCAAGCGCCATCGCGTCATTGTTGAAGATGATGGCCGTCGGCGGGTCCTTTGAGCGCATGACTTGCGGCGTCACCTGGTAGCCGCCGGTCTCGTTGATGAAGCCGTCGGCGACCAGGTCAGAGTCGACCTCGATGCCGTGCCGCTTCAGCGCCTTGCGGTAGCCGTCGAGGAACAGGTAGCCGAAGTTGAGATCAAGCGAAGGGCGGATGGCGGCAATGCGGCGGTGGCCGCGTGCGACCAGGCGGTCGACGGCTTCATCACCCGCTCTCTCGAAATCGATATCGAGCGAAGGATAGGTGTCGCCGCCGGACTGACTTCGGCCAAGCGTGGCAAAGGGAAAGCCGGCCTTGCTGAGATAGTCGATCCGATCGTCTTCCCGTCGCGTATTGGCCAACACGACCGCGTCGACCCAGCGCGTCTCAACCACGCGGCGCAACCGCTCCTGTTGATATTGGCCGGGCTCACCCATCACGACCATCAGATCGAGGCCATGCTCGGCAAGCTTCGCCTGTAGCCCGATCAGGAAAGGGATGAAGAACGGCTCGCCATATTGCTGGTCGCCCGGATGTGGCTGCAGCATGAAGGCGATCGAATGGGTGGCGCCTTGCCTGAGGCTGCGGCCGGACCGGTTGGGCGAATAGTTGAGCTTTTTGGCCGCATCGAGAACGCGCTGGCGAGTGTCGGCATTGACGTCGGCACGGCCGTTCAGCGCCCGCGACACGGTGCCGATCGAAATGTTCAGGTGACGCGCAAGGTCGTGGATGCTGGACGCCAAAGATCATTCTCCCCCTGCCTTGGCTACCACCGGCCGCCGCTCAGGCCAAGGCTTCGGAACGATTTTCGAGAGACCGCCAGTTGACATTCTACGCTATCGGGTGTGTTCTCGTAAACGTTTACGGAAAAACGTTTACGGTGATGCCGTGGATGCCGTGACATTCGGCCTGGAGGGGCCGGACGGGAGGAACGCCGGATGATGAATGTCGTCCTCGTCGGCTGCGGCGCGATGAGCAGGCAGTGGCTCGATGCCGCAAGGCAGATTGACGGGCTCGCCATTGTCGGGCTTGTCGACCTCGACGCCGAACGGGCCAAGGCGAGGGCGCGCGAATACGACCTCACCGGCGCCATCGTCGGTACCAGCCTTGACGCCGTTCTCGACCAGACAAAGCCCGATGCCGTCTTCGATGTCGTGGTCCCCGCCGCGCGCCGCGAGGTCGCGTTTTCCGCCTTTGCCCATAATTGCCATCTGCTAACCGAAAAACCGCTGGCCGACAGCCCGGAGAACGCGCAGGCGATCATCGAGGCAGCGCGCCGTGCGGGGCGCGTGCACGCCGTGGTCCAGAACCGACGGTATGTCGCCAACGTCCGGCGCATAAAGCGCTTCCTCGACTCCGGCGCCATCGGCGCGCCGACCAGCATTCATGCCGACTTCTTCGTCGCGCCGCATTTCGGCGGCTTTCGCGAGGAGATGGCGCATGTGCTGCTGCTCGACATGGCCATTCATACGTTTGACGCCGCCCGCTACATGGCCGGCGGCGAGCCGGCCAGCGTCTACTGCCAGGAATGGGAGCCGGCCAATTCCTGGTACCGGCAGGGATCGTCGGCAAGTGCCGTCTTCGATCTCGGCGGCGGCAAGGTGTTTACCTATGCCGGCTCCTGGTGCGCCGACGGTTTTCGCACCAGCTGGGAAGGCAGCTGGCGCATCGTCGCCGAGCGCGGCAGCGTGTTGTGGGACGGCCATGACGGGCTGAAGGCGGAAGTGGTTGCGTCCGGTCGCGACGGCATCATCGCCAAGACCCAGCCGATCGAAGTGCCGCCACTCGATCCCGCCGATCGCGTCGACGGCCATCTCGGCATCATCCAGGATTTCATGCACGCCGTGGAGACCGGCGCCGAGCCGGAGACGCACGGCGCCGACAACATCAAAAGCCTGGCCATGGTTTTCGGCGCCATCGAAAGCGCCGAGACCGGACGCCGCGTGACGATTTCGCAGGAAGCACAGTGATGCCAAATCCACTTCTCGACATCCGCATCGGCACCATGGTGCGGGCCAACCTCGATGAGCCGGCGGCCTACATCAAGCAGATCGTGCCGCTCGGTTTCGAGAGCATCCAGCCCTTCTTCTGGCAGACGCTGGGCGGCAAGGATTTGCCACGCCTTGCCGGCGAGATCCGCGACGCGATCGGCGATGCGGATGTCATCGTGTCTTCCCTGGGCGTGTTCGGCAATCCGCTGGAGGATGGCGAGGTCGATCGCGGCGTGCTTGCCGCCTGGGAAACCGTCATCGACAATGCGCATCTGTTCGGCGCTTCGATGGTCAGCGGTTTCACCGGGCGTCTGCGCGGCAAGAAGCTAACGGACAGCCTGCCGCGTTTCCGCGAGGTGTGGGGTCCGCTGGCCAAGCGCGCCGCCGACAAGGGCGTGCGCATTGCCTTCGAGAATTGCGCCATGGACGGCAACTGGGCCGCCGGCGACTGGAACATCGCCCACAATCCGGACGCGTGGGAGCTGATGTTCAACGAATTGCCTGACGACAATCTCGGGCTGGAATGGGAGCCGTGCCATCAGCTCGTCTATCTGATCGATCCACTGCCGCAGATCCGCAAATGGGCGCCGCGCATCTTCCATGTCCACGGCAAGGACGCCACGGTGCGCTGGGACGTGATCCGCGAGCATGGCGTGTTCGGCAGGTTGCCCTTCGTGCAGATGCGCACGCCCGGCTTCGGCGACAGCGACTGGGCGCGGGTGATCAGCGAATTGCGGCTGGCCGGTTACAAGGGCGCCATCGACATCGAGGGCTGGCACGACCCGGTCTATCGCGACGACCTCGAGATCACCGGGCAGGTCCGTGGCCTGGAGTATCTGAAGCAATGCCGGGGAGGGAACAGCTACTTGCCCAATCCGGCTTGAGTACCGGCCGGCTGGAGGAGCCGGAAATCATTGTCGAAAACCCTCGATCGAGGGACAAAAGGGAGGAACGTGCATGAGCATCACGACCAGAAGGACTGTTCTGCGCTCGACCGTCGTGGCCGCAGCCACGGCGCTGTGCGCCTCGATTTCCACCTTGCCGGCGCAGGCGCTCGACGCCCAATGGTGCAAGGACGTGCACATCCGCTTTTTCGTCGGCGGCGCCGAGGGCGACGCTTTCGGTACCATCGTCTACAATGGCGCCAAGCAAGCGGCCGCCGATCTCGGGCCGAAAGTCGACTACATCTTCTCGGGCTGGGACGTCGAAAAGATGGTGCAGCAATTGCGAGAAGCCGTCGCCGTCAAGCCGAACGGCATTGCCATGATGGGCCATCCCGGCGACGCCGCGATCATGCCGCTGGCCGAACAGGCGCACAAGGACGGCATCAAGATGATGTACCAGAACGTGCCGGTGCCGACGGTGACGGCGGCATTTGGCGGCGGTTACGTCGGCGCCCAGCAGGAACAGCAGGGCCGCGCGCTCGGCGCCGAGGCGTTCAAGCTGGCCGGGCTCAAGGCCGGCGACAAGGCGATCATGATCGGCCCATTCGAGAATGAAAGCCGGGGCGCACGCGAGCGCGGCACAGTCGCGGCACTGAAAGAGGCGGGCGTCGATGTCGTTCAAATCAATTCCGCAACCGAGTGGGCCGCCGATCCGAATCTCGCGATCCCGGTGATCACCGCGGCGTTGCTGAACAATCCCGGCGTCAAGGCGGTCGGCTATCCCGGCGGGCAAATGCTCGGCAATGTGCCAACCTATATGCAGGCCGCCGGACGCAAGCCCGGCGATATCTTCAACTTCGGCTTCGACACCAGCCCGCAGATCGTCGAGGCGTTCAAAGGCGGCTGGGTGCAGCTGACCGCCGACCAGCAGCCGTTCCTGCAAGGCTACCTGCCGATCCTGAGCCTCTGCCAGCAGGTGGTGCTGGGCCTGTCGCCGATGAATGTCGACACCGGCGCCGGCTTCGTCACGCCGCAGAATTATGAGATCGTCTCGGAGCTCGCCAAGCAGGCGCTGCGCTGACCTCCCAAGGCTGCCGGCCGGGTTTGTTGCCCGGCCGGCCGGATCGCCGGCAAGCGGATCGGCAGAATTCAAGCGAGGATCGCATGGGCGAACGCATCATCGAATTGCGCGACATCAAGAAATCCTACGGCCAGGTTTACGCGCTGGGTGGCGTCAATCTGAGCGTCGACCGCGGCGAGGTCGTCGGCCTGATCGGCGACAACGGCGCCGGCAAGTCGACGCTGATCAAGATCCTGTCCGGCGTGGTCACGCCGACCAGCGGCGAAATCCTGGTGCGCGGCAAGCCGGTCACTGGATGGAGCGCGGCGCGCTCGCGCGACGCCGGCATCGAGACGGTGTTCCAGGACCGGGCCTTGGCCGTGCAGCAGACCATCGTGCGCAACATCTTCATGGGCCGCGAGCTGACCGGCTTCATGGGCTGGCTGAAGGTCAACAAGGAGATCGAGGAAGCAAGCCGGCTGATGCGCGAGATCGGCTTCACCTCGAAAGTGTTCACGCCGCAGTCGATCGTCGGCCAGCTCTCCGGCGGCGAACGTCAGGGCGTGGCGATCGCGCGCGCCATCTACAAGCAGGCGGAGCTGATCATCCTCGACGAGCCGACGACGGCGCTGTCGCTGACCGAGACCGCCAAGGTCTTCCATTTCGTGCGCCAGGTGCGGGCGAGCGGCCGCTCGATCCTGTTCATCGGCCACAACATCCATCATGTCTTCGACATCGCCGACCGCTTCGTCGTGCTCGACCGCGGCAAGGTGGCGCTGACGACCGACCGCAGCCGGATGAACTCGGCCGAGGAGTTGATCAATTTCATGGAAGACGTGGCGCATCCGGGCGGCCTGGCCGGATTGCACGAAGCCGGTGAAACGGAGCGGCTGGCACGATGAGCAACACGATGGAACCCGATCTCGATACACCTCTCGGCGAAGCTTCCACCAAGGAATGGAAGCATCCGTCCGATCACTGGCTGCGCGGCTTTGTCCTCGACAACCGCGCTTCACTCGGCACGCTCGCCGTGTTCGTCGTCATGATGGCGGTGTTCACGATCGCCAACCCGACCGTGTTCACCACCTGGTATCTCTACAGCTCGGTGCTGACGACACTGCCGGTGGCGCTGTTCGTCGTGGTGCCGCTGGTCTTTGTCGTCACCTGCGGCGAGATCGACCTGTCGTTCCCGGCGACGATGGGTTTTGCCTCCTGGGTGTTCGCGCTGGTCGTTCAGGCCGGCTACGATCCGTTCCTCGGCATTGCCGCGGCACTCGTCACCGGCATGCTGCTCGGTGGCCTCGTCGGCTCGCTGGTGGTCTATGGCGGGCTGTCGTCGCTGATCGCTACGCTCGGCATGAATTTCCTGCTGCGCGGGCTGATCCAGATCATCAACGAGGGCAAGTCGATGGCGCTGACCGGCCTTGCCGACAGCGCGGCCTACAGGATCTTCTCCAGCCAGGTCTACGGAATCCCGGTGCAGATCTTCTGGGCCATCGGCTTCGTCGTGCTGTCGGCGATGCTCTACAACAGGCATCGCTTCGGCGCACAGGTGAAGGTCGTCGGCGACAATCCCGACAGCGCACGGCAGATGGGCATCGACGTCAAGCGCGTGCGGGTGAAAGTGTTCGTCTTCACCGGCATTGGCGCCGCGATCGCCGGCACGTTTTCGGTGATGATCAACTTCACCTGGTGGCCGACGGCCGGCGACGGCTATCTCCTGCCGGTGCTGGCCTCGGTGTTTGTCGGCGGCACGCCGACCTGGGGCGGCATCGGCACGGTCGCCGGCGGCGCCATCGGCGCGGTCACGGTGTCATTCATCCAGACCGGCGTGGTGGCGGCGGGCCTGAGCGGCTTCTACGTGCAGTTCTTCAACGGGCTGATCATCATCCTGTCGCTGCTCGGGCACAAGTGGAACCAGGCGAGGTACAGGTGAGAAGGCTATTTCGTTGACTGACCGCATGTCTTGACGATTGGGGCGGACGCCCATCGTTTCGTCATCCACGGGCGGAGCAAGGAGCGTAGCGACGCGCCGCAGACCCGAGGATCCATGCCCGGATTCAAACGCCCCACCACGGTGCAGAATTCTGCTCTGCTGCACTCTTCGGCCAAGGTCACGGAATGCATCCTCGGGTCTCGGCGACGTCGCTTCGCTCCTGCTTCGCCCGTGGATGACGATGGTGGGAGGCTTCCGCCAGAGAATGGTCACTTGTGGGACAACGGGACAGGCGGACGCTCACACCGCCGCGACAAACCCGTCCAGCACGCGTTTCTGGCCGGCCTTGTCGAAGTTGATCGTGAGCTTGTTGCCTTCAATCGCCGATATATTGCCGTTGCCGAATTTCTGGTGGAACACGCGGTCGCCGACGTTGAAGGCGGATGGCGTGTCGGAGACGGATTTGGCGACCAGCTCGCCCTCGATGGTGCGGCCTTTGACTGAAGTACGACCGGCGCCGTAGCCGGAGTCGGTCTCGCCATAGCCGATGCGCTCGACCTGGTGGCCGGAGCGGGTGCCCCAATTGCGATCGGTCGCCTCGGTGCGGTTGGCCTGCGCGCGCTGCCAGCCAGGCGTGGCATAGGTGTTGGAAAAGCTGCCCTGATCCTTGGCGCCGATGTTGTCGAAGCGCGAGGCGCCATAGGGGTTCTGCCGGCCGCCGCCGCGTCCCGAGGCAAAGGCGCCGCCGCCATAGGGATTGCCGTAGCCGCCGTAGCTGTTGCCGCTGTCGGCAATTTCGACATGAGTTTCCGGCAGTTCGTCGAGGAAACGCGACGGTATGGTCGATTGCCAAAGGCCGTGGATGAGACGGTTGGAGACGAACCAGATGTGCAGGTTCTTCTTGGCGCGCGTCAGGCCGACATAGGCCAGCCGGCGTTCCTCCTCGAGGCCGGAACGGCCGCCTTCGTCGAGCGCGCGCTGATGCGGAAACAGGCCTTCCTCCCAGCCGGGCAGGAAGACGGTCTCGAATTCGAGGCCTTTTGCCGAATGCAGCGTCATGATCGAGACGGCGTCCTGGTCGGCATTCTGCTCGGCGTCCATGACAAGAGCTACATGCTCGAGGAAGGAGCGCAGCGATTCATACTCCTCCATGGAGCGGATGAGCTCTTTCAAATTCTCCAACCGTCCGGGCGAATCCGCGGCACGGTCGTTCTTCCACATGTCGGTGTAGCCGCTCTCTTCGAGAATGGTCTCGGCGAGCTCGGTGTGAGGGGTGGTTTCCAGCGCCTTCTGCCAGCGCTCGAAATTGGCGGCGACCTCGCGGAGTGCAGCGCGCGGCTTCGGCTTCAGCTCGTCACTTTCGGCAAGTGTGGCGGCCGCTTCCAGCATCGGGATGCGCATGGCGCGCGCCGTGTCATGGATCTGGCGGATGGTGGCTTCGCCGAGGCCGCGCTTCGGGGTGTTGACGATGCGCTCGAAGGCGAGGTCGTCGCCACTGTTGGCGACGACGCGGAAGAAGGCCAATGCATCGCGGATTTCCAGCCGCTCATAAAAACGCGGGCCGCCGATGACGCGGTAGTTCAGGCCGAGCGTGATGAAGCGGTCTTCGAAGGCGCGCATCTGGAACGACGCGCGCACCAGGATCGCCATATCGTTGAGCCGGTGCTTCTGGCGCTGATAGGTCTCGATGGCGTCGCCGATGGCGCGGGCCTCTTCCTCCGAATCCCACGACGCATGGACATGCACCTTGTCGTCCTCGGGATCGTCGCGGTCGGTGAACAGCGTCTTGCCGAAGCGGCCTTCATTGTGGGCGATGAGGTGGGAGGCAGCCCCCAATATATGCGCGGTCGAGCGGTAGTTGCGCTCCAGCCGGATGATGGTGGCGCCCGGGAAATCCTTGTCGAAGCGCAGGATGTTGTCGACCTCGGCGCCGCGCCAGCCATAGATCGACTGGTCGTCGTCGCCGACGCAGCAAATATTAACTTTGTTTTCGCTCACGGCCGCGCGCGAGCTTCGCTCGCCGGCCTCCGCGGGGGCGGCCTGGGCGGCCGACGCCCGGTCGGGCTTGCGGCCTTCGGCCGTTCGCAGATCTGGCGATGTGGAAGGACGTCCGGTATCCGGCCGCTGCGCCAATAGCCGCAGCCACATGTACTGGGCGGTGTTGGTGTCCTGATACTCGTCCACCAGGATGTATTTGAAGCGCTTGTGGTATTCCTTCAGCACATCGGGATTGGCGCGGAAGATGCGGATAGGGTGGCAGAGCAGGTCGCCGAAGTCGCAGGAATTCAGCGTCTGCAGGCGCTCCTGATAGGCCTTGTAGAGCTCGCGGCCCTTGCCGTTGGCGAAGCTGCGCGCGTCGCCCTCGGCAATATCGGCGGGTCCTTGCCCCTTGTTCTTCCAGCCGTCGATCATCTGCGCGAACTGCTTGGCCGGCCAGCGCTTGTCGTCCAGCCCTTCGGCCTGGATCAGCTGCTTGATCAGGCGCACCACGTCGTCGGTGTCGAGGATGGTGAAGTCCGATTTCAGCCCGGCCAGCTCGGCGTGCCTGCGAAGCAGTTTCACGCCGATCGAGTGGAAGGTGCCGAGCCAGGGCATGCCTTCGACATTGCCTTCGCCGATCAGGATGCCGATGCGCTGCTTCATCTCGCGCGCGGCCTTGTTGGTGAAGGTCACGGCCAGGATCTGCGACGGGAAAGCTCGGCCGGTGGCGAGGATGTGGGCGATGCGGGTGGTCAGCACCCGCGTCTTGCCGGTGCCGGCGCCGGCCAGCACCAGAACCGGACCTTCGGTCGTTTCGACGGCGAGCCGCTGTTCCGGGTTGAGGCCCTTCAGATAATCGGGCGCGCTGTTTTGGCCACTGCGCGCCGCCATGGCGCGCGCGGCTATGCCGCCGGACGGGGCCGCGGGCCGCGCATTCGGTTCATCGAAAAAAGGCATGTCTTCGGAAAAGCCCGACATCGTCCCCGAATGTAGTGATTCGGCAGCGAAAGACCAGAACTGTCTACGTTTTGTTCTATTTTTGCGTGTCCCGCGCCAACTTGACAGCCGGAGCGGGCAGGGGAAAGCTGCGAGGCAGGGCAGGACCCGGATGCCCACGCTCGCATCGAAGGAGCATCGTCTTGGCTGTCGTCATCACATCCCTCGTTCTCTTTCTCATCGGTCTCATTCTCGGCGGCGGCGGCATCTGGCTCGCCGTGCTGGGCGGCAGCTGGTACTATGTCGTTTCAGGCCTGGTCTTCCTGATCACCGCTTGGCTGCTTTTCAGGCGCCGATCGACATCGCTCTGGCTATACGCGTTCTTCGTGCTCGCCACGCTGTGCTGGGCGGTGTGGGAAATCGGCTTCGACTGGTGGCAGCTCGGTCCGCGCGGCGGCGTCATCGTCCTTGTGGCCATATGGCTGCTGACGCCTTGGGCCAGGCGAGGGTTGACAGGCCCCGACGGGCGGGCGCCGCTGATCCTGGCCGTGCTCGCTTCGCTTGCCGTCGCCGGTTATTCGATGACCGCCGACCCGCACGACATCGGCGGCACGCTCGGCATGGACAAGGTGACGCCGACCGCCAATCTCGGCGGCGACATGCCGGCGGGCGAATGGCACTTCTACGGCCGCACGCCCTTCGGCCAGCGTTATTCACCGCTCGACCAGATCACGCCGGACAATGTCGCCAAGCTGCAGCCGGCCTGGACCTATCGCACCGGCGATGTGAAAGGCCCCGACGACATCGGCGAGACCACCTATCAGGTGACGCCGCTGAAGATCGGCGATGCGCTGTTCATCTGCACGCCGCATAATTTCGCCATCGCCATCGACGCCGCAACCGGCAAGGAGAAATGGCGCTACGATCCGAAGATCAAGCTGGACCCCGACCGCCAGCACCAGACCTGCCGCGGCGTGTCCTACTATGCCGATGCCAAGCTCGCCGCCGGGCAGCCTTGTGTTCAGCGCGTCTATCTACCGACCTCGGACGCACGGCTGATCGCGCTCGACGCCGCCAACGGGCAGGTGTGTCCGTCCTTCGCCGAAGCCGGCACGCTGAACCTGCTGAACAATATGCCATACCCTAAGTCGGGTTATTATTATTCGACTTCGGCGCCACTGATTGTCGGCGGCAAGATCATCGTCGGTGGCGCGGTCAACGACAATTATTCGACGCAGGAGCCGTCGGGCGTCATCCGCGCCTTTGACGTCAACAGCGGCGCACTGCTGTGGAACTGGGATTCCGGCAATCCGGACCAGACGACGCCGCTGCCCGCCGGCCAGACCTATACGGCCAACTCGCCCAACATGTGGTCGACGCCAAGCGCCGATGACAAGCTCGGCCTGCTCTACGTGCCGCTCGGCAACCAGACGCCGGACCAGCTCGGCATGGGCCGCAGCGCCAATGTCGAGAAATTCTCCTCTTCGATCGCCGCGCTCGATCTCAACACCGGGCAATTGCGCTGGGTGCGGCAGACCGTGCATCACGATCTGTGGGACATGGACGTGCCGGCGCAGCCGACGCTGGTCGACATCACCACCGCAAGCGGTGTCGTGCCGGCGCTGGTCGGGCCGACCAAGCAGGGCGACCTCTATGTGCTCGACCGGCGCAGCGGCGAGCCGATCATTCCGGTCAAGGAAGTGCCGGCGCCGGGCGGCGCGATCGATGGCGATCATGCCTCGCCGACGCAACCCGCCTCCGATCTTTCCTTCAATCCGAAACCGCTGACCGGCGCCGACATGTGGGGCGTCACCATGTTCGACCAACTGGCGTGCCGGATCGAGCTCAGGAAATTGCGCTACGAGGGCCGCTACACGCCGCCCTCGCTGCAGGGCTCGCTGGTCTATCCCGGCAATTTCGGCGTCTTCAACTGGGGCGGCGTCGCGGTCGACCCGGTGCGCCAGGTGATGTTCGGCATGCCGACCTATCTGGCGTTCACATCCCGGCTCGTGCCTCGCGCGGACGTGCCGGCGCCGGGCGACAACACCAAGGGCAGCGAGCAGGGGCTGAACCGCAATGACGGCGCGCCCTATGCCGTGGTGATGGGGCCGTTCCTGTCGCCGCTCGGCGTTCCCTGCCAGGCGCCGCCATGGGGCTATGTCGCCGGGGTCGACCTCAAGACCGGAAACATCGCCTACAAGCACCGCAACGGCACCGTCTACGACATGACGCCACTGCCGCTGCCGCTCAAGGTCGGCGTTCCAGGCATCGGCGGGCCGATGATCACGGCAGGCGGCGTCGCCTTCCTGGGGGCCGCGGTCGACGATTATCTGCGCGCCTACGACCTCGCCACCGGCAAGCAGCTCTGGCAGGCAAGGCTGCCGGCCGGCGGCCAGTCGACGCCGATGACCTACACCGTCGCCGACGGCCGCCAGTTCGTCGTCATCGTCGCCGGCGGCCATGGCTCGGTCGGCACCAAGCCGGGCGACTATGTGATGGCCTACACGCTGCCGAAGTAGGCGGCTGATATTCAGGTGAGGCCGGCCTGCGAATGGCTCGTTCCTGCGCTTCCGGTGCTCACGTACTTTTAGTACGCTCCGCTCCGGTTCTCGGACCGAGCCATTCTCGACTCGGCCTGACCTGAATCTCAACCACCTATTGCGCTAGGCCACGGCTTGGGCGGGAACTACCAGCGAGATCACGCTTGTCGCAGCTTCGCCACTCATCAACGCAAAGATCTCGCCGAACGGCGCTGGCCTGCCGAGCAGAAAACCTTGCGCCTCGTTGCAGCCTTCGGCGCGCAGGATCGACAATTGGCTGTGCGTCTCGACACCTTCGGCAAGCACCGGGATGTGGAGGCTCTGGCCGAGCGCCAGCACGGCGCGGATGATGGCCTTGGCCTGCGGGCTGGTTTCGACCTCCGACATGAAGGAGCGGTCGAGCTTGATCTTGTCGAACGGGAAAGCGCGCAGCGTCTCCAGCGAGGAATAGCCGGTGCCGAAATCGTCGATGGCGATGGTGACGCCAAGCGCCTTGATGCGCCGCAGGATGTTCAACGTGCGGTTCTTGTCGGCGATAATCGTGGATTCGGTGATCTCGAGCTCAAGCCGGCTCGGCCGCAAGCCGGTTTCGAGCAGGATCTCGTGGACGAGCTTCGGCAGGTCGGCGTGGGCGAACTGTACAGGCGAGAGGTTGACCGCGATCTTATAGGGTTGATCCCATGTGGCGGCCTTGGCGCAAGCTGTGCGCAGCACCCATTCGCCAAGCGGCAGGATGAGGCCGTTTTCCTCGGCCAGCGGAATGAATTCGGCAGGCGAGATGTTGCCGCGGCTCGGATGCTTCCAGCGCAGCAGCGCCTCGTAGCCGCGAATGTCACCGGTGGAGACGGATGTCTGCACCTGGTAGTGCAGGTCGAGTTGACCATTGTCGACGGCGTCGCGCAGGTCGTTGGCCAGCGTCCGGTTGGCGCGCACGGCCTCATCCATGGCCTGCTCGTAAAAACAGACGTTCTGGGTCACATTCGCCTTCGCGCGGTACATGGCGAGGTCGGCATTGTTGACCAGCGTCTCGCGATTGTGCGCGTCGCTCGGATAGATGGCGACGCCAAGGCTGGCGCCGGTCGCCGTCTCGATGTCGCCGATCCTGACCTGTGCGAAGAGCGCCGTTTCGAGACGTGAAACGAAGTCGACGAGATCCGACTGGTTCTTCATGCGCTTGACGCCGGCGAACTCGTCGCCGCCCAGGCGGGCGACGAACTCGCCTTCCAGCAAGAGCCCGTTCATGCGTTCGGCCAGGTCCTTCAACGTCTTGTCGCCGGCGCCGTGGCCCCAGATATCGTTGATCTCCTTGAACCGATCGAGGTCGATGCCGACCACGGCGACCTTGCTGCCGAGTTCGCGGGCGCGGTCGATCTCGCGGTCGAGATGATCGTTGAAATTCGCACGGTTCGGCAGGCCGGTCAGGGCGTCGTTCATCGCCAGGTGATGCAGGCGCTGAAAGGCCTCCGAGCGCGTCTGGTCATCGATCAGATAGCTTGCCAGCCCGGTGCCGATGATGATCAGGCCGGCGACGGCAACGCCGAGCGCCATGGCATGCAACGCCGCGCTATCGGCGTGGGCGCTCTGCATGACCAGCGGCGTCACCCGCACCGCCGCCATCGCGGTAAAATGCAAGCTGACGATAGCCAGTACCAGAATAGCGGCAGCCCAATATTTGCGGGTCGCCATGCGTTTGTTCAGAGCGATATTGATGGCGAGACAGGCAAACACCACGGAGAACAGGACAGACGCCGCGATATAGCTGGCGTCCCATTCGACGATGCCGTCGACATGATAGGCCGCCATGCCGGTGTAGTGCATGCCGGAGATCGCAAAACCGACAATCGTGCCGCCGAGTAGGGGAGCGATGCGCGGGGCGTGGCCGGTGGCCGCGATGAAGCCGGCCGCGGTGCCGGCGATGGCGATGAACAGCGATGCAATCGTCAAAACCGGATCGAAGGCGATCGGGGCGCCGGGATCGTAAGCAAGCATGGCGATGAAATGCGTACACCAGATCGAAGAGCCGGCGCACACGGCAGTCAGGAAATGCCAGCCGATCTGCTGCAGCCCGGTGGCTTCATGCGAGCGCAGGAAAAGCCTGATCGTCGCCCAGGAGCCGGCGCTGCAGACCAGCGCCGCGACAAGCACAAGCCAGAGGTTGTGATCCACCGTCACGCAGGAGATGACGCGCATCATGGCCGGGTCGACCTTTTCGATCTCGGAGGTGCGAACCTTCCTGCCTTGCCAGACCATCGCCCGGTGCCCGTCAGTGCGGACATCCGATTTGTTGTGGCGGGGTGTGACAGGCGGTAAAGGCAGCCGCCCCCAATGCGGATACCGATAAATTCGACCACAACCTGCGGTGCAACTTCTAATGGTTGGTTAATTGCGGTGGAGTGTGCCCGTCCCGGGCAACGGCATGGTTTCCGCAATGTGTATGATAATTCAATAATTTATAAAATATCGATTTTTTGCGCATAATCCGCTCGGAACAGTTCAGGCAAATAGTCTAGGCGACCCGTTGAATTTCAATCGGCCCGCACTGCAGCGCGGCCAGCGGAGGCGAAACATCCTCCGCCATGCCGCGGTCGAAAATCAGAGGCCGAGATGGCCCTTCAGGCTCGGCACCTGGTCCAATACCTGATTTGTGAGATCAGGTCCGGCGGCTGCTTCGGCCTGCTGGATCAAGGTCGAGCCGGCCTTTTGAATCTGCGCCATATCGAGGCCGGATGCCTTCAGCGCGGCAACGCCATTGATGAGCGCGCCGGCCTTTTCGCCGAGCACGCCGCCAAGCGCGCCCTGCAGGGACGACAGAAAACCGCCACCGGAACCGGCCGCGGCGCCGGCGGCCATCACATCGTATTCTTTGGCCAGCGCGTCGGCGCCGGGGATCTGGGCGAAGAAAGCGGAAATGCTGGTGCCTTCCGCTTCATGCTCGAGCACGGAGAAGATGGTGCCGACGACCTTTTCCGTCGTTGCCTGGTCGAGCCCCGCCTTCTGCGAAACGGTGTTGACGATGTCCTGGATGTTCATGGCATTCTCCTTTCGTCGTCGCTTGGATCGGCGAGGCCGCGTCGGCAGCTTCCCGTCCTCATGTGACAGTATCATCAAGGCTTTGCGAAATGACCAAAATGTGATGAGCCGCCGCGATCGTCCGCGACCGTCACGGGCCGTGACCGGACCGTGCAAGTCTCGGCCCTGTCTTGCGGGTCAACCTAAGAGGGAGCGCCATGAACGAACCCGTTGCAAAGCCCGTCATCACGCAGCCTGTCATCACTCAGGCGATGATGCTGGAGGGATCGGGCGGTCAGGCGACCGATGGCGACCATACCGTGCTAAATGCCGGCGAGAGAGTGAATCCTGTCGGTAGTTGCGAGACGGGAGGCGGGCGCCTGACGCCTTCCTGCAGGTAGCGCAGCGCCGACACCAGGCCGTTCATCGTGTATGGTTTCGAAATGACGCCGATGGCGCCGGCGAAGTGGTCGGGTATGCGCTTAGGATTGGCGGTCATGAACACCACCATCGGCCGGCCCGATTGCTTCAAATGCTCGGCGACATCGACCCCCGTCGGGCCATCGGCGAGGTGGATATCGACAAAAGCAATGTCGGCATCGCTGCCTTCGGCAATGCTCCTCGCTTCATCCGACGACATGGCCCATCCGACGACCCTGTGGCCGGCTTCCTCGACGAGGCTTTCGAGCTCCATCGCCAGCAAGGCCTCGTCCTCGACAATCAGCACTTTGAGCGGTTCGGTCATTGGGTCTGCCTTTGCTGCTGTGGGCCGTTCGGCATTGTTATGACAACCTGTGTGCCCGGACCGGCATCGCGCCATTCGACATCGGCGCGCAATTGCCGGCCGAGCTGCCGGATCAGTCGCATGCCGAAGGAAGTGTCGCCGTCGGCGCCATCCATGCCGATGCCGTCGTCGGACACTTCGATGATCAGGTGTCCGTCCGGCTGGCTCATCTTGAGGCCGATGTTGCCGGGCCGTGTTTCATCCTTGAAGGCATGCTTGAGCGCGTTGGTCACCAACTCGTTGACCATCAGTGCGACCGGCGTCGCCTTCTCTGCCGGCACGATAACCGGCGCGAGGTCAAGCTTCGAGCCGATGTGAGATCGGCCGGAGGCTGCAAGCAGGTCTGAAACGAGATCGCGGGCGAAATCGGAGACATCGAAGGTGCTCACGTCCTTCGACTGGTAGAGCCTTCGATGCACGGTGCTCAATGCCTCGATCCGTTCCAGCATCGTCGCCAGCGAGTCCCTGACGGCCTTATCCTTGATGGTCCGGCTCTGCATGAGGATCAGTGACGAGACCATCTGCAAATTGTTCTTCACGCGGTGGTCGACCTCGTGCACCAGCGTGGTCTGCGTTTCGAGCGCGGCTTCAAGCTCCCTTGTGCGCTCCTTCACCGCCTTCTCGAATTTTTCCTTGTCCGCCGTCATGCGACGTTCCGACACCTTGCGGTCGGAAACGTCGAGCTGGGAGGCGAAGAAGAACAAAAGCTCACCTTTGTCGTTCGAGACTGGACTGATGTAGAGCGCGTTCCAGAAACTGGAACCATCCTTGCGATAATTGAGAAGGTCGACGCTGATGTCGCGGCTCTCGGCGATAGCGGCCCGAACCTCGGCGATGGCCGCTTTGTCCGTCCCCGAGCCTTGCAGAAAGCGGCAATTCTTGCCCATGACTTCCTCGCGCTCGTAGCCGGTCAGGCGCAGAAACGCGTCATTGGCGAAGACGATTGGATTGTCCGCTTGGCGCGGATCGGTGATGATCATCGACATGCGTGTGGCGCGAATGGCTGCCGCGAACGGATCACCCTTGCCTTGTTCGGCATGAAGATCGTCCGTCATGTGCCATGCGTCGGCAGATTCTCTGGTCCGCTTCCAATCCATGAGAAAACTCCAAGCCTTATTCGCCGCCACAACGACGCAGACTTGGAATTGGTTCACTCGCGAGTTTTGTTGCCGCAGTCGGAAAAGTGAAGGAACCAAACCGTTGTTGGCCTAAGTTTTTGGGCGCTAACGGCTTTTCTAATCTGTTGCCGCATTTGGCTTGTGGGCGGCGACACCGAACACCACCAGCGCAATGCCGAGGCAATCGGTCAGGCTCGGTATCTGACGCAGCACGAGGGCGCCGATCAGCGTCGCTGTGAGCGGCAATAGCGACAACATCAGCGCGAAGCTTGCGCGCGGCAGCCGCGCCATGGCCAGTTGATCGCAGATGTAAGGGATGACCGACGAGCACACCCCGACGCCGACGGCAGCGATCAACAACTGCGGCGCCGAGAAGGCCGGCAGCGCCTCGCGAAAACCGATCGGCAGGACGACGAGGAAGGCAATCACCATGGCAGTGCCGAGGCCGGCAATGCCGAGGCCGGTCCGGGCAATGCGGTGGCCGATGACGATGTAGCCGATGAAGAGCGCGCCGTTGAGGAAAGCCCAGAACAGGCCAACGGGATCGCTTGACCATTTTACGTCGATGAGCAGCAAGGTGCCGGTGACGGCAATGGCCAGTGCCCCGAAATTGCGCCGGCTTCTGAGGCCGACAAGCGCGACGCCGATCGTGCCGACGAATTCGATCGAAGCCACCAGCGATATCGGCAGCCGGGCAAGCGCGAGATAGAAAGAACAGTTCATCACCGCCAGGCAGACGCCGAAGGCGAGAAGCAGCAGCCGGTCCGAGCGATTGGCGCTGGCGAACACACGCCAGGGCCTGGTCAAAGGCGCGAAGATCAGCGCTGCGGTGGCAATGCGCAACCAGGCCATGCCCAGGACCCCGACCTCGTCGAACAACAGCACGGCGAAAGCCGGCCCGAGATAGTGGAAGACGGCGCTGACGCAGAACCAGACATGCGGCGGCAGGGCGTTGGCCAATCCGGCCAGAGCGGAGCGGGCAGGTGGCGAGGCTTGCGCTGGTGTATCCATGCGCTCATTATCGCAGGCCAATCCCGCAACTGACATGGCGGATCGACGTCAGGTCAGCCATTCTCCCTTGAGAAGAAAGATATTCCTGGTGAAGCGCCTTCGAAACGAAAATACCGACCTTGACGCAGCCGACCTGAAAATCCTGCGCCTGCTCGAAAAAGACGCCCGCACCAGCACGGCCGAATTGGCGCGTGCCGTCGGGCTGTCGGCGCCAAGCTTGGCCGAGCGCATCCGCAAGCTGCAGGAGCACGGCGTGATCGAGGCCTATACGGTGAGGATCAACCCGGCCGCGCTTGGACTGAAACTGTCGGCATGGCTGCGCATCAGGCCGGTGCCCGGGCAGCTATCGGTTGTGGCCGAGATCATCCGCGAGTTGCCCGAGATCGCGCAATGCGACCGTGTCACCGGCGAGGATTGTTTCATTGCGCTCGCGCATGTCGGCTCGGTGACGGAACTGGAAAGGGTGATCGACCGCATCATTCCCTATGCGATGACCAACACCGCCATCATCCAGTCGTCGCCGGTCGAGCCGCGTTCGCCGCTCGGGGCCTTGCGAAGCCGTTGAACGGATCAGGCGTGGCCGCGCTTCATGCGCGCCTGCTTCAGGATCGCGCGCCAGCGGATCATGTCGAACGGGATAGGCTCATTGTTGTTGGCGATGTGGAAGATCTCGTTGTTCACGTTCTTCAGCGATCGCCAGAAATCATAGTCGGTGATGCGAGGATCGGCCGCCAACCGTTCCACTTCGACCTTGATGTCGGTTTTCATGCACTGTCCTCGTACCGCATCCCGCCAGCCGCCCGCGCGCAAACCCGGTACGGCGGTTTTCAAACACGCCACTGAGTCGTTCAACGGGCTCAAACGGCTTGTTAACGTTAAAACCTTGGTAAGGTTAACGCGGCTTAACAGGTGCTTCAAGCGGTCTTGCGTTTGATGCCGATCGCACGCCCGGCGCGCTCCGGCATCGGCAGAGCGGCATGGGCGGCGCGCATCGCTTCGACCTTGGCCATCACATCGGGCGGGAAGGGCGCGACCTTCGGTCCGGCCATATCGACATGCAGCGCAAGCTGCTCGGAGGTGGCGGCGAGCCAGCCATCGACATGGCGGATTTCCTGATAGGCGCGCAGGCGCTTCTCATCGTGGTCGAGGAGCTGGAAGGAGACCGTCACCTTGTGATCGAGATGCAGTTCCTGCACGTAGCAGACATGGACTTCCGCGGTGTAGATGGTGAGACGGCGGTCCTTGGCGTAGCTCGGCCCCATCCCCATCAACTCGAAAGCCTGGTCCGAGCCGCGGTCGAACAGCACGTTGTAATAGGCCATGTTGAGATGGCCGTTATAGTCGATCCAATCCTTCTCGATGCCCATCGGGCTGGTGATGATAGGCGAAGGGGTCGTCATCTGGTTTTCCTCGATCGTCGCTGGACAGGGCGTGGCTGGTGAGATTTCTTCAGTTCTGGAGCAATTCCGGGCGGAAAACCGCTTCACACTTTTCCTCCAATTGCTTTAGGCATCTCCATAGCTGCAGAACAAGCGTGGACGCTGGTCCATTCGCGGAGGAATTCATGGCTCTGAGCGACCTCAATCCGGTCGAACGCAACGAGGAAGGCATCGCCGCGGTGCTCGGCATCCTCAAGCAGCGGTTGGGCGAACGCTTTCAGACGGGCGCGGCGATCCGCGGCCAGCATGCGCACACGACCACGTATATCCCGACCCAGGCGCCCGATGGCGTCGCTTTCCCGGAGACGACGGCCGAGGTTCAGGAGATCGTGCGCGCCTGCGCCGCGCATCGTGTGCCGGTGATCGCCTTTGGCGTCGGCTCGTCGCTGGAAGGCCACACCAACGCGCCGGGCGGCGGCATATCTGTCGATACGTCACGGATGAACCGCATCCTTGCGGTCAATCCGCAGGACCTCGACTGCACGGTCGAACCCGGCGTGACGCGCGAGGATTTGAACCGTCACTTGCGCGACACCGGCCTGTTCTTTCCGATCGATCCCGGCGCCAATGCCTCGCTGGGCGGCATGGCGGCGACCAGAGCTTCCGGCACCAATGCGGTGCGCTACGGCACGATGCGCGAGAATGTGCTGTCGCTGACCGCCGTGATGGCCGACGGCGAGACGGTAACGACCGGTAAGCGAGCGAAAAAGAGTTCGGCGGGCTACGATCTGACCCGGCTGCTGGTCGGCTCGGAAGGCACGCTCGGCGTCATCACGTCGCTGACCCTGCGACTCCAGGGCATCCCGCAAGCGATCTCGGGCGGCGTCTGTCCGTTTCCAAGCCTTGAAGCCGCCTGCAACACGGTGATCGCTACCATCCAGATGGGCATCCCGGTGGCTCGGATCGAGCTGGTCAACGCGCTGCAGATGCGGGCGATGAAGACTTATTCCAAGCTCGACTATCCGGAGAGCCCGTGCCTGTTCGTGGAATTCCATGGCAGCGACGCCGGGGTAGCCGAACAGGCCGAAACCTTCGGCATGATCGCCGAGGAGAATGGCGGCGGGCCTTTCTTGTGGACCACCGTCGCCGAGGAGCGGACGAAACTGTGGAAGGCGCGGCACGACGCCTACTGGTCGTCGCTGACGCTGCGCCCCGGCGCCAAGGGCCTGTCAACCGATGTCTGCGTGCCGATCTCGCGGCTTGCCGAATGCGTCACTGAGACCGAGGCCGACATTGCCGAGATGGGCCTGGTAGCACCCATCGTCGGTCATGCCGGCGACGGCAATTTCCACGTGCTGGTGCTGATGGACGTCGACAACCCGGCCGAGATCGCGCTTGCCGAGAAATTCGTGGCGCGGCTCAACATGCGCGCCATCGCCATGGAAGGAACCTGTACAGGCGAGCACGGCATCGGCCAAGGCAAGGTCGGCTTCCTGCGCCACGAGCTCGGCCACGGCGTCGATGTCATGCGCACGATCAAGCAGGCACTCGATCCGCAAAACATCATGAATCCCGGCAAAATACTGCCGAGAGACTAGCCAGAATTCGCACGCGGCTCGTTGATCAATCACGGATTCGAGCCGAGATCGGCCGCACGGTGGGCCTGAAATGGCCCGCACCCTCGGAACCCGAGTCTCGGCTTTCGCGTTGCGGCAACCAACGGATATCGTCAAAACGGAGCGGTCGTCCATGAATTGGAAAGGTGTCTGGAAGAATCAATATGGGTCCATTGTTGAAATCACCGATGATGCGGACAATCGCATATCGGGATCGTTTCGAACCGCGCTGGCGGATAGCGGTTTCCATGGCCAGGAAATTCCGGTTCTGGGAGTCCATCGCGGCGACTGCATCAGTTTTGCAGGCGGCGGGAAAACGGCGGTTGGAGATGCTGTCGTTTCCTATACCGGCCTGCTTCGGGACGGAAAAATGGAGACGTTATGGTTTGTCGTCGCGGATGCGGCGATAAAGGCCGGCGGCGAGGGACAACCCGCGAAAATCGAAAAACTGAATTGGTGGCGCTCGATGTCGACCAGCGCGGACACGTTCCAAAGAAGCTAATCCCACGGCAGAGAGGCTAACTCGGATTGGCCTCTCCGGCGATCGCGATGGCGCGAGCACGGCATCGGCCGGGGCAAGATCGGCTTCCTGCGGCCCGAGCTTGGCCATGGCGTCGACATCATGCGCGCGATCAAGCAGGCTCGATCCGCAGACATCATGAACCCGGGCAAGATATTGCCGGGCGTGGGGTAGGGCGAAGCGGGGACAGAGAGAGCCGGAGACATCGGAACCGTCCTGAGCTAGCATTGCTGGATGCTGGATGGTTCATGTGCTTGCGGCCATGTCCGCTACAAGATCGAGGGTGGGCTTCTCGGGCCAGTCACGTATTGTCATTGCTGGCGATGCCGCAAGCATTCCGGGTCGAGTTTCGGGACCACCGCAGGCGTGCGCGCAGAGGATTTTGCGATTGTTCTGGGTGCCGAATTGCTGAAAGTGTGGGAGTCCAGCCCCGGTGTGCAACGCTTCTTCGCCAGTTGTTGCGGCTCGCCAATCTACAAGACCGACCAAACCTTCCCTAAGGAACTGGGGTTGAGACTCGGAACGCTCGATACCGATCCATCGGTGACGGTGGCCGAGCATTTCATGGTTGGATCGAAGGCTCCTTGGGTCGAGATTGTCGATAAATTGCCGCAAATGAACGGCGGTCCCCCATTTGGGGAGCGCGATTAGCTCGGCGCGGATACGGCTCGTCTTGACCGCGCCACCATTCAGGTCGAGGCTCCCTCGGCGGCAAGTCTGAAAAGACAGGCACCGCCCGCTGAGGAGGATTGTCATGGCCATTTCACGGAAGGAAGAAGCGCGCGCGCTGAGCGCCGACGAACAGGAATTGGTGGAGAAATCGCACCATCCGGCGGTGCAGGAGCTTGCCGATGTCGACCTTTCCGGCCTGGTCAAGCTGCTGCGCGCGCGGCGCGACAAGGCGCAGACCGAAGCGCATCGCCGCCGGCGTGAAATACGCGGCAAGGGCGCGGCAAAAGGGGCTGCGCGCTCCAAGGCCGATGGCGGCTCACAATTGAAGCTCGAGGTTCTGGCGATGGCCATGCGGCGGCTAAACGGCGAGGCCGAACGCCGTCGCCAATTGGCGGCGCGTGCCTCGTTGATCAAGAACGCGCGCAAGGCGCTGGACAGCAAGCAGGCGGCCGCGAAGAGCCCGGACTTCAACACCCGCACCGCGCATCGCGGCATGCGGGCGGTGGCCAATCAGAAGGCTGAGAACCTGGTCCGGCCGATGGAACGTGGGCGGCAGCGAAAGGCCGCTGCGGTGGCGCAGGCCAAGCGCGACGCGCGCTAAACGCGTCGCAGCAGATTCTTACGCTGGTTAAGCTCCGGGTTGTTCGGTGAGCTTCTGCAGCAGCGGTCGCGTCGGCGCGAAGAAGGTCGTGCCGGTATGCGGCGTCGAAAAATCGAGCAGCCGGTCATAGGCGCCTGGCGGTTCGCCGACATACATGCGCTGCAGCATCTTCTCGATCACCCACAGATAGCGCGTGTAGCCGATGAAATAGGTGCCGAACTCGTTCTGCCCCGGACGGCCGAACGGCATGTTGTCGCGCAAGATGTCGAATTCGTTGCCGGCGTCGTCCTCGATCGTGGCCAGTGACTTGTGCGATTTGCGCGGCTTGTCGTCGTCATCGATTTCCATGTTGTCGATCTTGGTGCGGCCGATGATCTCTTCCTGGACATGCGTCGGCGTTTTGCCCCACGCGGCCATGTCGTGCAGGTATTTTTGCACCACGACATAGGAGCCGCCGGCAAAGTCGGCGTCCTCGTCGCCGACGAGAGCCGAGGCGGGCAGGTCGAGACCGGTCGGGTTGGCGGTGCCGTCGACAAAGCCGAGCAGGTCGCGCGCGTCGAAATAGCGAAAGCCCGAGACCTCATCGACGACGCTCACGCAGTCGCCGAGGCCATTGAGCAAAATACGCTCGAACTCGAAGCACATGTCGGGCCGCTCGGCGCGGATGTGGAAGAGGAGGTCGCCCGGCGTCGCGGGCGCCGAATGCACCGAGCCCTTGATCGGCGCGAAGGGTTTCAACTCGCGCGGCCGCCTATTGGGTGAAAGCCGGTTCCAAAGGTCAGCGCCAATGCCGGCGATGCAGGACAGCCGGCCGGACAAGTCGCGAAAACCGACATTCTTGACGAGATCGTCAAGGCCGCCGAGCACCGAAGCGAACTCGTCGAGCGCCGCCTTGTCGGCGCCAACGGTGACGACGAGGAAAATCGCGGCCATCGACAGCGGTGCGTCGACGCTTTGCGCGTCGATCGGCACTCTGTCCCAGTTCTTGCCTGACATCGGGAACGCTCCGTGTTGGGTTCAGCTTTGAGACGGCCAAGGGCATGGCCGGGAGGGGCAGGGGATTGCGAAAGAGATATCGCGACCGCGAGCGGTCGCGCAACTGCCGAGATTGCCCGGGATTGCGGGCCGACATTGCCGAATTGCCTCTTTATCGACACGCGGATGCGGGTAGAGTGCGGCTGGCTTTCATCCCAACCCCCTGGAGCAAATGCTCGCACGCCTGTTCGTGATCTTCGGTGGCTTGTTCGTGCTGGTGCTGTGCGCGGCGCTGGTGGTGCCGTATTTCATCGACTGGACGGGCTACCGTGCCGATTTCGAGCGTGAGGCGAGCGCCATTCTTGGCCGCAAGGTGACGGTGAAGGGCGATGCCACCGCACGGCTGCTGCCGTTTCCGTCGGTGACCTTCTCCAATGTCGAGGTTGCCGGTGGCCCGGCCGGCCAGCCGGCCATGACCGTCGAGACCTTTTCGATGGATGCCGAACTCGCGCCATTCCTGCGCGGCGAAGTGCTGATCTTCGACATGCGGCTGGTGCATCCGAAAGCGATCATCGACGTCGCCAGCGACGGCACCGTCGACTGGGCGATGCGGCCATCCTCGCCCTTCGATCCCAACCAGATCTCGATCGAAAAGCTGACGATCACAGAGGGGCAGATCGAACTGCGCCACGAGGCCGGCGGACGCAATCATCTGATTTCGCAGATCAACTCGACGGTGTCGGCCAAGTCGCTCACCGGCCCTTGGCGCATGGACGGCACGCTGCGCTTCGATGGGCTGCGCACGGACGTGTCGGCCTCGACCGGCAAGGTGGAAGCCGACGGCCAGATGCGGATCAGGCTGAAGGCCGATCCCGATGCCTATCCGCTTGTTATCGAGACCGACGGCAATGCCGGCATCGTCAAGGGTGCGGCCGTCTATTCCGGCCAGTTCAAGGTTACAAGCTCTGAGCAGAATGGCGCCGACAGGAACTCGGTCGAACTGCGCGGCACCGACGGCGAGCCGGTCAAGGTCGGCACCGGCAAGCCCGATCCGGGTTTCCGGCTTAACGGCAAGTTCGCGCTCGACTATCAAAAACTCGGTGTCGACGAGTTCCGCTTCGAGACCGGGCCACTCGACAATCCCTATACCGCCGACGGCAAGGCCGCAATCGATCTCGGCTCGAAGCCGCATTTCTCGATCGAGGCCAGCGGCGCGCAGGTGCAATTCGACGAGGCCGTCGGTGCAAGTGCCGGCGCCGGGCTGACGCTCGACCAGCGCCTCGCGGCCTTCGAGCAGACGCTGCAGCACATGCCGAAGCCGACCATACCGGGCACGGTCGAGGTCAAGCTGCCGGCGGTGGTGGCGGGCGACACGACGGTGCGTGACGTGCGGCTTTCGGCCGAGCCGGTCGAGGGCGGCTGGTCGGTGAAGTCGCTTGCCGCCACGCTGCCGGGCCGCGCGACGCTCGAAGCCAACGGCATGCTGAGCATCGAGGATCATTTCGGCTTCACCGGCTCGCTGCTGCTTGCGGTCGGGCAGCCTTCCGGCTTTGCCGCCTGGCTGTCGAAGGATGTCGACGAAGCGATCCGACGACTGCCGGCCGCCGGCTTCAAGGCCAAGGTCGATCTCAGCGACAACCGGCAGTCGTTCAGCGATCTCGAACTCATCCTCGGCAAGGCGAAATTCTCGGGCGACATCGATTCCAGCCAGCCGGACGGCGCCAGGCCATCGGTGCTGATGCGGCTCACCGGCGGCGAAATGGACCTTGACGGGCTGGCCGCCTTCGCCTCGATCTTTATCAGTGATAAGGGCGCCAACCGCTTTTCCGACCGCGATCTCGATTTCCAGATCAAGGCCGGTCCGGTGAGCGCCGGCGGGCTCACCGCCGACACGGTCGACACGGCGCTGCGGCTGCGCGAGGGCCTGCTGGAGGTGGACAAGCTCTCCATCGGCGGACTGGCCGGCGCCTCGATCAGCGCCACGGGCCGGGTCAAGGATTTTCCGCAGGCGCCGACGGGCAAGCTCAATGCCTCCATCGTGGCGGTGGATTTGAAGCCGCTGATCGATGTTGCGGCCGAGCACTATCCTGACAATGTCGTGCTGAAGGGCCTCGCAAGCCGCGCGGCGGCCTATCCCGAACTGTTCCAGGATGCCCGTGTCGATCTGCTGACAAGTGCCGCCGACAATGGCGACGGCACCACCGGCCTGGCGCTCTCGGCCCAGGGCAAGGCCGGCGGTTCGGCCTTCTCGGCTTCGCTGTCCGGCAAAGGAACCGCGGACAAATTGCTCGAAGCGCCGGTATCGATCACCTTCAATGCGCGCAACGACAACGCCACGCCGCTGCTTGCGCTTTACGGGCTGCCGGCGCTGCCGCTCGGCATGCTCGGCCACGCCACAACCGACATCTCGGCAAAGGGCTCGGTGGCCGGCGGTCTGGCGACCAGCTTCAACCTGACTGCCGATGACTTCAAAGCGAGTTTTGGCGGGACCGTCGCCGCCACGCCGCAAGGTGCGGCCGCCAAGGGCAAGGTCAATCTCGACGCTGCTGATATCGAGCCGTGGTTGATGACAACGGGCGTCGGCTTGCCCGGCATGGGCACCGGCACCTCGGCATCGCTCGCGGCCGATGCCGATTTCGGCAACGGGCTGCTGGTGCTGAGCGGTCTCACCGGTTCGATCAACAAGGCGTCGGTGTCGGGCGACGTCAATATCGATGCCAAGGACGGACTGCCGCATCTGGCCGGCGCGCTGGTGCTTGACGAACTCGATCTCGATCCGCTGGCCGTGTCGCTGTTCGGCGACCAATCCTTCGCCACGGCCAAGGACGGATGGCCGACTGCGCCGTTCAGCCAGAAATCGACGCTGCCGTTCAATGCCGACCTCGACCTCACCACATCGGCGCTGACCGCCGGGCCGTTCGCCACGGCGCATGACGCGGCCTTTTCGCTCAAGCTCGATCGCGAAGGCATCCATGTAGCGGACCTCAAGGCCAAGCTCTACGGCGGCGTGCTGACCGGTCTGTTCGAGCTCAAGAACACCGAAGGTACCGGTCTGTTCTCCGGGCAGATGAAGCTCGCGGGGGGTGATCTTCCCGCTGTGCTGCCGGGTGCCGGCGTCAGCGGCAACGGCGACATTTCGGCGGCGCTCTCGACCAGCGGCAAGTCGGTCGACGCGATGATTGCCGCTCTTTCCGGATCGGGCACTGCGACCTTGAAAGGACTGAAGATCGACGGCCTCAATCCGGACGGGTTTGCCGCCATCATTGCGAAGGCAGATACGATCGGGCGCGATATCGACACCGCCAAGACGGCGGATTTCGCGCCGCGGATCGCCGGCGCAGGCGGCTTTGCCGCCGGCGATACGGATATGGCCTTCACCGTCGCCAATGGCACGCTGCGCGCGCCGCCGATCAGCCTGGAGAATCCGGCCGCAACCTTGTCCGCCGACGTGATGGCCGACCTCAACACTGAGACCGTCACGGCAAAGGGGGCTTTGACCTATCATCCGGGCGACGAGGCGCTAGTCGGTTCGGAACCGGCCGTCAACTTCAGCCTTGCCGGACCGCTGGGGGCGATCGCTGCCAAGTTCGACAGCGAACCGCTGGCGCAGTTCTTGACGCAGCGCGCGCTGGAGAAGGAGCAGCAACGCGTCGAGGCGATGCAGGCGGCGCTGCTCGAAAAGCAAAGGCTGCGGCGCGAGGTGCGCTACTACGCAGCGCTCGAGACTGAGCGCGACAAGGCGGCCGAGGAATTGCGCCGCCAGGAGGAAGAGGCGCGGCAGAAGGCGGAGGCCGACGCCAAGGCAAAGGCCGAAGCCGAGGCGCAGGCCCAGGCGGAAGCCGAAGCAAAAGCCAAGGCGGACGAGGAAGCGAAAGCCAAGGCGGACGCTGCCGCGAAGGCTCAGGCCGAGGCCGATGCAAAGGCCAAGGCCGACGCTGAGGCAAAGGCCAAGGCTGACGCAGAGGCAAAAGCCCAGGCCGAGCAACAGGCGGCCGACAAAGCAGCCAAGGCGCGAGCCGAGGCGGACCGCAAGAAGGCCGAGCAAGCTAAACAGGAGGCCGAGCGCAAGGCCGCCGAGCAAGCGCCGAAGGCCGACCAATCGCTACCCGGCGTCAATGACGGCTCGATTTCAGCGCCGGCGAAGCCGAAGCCCAATCCGTTCACCATCGACAATCTGTTGAAGTCGCTCGACGGCGGTTGATGCCTCCCCAATGGATAGCGGCCGAAGTCGTCGCGGCGCTCAGGATGGCTCGCGGCGTGAAAGCAGGCGCCGAAGCATAGGCTCGATGCGGGAAAGCTCGTCGAGATGCGCGACTGACAATTCCGCCAGCCGGTCGTCGGCCAGAGGCGTCAGCTGCAGCAGCACACGCCGGTTGTCCGCCTTGTCCTGATCCCTGACGACAAGCCCCGCCTCGGCAAGGCGGTTCACCAGTTCGACCGCGCTGTGATGGCGGATGCGCAGCCGCTCGGCCAGGTCACCGACGGCCACCGGTCCGCCACCGGGATAGCCTTTGATTGCCAGCAGCGCCTGGTGCTGGCGAGGCGTCAGGCCTGCGTCATTGGCCTGGACCTGGCTGAATTCGAGAAAGCGGCGGAGGAGATAACGGAACTCCGACAGCCTCTGGTAGTCGGCCAGGCTGATTTCGGGTCGTGGGTTTTTTGGCGTCGTCATCTCTCGACTTATGGCGCTTTCGCGCGAAACCTCAAAGCGTAGATCTTTGTTGGCGCATGATGTTCGCCGAAAACCGGTTCCCATTGTGCGGGATCATGCTGTGACGCAATCCTTGTCCAAAATGACGCGGGGGCGGCGGTCGAAGGGGTCTTGAAGAATTATATCGTGTTACGATATGTAGCCGCCCGACGATCGGTCGGCAAGCGCGCCGCCAGAAAGCTGAGTCCCCATGAAATCCGCCTCCGACGGCAACGACCACCTCCGTGACTTCACCACCGATCCACGCGTTCTGCTGATCGCGGCCATTGCCGTCGTGGTAGCGACCGCCGGGCTGTTCGCCGGCATCGCGCTGCTGAAGCTCATCCGGCTTGCCACCAATGTTGCTTATTTCGGTCAGTTTTCGCTGGCCGAGCTCAGGCTGGAAGACACACCGCTCGGGCTTGCCGCCGTCTTCGTGCCGGTGATCGGTGCGCTGATCATCGGACTGATGGCGCGCTTCGGCAGCGAGAAGATCCGCGGCCACGGCATCCCCGAAGCCATCGAGGCGATCCTGCTCGGCCGCTCGCGGCTCGACGCCAAGGTCGCTGTACTGAAGCCGTTGTCGTCAGCGATCTCGATTGGCTCGGGTGGGCCGTTCGGTGCCGAAGGCCCGATCATCATGACCGGCGGCGCCATCGGCTCGCTGATCGCGCAGATGCTGCCGGTCAGCGACAATGAGCGCAAGACGCTGCTCGTGGCGGGCGCTGCGGCCGGCATGACGACCGTGTTCGGCACGCCGATCGCGGCCATCATGCTCGCGGTCGAGCTGCTCTTGTTCGAATGGACGCCGCGCAGTTTCATCCCCGTCGCTGTCGCCGCGATCGTCGCCGAGGTCGAGCGCACCTTGCTGCATATGCCGGGGCCGATCTTTCCGTTTTCGGGGGGCATGGAGGCATCGATCACCGGCTTGGGCGGCTGGGTGCTGATCGGCATTGCCGCTGGCCTTCTTTCCGGCCTGCTGACGCAATTGGTCTATGCCTGCGAGGACGCTTTCCTGAAATTGCCGATACACTGGATGTGGTGGCCGATGATCGGCGGCCTGGTGGTCGGCATCGGCGGCCTGATCGAGCCGCATGCCCTTGGCGTCGGCTACGACAACATCGCCAACATGCTGGACGGCCGCATGATTGCGACGGCGGCGCTCCTGCTGCTGGTGGTCAAGACGATCATCTGGTCCGTCGCGCTAGGCTCCGGAACCTCCGGCGGCGTGCTGGCGCCGCTCTTGATCATGGGCGGCGCGATGGGCGCGGTGCTGTCGGGCATCCTGCCGGAAGCGAGCCCCGGCTTCTGGCCGCTGCTGGCGATGGCGGCGACCATGGGCGGCACCATGCGTGCGCCGCTAACCGCAACCTTCTTCGCCACCGAGCTTACCGGCAACACGCATGTGCTGGTGCCGCTGATCGCGGCCTGCGCCACGGCGCACGCCGTCACCGTATTGTTGATGAAGCGCTCGATCCTGACCGAGAAAGTGGCCCGGCGCGGACATCATCTCGTGCGCGAATACCGTGTCGATCCTTTCGCGCTGACCAGGGTGCGCGAGGTGATGACGGCCAAGGTGGAAAGCGTGCCTGCGACGATGACGCTGCATGGCGCGGCTGCCTTTCTCACCGGGCCCGAGACGAGGCATCCGAGCTTCCCGGTGGTCGATGCCGAGGGGCATGTGCTCGGCGTCATCGATCCGCCGGCGATCCTGCGCTGGCGTCGTAACGGCAGGCACCGCAAGGCGACGCTCGGCGAACTGCTTGCCGGCAGCAAGATTACGCTCGCTTATCCGGACGAATATCTGGAGGCACTTTCCGACAAGCTGCTGCTCGCCAATGTCTCGCATCTGCCGGTCGTCTCACGCGAGGATGAACAACTCGTCGGCTATATCGGCTGGAAGGACATGATGCGGGTCAGGTCGAAAAAGCAGGCGGAAGAGCGCGATCGCACCGCGTTGCTCAATTTTGGCGGCAGGCGCAAGGCGGGACAGGGCGTTAGCGACCCGGCGTAAGCGCCCGTCTTTACGATGCCTTGCCGTCGCGCTTTGCCCAGGCGAGCACATAGAGCCTGAGCGCCGAAGATAGATTGGCGTCGCGCGTGCGGGTCTCGTCGATCTCTGCGACGAGTGCGGCGAGCGACAGCGATCGTTCCGCCGCGATGACGATGAGGTCGTTGTAGAAGGGCTGTTCCAGCGAAAAGCTGGTGCGGTGGCCGCGGATCGTTACAGAGCGTTTTTCGACCGCGGCCATCGGGTGCTCAGCGCTCACCAGGATCGTCAGGCTTTTCGCGGCGATGGCCGGCGACGAACTTTTCGGCCTTGTCGGAGGTCAATCGGTCACGGTCGCGCTCGGCTTTGGAGCGGCCGTGCAACGCTCGATTCTCACCTGCCAGGCGTTCCTTCTCGGTGCGCGCTTTCTGTTTGCGGGCCTGGCGGAGATTGACGATCTCGCCCATCGCGCCGGCTTACTTCTTGCGGAAGGCGTCGAGCGAAACCACGTCGGCGCCCTTGCCGCCGGTCTCGGCGACAGCGGCCTTCTTCTCGGCCTCGGCGGCCTTCTTCTTGGATTCCGGCTTCTTTTCGGGAACGACGACGGCGATCGGTTCGGGAGCAGGTGCCGCGGCTTCGTCTTCCGCGGTCTCGCTCTTGACGTCGAATTCGAGCTCGAAATTGACCGACGGATCGTAGAAGCCGCGCACGGCGGAGAAGGGGATCTCCAGCTTTTCCGGAACATCGGAGAAGGAGAGCCCGACCTCGAAACCGGCATCCGTCACTTTCAGGTCCCAGTACTGGAACTGGATGACGATGGTCATCTGTTCGGGATAGCGCTCGCGCAGCCTGGACGAGACGCGCACGCCCGGCGCGCCGGTCAGGAAGGTGATGAAAAAGTGATGATTGCCCGGAAGGCCGGTGCGCGCGACTTCGGCCAGGACCTTGCGCATGACGCCGCGCAGAGCCTCCTGGGCCAGAATGTCGTAGCGGATGTGGTCGTCGGCCATGTGCTGGTCGGGTTCCGTTGAATCGTCCGCATAGCTGTAATCAAGCTTGGGCGCGGCGTAAACCGCATATAGGCGCAAAGCGCTGAGGCCAAGAGGGGTGCCGACGATTTGATCGCTCAGGCGTGGGCGAGGACCGGCTGTTTGCCGGCTGGCTGTTTCTTCCTGGCAAAGGCGTTGAGGAAGGTCCGCACGCCGTTGCTGGCGGAGTGCTGGACCTCTTCCTCGGTCGGCGTGCCGCCGAGCATGAAGGTGATCTGCAATTCGGCATTGACCAGCGCCAGGAACTGGCGCGCCGCGACATCGGGATCGCCGATCGACAGGTGGCCGGCAAGAGCGAGCCGGGCGAAGCGGGCGGCAAGCGCCGACCATGTGCGGCCGGGACCCCGCTCACGCCATTCGGCAAAGAGTTCCGGGTAGCGTTCGCCCTCGGCCTGGATCAGCTTGCGCAGGAAACGGCCATCGCGGCTGCAGATGCAGTTGCGGTTCATGCGAACGGCAAACGTGATCAGATCGGCCTCGAGATCGGTCGGTTGGTCGGGGAAGGTGGCGATCGTGGCGAAGATGCCCGCATTGCAGCGCTCGGTCAGGTCGCGCACCACCGCGACAAAAAGCTTTTCCTTGTCGCCATGATGGTTGTAGACGGTCTGGCGCGACACGCCGGCCTCGGCCGCGATCAAGTCGATATTGGCCCCGGCATAGCCTTCCCGGCAGAACACGCCAGCAGCAGCGTCGACCACCGACACGCGTTTGGCCTCATGGCTACGTGGCGGGAAAGTGTCAGGAGAAAAGCCGTGCTTCATAAAAAACTATATAGCGGTGATTGACGAATTGGACAAGGGTGTCTAAATTTGTGGACATAAGAAAGGGAATTCGCGATAGGGGACGAATTCAATTCGCTAAGAGGCGAACTGAATTCGCGCTTGAGACAAACAAGTTTGCTCCTTGATGTCGAATTTCCGCGGGATGGAACGTCCTGGGTTTAGACACCGCTATTTCGCGGCGACAAACCACATTCGAAAAGAGCCTTTATCATGAGTCCCAAATTCCTCCGCATTGCGGTCGTGCTCGGCTTGTTGTCCGCGATCGGCCCGTTCGCCATCGATATGTATCTTCCCGCGCTGCCTTCGATCGGCCAGGATCTGCATGCCGGCACCGCTGCCGTGCAGATGAGCCTGTTGATCTTCTTCCTGTCGATGGGTTTTGGTCAGATCGTCGTCGGTCCGATCTCCGACATGGTCGGGCGCAAATTGCCGCTCTATGGCGGCCTCGCGCTGTTCATGATCGGCGGCGTCGGCTCGGCGATGGCGCCGACCATCGAATGGCTGATCGCCTTCCGTTTCCTGCAGGGGCTCGGCGCCAGCGCCGGCATGGCGGTGCCGCGCGCCATCGTGCGCGACCTGCACACCGGCAACGAGGCCGCCAAGCTGATGTCGCTCTTGATGCTGGTGTTTTCGGTGTCGCCGATCCTGGCGCCGCTGACCGGCAGCCAGATCATCGAGAGCTTCGGCTGGCGCGCCGTGTTCTGGACCGTGACGGCTGCAGCGGCTTTGGCCACGATCCTGCTTGCCACCTCGCTCAAGGAGACGCGGTCAGCCGAAGAGCGCGCCAACTCGTCCTTCGGCACCGCATTGGCCGGCTACCGCTTCCTGTTGGGTGACCGCAACTTCCTCGGCCTGACGGCAATCGCCGGCTTCGGGATCGCCAGCTTCTTCGTTTATCTGTCGAGCTCGTCCTTCATCCTGATCGACCATTACGGCCTGTCGCCGTCGGTCTATAGCGTGTTCTTCTCGATCAATGCGGTTGCCTTCATCGGCATGTCGCAGCTGACCGGGATGCTGGCCGAGCGTTTCGGCTTGAAGCGCGTCGTCTGGGTTGCGGTCACCGGCTATGCCACGACGATGGTGGCGCTATTTGCGATCATGGCATCCGGCGTCGACCGCCTCGACGTGATGGCGGCGCTGCTGTTTGTCGGCTACGGCTTCCTCGGCCTCGTCATCCCCACCACCTCGGTGCTGGCCATGGAAGAGCATGGCGAGATCGCGGGTACCGCCTCGGCGCTGATGGGCACGCTGCATTTCGCCATCGGCGCGCTGGCGATGGGCGTCGCCGGTGTCTTCTTCGACGGCACCCCACTGCCGATGGTCGCCGGCATCACGCTGTGCGCGGTGATCTCCTTCACGCTGGCCAAGGTGACGCTTGGCCGCTCGCGGGAAGCAGCGGAAGCGCCGGCGGAATAAGCAACGGCCACCAGCAAGCAAGAAGGCCGGGTCATCCCGGCCTTTTTTTATGTCTGACGCAAGCCGGCCTGATCGAGGATGAAGCGCACCCGCTCCTCGACGGAGACAAGAGGCAGCGGCACCAGCTCGTAGCCGAGTTCGGCGTAGACACCGGTCACCGCTTGAAAAGTGCGCTCGGCTTCGTTGAGCGTCTGCTTGCGCTCTTCGTCCTGGGTGAAGATCTCAGGCCATGGCGGCGCGACGAAAACGCGACGCGCATAGCGGAATTTATCTGCCGCACTTCCGATGTGCTCGGGCACCGGCAGACCACAAAGCCTGAGATAGCCGATTGTATCGGCCACACCGCGGTCGAAGAAGACTGGAGCGGGCTCGGCATGCGCGGCATGCCAGGAGCGCAGCTCCCAGGACAGCATAAGTTCGGCAAACAGCGCGCGGTCGCGCCAGGGGAGGGCAGGGCCGTCGATCGCCATCTGGTCGCGGATGATGCCGCGCCCGGCTTCGGGCGCGGTCGCGAAGCCTTTGGCTTTCAGCGCTTCGATCAGTGTCGTCTTGCCGGAACCGGGACCGCCGGTCAGAACGAAAAATCGATCGATGTCATTCTGCATGAGCTGTCTGTGGATGATGCGCGGCAGGCCGCGCCGCGCATGACGCGCCGGAGAGGGCTTGGCCGTTCTGTTGATGATTGGGGAAGCAGAAAGGGGGAAGTGGAGGTTTCTGTTGCCAGGTACCTCCGAACCCCGCCTAGAAGTGCGAACCCCTAGGGCTTGATTTGAAGCTATCGCACTGCATTAAGCAGCGAGACGTGCTTCCGCATAGTTGTCGTTGGCAACTATAAGTTTAGCCCGATGACGGTGGTACAATGCCGGGCAAAAGTACGATCTTTACACCTTCGTCGATCCTATTTCGCCCCCAGCAAAAGCCGCTCCGTCATCCAGAGCGGTTTTTGGTGGAGGCGCCGGGTACCGCCCCCGGGTCCGAACGGCTTATTTCATCGCCTGTTTATCGCCATAGTCGGTCAAGCCGACGAACCGAATATAGGGATCGATAAGCGAAAAAGAAAGGCCAAACCGGCACTTTGTCCCCGTGGCAAAGCGCGCCGCCGAGGGTTGACTTGCGCTCGCACTCAATCGAAGCTCCGGCTTGCGGTGAGGAGTCTCTGACCTAGCGCACAGGTTGCGCGGCGCGCCACAACCCTCATCGATCACATCGGTGGCGCCGACGAGGGGAAGTTTGATGGCCGACTATCTTGCGGATGTGAAGAAATACGACGCCGGCGCCAGCGCGGAGGTGGTCGAAAAGATCGTCAAGCATTTGGGCATTGCGCTCAGGAACCGCGATTCCTCGCTGGTGTCCTGCACCGACCCCAAGGAACTCGATCGCGTCCGAGAGAACTGGATCGGCAAGAAGCTCGGCATCGCCGACGCCGCAAAGGCCAATGCATCGATCGAGAAGACCTGCAAGGCGATGCATGCGGACAACACCAAGAGCCGCGTGACCTTCTACTACCTGGTCGCCAAGGATCTCGGCAAACTCGGCTCGCTCTAGAACCTTTTGATAATTCTACTCTGGCAGCCACTGGCGCGCTTTGCTGCGCTTCCGGTGCTCACGTACTTTTAAGTACGCTCAGCTCCGGTTGTCGAATACCACGCTATTCGACTCGCCAGAGCGAATTCTGAAAACGCCTCCGCTCCCGGCATGGGATTGCAGACAGGCGTGGCGTTGGCGTGCACATGCGCTATGATCATGTGTTAGCCGAATCGAGGCAATGCCGATGCGCCAATATCTCGACCTGTTGAAGCATGTGCTGGAAAACGGCGCCGATCGCGGCGACCGCACCGGCACCGGCACGCGCTCGGTGTTCGGCTACCAGATGCGCTTCGATCTTTCGCGCGGCTTCCCGGTCACCACCACCAAGAAGCTGCATCTGAAGTCGATCATCCACGAACTTCTGTGGTTCCTGGCCGGCGACACCAACATCAAATATCTGAACGACAACGGCGTCACCATCTGGGACGAATGGGCCGACGAAAACGGCGATCTCGGCCCAGTCTATGGCAAGCAATGGCGTTCCTGGCCCGACGGGCATGGCGGCGCAATCGACCAGATTGCGAATCTTCTGAAGGAGATACGTAAAAATCCTAATTCGCGCCGGCTGATCGTCTCGGCCTGGAATCCGGCCGAGGTCGAGGCGATGGCGCTGCCGCCGTGCCACTGCCTGTTCCAGTTCTATGTCTCGGAAGGCCGGCTTTCCTGCCAGCTCTACCAGCGCTCGGCCGATATCTTCCTCGGCGTGCCGTTCAACATTCCTTCCTACGCGTTGCTGACACTGATGGTGGCGCAGGTGACCGGGCTGAAACCCGGCGATTTCGTCCATACGCTGGGCGACGCGCATCTCTACGCGAACCATTTCGAACAGGCGCGCGAACAGCTGCGGCGCACACCCAAGGCGCTGCCGACGATGTGGATCAACCCCGATGTGAAGGACCTTTTCGGCTTCCGTTTCGAGGACTTCCGGCTTGAGAATTATTTCGCCGACGCGAATATCAAGGCGCCGATCGCGGTGTGAACCTGCCTCGTCGGCATCAGTCGATGCCGACCATCACGTCGGAGGCCTTTACCACCGCATAGGCCTGCTTGCCCTTTTCGAGCGCGAGGTCGGCCACCGCTTCATTGGTGATCGACGCGGTGACAATGACGCCACCGCCAATGTCTATGCGGACATGCGAGGTGGTGGCTCCCTTGACGATCTCGGTTACCTTACGTTGAGGATGTTGCAGGCGCTGACCTTCATGCGTCTCTCCTTTGAACTTCGCTGTGCCGTTTCGCATCCGTTGTAGGCAGTGACCACGCTGGCGCACAATGTCATGGCAGGCGAAAAGCCTTCCCTTGTTATGTTCATCCGGATATATCGATCCGAGGCTTTGGGCCGTGCGAATTGTCAAACCGGGAGAGAGTTTATGTTGGGCAATGGTTTTGGATTGAAGGCGGCCGCCATTGGCGGTCTGACCGCAATGCTGATCGCCGCAATGCCTGCGGCCCATGCCGACGACAAGGTGATCGTGTTCGCCGCGGCGAGTCTCAAGGATGCGCTCGATGCGGTCAACAAGGCCTGCGAGCCGGAAGTCGGCGGAACGGTGACCATTTCCTACGCTGCAAGCTCGGCGCTGGCCAAGCAGATCGAAGGTGGCGCGCCCGCCGACGTCTTCGTTTCGGCCGATCTCGACTGGATGAAATATCTCTCCGACAAGAAGCTGACCAAGCCGGACACTGAAGTGAAGCTGCTCGGTAACCAGATCGTGCTGGTGGCGCCGAAAGATTCCAAGGTCGGGACGAAGGTGGAAAAAGGTTTCGATCTCGCCAAGCTCGTCGGCGACGGCAAGCTCGCGATGGGCGATTTCAAGGCGGTGCCCGCCGGCAAATACGGTAAGGCAGCGCTGGAATCGCTGGGCGTATGGTCGTCGGTGGAAGGCAAGGTCGCCCAGGCCGAGAACGTTCGCGCCGCGCTGAAGCTGGTGTCGACCGGCGAAGCGCCGCTCGGCATCGTCTATGCGACCGACGCGCATGCCGAGAAGGGCGTCAAGGTCGTCGGTACCTTCCCGGAGGATTCGCATCCGCCGATCATCTACCCGATTGCCCAAATCGCGGATTCGAAGGACAAGGATACGGCTGCCTTCCTGAAATGCGTCGAGTCGGCCAAGGCCGCCGACCTCTTCAGGGAACAGGGTTTTACGGTGCTCACGCCGAGCAACTGAGAAAGACCTGACATCGCGTATGAACTGGCTGCTGAACCTCACTCCTGATGAATGGAATGCGGTCCGGCTGTCGATCAAGGTCGCCTTGGTGGCGATGGTCTTCAGCCTGCCACCCGGCATCCTGATTGCGCTCCTGCTCGCGCGGGGGCGCTTTTGGGGCAAGACCTTGCTCAACGGCCTGGTGCACCTGCCGCTCATCCTGCCGCCCGTTGTCACCGGCTATCTCTTGCTGCTTGCATTCGGCAAACGCGGGCCGGCGGGCGCGTTCCTGGCCGAGCATTTCGGCATCGTCTTTTCCTTCCGCTGGACCGGTGCTGCGCTTGCCTGCGGCGTCATGGGCTTTCCGCTGATGGTACGCGCCATCCGGCTCTCCATCGAGGCCGTCGACCGCAAGATGGAGGCGGCCGCCGGCACGCTTGGCGCCAATCCGCTCTGGGTGTTCGCCACCATCACGCTGCCGCTGATCCTGCCTGGCCTGATCGCCGGCGCCATCCTCTCTTTTGCCAAGGCCATGGGCGAGTTCGGCGCCACGATTACCTTCGTCTCCAACATTCCGAACGAAACGCAGACATTGCCTTCGGCCATCTACACCTTCACCCAGGTGCCGGGCGGCGATGAGGGCGCACTTAGACTGACGCTGATCTCGATCGTCATCTCGATGGCGGCGCTCATCGCCTCGGAAGTGCTGGCGCGGCGCGTGGGCCGGCGGATGGACATCGAATGACGCTCGCTGTCGACATCAGCCATCGTCTGGGCGACTTCGCCGTCGAGGGGAAATTCGAGAGCGCCGGCCGGCTGACGGCGTTGTTCGGGCCCTCGGGCTCGGGCAAGTCGACGCTGATCAATCTGATTGCCGGGCTGATCCGCCCCGACAGGGGCCGCATCACGGTCGACGGGCGCATGCTGGTCGACACGGAAGCAGGCATCTTCGTGCCGATGCACAAGCGGCGGATCGGCATGGTGTTCCAGGACGCGCGGCTGTTCCCGCATATGAGCGTCGCCGGCAATCTTCGCTATGGTCGCTGGTTCACGCCGGCGGCCGAGCGCTACGCCAACATCGATGCCGTGGTCGACCTGCTCGGCATCGGCCATCTGCTCGACCGGCGGCCGGCAAAGCTGTCGGGCGGGGAAAAGCAGCGCGTGGCGATCGGCCGTGCGCTGCTCGCCAGCCCAAAACTGCTGTTGATGGACGAGCCGCTCGCCTCGCTCGACGAGGCGCGCAAGGCCGAGATCCTGCCTTATATCGAGCGGCTGCGCGACGAGACGAAAATCCCGATCGTCTATGTCAGCCATTCCATTGCCGAGGTGGCGCGGCTGGCGAGCGACGTGGTGGTGCTTGCGCAAGGCAAGGTTTCGGCCTCCGGCCCCACGGAAGCGATCATGCAGCGGCTCGACCTGTTGCCGGCGGAAGAACGTGGCGAGGGCGGCGCGGTGCTCGACGCCAAGGTGCTGCGCCACGACGAGGCATTCGGCATGACGGTGCTCGCCTCGCCGGCCGGCGAGATCCGCGTGCCGAAACTGGCGAGGCCGGTCGGCGCGCTGGTTCGCATCCGCGTCCGTGCCCGCGACGTCATGATCGCTACCGAGAAACCGACCGGCCTCAGCGCGCTCAACATCCTGCCGGGCACGATTGTCAGCATGAAGCCAGGCGAGGGCCCCGAGGTCGAGATCGGCATCGATTGCGGTGGCGTGATGGTGCTGGCGCGCATAACCGCGCAATCGCGGCAGGCGCTTGGGTTGCAATTGGGAAGCAAGGTGTTCGCTGTCATCAAGACGGTGAGTTTCGATCGGGCGAACACCGGTGCCGGCCTGTCGGTCGAAGCAAGCGTTTGAGGAATTCGATGATACCGCTATGTGCATTTGGAATAGCGATCTTTCCCAGCAAGGGCTATTCTGCCGCTGTCAAATCCGAGGAAATGAAATGCCGTCGCTCAGCCTGCGGATAAATCTCGACCCGGACGGAAGAATCGGCCCGGGCAAGATCGAGCTTCTGGAGCAGATCGCCGCCTTCGGCTCGATCTCGGCCGCGGCGCGCGGCATGGAGATGTCCTACAAACATGCCTGGGACCTGGTCGAGGACATGAACCGCGTGTTTGGCAAGCCGCTGGTTTCGGCACAGACCGGCGGCAGGAAGGGCGGCGGCGCGCAACTGACCTCGGTCGGGCTGGCGGTCGTCAGCCGGTTCCGAGCAATAGAGCGGGCCGCCGCTTCGGCCGCTTCGGTGCATATGCAGGCCCTGCAGGCCGAAATCGAGGCGGAGTAGGGCAGTAGGGCAGTAGGGCAGTAGGGCAGTAGGGCAGTAGGGCAGTAGGGCAGTAGGGCAGTAGGGCAGTAGGATGCGACGTCTCGGCGTGCTTAATCTTTCCTGCTGCCCTACTCCCCTGACTTCCGCAGCAGATACGTGTCCATGATCCAGCCCTTTTTCTTGCGAGCCTCCTCGCGAACCTTTTCGATCTCTTCGCCGACGTCACCAAGCCGGCCGGAGATGACGATCTCGTCGGGCGTGCCGAGATAGGCGCCCCACTGTATCAGGACATCCTTGTCTACAATCGTGTTGAAGGCGCATTTGCCGTCGAGCATGACAACGGTCGAGCCGGCATTGGCAGGTAAGCCTTCCTCCGTAAGGCGGCGGCCGGTGGTGACCAGGATCGAATCGCCGATGCGGTTGAGCGCGGTGGCATGCGAGGCGGCAAGCGCCTGGATGGCGGTGATGCCTGGGACGACCTCGAGTTGGAAGGCGACATTGTCCCTTTGCCGCACGCGTTCGAGGATGCGCAGCGCACTGTCATAGAGCGACGGGTCGCCCCAGATCAGGAAGGCGCCGCATCCGTCCTCGGTCAACTCGTCGCGGATCAGGCCTTCGTAGATGGCGGCAATCGCTTCATGCCAATCGTCGACCGTGGTCCGGTAGGACGATGTCGGCTCGGCGCGAACCGGAACGTCGAACTCGACCCGGCGCGATTTCGGGTTGGTGACGAAGCGATCGCAGATCTGTCGGCGCAACTCGGCGAGATCGTTCTTCTTCGCCCCCTTGTCGGGAATGAACAGCACGTCGGCCCGGTTCAGGCCGTTTATGGCCTGTACCGTCATGTGCTCGGGATTGCCGGCGCCGATGCCGATGACGAGAAGCTTGCGCATGGGGGGCACTCCTGCCTGATCGGAAACGGCCTGTCCAGATCGCCGGCGCCGCGGTGGCTCGCGACTTCAGCGCGGAAGGGCTTTGAAACGCCATGCCGACCGGATAGGTTGGCGGAGGCATTTCCGCCGGGGGGATTTTCATGTTCCGCAGCTTCCTGTTCGCAGTGCTGGCGCTTTCGGCCGCACCGGCCCTCGCCAATGATTCCACTGCCGAGCTCAGCACCGGCGGCCTGATCCTGTCGCGCAGCGATGCGGTCGCGATGCAAAGCGAGGACCTCTTCATCTCGCCGGAAAAAGTGACGGTCGACTATGTCTTCCACAACAACACCGACAAGGATGTCGATGCGATCGTCGCTTTCCCGCTGCCCGACATTTCGGGCGACCCCGAGGAAATGCCGGCGATCCCCGAGAACCAGAGCGACAATTTCCTCGGTTTCGAGCTGACGATCGACGGAGCCCCGGCAAAGCCGCAGCTCGAGCAGAAGGTGTTCGCGCTCGGCATCGATATCAGCGCCGAGCTGAAGGCGCAGAACGTTCCGTTCAACCCGTTCAGCGACGCCGCCAAGACCGCGCTGGCGAAGCTGCCAAGCGCGGTCGCCAAGGACTGGGAAAACCGCGGCATCATCATCGAGGATCCCGAGTCCGACAACAGTCCAGGCCTGACGCCGGCCTACGCGCCGTTCTGGCAGCTGCGTTCGACCTATTGGTGGCGTTCGACCTTCCCGGCCAACAAGGACGTCCATGTCTCGCACCGCTACAAGCCGAGCGTCGGCGGCACCTCCTCGGTCAGCTTCTTCTATGACGGAAAGTTCGCCGAGGGCAGCCAGTACACCACCTACAAGACGCGCTACTGCATGGATGACGCCTTCGAGAATGCAATTCGCCAGGCGGCGAAGGCTGACGGCTATCCGAAATTCTACGAAAACCGCATTGCCTACATCCTGACCACCGGCGGCAATTGGGCGGCCGGCACCATCGGCAAATTCAAGCTGACCGTCGACAAGGCCAATCCGAAAGCGCTGATCTCGTTTTGCGGCGACAATGTCAAAAAGGTCGGACCGACGACCTTCGAGATGACGGCAAAGGATTTCTATCCCGAGCATGACATCGACATCCTGCTGCTCGAGCCGTCGGACAGCAATGGCGGGGACGCCAACTGATGGAGGTTGCGATCTATGTCGCCATCGCCGAAAACGGCGTGATCGGGCGCGAAGGCGGTCTGCCCTGGCGGCTTTCCACCGATCTCAAGCGCTTCAAGGCCGATACGATGGGCAAGCCCATCATCATGGGCCGCAAGACCTATGAAGGCATCGGCAGGCCCTTGCCCGGCCGGCTCAACATCGTGGTGACGCGCGACAAGGCCTGGCGCGCCGAGGGCGTCGACGTCGCCCATTCGCTGGACGAGGCGATCACGCTGGCCAGGGTGCGCGGACGCTGCATGGCGGGCGCCGAGGAGATCTGCGTGGTTGGCGGCGGCGAAATCTATGCCCAGGCCCTGCCGCTTGCCGACCGCCTGCATGTCACGCATGTGCTGGCCGAGGTCGACGGCGACGCGCATTTCGCGCCGATCGACCCAAATGTCTGGCGGATCGTGCGTTCGGAAGATTTTCCCGCCGGCGAAAAAGACAGCCACGCGACACGCTACACGGTCTACCAGCGTCGTCGCCCAGGCGATTAAAGACGACAAACGGTCGCTACCGGCCCAAATCGGACGGCGGCGATGGCACATCGCGTTGAAAGCGTGCCAAGGCGTCCCTATAGAAGGACGACATTGCGCCGTAAGGCCCGAGGGAACCGAGCGAAAGGACATTCATGCCCTGGAACGACAAGAGCGGCGGCGGCGGCCCGTGGGGCGGCGGCAACAATCAGGGGCCTTGGGGGCAGGGACCGAAAGGGCCAAGCGGTCCGCAGGGTTCGCCTCCCGATCTCGAGGATATCATTCGTCGCGGCCAGGACAGGCTGCGGCGCGCCCTTCCGGGCGGCGGCGGCGCCAGCCCGGCGGTGCTCGGACTGATCGCGCTGGCGCTCATTGCGCTGTGGGCTTTCAAGGCGATCTATACCGTGCAGCCGGACGAGGTCGCGGTCGAACTGCGCTTCGGCAAGCCGAAGACCGAGCTTTCGCAGCCGGGCCTGCATTTCCATTGGTGGCCGATCGAAACGGTCGAAACCGCCAAGATCTCCGAACAACTGGTCAGTGTCGGCGGTGGGGCAAGCAGCGGCTCCGGCCTGATGCTCTCCGGCGACCAGAACATCGTCAACGTGCAGTTCTCGGTCGCCTATCAGGTCTCCGACCCCAAGGCTTACCTGTTCGACGTTTCCGATCCCGACGGCATGCTGTCGCAGGTCGCTGAAAGCGCGATGCGCGAAGTCGTCGGCCGGCGCCCGGCGCAGGATATCTTCCGCGACGACCGTCAGGGCATCGCAACCGGGGTGCGGGAGATCATCCAGGCAACGCTCGACGGCTACAAGACGGGTCTGCAGGTCAACGCAGTCTCGATCGAGGATGCTGCTCCGCCGCGCGAAGTGGCCGATGCGTTCGACGAGGTGCAGCGCGCCGAGCAGGACGAGGACAAGTTCGTCGAGCAGGCGAACCAGTATTCCAACCAGAAGCTCGGCCAGGCGCGTGGCCAGGCGGCTCAGGTCCGCGAAGATGCGGCCGCCTACAAGAACCGTGTCGTCCAGGAGGCGGAAGGCGAGGCGCAGCGCTTCATCTCCGTCTACAACGAATATGCCAAGGCGCCCGAAGTGACGCGCAAGCGCCTTTATCTGGAAACCATGGAGAAGATCCTGAAGGACTCGAACAAGGTCATCGTCGAACAGGGCAACGGCCAGGGCGTTCTGCCTTACCTGCCGCTGCCGGCCCTGCAGCCGAAGGCCCCGCCGGCGCCCGCCCTGGGCGCCACGACGGGAGGTAACCAGTGATGGCCAACCGTCTTCCCATCCTCGCGGTCGTCGCAGCGGTTCTTCTGTTCCTGCTCTATTCCGCGGTGTTCGTGGTCAGTGCCGGCCAGCAGGCCATCGTTTTGAGGTTCGGTGAAATCATCGACGTCAAGAGCGAGCCCGGCATCTACTTCAAGGCGCCGTTCGCCTTCTTCGACGCCGACAGCGTGCAAATGGTCGAAAAGCGGGTGATGCGCTTCGACCTCGACAACATCCGCGTCCAGGTTTCCGGCGGCAAGTTCTATGAGGTCGACGCCTTCATCGCCTACCGCATCTCGGACCCGCGTACATTCCGCGCGGCCGTGTCCGGCCAGGTCGAGCTTGCCGAAGCGCGGCTCAGGACCCGTCTCGATGCGGCGCTGCGCCGCGTCTACGGTCTGCGCGACTTCGAGGCCGCACTCTCCGAGGAGCGCGGCGTCATGATGCGCGAGGTGCGCGATCAACTGCGTCCGGACGCTACCTCGCTCGGTCTCGACATCGAGGACGTGCGCATCCGCCGTACGGATCTCACGGCGGAGGTCTCGCAGCAGACCTTTGACCGCATGAAGGCCGAACGCCTGGCGGAAGCCGAGCGGCTGAGAGCGCGCGGTAACGAAGCAGCGCAGCGCATCAAGGCGCGAGCCGATCGCGAGGTCGTAGAGATCGTTGCCGAGGCGCAGAAGGAATCGGAAATCCTGCGCGGCGAAGGCGAGGCGCAACGCAGCGCGACCTTCGCCGAAGCCTACAAGCGCGATCCGGCCTTCTTCGATTTCTACCGTTCGATGAATGCCTATGGCTCGGCGCTGGACAACACGGGAACGACGATGGTGCTGTCGCCAGAGTCCGAGTTCTTCCGCTACTTCCGCGATCCGGGCAGCAAGCCTCAGCCGGGACTGCCGGCGGCATCGCTGCCGGCGCCGGCCGCTTCCACCGCGCCGGCGGCCCCGACCGCGCAACCCAGCACCGCCCAGTAACGGGCGGTGCAGGATTTTCTGGCGGCTATTGGCCTCGTCCTGGTGATCGAAGGCCTAGTCTATGGCGGGTTTCCGGCGCTGGCCCGGAAACTCGCAACCGAAGTGCTGTCGATGCCGGAGAATGCGCTTCGCGTCGGCGGGCTGGCTGCAATCGCCGTCGGCGTCGGCGTCGTCTGGCTGGTGCGCGGGTGAAGAATTCCGCGCGGTGCGGCGGCGATTGACGATTTATCGTCAGCCGGTAGCCATAGCCGCAACAGTGCCGTATTTCTTGCCAACATGACCGGGTAGGCGTCTTTGCGGAGGCGCCTGTCCTTTTCAGACACACGCTTGTTTCAGATTTTCGGGAGGCCACGATGATATCCGACACCCTGTTGCGCGCGGCGCGGCGCACTTTCATCGCCGGCACTGCGGCGTTCGTGGTCGGCATGGTTGCCGTCCCGTCATTCGTCACGCCGACGATCGCGTCCGATGGGCCGCCTTCGGTCGCCGATCTCGCCGAACACCTGCTTGGCGCCGTGGTCAACATCTCGACCTCGCAGACGGTAAAGGGAACTGAGGGGCCGGGTGCGGTCCCGATGCCGCAACTGCCGGAGGGTTCGCCGTTCCAGGACTTTTTCGACGATTTCTTCAAGAACCGCGGCGGCGACAAGGGTGGCGCCGCGCAGAAAGTGCAGTCGCTGGGCTCCGGCTTCGTCATCGATGCCGAGCAGGGCATCGTGGTGACCAACAACCATGTCATTGCCGATGCCGACGATATCGAGGTCAATTTCTCCGACGGCATCACGTTGAAGGCGAAGCTCATCGGCACAGACACCAAGACCGACGTCGCGGTGCTGAAGGTCGAGCCGAAGGGGCATAAGCTGACGGCGGTGAAGTTCGGCGATTCCACCAAGATGCGCGTCGGCGACTGGGTGATGGCGATCGGCAACCCGTTCGGCCTCGGCGGCACGGTAACGGTCGGCATCGTCTCGGCGCGCAACCGCGATATCAATTCCGGACCCTATGACGATTTCATCCAGACCGATGCCGCCATCAACCGCGGCAATTCGGGCGGTCCGCTGTTCAACAGCACCGGTGAGGTGATCGGCATCAACACGGCGATCATCTCGCCGTCGGGCGGTTCGATCGGCATCGGCTTCTCGATCCCCTCGCAACTCGCCGCCGGCGTGGTCGACCAGCTGCGCCAGTTTGGCGAGACGCGGCGCGGCTGGCTCGGCGTGCGCATTCAGCCGGTGACCGACGACATCGCCGAAAGCCTCGGCATGGCGACGGCCAAGGGCGCGCTGGTGGCCGGCGTCATCAAGGGCGGCCCGGTCGACAACGGCACGATCCAGGCCGGCGACGTCGTCATAAAGTTCGACGGCAAGGACATCCATGAAATGCGCGACCTGCCGCGCGTCGTGGCTGAAAGCCCGGTCGGCAAGGCGGTCGACGTCGTCATCGTGCGCAAGGGCGTCGAGCAGACGGTCAAGGTCACGCTCGGCCGGCTCGAGGATGGCGAGAAACTCGCCAGCGGCGAGAACGGCAACACCGATCAGGACAATGGCGACAAGGCAACTCCGCCGGTGTCGACGGCTTCGGTGCTCGGCATGACGGTCGGCGAGCTCAACGACCAGACACGGCAGAAGTTCGGTATCGCCGCCGACGTGTCGGGCGTCGTCGTCACCGACGTCGCCAAGGACTCGGCCGCCGCCGAGCGCGGCATCCAGCCCGGCGAGGTGATCACCGAGATCGCGCAGGAATCGGTTGCCACGCCAAAGGACGTCATGGACCGGATCGGTGCATTGAAGGAGCAGGGTCGCAAGAATGCGCTGTTGATGCTGGCGTCAAAGACCGGCGAACTGCGCTTCGTGACGATCCGGATGGATTGAGTCCGACAAGCCTGGCAACCAGTTGTTTTCAAACAAAAGGGCGGTTAGCGAGCCGCCCTTTTTTGTGCCTGCCACTCGTCGCGCGACAGCCGGTAGAGCGAATGCCATTTGAGATGCGGATGGCTGTCGGGAATGTTGGGATGGTCGAAGTCGTTGGCGGGGTCGGCGCGCATGCCGAGGCGCTTCATGACCGCGGTCGAGCGGTGATTGTCGGCGACCGCGAAGGCCACGATCTCGTCCTGGTCGAGCGTTTCGAAGCCGAAGGCGAGCCAGGCTTCGGCGGCTTCCGTGACATAACCCTTGCCCCAGAATTCGGGGGCCAGCCGCCAGCCGATCTCGATCACGCCGTTGGACAGGGTGGGCACGTGATCCGTATCGAGGAGGCCGACAAAGCCGATGCATTCGCCGGTCGCGTCGATCTCGGCGGCGGCGAAGCCGTAGCCGTCCTCTTCGATCCAGCCACGGAATTCATCCATTTTGGCGTCGGCTTCGGCCCGAGTGCGGCGAAACGGAAAGAACTCCATCACGCGTTCGTCGGAGTTGATGCGGTGGAACAGCTCGCGGTCGCGATCTTCCCAATTGCGCAGGATGAGGCGCTCGGTGCGGATAGGTCTCACTCAATGAACTCCTCGCGGCGGTATCCCTGCAGATAGAGCAGCGCGGTCAGGTCGCCATGATCGATGCGGATTCTTGCCTGCTCCGCCACGGAAGGCTTTGCATGCAAGGCGACGCCGGTGCCGGCGAGGCGGATCATGTCGAGATCATTGGCGCCGTCGCCGACCGCAACGGCGTCCTCGGCCTTCACGCCAATCTTGGCCGCGATATCAAGCAGAGCCTCGGCCTTGGCGGCGCGGCCAAGGATCGGCTCGGCCACCATGCCGGTGAATTTGCCGTCCTGCTCGATCAGGCGGTTGGCGCGGTTTTCCTGGAACCCCAGCATGTCGGCGATGCGGCTGGTGAAAACATCGAAACCGCCCGAAACCAGCGCGGTCCAGGCGCCGTTGGCGCGCATCGTTCGCACCAGCGCGCGGCCGCCGGCGGCGAGCGTGAGCCGATTGGCGATGATGCGATCGACCACGGTGGTATCGAGGCCCTTCAACAAGGCAACGCGCTCGCGCAAGGCGGGCTCGAACGCGATCTCGCCATTCATCGAGCGCGCGGTGATCGCCGCGACGTGGCTTTTGACGCCGATCTCGTCGGCCAGCTCATCGATGCATTCCTGGTCGATCATGGTCGAATCCATGTCGGCAAGCAGAATCTTCTTTTTTCTGCCTTGCGCCGGCTGAACGATGACGTCGACCGGCTCGGAGGCCAGTGCCGCGCGCAGATTGGCCGTCAATGCGCCGACGTCCGGCACCTCGGGCAAAACGACATCGCAGGCAATGTTCTCGGCCAGCCAATGAACAACGCTTGCGCCCGCCGCCCGCGAGGCCATATTCGCAAGCGAGACCGACACGGCGCGGTCTTCGGGACGGGACACTATTGTGGCGATCAGCGGCATCGAAGATTCCGGCGGGCAAGCGGGCGAGGGCCGCGTGAAAAACGCGATCCTGATAGCCGGGCCGACCGCCAGCGGCAAGTCGGCGCTGGCGCTTGATCTTGCCGAGCGCCAGGGCGCGGTCATCGTCAACACCGATTCCATGCAGGGCTATTCGGTGCTCGATGTGCTGACAGCGCGGCCGAGCGCTGCCGAAATGGCGCGCGCGCCGCACTTCCTCTACGGCCATGTGCATCCCTCGACAGCCTATTCGACCGGCGCCTGGCTGCGCGATGTGACGAAGCTGATCGATGAGGGTGTTCTGTCGGGCCGTGCCGTCATATTCGTCGGCGGCACCGGGCTTTACTTCCGCGCGCTGGCCGAAGGCATTTCGGACATGCCCGACATTCCGCAGGCAGTGCGGGACCGCTGGCGTTACGAACTCAAGGAACAAGGCGCCGAGCGGCTGCATCGCTTGCTGATGCGCGAGGATTCGGCTGTCGCCATGCAACTCAAAGCCACCGACAGTCAGCGTATCGTGCGCGCGCTCGAAGTGCTCGATGCCTCGGGGCGCTCCATCCTGGAATGGCAGGCGGCGCGCTGCCGGCCACTGATCGATCGCGGCAGCGCGCGCTTCCTGGTGATCGAGCCGGACCGGGCTGAGCTGGTGCGGCGCATCGAAGTTCGTTTCGACCAGATGCTCGACAAGGGCGCGCTCGACGAAGTCCGCCAACTGACGGCGCTCGACCTCGATCCCGCGCTGCCGGCCTTAAAAGCGATCGGCGTGCGCGAATTGCAGGCGGCGATGGCCGGGCAAACAGGATTTCCCGAAGCGATCGAACGCGCCAAGATCGCAACCCGCCAATATGCCAAGCGCCAGGCGACCTGGTTCAGGAATCAGCTGGGAGTGGAATGGCGCAGATTGCGGCCGGGTGACGACCTCGCGGTCTGATCCAATACCATTTTCAATCAGAGCCTTAAAATCTTCGCGCGTTCTTCTCGCCAGGGTTGTTACGGTTAACCCTCCGTAAGGCCGGCCATGCCATAACCCCAAAGGTTACAGTGCGGCGGGGAGTTGATGCGTTTCCACAAGGCGGAATCCGCTTTTTTCGTCTTTATTTTCGTGATCCTGGCCGCCGGCCTGGTGACATTCCATGCCTATGGCCAGTTGCAGGGCATCGCCACCGACCTCGATACCGCATCACGTGTCGATAGGATCATCTACCTCAACAAATTGCTGTTCGTGACCGGAGCGCTGCTGGCGACGGCGATGTTCTTCGGGACTTTCTTCATCTACCCGCTGATCCGCGGGCAGGTGCGGGAAGAAGGCAAGCTGCGCGCCATGACGGTGTCGCTCAGCGCTCGTTCACAGACGCTGGAGCAGGCGGCGCTCACGGACGGCCTGACCGGCATGCAGAATCGCCGCTACTTCGACGACGCCTTGCGCGAGTATCTCGAGGAATTCCGTCGCATCGACAGGCCGGTCGGGCTGATGATCCTCGACCTCGACCATTTCAAGCAGGTCAACGACACGCATGGTCACGATGTCGGCGACGAGGTGCTGAGAGCCGTCGCCTCGTGCCTCAGGGGCATGACGCGCTATCACGACGTGGTGGCGCGCCTGGGCGGCGAAGAATTTGCGGTGGTCACGCCCAACATGGACGCCGAACTGCTTGCCCGTTTCGCCGAGCGCATCCGCAAGGCGATCGCCAACATGTCGGTTCTGTCCGGCAATGTGCGGCTGAAGGTCACCACCAGCGTCGGTCTTGCCGTCTGGGATCACAAGGAAAGCGCTGAGGATTTCTATCGCCGCGCCGATCGCCAGCTCTACGAGGCAAAGAAGCAAGGCCGCAACCGCGTCTGCGCCTAAAATCTCATCATTAAATTCGTGAGGCTGGCCGCATGCCGCCGTTTGCTGCGCTTCCGGTGCTCACGGACTTAGTGTCCGCTCCGCTCCGGTTCTCGCAAACGGCACCATTCGACTCAGCCTGACAAATTCCCTATCGGAATTTGGCAGTGTCTGCGCCGTTGATCGATTAATCGTTCTGTTGGCGGATGCCGAAGGTGGCTGGCTTCAGGCCATAGCGCAGGTCGAAATCCTCGTCCGCCGGCAATCGCGCTGCGGCCGGCTTTCGATAGTCGGCGTCGCCGGCCTGGCGGGAAGAGTCCACCGTTTCGGCGAAGGCCATGGACTGCTGCGGTTTGGGCACATTGCGCAGGCGCTCGACGATCATGGCGAGATCGACATCGTTGCCTTCCTCGGCTGCCACGCTCTGCTCGCGTTGCGAGGTGCCTGGGATGAACTCCTGCGGCAGCTTCTCGAACTTGAGCCGCATCGTCGTCGCGACACCTTCGCCGAAAGCGATGGCTTCGCGCTGCCCCATCGAGGACAGGAACGCCAGCGTCGAGGCCGAGGAGTCCGCGATGGCGGAGCGGATGATCGCCTGGTCCTGCTCATTGGCAAGCCGCATGGCGAAGAAGGTCGAGCACTGCGACAGGATGGTCGGGTCGAGCTCGCCCGGGCGCTGGGTGACGACGCCGAGATAGCAGCCGTATTTGCGGCCTTCCTTGGCAATGCGTGACAGAGCGTGCCTGGTTGGCGCAAAGCCCAGGCGCGCGTCGGCCGGCATATAGCGGTGCGCCTCTTCGCAAAGCAGCAGCAGCTTCAGCCGGCCCTCGCTCCACAGAGCGAGATCGAAAGCCAGGCGCGCCAGCACCGAGCAAACCGAATTGACGACCTCCGACGGCATGCCCGCCATCTCGAAGCAGGTCACCGGGCGGCCGTGGTGGGGGACGCGGAAGATATTGCCGATCGTTTCGTGGATCGTGTCCTCGATCAGCCGCGAATTGAACATGAAGCGGTACCGCGGATCGGCCGCCGCCGATTCGATGCGGGTCTTCAGCGAGCGCAAGGTCGGACGGTCGTTCTTGCTCTCCAGCAAGCCCATGCGCTCGTCGATCTGCTTGATCAGATCGGCGATGCGGTACGGCACCGGCGTATCGGCCGTCAGTGCGTCGCTGCCGCGCCTGATATAGCTGCCGGAACTCGGGTTGCGATAGAGGTTCTTGGCGACCGGGATCAGGTCGCGCAGGACATCGACTTCCTCCGGGACTATCTCGCGCCCGCGAAACAGCACTTCGGTGAATTCCTCCAGCCTGAACATCCAGAACGGCAGGTCGAGCGTCTTGGAATCGACCTTCACGCAATATTCCGGCAACGAGGCGGCGAATTCATTATGCGGGTCGAGGATGAGGACGCGCAGGTCCGGTCGCGCTTCGATCGACTTACGCAACAGCAGCGAGACGGCGGTGGATTTGCCGACGCCGGTGGTGCCGACGATGGCGAAATGGCGGGCCAGCGTATCGTCGATGGCAATCTTGGCATCGATCGACTCGTCCTGCGACAGGCTGCCGATGGTGACCGAGTGGCGCCCGGCGAGATCGTAGACTGCCTGCAGGTCGCGGGTGCGGATGCGATGCGCGATGGCGCCGATATGCGGGTAAGTGGTGATGCCTCGGTCAAATACCGGCTTGGCGCCTGGATCGATCCCGTCACGCACTTCGCCGATCAGCTCGATCGAGACCTCGATCGGGTTCTGGCCTTCGTTGCTCCAGGCGCGATCCGACTTGCCGATCGCGTAGACCAGGCCGACCGTGCGCGTGGCGCCGAGATTGATGGAGATCATCTTGCCGACGGTCCACAGGCCGGTGACCGCGCCTTCGGTATCCTCAGCATAGGCGCTGATGGTGGCACGCGCGCCATCGCACTGCACGACGTTGCCCAGAATGCGTTTGTCGTTCAGTTCCGCGTTGCGACGTTCCTGCGAGGTCAGTTCTCCAACCGAGGCTTCGCGTTCGACGAACATTGTGACTGTCCCATTCCCCTGGAGCGTCAACCCTATGCGATCGGGGTTAAAGTCAGGTGATGTCGAATGGTGTAGGCGCCGTTAAGCCGATCGGCGCAATTGGATCGAATCCCCTCTTTCCAGGCCAAGCAATTTCGATATACTGGACGAATGGACGATATAACGAACGACATTGCCGTCACCATCGGCAGGCGGATACACGCTGAAAGGACGATGCGAGACTGGTCACTGGCGGAGCTTGCCGAGCGCTCCGGCGTCTCGAAGGCGATGCTGAGCGCGGTCGAACGCGGCATGACCAGCCCCACCGCCGTGCTCCTGGTGCGCATCGCCTCGGCCTTCGGCATGACCTTGTCGACATTGATCGCGCGAGCCGAGATGCAAGGCGGTGGCCTGTTGCGCAAGGACGCGCAGCCGCTCTGGCGGGATCCCCAGACCGGCTATGTCAGGCGCCATCTGTCGCCGGCAGCGCAGATGCCGCTCGAACTGATCAGGGTCAGCCTGCCGGCGGGCGCCAAAGTGAGCTTGCCGGCGTCGTCCTACGCCTTCATCAAGCAGCAGATATGGTTGATCAGCGGCAGGCTCGACTTCACCGAGGGAGACGTCGTGCACAGGCTGGAGCCCGGCGACTGCCTGGCGCTTGGGGCGCCGAGCGACTGCGTTTTCCACGCTCCCGGGCCGGATGCGGCCGACTATCTCGTGGCGCTGGTCAGGGACTGATCCCGGTGCCTCGCCGACCCAAACGCTCGCACAATGGCGGGCCGCCGCTCACGGACTATGTCGGTCCACCCTGGGGCGAGGGGGACGCCTATCTCTTCCTCGCCTGGCGCGCCGCGCATGACAAAGCCTGGAAAGCGCCCAGCCAGGCCATCATGCTGATGCGCCTGGAAAGAGCCGAGCGGCTCGGTCTCACCTATGAGGAATACACGCTCGAGATCCTGGAGCGCGGGCGTCACCTTGGCGAGGAAGACGCCGAACGCATCGCCGAAATCCGGCGGGCGCGGCGGCGCAAGCGGCACAGCCATTTCGAATGACGGAGAGCCGGAGTCCAGCCATGGAAGGAACACCAGCGTGAACAGCCTCGACATCAGGCCGCTCAGCGACGATGCGGCGACCACGCCCATGCTGGCCGAGCTGTTGATCGGGACGGTCGCCGCCGGAGGATCGGTCAGCTTCATGCATCCATTGTCGCCGGATGCGGCGCAGGCGTTTTGGCGCAACTCGCTTGCCGCTGCGGCTCGAGGTGAAAGGTCGGTGTTGGGCGCCTGGCAGGGCGAGGCGCTCGTCGGTACCGTCACGCTGCTTCTCGACTGCCCGCCAAACCAGCCGCATCGCGCCGAGATCGCCAAGCTGATGACGCGGCCTGAGCATCGCGGCAAAGGCACAGCGACCCGCCTGATGCGGACCGCGGAAGCTCTCGCCATCGAGAAGGGCAAAACCCTGCTGGTGCTGGACACGGCCAGCGAGGAGGGCGCTTCCGGCCTCTACGAGAAGCTCGGCTTCACGCTGGCCGGCGAGATCCCCGACTACGCGTTGAAACCGCATGGCGGACTGACCGGCACGCTCATCTACTGGAAACGGATCGGCGAGCCTGCCTAACCCTTGTGATGCACCTGTTGCAGCGCGTAGACCGGCGTCGCGATGCCTTCCATGCGCGCCTTCAGCTGCAGCGACAGGAACTGCGAGTAATGACGCGACTGGTGCAGGTTGCCGCCATGGAACCAGAGCGCCTCCTGCTGCGTCGGCTTCCACATGTTGCGCAACTCGCCTTCCCAAGGCCCAGGATCCTTGGTCGTGTTGGAGCCCAGACCCCAGCATTTGCCGACCTTGTCGGCGACCTCTCTTGAAATCAGGTCGGCCGCCCAGCCGTTCATCGAGCCATAGCCGGTGGCGTAGACGATGAGATCGGCCAGCAGTTCGGATCCGTCGGAGAGCAGGACGGAATGCGCCTTGATCTCCTTCACCTCGACACCGCTCTTCAATTTGATCGAGCCGTCGATGATCAGGTCGGAGGCGCCGACATCGATGTAATAGCCCGAACCGCGGCGGAGGTATTTCATGAACAGGCCGGAGCCGTCATCGCCCCAGTCGAGCATGAAGCCGGCCCTCTCCAGGCCTTTGTAGAAACCGGCGTCGCGTTTCTTCATCTCGGCATAGGCCGGGATCTGGAACTCGTGCAGGATCTTGTAGGGCAGCGAGGCAAAGACGAGATCGGCCTTGGCAGTGGTCATGCCGCTCTCAACCGCCTTTTCCGAATAGAGCGCGCCCAGACCGATCTCCATCAGCGTGTCCGACTTGACGATATGCGTGGTCGAGCGCTGCACCATGGTGACGTCGGCGCCGGCTTCCCAAAGGGCGGCCGCAATGTCGTGGGCGGAGTTGTTCGAACCGATGACGACTGCCTTCTTGCCGACATAGGCGTCGGGGCCGGGATGTTTCGAGGAATGATGCTGGTCGCCCTTGAATGTGTCCATGCCCTTGAAGCTTGGCATGTTGGCCTTGCCGGACTGGCCGGTAGCCAGCACCAGCTGCTTCGGCTGCAGCGTGATGTCCTTGCCATTGCGGCGCACCACCACGGTCCATTGCTTTTTCTTGTCGTCATAGACAGCGCTTTTGGCCTCGGTCGAGGACCAGTAATTCAGCTCCATGACCTTGGCGTACATTTCCAGCCAGTCGCCGATCTTGTCCTTGGGCGCGAAGACCGGCCAGTTCCTGGGGAAATCGATATACGGCAGATGGTCGTACCAGACCGGGTCATGCAGGCAGAGCGACTTATAACGCTTGCGCCAGCTGTCGCCGGCACGCTCGTTCTTCTCGACGATGATGGTCGGCACGCCGAGTTGCCGCAGACGCGCGCCGAGCGCGATGCCGCCCTGGCCGCCGCCTATGATGAGCGTGTAGGGCTGCGTCTTGAAGCCGAGCTCGGCGGCTTCCTTCTCGCGCTCTTCCTTCCAAGTCGGGCGATTCCGGCCATGGCCATGCTTGGCGCCGAGCGGGCGGTCGAAGCCGGCCGGTTCCTCATGGCCCTTGAGCTCGACCATCGTGGTGAGCAGCGTCCAGATCTTGCCGTCCTTCAGCCTGATGTGACCGAAGCCGCGCGCGACCTCCGTCTCGAAGCCGATCCAGCCGTCGAGCAGCCCGTCGTTTTCCGTGGCGTCTTCGCCCTTGGCTATCGCCCAGTTCGACGGTTTGGTCCTGGCCAATTGGCTCACCAGCATGTCGCGTACCTGGTCGCGGCCTTCCATCGTCTTGATGTTCCAGGTGAAGCTGACGAGATCGCGCCAGTAGCAATCCTCCTGAAAGCAGGCGACCGCTTTGTCGATATCGCCCGCGACAAGGGCCGCGCCAAATTTGTCGAGCAGGTCGGAAAGCTTCTTGTTGGGGGCCTTGTCGAGCATCGAATTTCCTCCATGATTTTTCCGGCCGCCTGGGATGAGCGAGCCTTCGCCGAAGCTTGAACGTCCGGCTTTGCGCAGTATCGCGGCAAACCGTGTGCCGCGTCACGTCGGCAAATAGTTTGGCGCGAATTCAGTGACTTATCGCGAAATCGCCGATATGGCCGGCGACTGGAGTTCGGCCATGCGTTGGCCAAACACGGTTGCAAACCAGTGACGGACATCGTCCTCGGCGCTGCTGAGATGGGCGCCGGAGGGAGCGGTCAGATAGTGCCCGGCGCCGCCCGACAGGGCAAATTCGGAAAAAGTCACCAGCGATCCGTCACGCAGCGCCGCATCGGCCAGCGGGCGTGAGCCGAGCACCATACCAGCACCGTGCCTGGCCGCCTCGAGCGCGGCGACGAAACTATCGAATTTATGCGTCGGTCCGAGGGTCGGGGCCATGCGGGCGGCAGCGAACCATTCGCCCCACATTTCGCGCGCGCCGACGACGGTGAGTTTCGGCAATTTCGTCCAATCCGGCACCCTGGCCAGGGCGGGCGTCGCCATCGGCGTCAGGGTCTCCCGGGTCAGGCGGTCGGCCTGCCGCCCAGCGAAGGAGCCGGTGCCGAAACGGATATCGAGCATGCCGGAGCGTTCGCCGTAGTCGGCCGGCGTGTGGATGGTCTCGATCTGCAGTTGGACATGCGGCAGGCTGTTTGCCATTTCGGGCAGGACCGGCGCGATCATCAACACGGCAAAGGAAATCGGCGAGCGGATCGTCACGTTCTGGATCGTCCTCGGCTCGAACAGTTCGCGCGTGCTGTTGCCGATCACGGCGAAGGCCGATTGCAAATGCGGCAGATAGGCCGCGGCTTCGGGCGTCAGTTCGACGCCGCGCGCCAGGCGGATGAACAAGGGATGTTTCAGCCGCTCTTCAAGCGAACGGATATGCTGGCTGACGGCCGCCTGGGTCAGGCCGAGTTCAGCAGCGGCCGCGGTGAAATTCGACAGCCGCGCGGCGGCCTCGAAACTGCGCAGCCAGTCAAGCGGGGGCAAGGGCAGTGCTATTTGAGCCATTAGATATTTATGACCATTGGCCAAAAAACGATAATTTGAATTATGTCTACCGTCCCGTCAACGTGCAACCGAAGCTCCGTTACCGGGGCGCAGCGGACAGGAACGGATCTTATGCTTACGCACGCGCTTATCGGCGATAAAGGCAAAACAATCGAACTTGGCTGGAAGGACGGCGCGCGTACCCGCTTTCATGCCATCTGGCTGCGCGACAACGCGCTCGACGACAAGACCCGCAGCGCCAGCAACGGCCAGCGGCTGATCACCATCCTCGACATTCCGGCCGATACGACGATCGATGCCGCCACGATCAAGGGCGATATGCTGGAACTCACCTTCGTTCCGGAAGGAAAGACGGTCAGCTTTCCCTCGGCGTGGCTGAGCGCCAACGCCTATGATCGCGACACCGCCGGTCAGGCTGGGTGGACCGGCAAGGATACCGTTCGATGGACCAAGGCCACGATGCAGCATTCGGTGCCGCGCGCCGGCTATGTCGCGGCCAGCCGCGACTGCGCCGTCTTGGGGCAATGGCTGGCGGCGGTGAAAACCTATGGCTTTGCCGTGATGGACGATCTGCCGGCGGAATCCGGAGCGCTTTGCAAAGTGTCCGACCTGTTCGGCTACATCAGGGAGACCAATTACGGTCGCTGGTTCGAAGTCCGCGCCGAGGTCAATCCGACCAATCTCGCCTACACCAATCTCGGCCTGCAGGCGCATACGGACAATCCCTACCGCGATCCGGTGCCGACGCTGCAGATCCTGTCCTGCATCGAAAATACGGTCGAGGGCGGCGAGTCGAGCGTCGTCGACGGCTTTGCTGTGGCGGCGGCGTTGCAGGCCGAAAACCCCGAAGGCTTCCGTTTGCTTTCCTCTTATGCGGCGCGGTTCGAATATGCCGGATCGTCCGGCGTGCGGCTGCAGTCGAAGCGCCCGATGATCGAGCTGGGGCCGGATGGCGAACTTCTCTGCATCCGCTTCAACAACCGTTCGCTGGCGCCGACGGTCGATGTGCCGTTCGACGCGATGGGCAAATATTACGCCGCCTACCGCCGGTTCGCAGAGCTGATCGAGGATCCTGCCTTCGAGGTGACCTTCAAGCTCGAGGCGGGGCAGGCCTTCATTGTCGACAACACTCGCGTGATGCATGCGCGCAAGGCGTTTTCAGGCACCGGCAAGCGCTGGCTGCAGGGCTGCTATGCCGACAAAGACGGGCTTTTGTCGACGCTTGCCGCGATCGAGCACCAGTTCAAGGAGGCCGCGGAATGAGCGGCCAGGATTTGAACGCCGACAATATCGTTGAATTCATCGCCGACATTTTCGAACGCCGTGGCGCCGAATCCTATCTTGGCGAACCGGTCACTATGTCGGAACACATGCTGCAGGGCGCATGGTTTGCCGAGCAGGACGGCGCGCCCGATGTGCTGGTGGCGGCAGCGCTCCTGCACGACATCGGCCACTATACCAGCGAGTTCGGCACCTATTCGCCCGACGATGTCGAGGACAAGCATCACGACGAAGCGGGCGGCGAGGTACTGGCGCCCTTCTTTCCGCCGGTCATCGTCGAATGCGTCAGGCTGCATGTCGCGGCCAAACGCTATCTCTGCGCCGTCGATCCGACCTATTTCGCCAGGTTGTCGCAGGCCTCGGTGCACACGCTGTCGCTGCAGGGCGGGCCGATGAGCGCCGAGGAAGTGGCCGAGTTCCGCAAGAACCCGTTCCATGAGGAAGCGGTGCGGGTCCGCATCTGGGACGAGGCCGGCAAGATCGCCAACATGAAGACGCGAAGCTTTCGCGACTACGTGCCGCTGCTGCAGCGGGTTGTCAGCGATTTCGCCAATCGAGGCTGAGCGCAATCAGCATCGTGGAGGGGCAAGCGATGTGTTTCCGCTTCGACGGGGAACGTGCCGTAAAGGCCCATGGGCCTGGCGAATGCCGGGAGCGCGTGCTGCCGGCGCGCTCATCCAAAGCCGCATCAAATGCTTCTCCAGGCAAGGTGAGCAAGCGGCGTCGCTCGCCCGGATCTGGACGAGCAGCGTTCGCCACTTTGCCCGTTGACAGCGGCGCGGAACCAATTCTATTGTCCGCCACCATGAAAACGGCACTCATTCTCGTAGGAAAGCGCGTGGGCAAGGCGGTGTAACCGCCGGGCGAAAACCCCCCATGCGCATCACACAGGCTCCCTCGGGGGCCTTTTTTATTGCCTGAAATCCAACTAAACGACCAGCAATCGCCAGACGGCGGACAGTACGGGACCAGACCGATGAGCAATGGACAAAACGAGCGGCGCGAGATGACGGGCGCAGAGATGGTGGTGCAGGCGCTGAAGGACAACGGCGTCAAGCATGTCTTCGGCTATCCGGGCGGCGCGGTGCTTCCGATTTACGACGAGATTTTCCAGCAGGACGACGTCGAGCACATTCTGGTCCGGCACGAGCAGGGCGCCGGCCATGCGGCCGAAGGCTATGCGCGCTCGACCGGCAAGGCCGGCGTCATGCTGGTGACTTCCGGCCCCGGCGCCACCAATGCGGTGACGCCGCTGCAGGATGCGCTGATGGATTCCATTCCGCTGGTCTGCCTCACCGGCCAGGTGCCGACCTCGCTGATCGGCTCCGATGCCTTCCAGGAATGCGATACGGTCGGCATCACGCGCCCCTGCACCAAGCACAATTGGCTGGTGAAGGACGTCAACGACCTGGCCGCCACCATCCACGAGGCCTTCCATGTCGCGACCACCGGGCGTCCCGGCCCGGTCGTGGTCGACATCCCGAAGGACGTGCAGTTCGCCAAAGGCATCTACGTGCCGCCGCAGACGGCGCCGCGCACCAGCTATCAGCCGAAAATCCAGGGCGACCTGGAGAAGGTGAAAGCCGCCGTCGAGCTGATGGCCACCGCCAAGAAGCCGATCATCTACAGTGGCGGCGGCGTCATCAATTCCGGTCCGGAGGCGAGCCATTTGCTGCGCGAGCTGGTCGATCTCACCGGTTTCCCGATCACCTCGACGCTGATGGGGCTCGGCGCCTATCCGGCCTCCGGCAAGAACTGGATGGGCATGCTGGGCATGCACGGCACCTACGAGGCCAACATGGCCATGCATGATTGCGACGTCATGATCTGCATCGGCGCGCGCTTCGACGACCGCATCACCGGCCGGCTCAACGCCTTCTCGCCGAACTCCAAGAAGATCCACATCGATATCGATCCGTCCTCGATCAACAAGAACGTCCACACCGAGGTGCCGATCATCGGCGATGTCGGCCGCGTGCTGGAAGATCTGGTGCGGCTGTGGCGGGCGACCGTCAAGGCCGACAAGAAGGCGCTTTACCCGTGGTGGGAGCAGATCGCGAAATGGCGCGCGCGGGATTCGCTCGCCTACAAGATGAACAGCGATGTGATCATGCCGCAATACGCCATCCAGCGGCTCTACGAATTGACCAAGGACAGGGACACCTACATCACCACCGAGGTCGGCCAGCACCAGATGTGGGCGGCGCAGCACTATCATTTCGACAAGCCGAACCGCTGGATGACGTCGGGCGGCCTCGGCACGATGGGCTACGGCCTGCCGGCGGCGCTCGGTGTGCAGATCGCCCATCCCGATGCGCTGGTCATCGACATCGCCGGCGACGCTTCGGTGCAGATGACGATGCAGGAGATGAGCTCGGCGGTGCAGTACAGGGCGCCGATCAAGATCTTCATCCTCAACAACCAGTATATGGGCATGGTGCGGCAGTGGCAGCAGCTCTTGCACGGCAACCGGCTGTCGCATTCCTACACCGAAGCGATGCCGGACTTCGTCAAGCTCGCCGAGGCCTATGGCGGCCACGGCATCCGTTGCGACAAGCCCGACGAGCTCGATGACGCGATCAACGAAATGATCTCGGTCAAGAAGCCGGTGCTGTTCGACTGCCGCGTGGCGACTTTGGCCAACTGCTTCCCGATGATCCCGTCGGGCAAGGCGCATAACGAGATGCTCCTGCCGGACGAGGCGACCGACGAAGCGGTGGCCAACGCCATCGACGCCAAGGGCAGGGAACTGGTGTAGGCAGCCGCCAAGGCAGGGCTGTCGCGAGAAGCCGTGCGTAAACAGAGAATTAGCTCAAAAGTCTGAAATCGAGATTCACCTCAATGAACGCACAGCACCTTCAACCGACCGGCTCCGCCTATTTCATCGCCAAGGAAACCGAGAAGCCGGAAACGCACACGCTTTCCGTGCTGGTCGACAACGAGCCGGGCGTGCTTGCCCGCGTCATCGGCCTGTTTTCCGGGCGCGGCTACAACATCGAGAGCCTGACCGTCTCCGAGACCGAACACGAGAAGCATCTGTCGCGCATCACCATCGTGACGCGCGGCACGCCGCATGTGATGGAGCAGATCAAGCACCAGCTCGAACGCATCGTGCCGGTGCACCGCGTCGTCGATCTGACCGTGCGTTCGCACGAGATGGGGCAGGAGCGGCCGCTGGAACGGGAACTGGCGCTGGTCAAGGTCGCCGGCACCGGCGACGCCCGCGTCGAAGCGCTCCGCCTGGCGGACGCCTTCCGCGCTTCGGTCATCGACGCCAACACCGAGCATTTCATCTTCGAGATCACCGGCAAGGGCTCCAAGCTCGACCAGTTCATCGCCATCATGAAGCCGCTCGGCCTGGTCGAGATCTGCCGCACCGGCGTGGCGGCGATGAACCGCGGCCCGCAGGCGATGTAAGCGTGCCGGCCGGCGGGCATGTCTTTGGCCCGTCCATTCTTTGCCGCTGGCTTTTGCGGGTTAGCCAAAAGGTCAATAAGGCTGACATATCTTTGAGGATGTCATGTCGCTCGACGCTTTTCTCGCTCTGTTGCTCTATGCCCTGGTGACTTCGATCACGCCAGGGCCGAACAATTTCATGCTTTTGGCGTCGGGCGTCAATTTCGGCATTGCCAGGACGATCCCGCACATGCTGGGCATCAGCATCGGCTTTTTCGTGCTGCTGTTGGCAGTCGGCTTCGGCCTCGGCGCGGTGCTGACGGCGTTTCCGGCGCTGCACACGGCTCTCAAGATCGCGGGTGCCGCCTATCTGCTCTATCTCGCCTGGAAGATCGCCATGTCGCGTTCGCTGAGCGGCAAGGGCGAGACCGAGGCCAAGCCGATGCGTTTCATCGATGCGGCGGCTTTCCAATGGGTCAATCCCAAGGCCTGGGTGATGGCGATCACCGCCATGGCCGTCTACACCAATCCCGATCACCCGTTCATCTCGGTGGCGCTGATCTCCGCAGCCTTCGCGATCGTCAACCTGCCCAGCGTGTCCATCTGGGCCGGATTTGGCACGGCGTTGCGCGGCTTCCTGTCGGATCCGACGCGGCTGAAATGGTTCAACATCGCCATGGGCGTATTGCTCGCAGCGACGCTGTGGCCGATGCTGAAATAGGGGCGGGGCTCATTGATTGGAGCAGATGCCGATCGGTGACTTGAATCTGATTTGCAGCCCTTGGAAATCGTTCCGCTTCAAGACACAATCATAGCGCCTAGCCTCTTTGGGGAGAGTCCGATGGAAAGCCACGAGCCGTTTTTACGCGAGGCGATTGCACTCTCGAAATCCGCGGTGGAACGCGGCGACGAACCGTTTGGCGCGGTGCTGGTGAAGGACGGCGACGTCATCCTGCGCGCCGAAAACAGCGTCTTCACCGGCCACGATATGACGAACCACGCCGAGATGAACCTGGTCAAACTGGCCGCGCAACAATACGACACTGCTTTTCTCGCGGACTGCACGCTCTACACCAGCACGGAGCCGTGCGCGATGTGCTCCGGGGCGATCTACTGGTCGGGCGTCGGGCGTATGGTGTTTGCGTGCTCTGAAGCGCGGCTTGGCGAGATCGCTGGGATCGGGTTGAACGTGCCGAGCCGGGCGGTGCTGCAAACCGGCGCGCGCATCGTCACTGTGGTTGGCCCGAACCTCGAAGACGAAGCCGCCGAGGTGCATCAGGAATTCTGGCCGAAGCATCTGGGCAAGGCTTAGACCTCAGCTTTTGGGGACTATGAAGGGCCTCGGCCGGCGGCCATTGCAGGCTGCTCACCCATTGTGCAGTGCACATTAAATCTTCGTAATGCCGCGTTTTGGCCCTTTTCCGCCAAAGCCTTGTCCTATCTATTCGGCGAAAATCGCGGCAAGGCGCCGTGAACCGAGCTAGAATAAGACCACCGGGTTCGGCGTGTCTGGTAAAGGGCATGGTGTCGATGCGCGGAAAAATCGCTTTTGCAGTCGTTGCTGTCGCCTGTCTGGCGGGCGCCGGGCTCTACTTTTCGCCCACGACGCTAGCCAAGGTCCAGCAACTGATTTCCGGCACGCAGGCTGACGCGGACAGAACGACCAGCGGCGACAAGACGGCCAAGGCCCCGGACAATTCAAAAGGCGAGACTGCAAAAGGGGGTGGCGCGCGTTCGGCATCGATCGTCTCCGCGACCGCCACGACCGCCGATTTCCCGATCCGCCGCTATGCCATCGGCTTCGTCTCCTCGCCGGCGGTGGTCTCGATCAATGCCCGCGTCTCCAGCCAGATCGTGTCAATCGACGTCAAGGATGGCCAGATGGTCAAGGCGGGCGATGTGCTGCTCCGGCTCGATGACCGCGCGCTGAAGGCGCAACTGGCCAAGGACCAGGCGACTTTGGCCAAGGACCAGGCCTTGCTCGCAAGCTCGAATTCCGATCTCCAGCGCGCCAAGGACCTTGTCGCCAAGCAGGCCGGCACCCAGCAGACCTACGACCAGGCGGTGGCGGCGCAGAAGGCGGCGGCCGCGACGGTCGATGCCGACAAGGCGACGATCGACGCCGACAATGTGCAGCTCGGCTTTGCCACCATCGCGGCGCCGATTGCCGGCAGGCTGGGCGCCGTCAACGTCTCGGTCGGCGACCTCGTCACGCTCAGCAACGGCAACTCGAGCACAGCGACGCCGCTGGTGACGATCACCCAGATGGACCCGCTGCAGGTCAACTTCAACCTGCCGGAAAGCAACCTGGCGCTGCTGCACGAGGCGCTGGCCAATCCGCAGCAAGGCGCGGTGACGCTGACCAAGGACGGCGCCCCGACGCCGATCGGCAAGGGCACGCTCGACTTCGTCGATTCCAGTGTCGACACCGCGTCGGGCACGATCGCCACGCGGGCGAGCATTCCCAATGCCGATCTGTCGTTGTGGCCTGGACAATATGTGAACGTCATTCTTGACGCCGGCATCATGCCGCAGATGACGTCCGTTCCGACGGTCGCCGTGCAGCCCAGTCAGAAGGGCCCGTTCGTCTATGTGGTTAAGTCCGACAACACGGTCGAGATGCGGCCGGTGCAGGTGGCGCTGACCGAGGGCGAAAACAGCGCCATCAGCCAGGGTCTGAAGAGCGGTGAGAAGGTCGTCACCGAAGGCCAGACGCGGCTGAAGGACGGTGCCGCCGTTCATGAAGGGAAGGCCACGGCGAGTGCAGCGGCGCCAAAGGTGGCTGAGGCGAGCAGCGCCGGCGGCGGGGCGGCCCAATGATCTCCGAATTCTGCATCCGCAGGCCCGTCGCCACCCTTTTGATGTCGTTCGCCCTCGTTCTGGGTGGGCTGTTCGCCTACAAATTCCTGCCGGTGGCAGCACTGCCGAGCGCCGAGTTTCCGGTCGTCAACGTCTCGGCCTCTCTGCCGGGCGCCTCGCCGGAGACGATGGCGACCTCGGTGGCGACGCCGCTGATCAAGCAGTTCGCGACGATCGCCGGCATCGATTCCATCTCGACCAGCAACTCGCTCGGCCAGACGTCGATCGCCATTCAGTTCGTGCTCAACCGCGACATCGACGCCGCCGCCGCCGACGTGCAGGCAGCGATCGCGCGCACCCAGAAGTCATTGCCGCCGCAGATGACGGCGCCGCCGAGCTACCGAAAAGTCAATCCGGCCGACGCGCCGATCCTTTTGATGTCACTGGTCAGCGACACGGTTCCGTTGACGGACCTCGACGCCTTCGCCGAAAACGTCATCTCGCCGTCGCTGTCGACCATTGACGGCGTGGCGCAGGTCTCGATCTTCGGCCAGCAGAAATACGCCGTGCGCATCCAGATCGATCCGACAGCGCTTGCCGCGCGCGGCATCTCGATCGACCAGTTGCAGGCGGCCGTCGCGTCCGCCAACAGCAACACGCCGCTCGGCGTCTTACAGAACAACAAGCAGCAGCTGACCATCACCGCCAACACCCAGCTGACCGACGCGGCCGGCTTCTCCAACCTCATCATTGCCACCAAGAACGGCCACCCGGTGCGGCTGGGCGAGGTCACGCGCGTCGTCGATTCCGTGCAGACGACGACGACGGCGAGCTGGTATGACGGCACCCGCGCCATCATCATGGCCGTGCAGCGCCAGCCCGACGCCAACACGGTCGACGTCGTCGACAAGGTCAAGGCGATGCTGCCGTCCTTCCAGGACCAGATGCCGGCCGCTGCCCAGATCAAGCTGCTCAACGACCGCTCGACCTCGATCCGCCAGGCCGTCGACGACGTGCAGTTCACGCTGCTGTTGACCATTGCTCTCGTGGTGATGGTGATCTTCGTGTTCCTGCGCCGGGTTACGGCGACGATCATCCCGGCCGTGGCGGTGCCGATCTCGCTGATCGCGACACTCGGGGCGATGTTTCTGTTCGGCTTCTCGATCGACAACATCTCGCTGATGGGCCTGACGCTGGCCGTCGGCCTAGTCGTCGACGACGCCATCGTCATGCTGGAAAACATCTTTCGCCACATGGAAGAAGACGGACTGTCGGCTTTCGACGCGTCGCTCAAAGGCGCGCGCGAAATCGGCTTTACCATCATCTCGATCTCGATCTCGCTGGTGGCGGTGTTCATCCCGGTGCTGCTGATGGGCGGCGTGATCGGGCGTATCTTCAACGAGTTCGCCGTGGTGGTGACGGTCGCCATCCTGGCATCGATGTTCGTGTCGCTGACCTTGACGCCGATGCTGTGCTCGCGGCTCCTGTCGGTCACCAAGGCCGATCGCGACAAGCATGCTCCCGGCCACAAGCAGGACCTCGTCACACGCGGCTACGACCGGGTCTTGAGCTTCTGCCTGCGCCACACCTTCCTGGTGTTCCTGGTGTTCATAGGCACCGCGGCGGCATCGGTGTGGCTGATCGAGATCTCGCCGAAGGGCTTCTTCCCGCAGGAGGATATCGGCCAGATATCGGTGACGACCATCGCGCGGCAGGATATCTCGTTCGACGCCATGTCCAAGCTGCAAGGGCAGGTGGCCAACGTGTTCTCGCACTCACCCTATGTCGACCATGTGGCGTGGTCGGCGGGCAGCGGCAACAATGCGCTCAACCAGGGACAGCTCTTCGTCCAGCTCAAGGGCAAGGACCAGCGGCCGGATATCGAAAAGGTGCTTTCGGATCTGCGCAAGCAATTGTCGGGCGTTGCAGGCATCGAGACCTACATGCAGCCGGTGCAGAATCTGAGGCTCGGCTCACGCTCGTCGGCCAGCGCCTACCAGCTTGTGGTTCAGGGCCTCGATACCGGCCTGACCGATCAGTGGGCGCAGAAGCTGAACGACGCGATGGCGGCCGACCATACGACCTTCACCGATGTCACCAGCGACCTGCAGAACAATGCGCTGCAGGCGTCGCTGGTGGTGGACCGCGACAAGGCCGCCCAGCTCGGCATCGACACCGACACACTGCGCTCCGCGCTCTACGGTGGGTTCGGCACCGACCAGGTTTCGACAATCTTCGGTTCGGCCGACAGCTACGAAGTCATCACCGAACTCGACCCCAAGATCGAATGGTCGCCCGAGCGCATGCTTGCCATCCAGATGCGGACGGCGAGTGGCTCCCTGGTGCCGCTTGGCGCCTTCGCCCGGGTCGACCGCACGGCCGGCGCCTTGACCGTCAACCAGCTCGGCCAGCTTCCGGCCGTGACCATCTCCTACAATCTGCCGCAGGGCGTGGCGCTGGGTGACAGCGTGACCCGTATCAATGCGCTCAAAGAGCAGATCGGCATGCCGACGGCGATCTCGACCACCTTTGCCGGCACCGCCAAGACCTTCCAGGACTCTCTCGCCAACCAGGGTCTGCTGGTCGGCGGCGCGATCCTGACCATCTACATCGTGCTCGGCATTCTGTATGAGAGCTTCATCCATCCGCTGACCATCCTCACCGGCCTGCCGTCGGCGGTGCTGGGCGCCGTCGTCGCCTTGCGCTTCGCCGGCATGGACCTGTCGGTCATCGCGGTGATCGGCATCCTGATGCTGATCGGCATCGTCAAGAAGAACGGCATCATGATGGTCGACGTCGCGCTTGAGCTCCGACGAGAAGGCATGTCCGCCAAGGACTCCATTCACAAGGCCTGCCTGATGCGCTTCAGGCCGATCATGATGACGACGCTGGCAGCACTGATGGGTACGTTCCCGATCGCGCTCGGCACTGGCGCCAGCGCCGAGTTGCGCCAGCCGCTGGGCGTCGCCGTCGTCGGCGGCCTGCTCGCCTCGCAGGCGTTGACCCTGTTCGTGACACCGGTGATCTACGTCTACATGGAGAATTTCTCGGGCTGGCTGGTCGGCTTGTTCTCGAAGAAGAGCCAGCCGAATTTGCAGGCTGTGGAGGGGGAGATTCAGCGCTCCCTGTTCGATAATGACGAAGGCCGGATCGAACCGCAAAAGACAGCGGCCGAATAATCGGCAGCTGGCCCAAATCCCGGTGCTTGCCGCGCGAAGCGGGTGATCCTAATTTCGCGTCATGTCCCATGATCATGACCACGACAACGAGCTCGATCCGTTTGCGGCGCGTGTGCGCGCGCTGGAAACGATACTCACGCAAAAGGGCCTGATCGATCCGGCGGCCATCGACGTCATCGTCGACACCTACGAGACCAAGATCGGCCCGCGCAACGGCGCGCGCGTGGTGGCCAAGGCCTGGGGCGATCCGGCCTATGCCGACTGGCTGAAACGCGATGCGACGGCGGCGATCGAAGCGCTCTCCTATTCCGGCCGCCAGGGCGAGCACATGCAGGCGGTGTTCAACACCGAGGAGACGCACAACCTCGTCGTCTGCACGCTGTGTTCCTGCTATCCGTGGTCGGTGCTCGGACTGCCGCCGGTCTGGTACAAGGCGCCGCCATACCGGTCGCGGGCGGTGATCGATCCGCGCGGCGTGCTGGAAGAATTCGGGCTGACGCTGCCGGCGGAGAAGAAAATCCGGGTCTGGGATTCGACCGCCGAGCTTCGCTACCTTGTGGTGCCGATGCGTCCGGAGGGCACCGAGGGCTGGAGCGAGGAGCAGCTCGCCGAGCTGGTGAGCCGGGATGCGATGATCGGCACGGCATTAGCGAGGGCGCCGGCATGAACGGGCCGCAGGATCTTGGCGGGCAGATGGGTTTCGGACCGGTCGCGCCGGAAAAAGACGAGCCCTATTTCCACACCGACTGGGAGAGGCGGGCGCTCGGCGTCACGCTGACCGCCGGGTCCATGGGGGCCTGGAACATCGACGAAAGCCGGCACGCGCGGGAATCGCTGCATCCTGCCGTCTATTATTTCTCGAGCTACTATCAGATCTGGATCAAGGCGCTGGAAGTGCTGTTGAAGCGGCACGGCTTCGTGACGGAGCAAGACCTTGCCGCCGGCAAGGCTGTCGACCCGGCAGCGACGCCGAAAAGAATGCTGAAGGCAGCGGACGTGCCGGCGGTGCTCGCCAAGGGCGGGCCGTGTGATCGCCCAGTCGCTACGCCGGCACGCTTTCGGGCCGGCGATCACGTGCGGACGAAGAATTTCAATCCCACCGGCCACACGCGCCTGCCGCGCTATGCGCGCGGCAAGAACGGCAGCATAGAAGCCGTTCGCGACGGCTTCGTCTTTCCCGACAGCAATGCGCATGGCAAGGGCGAAAATCCGCAATGGGTCTACACAGTGGTCTTCGACGGTGCCGAGATCTGGGGCGAGGATGCGGACCCGACATTGACCGTCTCGATCGATGCCTGGGAGAGCTATCTTGAGCCGGCATGAGGGCGCTCTGCCATTCGCCGAACCGGTGTTTTCGGAACCATGGCAGGCGGAAGCCTTTGCCATGACGGTGGCGTTGCACGACAAGGGCTTGTTCTCGTGGAGCGAATGGGCGGAGGCTCTGTCCGCCGAGGTCAAGAGGCCGGGCGCAGCAATTGACGGCCATGATTATTACGAGCATTGGCTGGCGGCGCTGGAAAAGCTGCTGGCGGCCAAGGGGATCGCCGGCAAAAGCGAGGTGGACGAGCTGGCGGCAGCATGGGAACGCGCCGCGCACGCCACGCCGCATGGCAAGCCGATCCTGCTGGGGAACGATCCGGGGGTCTGACCGCAGGTTGCCAGTAGTGGGACAAGTTTAGGCTTCCGTTATCTCAATCTGGATTTGGGCCCGATATTCGGTTGCAAATATCGGAACCGCCTGCAACCGTGCGGTCATTATGGAAAAACCTGCCGCACCATGGCCGTTGCTGCAAATCGTGATCGAGCCGAAGTCCAGGGCCGACGAGCAGAAGCTTGGCGCCGCCTTGTCGACGCTGGCGGAGGAGCGGCCTGACTTTGAGGTGAAATGGGACGAGGAAGCTGGCCAGACGATCATCGCCGCGATGACCGAGCTTGACCTCGACGTCATCGTCTATCGACTGCGCAATGAATTCGAAGTCGCGTTGAAGGTCTGGGCTCCGCAAGTGGCGTACCGCGAAACGATTACTCACGCCCGCGAACAGGACTATACGCATAAGCGGATTTTCGCCGGCCAGGGACAGTTCGCTCACGTCAAAATCCTGTTCGAGCCGAACGGGCGCAATGCGGAGTTTGTGTTTCTCTCGAAGATCGCCGGCGGTTCGGTCCCCGAGGACTATGTCGTGGGGATCCAGGCCGGTTTGCGCAGCATCCTGTCCTCCGGTCCCTTCGCGGGCTTTCCGATGATCGGCATCAAGGCAACCCTGGTGGACGCGGCCCATCGCGACACCGACTCCTCGGCGTCCGCTTTCGAAATCGCCGGCCGCGCCTGTTTCCGTGAAGCCGCACCCAAACTTGGCGTACAATTGCTCGAACCGATCATGAAGGTCGAGGTGGTGACGCCGGAAGAGTATGTCATCGGCATCGTCGGCGACCTGCACGGCCGCCGCGGTCTAGTCCAGAGTCCGAGAACCCGCAGCGAGGCCATCGTCATCCAGGCGAAGGTGCCGCTGGCCACCATGTTCAAGTACGTCGATAACCTGCGCTTGATGAGCCGGGACCGCGCGGCCTACACGATGCAGTTCGACCACTACGAGCCCGTTCCGAGGGCTGACCGCGACCCGCCGCCGGCAGCGGCTGCCTACGCCTGACTTTTTCTTCGTCAGAACCAACCAAGGCTCTGTGGCTTTGTTCTCTTTACGTTCCAGTTCGCGGCTGATAGCCTGACTTTGTCGGAGGCGCCAGCGATCGCCACCGACAACCGTCGACGTGGCGGCCAATCTTGTCTTTCGCTTGCGAATCCGGTCTGTCGCACTGATGGAATTTTCTCCCCAACAGGATGAAGCTCTGAAAGCGGTCGCGCGCTGGCTCAAGGAAGGCCGGCCGCAGATCTTCCGGCTGTTCGGCTATGCCGGCACCGGCAAGACGACGCTGGCGCGCTACTTCGCCGAGCATGTCGACGGTCAAGTGCAGTTCGCCGCCTTCACCGGCAAGGCGGCGCAGGTGCTGCGCTCCAAGGGGGCGACCAACGCCCGCACCATCCATTCGCTGATCTATAGGCCCAAGGGCGAGGAGTCGGTGGAGGATGAAGTGACCGGCAAGACCTCGATGACGCCGACTTTCTCGCTCAACCGGCAAAGCCCGATCGCGCGCGCCAAGCTCGTCGTCATCGACGAATGCTCGATGGTCGACGAGCAGCTTGGCCGCGATCTGTTGAGTTTCGGCACGCCGATCCTGGTGCTTGGCGATCCGGCGCAGCTGCCACCGATCTCCGGGGGCGGCTTCTTCACCGAGCACGAGCCGGACGTGCTGTTGACCGAAATCCACCGCCAGGCGCGCGACAATCCGATCATCCGGCTGGCGCTCGACGTGCGCGAGGGCCGTGAATTCATGCATGGCGATTATGGCTCGGCGCAGGTGATCGGCAGGGAAGGCGTCACGCAGGAACTGGTGATGAAGGCCGACCAGGTGCTGGTCGGCACCAACCGCACCCGGCGGCGCTACAACCAGCGTCTGCGCGAGCTCAAAGGGTTCAATGCCGATTATCCACAGGCTGGCGACAAGCTTGTCTGCCTGCGCAACGATCCGGCCAAAGGCCTGCTCAACGGCTCACTGTGGAAGGTGATGACCTCGTCGCGCGAGACGGTAAAGCCCGGCATCAACCTTCTAGTCTCGCCGGAAGAAGACGATCCAGACCGCGGCGTCGCCAAGATCAAGCTGCTCAAGGCCGCGTTCGAGGATCCGGATGCCGAGATCCCTTGGCAGCAGAAGAAGCGTTTCGACGATTTCGACTATGGCTATGCGCTGACCGTGCACAAGGCGCAGGGCTCGCAGTGGAACGATGTCGTGCTGTTCGATGAGAGCTGGGCCTTCAAGGAGACGCGGCAGCGCTGGCTCTACACTGCCATCACCCGCGCCGCCGAGCGGCTGACGGTCGTTCGCTAGGCATCGGCCTTGCGCCAAGCCATTGCCAGGCGGCTTCTTCATCATCGCTGCCGAAGTGCTTGAATTCGAAAGGCAATGGCCTGGGGAAGAGGGCTGCGGCAGACGGGTCCGCTCTTCCAATGACCACGCAGCGAACGATATGTTCCAATGCGTCTGCCACACCTTGCGTGAGCGTGTCCTGCGCAATGTTGGCCCAATCGACGCTCTCCTCGTCCGTCAGCCGCACCAGCACGTCGAGCCTCGGGTGGAGAGCGTAGGCGGCCTCCAGCAGGCCGAACAGGTTTTCCGCATCGGCCGGCGAAACATCGCCGACAACATCAATGGCGAAAAGCGCGTCGCGGTCAGTGTCGATACGGCGTATCGCCGGTACGGCTTCGAGGAAGTTCACTGGCAATTCCTTGCGTTGGCCACCATATCTTCTGGAACACCCGAAACCCTCTATCTGTTCCCTTCAAAGGCGGTATAGATGCCCGCCGACCCACTGGACTTCGTTCATGCCCGCAAAGCTTTCGGTCAATCTCAACGCCGTCGCCATGCTGCGCAACCGCCGCGACCTGCCATGGCCGAGCGTCATCGGACTTGGAAGGATCGCGCTTGCCGCCGGCGCGCATGGGCTGACGGTGCACCCGCGCCCCGATGAGCGGCATACGAGGAATTCCGACCTGCCGGAAATAAGGGCGCTGATCGACGACGAGTTTCCGAAGGCGGAATTCAACATCGAAGGCTACCCGACCGAGGATTTCCTGGCGCTTGTCGAGAAGAATCAGCCTGAGCAGGTGACGTTGGTACCCGACGATCCGGCGCAAGCGACGTCCGACCATGGCTGGAACTTCGTCGCCGAGGCCGCGTTCCTCACACCGATCGTCAAGCGATTGAAGAAAGGCGGCTTTCGCGTGTCACTGTTTTCGGACGCCGATCCGGCCGGTGTGAATGCCGCGCGCGACACCGGCACCGACCGTATCGAGCTCTATACCGGCCCCTATGGCGGGTTTCATTTCGATTCAGCCAAGGCGGCCAAGGAGTTGGAACAATTGGGAAAAACCGCCGACGCCGCGGCAGCTGCCGGGCTTCAGGTCAATGCCGGGCATGACTTGACCGTTGGCAATCTGCCGCCGCTCGCCAAACGTATCCCGGCATTGGCCGAAGTATCGATCGGTCATGGGTTGACAGCCGATGCGCTGGAGTATGGCATGGCGGGCACGGTTGGGCGGTTCTTGAAGGCCTGTGGATGGTAGGGCGAGAAAGCCTTGCGTAACTTTGGCGGTTATCTTGGTTCTCGCAGGTTGCGGCGACCTCTGGCCATCGTGAATCGGGTAGAATGGGGTCCATGGTGCTAGCCAACGCCAGCAGCGATACGGAAGCCCTGCAGCAATCGAGCCATGCCGGAACCGGGCAGCATCAAAGCACCAAGCTTCTGATGCTTGGTGCGCTCGGCGTCGTCTATGGCGACATCGGCACCAGCCCGATCTATGCGTTTCGCGAGGCACTGCATGCTTCCGGCAGCGTGGTTGCGCGCAACGACGTGCTTGGCGTTTTGTCGCTGATCGTTTGGGCGCTGACGATCATCGTCACCGTCAAATATGTCGCCTTCGTGCTGAGAGCCGACAATAAGGGCGAGGGCGGCACGCTATCGCTCATGGCGCTTGCCCGCAGCGCCTATCCGCCAGGATCGAAGCTCATCCTGGTGATCGGCCTTTGCGGTGCCGCGTTGTTCTTCGGCGATTCGATCATCACGCCCGCTATCTCCGTGCTTTCGGCGGTGGAAGGCCTGGAGGTCGTCACGCCGGCGCTCGACGCCTATGTCGTTCCGATTACGCTTGTTATCCTGGCAGTGCTTTTCGCGGTGCAGCGCTTTGGCACCGCCAAGGTGGCAACCGTGTTCGGGCCGGTCACCGCGACATGGTTTTTGGCAATCGGCGCTGCCGGCCTCTACCATATCGTGGACGATTGGTCGGTGCTGCTGGCGATCAACCCTTACTATGCGGTCCACTATCTGGCGACCACCCCGACAGGCGCCTTCGTCACCGTCGGCGCTGTCTTCCTGGCGGTGACCGGCGCCGAGGCGCTTTATGTCGACCTCGGCCATTTCGGCCGCAAGCCGATCGTGATGGCCTGGTTCGCAATCGTCTTCCCTTGCCTGCTGCTCAATTATTTCGGCCAGGGCGCGTTCGTGCTTTCGCATGGCGGCAAGCCGACCAACCCGTTCTTCCAGATGCTGCCGGAATGGGCGCTGATGCCGATGGTGGTCTTGGCGACGGCGGCGACGGTCATCGCCAGCCAGGCGGTGATTTCCGGCGCCTTCTCGCTGACCAGGCAGGCCGTGCAGCTCAACCTCCTGCCGCGTATCGAGGTGCAGCATACGTCAGAGATGCAGAGCGGGCAGATCTACATGCCACGGGTCAATCTGCTGGTCGCGCTCGGCGTGATGCTTTTGGTCGTCGGCTTCGGCAGCTCGAGTGCGCTGGCCTCCGCCTATGGCATTTCGGTCACCGGCGAGATGCTGATGACGACGATCCTCCTGTTCGTCGTCATGCGCTGGCGCTGGAAGTGGCAGGTGGGGCTCGCACTGGCGCTGGTGATACCGTTCGGCGTCATCGATCTTGGCTTCTTCTCGGCCAACGTTGTCAAGATCGTCGAAGGCGGCTGGGTGTCGATCACTGTCGCATCGCTCATGGGGTTGATCATGTGGACCTGGATCCGCGGCACCCGCTACCTGTTCGACAAGACCCGCCGCAACGAGATCCCGCTCGATTTCCTGGCGGCGAACCTGTTGAAGAAGAAGCCGCAATTGGTCTCCGGCACCGCCGTGTTCCTGACCAGCGATCCACTGAGCGCGCCGACGGCGCTGATGCACAGCCTGAAGCACTACAAGGTGCTGCACGAAAAGAACGTCATCCTGTCGGTGGTGACGGCGCAGCAGCCGGTGGTGCCCGACAGCGAGCGGGTCAAGATGGAAACCGTCAACGAGCTGTTCATGCGTGTCACACTGACCTTCGGCTACATGGAACAGCCCAACATCCCGCGCGCGCTGGCCATCTGCCGCAAGCAGGGCTGGAAGTTCGACATCATGACGACCTCCTTCTTCCTGTCACGGCGCTCGCTCAAGGCCTCGCCGAATTCCGGCATGCCGGTCTGGCAGGACCGGCTGTTCATCGGGCTGGCGCGCACGGCGGCGGATGCGACCGAGTATTTCCAGATCCCGACAGGGCGCGTGGTCGAGATCGGTACGCAGGTCGCGATCTGACGGCTTCGATCCGCCCTGGGATGAAGCCCTTCGTCCGTTCCGTATATGAACAAGCCCTGCGTCGGCGACATGGGAGCCCTAACGCCGGGGCACTTGATATTGCACTGCAGCAAGCGTAGAGCACCGCGCGTTTATCGGAGTGTCCTACATGGCTCTTGCCAGTGGTGGTGCGGAGGCGGAACCCGTCGACCAATCCAGCCATCCAGAGATCGAACAGCATAGCACCAAGGTGCTGATGCTGGGCGCGCTTGGCGTGGTCTATGGCGATATCGGCACCAGCCCGATCTATGCGTTCCGCGAGGCGCTGCATGCGTCCTCCGGGGGCGATGTCGCCAACCGCGCCGACATTCTCGGCGTGCTGTCGCTGATCATTTGGTCGCTGACTATCACCGTCACGATCAAATACATCATGTTCGTGCTGCGCGCCGACAACCGCGGCGAAGGCGGCGTGCTGTCGCTGATGGCGCTGGCGCGCGGCACTTTCGCGGCGCGCTCGGCAATCGTACTTGGCATCGGCATTGTCGGGGCATCGCTATTCTTCGGCGACGCCGTGATCACGCCGGCTATTTCAGTGCTGTCGGCGGTCGAAGGCATGAATGTCGTCACGCCTGCCTTCCAGCCCTATGTCGTGCCGCTGACGCTGCTCATTCTGGCCGTCGTGTTCGCCGTGCAGCGCTTTGGCACCGGCGGCGTCGGCCTGGTGTTCGGTCCGGTCACCGCCATCTGGTTTCTCGCCATCGGCCTTTCCGGACTGAAGCACATCGTCTCGGATCCGGAAATCCTGTGGGCGATCAGCCCGCATTACATCGTGGCCTTCTTCATCAATTCGCCCGACGTGTCTTTCGTTACCGTCGGCGCCGTCTTCCTGGCCGTTACCGGCGCCGAGGCTTTGTACGCCGACCTTGGCCATTTCGGCCGCAAGCCGATCGTGCTGGCGTGGCTGGCGATCGTGTTTCCCTGCCTGCTTTTGAACTATGCCGGGCAGGGCGCCTATGTGCTGGCCAAGGGGGGCACAGTCGGTCATCCGTTCTTCGAGATGAATGAGGGCTGGGCGCTGATCCCGATGGTGGTGCTGGCGGCGGCGGCGACGGTCATTGCCAGCCAGGCGGTGATCTCCGGCGCCTTTTCGCTGACCCGGCAGGCCGTGCAGCTCAACATGCTGCCGCGGCTGGAAATCCTGCATACGTCGGAGAGACAGTCCGGCCAGATCTACATGCCGCGCGTCAACATGCTGCTGGCGGTGGTGGTGATGCTGCTGGTGGTCGGCTTCGGCGAGTCCAGCAAGCTAGCTTCCGCCTATGGCATCTCGGTGACCGGCAACATGCTGGTGACGACGACGCTTTTGTTCATCGTCATGACGCGCATCTGGAAATGGAACATCTGGCCGGCCGCCGCCCTGACGGCGGTGTTTGCGTTCATCGACATCGGCTTCTTTGCCTCCAACATCGTCAAGGTGTTCGAAGGCGGCTGGGCCTCGCTGGCGGTGGCTTTCGCCATCATCCTCGGCATGTGGACCTGGGTGCGCGGCAGCCGCTACCTGTTCGACAAGACCCGCCGCAACGAGATCCCGCTCGACTTCCTGGCAGGGAACCTGCTCAAGAAAAAGCCGCAGCTGGTTTCGGGCACCGCCGTGTTCCTGACCAGCGATCCGCTGAGCGCGCCCACCGCGCTCATGCACAGCCTCAAGCACTACAAGGTGCTGCACGAAAAGAACGTCATCCTGTCGGTGGTGACGGCGCCGCAGCCGGTAGTGCCCGACAGCGAGCGGGTGAAGCTCGAGGCTGTCAACGAGCTGTTCATGCGCGTGACGCTGACCTTCGGCTATATGGAGCAGCCCAACATCCCGCGCGCTTTGGCCATCTGCCGCAAGCAGGGCTGGAAGTTCGACATCATGACGACGTCCTTCTTCCTGTCACGGCGCTCGCTGAAAGCCTCGCCGAATTCCGGCATGCCGATCTGGCAGGATCGGCTGTTCATCGGCCTGGCGAAGACGGCGTCGGATGCGACGGAATATTTCCAGATCCCGACCGGACGTGTGGTAGAGATCGGTACGCAGGTCGCGATCTGACGGAAGCTCGCCCCTTGCGCTGAACCGTGGCGGAGACGGGCATGAGCGGCGAATTGGTGCTTGTCACCGGGGGTTCCGGCTTCGTTGGCGCCCACTGCATCATCGAACTTTTGAAAGCGGGTTACCGCGTGCGCACGACCGTAAGGTCGAAAGGCCGCCAGGCCGATGTCCTGGCCATGCTCAAGGCCGGTGGCGCCGAGCCCGGAGATGCACTGTCCTTTGCCGTCACCGATCTGACGTCGGAAGCCGGCTGGCCGGCGGCAGTTGCGGGCTGCGACTACATCCTGCACGTGGCTTCACCATTTCCGCCTGGCGTTCCGAAACACGAGGACGACCTGATCGTTCCGGCCCGGGAGGGTGCCTTGCGCGTCTTGCGGTTTGCACGCGGCGCCGGCGTGAAACGCGTCGTGCTCACCTCGTCCTTTGCCGCGGTCGGCTATGGGCAGGTTCCGATCGCCGGCCGACCCTTCACCGAGGAGAACTGGACCAACCTGACGCAGAAGGTCAGCGCTTATGTGAAATCGAAGACGCTGGCCGAGCGGGCAGCCTGGGATTTCATGGCCAAAGAGGGTGGCGCGCTGGAACTCGCGGTTGTCAATCCGGTCGGGATTTTCGGGCCCGTCCTGGGGCCGGATCACTCGACGTCGACGGATTTCATAAGGCGGCTGCTAGACGGTGAAATGCCGGGCTTGCCACGCATGGTGTTTGGTGTCGTCGATGTGCGCGATGTCGCGGACCTGCATCTGCGCGCCATGACCAATCCCGCCGCCAAGGGCGAGCGGTTCCTGGCCATCAGCGGCGATTTCATGTCGATGCTCGAGATCGCCGAGACGCTGAAAGCGAGGCTGGGCAATGCAGCGTCGCGCGTCACGACCAGAGTGCTGCCGGACTGGCTGGTCCGGATCGTTGGACTGTTCGACGGGCAGGCGGCTCAGATCGTGACTGAACTGGGCAAGGCCAGGAACGCGACGAGCGCCAAGGCCACGCGCCTGCTCGGCTGGACGCCGAGGTCGCGGGAGGAGGCGCTCGTGGCGACGGGCGAAAGCCTAATCCGGCTTGGATTGCTCAAAAAATCGAAGTGACGCGCCCCGGATCGCAGATCGCCGGGGCGCAATGATTTAACCGAGCAACGCAGCCTTGTTCGCTTCTACGAACTGCTTCAGCGACACCGATTTGCGGCCGGAGAGCTTTTCGACCGAATCCGTCACCATGCCGAGACCGCCGGCTCGTGTGACGGCGTCGAAGGACACCAGAGCCTTGGCCAGGAATTCCGGCAAACCGGCTGCCTTCAATCCTTGGGCCAAGGCGTCATCGGAAAGCTGGACAAGCTGGATCGGCTTGCCGGTGACTTCGGTGACAAGCGCCGCCACCTCGGCCGTCGTGTAGGCCTTCGGACCAGTCAGTGTGTAGGTCGTGCTTTCGCGCGTATCCGAGGCGAGCCCGGCGGCGATAGCAGCCGCATAGTCGTCGCGCGCGCCGTAGGAAATGACGCCGTCGCCGGCCGAGGTGTACCAGTGCCCCGACGCCAGCGCCTGCGGCAATCCATTGAACAGGTTCTCGTCGTACCAGCCGTTGCGGAAGATCGTGTAAGGGATACCGCTCGCCTTGATCGCCTGCTCGGTGTCGTAATGGTCTGGCGCGAAAACCACCGGCGAACCCGGTTCCGGATCGGGCATCGAGGTGTAGAGCAGATGGCCGACGCCTGCCTTGCTGGCTGCGGCGACCGCGGCGAGCTGCTGCTCGCGCCGCTTGCCCTGAATCGCCAGCTCGTTGGTGGAAATGATCAGTACCCGGTCGGCGCCCGTGAAGGCCTTGGCTAGCGATGCCTGGTCGTCGAAATCGGCCGCTCTGACGGTGACGCCGAGCGCCGCCAGATCGCCGAGATTTTCCGGGTTGCGCGTGGTGACGATGATATTGGCCGGCGCGACTTTCTGCTCACCCAGCAGATGCTTGATGACGGCGCGGCCGAGATGGCCGGAAGCGCCGGTGACGAGGAATGTTTCGGTCATGGAGGGTCCTGAATATTTGCGCCGATGGGCGGGTGCGGTTATTGGTCTCAAAAAGAGACCAGCACTAAAATAGGAATTGACCCCAGGCCGTAAAGAAGGCAGTTTTTCGGGAGGTAGGCACAGTCAGGGAACCACCCTGGCCGCCTGTATCCGACCAGCGGACATCGCGATGGACAGCAAGATCCTCAATCTGAAATCGAAGCTCGAGATCTATAAGGCGGCTATGGCCGACGGCGCCAATTTTTCCGATTGCCCGGTCCGGGACGTGATCCGGGGCATCAACGGCAAATGGAGCCCGTTGCTGGTCATGGCGCTTGCGGAAAAGCCCTACCGTTTCGGGGAATTGCGGCGTCTGGTTCCCGATATCTCGCAGCGCATGCTCACCCAGACGCTGCTTGAGCTGCAGCGCGACGGCTATGTGCATCGCGAAGTGTTCCCGACCAAGCCGCCAAGCGTCGAATACAGTCTGACCGATCTCGGGCGATCGATGTTCGATCCGCTCTACCAGCTCGTGCAATGGGCCGAGCTCAACCATGACGCCGTTAGCGCCGCGCGCGCCGCGTTCGACGCCACGCAGGCCTGATCTGTCGACAACGAGCGTCAAAGCGCCAACTTGATTTGACGATACCGTTGGGAGATTGTCGCGCCGGCTTGGCTTGGGCGGGCAATGAGCAGATCTTTCGACATCGCGATTGCCGGCGCCGGTCCGGCCGGATTGGCCGCGGCGCTCTATCTAAAGCGGGCAGGCCACAAGGTCACTGTCTTCGAGCGTTTCGACGAGCCGAAGCCGGTCGGCTCCGGGCTCATCCTGCAGCCGACGGGCTTGACCGTGCTCGCCGATCTCGGCTTGCTCGATGACATTCTGGCGCTGGGGAGCCGCATCGAGCGGCTGCATGGCACGGACGCGAGGAGCGGGCGCACCGTGCTCGAGGTTCGCTACGATGCCGGGCGCGGTCGCCGCTTCGGTCTCGCCGTACACCGGGCAGCGCTGTTCGGCGTGCTCTACCGCGCCGCCTTGCGCGAAGCGATCGCCATCGAAACCAATGTCGAGATCGAGGCGCTGGAGACGGGCGAGCGGGCGTCGCTGGTCTGCGGCAATGGCAAGCGACTGGGGCCGTTCGACCTGGTCGTAGACGCCAGCGGCGCGCGTTCGAAGCTGCGCCAGTGCCTGGGCGACCCAGCCATGCCGCGTCCACTTGCCTATGGCGCTTTCTGGGCATCGCTGGCCTGGCGCGACGGCTTCGACCAAAGCGCGCTGCTGCAGCGTTACGATAAGGCGAGCGTCATGGTCGGCGTGCTGCCGATCGGCCGGCCGCAGCCCGACGCCGAGCCCATGGCGGCCTTCTTCTGGAGCCTGAAGCCGGACGATGCCGATCAGGTACGGGCGACGGGCCTCGACGCATGGAAGGCGAGGGTGGTTTCGGTGTGGCCCGATTGCGAGGTTTTCACCAGCCAGATCGAGAGTTTCGAGCAGTTGTCGCTTGCCAGCTACGGCCACCACACGATGACGCTGCCGGCCGGCCGAAGGCTGGCTGTGATCGGCGACGCCGCGCATTCCACCAGTCCACAGCTCGGTCAGGGCGCAAACATGGCACTGCTCGACGCCGCGGCGCTCAGCCATGCGCTGGCGCATGCAAATGGCGTCGACGGTGCGCTCGATGCTTACGCCAAGGCGCGCCGGTGGCATGTGCGGTTATTCCAGACGCTGTCTCTGTCGCTGACGCCGTTTTACCAGTCGGACTCGACCATGCTTCCCTTCATCCGCGACCGGCTGGTGACGGCTTTGGCGAAGGTCCCGCCGGGACCGCAATTCCTCGCCGCCATGGTCGCCGGGACAGTGGTCGACCCATTCAGGCGGATCGGGCTTGCGGAGCTGCAGTGGCCTGCTGCCGGATGATGTTCGACAGATAAGATCCCTTCGCCCGCAGAAAGGCATGCAGCCGCCGTGGATAGTCGGCGCCCACAGCGTCTTTCACCGATTGGCGTTCGCTCAAGGCCGCACGCCAGGCCTGGACGAGCGGTTTGCCATCCAGAATGCCGAAATCGCCGATGCGATCGAAAATGTCGAAGTAGCGGAAGACCGGTCCGTAGACGGCGTCGACCAGCGAGAAGCGATCGCCGGCGAACCAGGGTCGGCTCGATCTGGTCGCCAAAATCGCCTCCACGCGTTCAAACATCTCGGACAAGCCGTTGCTTTCCTTGGCGAACGCGGCTTCGTCGGTAGCGGAATAGAGACGGCCGATGGCGTTCAGGATGGCCGAGCCGAATTCGATCCAGGCGCGGTGCCTGGCCCGCATCAACGGATCTGTCGGATGCAAAGGATTGGCCTCGGTCTCCTCGAGGAATTCCAGGATGACGGCGGATTCGAAGATGGTTTCTTCGTCATCACCGTTTCGAATCAGGAGCAGCGGCACCTTGCCGAGCGGCGAGATGGCCTTGAACCAAGCCGGCTTGTCGGCAAGGTCGACATAAATCCGTTCGAACGGCACGCCTTTCTCGGCAAGCGCAATCGCGGCGCGCTGCACATAGGGGCACAAATGATGGCTTATGAGGGTAAGCCTTGCGCTCATCTCACTCTCCCCAGACATAGTTGAGAGCGCCGTCCTCGACGCGGGTCGAGAGGAACATCAGGCGCGAAGCTTTCGGCGCCGGACCTTCGAGGCGCTCGCCGCTTTCCATGTCGAATTTCGCGCCATGCCATGCACAGACGAAGGCGCCATCCCGGCAGTCGAGCGGGCCGCCGAAATGCAGGCAGACATTGGCCGCGGCACGGATGCGCTCACCACTGCGCCAGACATGCACCTCACGGCCGAAGAACGGCGCAATCAAGCTGCCGCTCGGCGGGATGTCGGCGACCTTGCAGATTTCATGTTTCATCGGAAGCTCCCTGTCGATGCAATTGCATCTATATGGATGCATTTGCATCGATCGTCAAGCTTGTTGCAATTGCATCTATCCTTTAACCTCTCGCGATGACCAAGACATCGCCTTCCAGCCAGGCCGTCACCGCCTGGGCCCGTCTGATGCGCGTCTCGCGCCAGCTTGTCGAAAAGGCCGAAGACGCCCTCAAGCAAGCCGGCCTGCCGCCGCTTGCCTGGTACGATGTGCTGCATGAGCTCGCCGAAGCCGGCGAGGCGGGCTTGCGTCCCTTCGAGTTGACCGGTCGCGTTCTGCTTGCGCAATACGGGGTCTCCCGGCTGCTTGCGCGGCTCGAGGCGGACGGGCTGGTTGAGAAGCTGCCGGTCTCCGATGACGGCCGCGGCCAGATCGTGCGCATCACACCGGCCGGGCGTGATATGCGGCGGCGCATCTGGGGCGTCTACGGCGCTTCCATCGCCGGGCTGATGGGCGAGAAGCTTTCGGCCGAAGAGCTGGAGACGCTGGCAGGACTGCTGGGGCGGCTGCGGCATCCGCCGGCCCGGGAATGAAATCGCCGCCGACGTGTCTTAGGAAAGTCGCACAGCCCAGAGAAAGGCGATCGTAGCGAGCGCGCCAAGCGTGGCGCGGACGAGGTGCATTCCACCCCATTTGACGATCAACGATCGTGCTTGCGGATTGGAAGCTTCAATGTCCATGGCCTCCAAAAGCCGGTTCGTCGGCATCATCACCAGCAGCGTCCATGGCCAGGGCAGGATGATGGTCACCGCGCCGATCAGATAAGCCGGCTGACCAATCTGCCACCACGCAACCAGACCAAGAACGCAGGCAACAACGGCGATCGATGCCTGCATGATCGCGCCGCGCTTGTAAGAAGGTTGCCATTCGCGCAACAGCGCTTTGTCGTCGAGGCCGAGGCGGGCCGGTTGTTCAGCGACGCTGACATAAATGGCAGCGCCCGTGAAGGTGGCGGTAACAATCAGCGCAAGCAAGCCTGCCAGCATCCTGTCTCTCCAGCAGCGAAGCCACGACACTGCAAAATAGCGCTTGCCTGGCCTTCGACAATACGGCATAGAGGCCGAACCGTAACGTACGGTACTCTTCTAAAACAATCACTGCGTGGAACAGAGCTTGTTGCAGCCGACCGACATAGACACAAGCGAAGCGCTGACGGAGCGGCAGCAGGCCGTTCTCGATGCGGCGCTCCGTTTGCTGGTCGAGGAAGGCGACAACCTGACCATGACCGCGGTGGCGCGGCGCGCCAGCTGCTCGAAGGAAACGCTCTACAAATGGTTCGGCGACCGCGACGGGCTGCTGACCGCAACGGTGCAGTGGCAGGCGTCCAAGGTGCGTGTCGCGGCGGTCGATCGCGACAGGCTGGATCTCCTTTCGCTGACCGCGAGCCTGGAGCGTTTCGCTTCGGATTGGCTGAAGGTTATCTCCAGCGACACTTCAATCGCGTTGAATCGTGTGGCCGTTGGCCATGCCGGCTCCGGTAAGGACGATCTCGGCGCGGTCGTGCTTCAGAATGGGCGCTTCGCGCTTGCCAGGCGCCTCAAGCCGGTGCTTGAAGCGGGCCGGCAGGCCGGGTTGCTCGACTTCGAGGACGCCGAGACGGCGTTCCGGACCTTTTTCGGGCTGGTCGGCCGGGACGTGCAGATCCGTCTCTTGCTCGGCGACCGGCTGGAATTGACTGAGGCGACGATCGGCGGCGATGCCGTCCGCGCGACGCGGCAGTTTCTCGCTCTTTTCGGAGCAAAAACCGGGCCGCAAGGCCTCTGATCTTAGAAAACGGGAAGGAAGTAAAATGCGCGTCTATTACGATCGTGATGCCGATCTCAACCTGATCAAGGGCAAGAAGGTCGCCATCATCGGCTACGGCAGCCAGGGCAGGGCGCATGCGCTCAACCTGAAGGATTCCGGCGCCAAGGAAATCGCCATCGGCCTCAAGGCCGGCTCGGCGACCGCCAAGAAGGTCGAGGCCGACGGTCTCAAGGTGATGAGCGTGGCCGACGCCGCCAAATGGGCCGACCTGATGATGATGGCGACGCCTGACGAGCTGCAGGCCGACATCTATAAGAACGAGATCGCGCCGAACATCCGTGACGGTGCGGCGATCGCCTTCGCGCACGGCCTCAACGTGCATTTCGGCTTGATCGAGCCGAAGTCGACCGTCGACGTCGTCATGATCGCGCCGAAGGGCCCCGGCCACACGGTGCGCGGCGAATACCAGAAGGGCGGCGGCGTGCCGTGCCTGGTCGCCGTCAACCAGGACGCCTCGGGCAATGCGCTCGATCTCGCGCTGTCCTACGCCTGCGGCGTCGGCGGCGGCCGTTCGGGCATCATCGAGACCAATTTCCGCGAGGAATGCGAAACCGACCTGTTCGGCGAGCAGGTGGTGCTGTGCGGCGGCCTGGTCGAGCTGATCCGCGCCGGTTTCGAGACGCTGGTTGAAGCCGGCTACGCGCCGGAAATGGCGTATTTCGAGTGCCTGCACGAAGTGAAGCTGATCGTCGACCTGATCTATGAAGGCGGCATCGCCAACATGAACTACTCGATCTCGAACACCGCCGAATGGGGCGAGTATGTCTCGGGTCCGCGCATCATCACCGCCGAGACCAAGGCCGAAATGAAGCGCGTGCTGAAGGACATCCAGACCGGCAAATTCACCTCGGAATGGATGCAGGAATACCGCGCCGGTCTGTCGCGCTTCAAGGGCATCCGCCGCAACAATGACAGCCACCAGATCGAAGAGGTTGGTGCTAAACTCCGCGCGATGATGCCTTGGATTTCCAAGAACAAGCTGGTCGACAAGGCCAAGAACTAGGAAGCCAGCGCCAATTCTACCCTGCCGGCCATCTGCCGCAGGTTTCTGCGCTTCCGGTGCTCACGGACTTCAAGTCCGCTCCGCTCCGGTTCTCGAAACCCGCATCAGCTGACTCGGCAGGGCGAATTGTCATCTGTTTCCGGTCGCAACAACATCGGAGCCGGTGGAGCAATCCGCCGGTTTTTCTTTGTCAGCCATGCTGGGGGTTTCAGCCGTAATGCCAATGCGGCTTGGGCTCGGTGCCGATGAACTCGACGCCGATGCGATCCTCGCGGCGCCAGCGCACCACCGCTTTGTAGGCGATCCCGTCGACCGGCACATAGAGCAGGAATTCATCCGGCACGCGCGCCTCGATCGAAACCTTCAACTCGGCGCCCTTGGAATGCATGTTGCGCACCGTGCATGTCACCTCTGAATTGGTGATGCCGGTCAGGATGGTAGCGCCCTTGAGCACACGCTGCCTGTGTTGGGATCTGTTTTGTTCTTCGGCCATGGCGGGCACGTCCTCGCGAACTGCGTCGCGGCGAATCGTCGGGTGGGGCACCAGCCTTGTGCATAGACCCGGCTGATAAATTTACGGTTATCACCAGTTGTGGCCTTGGCAAAATAAAACGGCGCCCCGTGGGGGCGCCGTCTCTAAACGTTTGCTCGTGGCCATCTCAGCTATAGGGCGACCAGCATTGCTTGCGGGGCCCGTAATTGGGCTGGAAGCTGTTGTCCCGGGCGCGGTACGACCGGTAACGGTCGTAGCACCACTGCACATGGGCGCTGGAAAGCCGTTCCGTGCGATAGACGCGCCGCGGCTGAACATAGCGCGGATAGTAATCATATTGATAGGGATCATAGTAGTTGTCATAGGCAAGGCTGCCCAGGCCGAGGCCGAGGCCCAGCCCAAGGATCGCGGCGTCGCCGTCGCGGAAGTGCCTGCGGTGATGGTGCCGCCAGCGCCAGTCGCCGCCGCCGTCCCAGTTGCCGCCGTCCCAGTTGCGGGAGAAGTGGCGGTCGCCGCGCCATCTGAAATCGCCGCCGCGCCTGAAGTCGCCGCCATGCCGCCAGCGCCAGTTCTGCATGCCTCCGTTGCCGCCAGCCCAGCTGTCACGCACCGGTATGATGTTCGGCGCGGCGGTCTTCGTCGCGACGCCAAGATCGGGTTGCAGGATGGGCCCGGCGACCGATGGCGCCGTCACGCCCGCGACAAGGCCCAGGGCCAAAAGCCCGGACCTGAACGAAGAAAAGAGCGGTTTCATTTCACTCTCCAAGGAGTAAGGCCCCACGCCCAGCACACCCCGGGAATGGGCCTATTGTTGGAACTTCTCGTCTGAACGGAGGATGAACGGAAAGGTTCCATCAACCATGACGCGCATCGGGCCTGGCTCTTGTTTTCATGCCGGCTTGCGGGCAAAGGTCAGGGCCATGTCGCTGCGCCTCGCCACGTTCAACGTCGAGAACCTGATGAACAGGTTCGATTTCTCGGGCTATCGCAACCAACTCAACGAGGACCGCACGCTGGCTCTCTTCGACATCCAGAGCGAGGCCGAATACCGCATCCTCGAACAGGCGCGCACAATTGCCCAATCCGATGATACGCGCCAGCTGACGGCGTTGGCGATCGCGGCCACCCGCGCCGACATCATCTGCATGCAGGAAGTCGACAATATCGAGGCGCTGAAAGCCTTCGAATATGGCTATCTGTTCAAGATGGTCGGGCAGGGCTATCGGCAGAAATACACCACCGCCGGCAATGACTCACGCGGCATCGATGTCGCCTTGATGATGCGCAACGAGACCGCGCAGGGCCAACCGATCGAGTTCGTACGCATGACCAGCTATGCCTATGTCACGTTCGAGCAGTTCGGCCTGTTCACGCCGGAGCTTGCCGCCCTCGGGCACCAAGCGAACGAGCGCATTTTCCGGCGCGACTGTCTGGAGGTCGATCTCAGCATCGGCGGCGCGCCGCTGACGCTCTATCTCGTCCACTTCAAGTCGATGGGCCCGCCGCGCAACGGGCTCGACGGCCGCGAGGCGACGATGCCGCTGCGCATTGCCGAGGCACAAGCCGTGCGGCGCATCATCGAAGAGCGTTTCGGCAAGGACCATGCGGCCGACAAGCGCTGGGCAATCTGCGGCGACATGAACGACTATCGGCAGCGCGTGAAGGTAGCCGGCGACTCCGTCGACGGCTACCGCTTCGAAGTCGTCGACGAGGCGCTGTCGTCGATCGATGTTTTGACCGCTGGCGGCTTCTGCGAGAACGTCGTCGAACGGCGGCCGGAAATGGACCGCTGGAGTTTTTATCACACGCGCGGTCCGCAGGAGCGGCATCTCTGCCAGCTCGACTATATCCTGTTGTCGAAGGCGCTGGCGGCGAAGAACGCAACGGCGGTTCCCGACATAATCCGCAACGGCCAGCCCTGGCGCACTATCTTTCCGCCCGGACAGGAGGTCGAGCGCTTTCCGCGCGCCGGCTGGGACAGGCCGAAGGCCTCCGACCATTGCCCGGTGGCAATCGCCTTGAACATGGCGTGACCCCTGTGAGTTTCGATCTGCCGCGCAATGTCATCCTGCCGGTCGACGAGATCGACGTGCGGCTCGTCGCCGAGCAGCACCCGTTCGAGCGCGACAACCAGGCGGCGATCGCCGAGAACTGGCGGCAGGAGATCGAAGAGAAACCGGCGCTGTTCGATGGCACGGTGGTGCTGTTGTCGGCGCTCGCATGGCGCGACAATCGTCTCGTCGGGCGCTGTCATGCGGTGAAATACTCGACCTTCATGCTGTGGCGGAAGAACCGTGAAGCGAGCGGCGCCGAACATGCCTACGGCCACGCCATGCTGGTCGCCGGCGACAATGCGCTGGTGGCGATCCGCATGGGGCCGCACACGGTCCTGGCCGGCAGCGTCTACTTCGCCGCCGGTTCGTTCGAGCCGATCGATTTTCGCGATGGCCTCGTCGACGTCGATTTCAACATGATCCGCGAGGTTCGCGAGGAGACCGGCCTCGACCTGACGACAGCCACGCGCGGCAGGCGCCACCACGCGCTGTCGACCGCGACCGGCACGGTTCTCTTCCGCCGCTACCATGTCGATGAACCGGCCGACGAGATTGCGCGACGCATCAGGGCTTTTGTCGCGGCCGAGGCCGATCCGGAGATCGAAGGACCGGTGATCATCCGTCATGCGGCCGACCTGCCGGTTGGGTTGGCAGCGCATATGAAGCCGCTGATCGAGTGGCACTTCGCGGATAGCGAAGCTTCCTAAGCCCTCACGGGAAGAGCGGTGGCAACGCGGTGTCCGAAGTGCTTTTGCCGAGAGCGCCGTCGTCCTTGTAGTAATAGCTGTAGCCGTTGATGGCCGGGGCGCCGCCGAGATGCGCGTAGAGCACCTTTGAGCCTTCGGGGAAGAAGCCTTTCCTGATCAGATCGATCAGGCCCTGCATCGATTTTCCCTCATAAACCGGGTCGGTGATCATCGCCTCGGTACGGGCCGCCAGACGGATCGCGTCGTTCGTTTCTGCGGAGGGAACGCCATAGGCCGGGTAGGCGTAGTCGGGATTGATGACGATCTCGTCATCGCCCACGGTTCGGCCTAGTTCGACCAGGGCGGCGGTGTCGTCGACGATCCGGCGGACCTGCGCGCGGGTCTGGTCCGGTGTGCCGGAGGCGTCGATGCCGATCACGCGGTCGGCGCGATCCTGCGCGGCGAAGCCGACGATCATGCCCGCCAGCGTCGACCCGGTCACGACGCACACGATGATGTAGTCGAAGGCAAAGCCGAGTTCGGCTTCCTGTTTTGCCACCTCCTCGGCGAAGCCGACATAGCCGAGGCCGCCGAGCTTGTGCACCGAGGCGCCGGCGGGAATCGGATAGGGCTTGCCGCCGGCGTCCTTCACCGACTGGATCGCATCCTGCCAGCTTTTGCGGATGCCGATGTCGAAGCCGTCGTCGACCAGCCGGCTGTCCGCGCCCATCAGCCGTGTCAGCAGGATGTTTCCGACCCGGTCGTACACCGCATCATAGTGCGGCACCCATTTCTCCTGGATCACCACGCATTTCATGCCGATCTTGGCGGCGGTGGCGGCAACCATGCGCGTGTGGTTCGATTGCACGCCGCCGATCGACACCAGCGTGTCGGCGCCGGCGCGAAGCGCGTCCGGCACGATGTATTCGAGCTTGCGCAGCTTGTTGCCGCCCATGGCGAGGCCGGAGTTGCAATCGTCACGCTTGGCGTAGACCTGCACTTTCCCGCCCAGCGCCGCGCTCAGCCTCGGCAGATGTTCGATCGGCGTCGGGCCGAAGGTCAGCTTGTAACGTTCAAATTTCTCAAGGAGCGACATCGATCTGTCTCCGCAACGGTTGTTTTCGATGGGCGGAGGATAGACGGCCTTGGGCGAGAGGTGCTCTCGATCTCGCCTTCCAGAGTTCTACCATTTGTGGAAAGATGCTCTTAGATAGGCTGGGATCAATCAGATTTGTGAGAAAAATGGAAGAATCTTCCGCGCAAGCGCTCGACCGTATAGACGTCAGGATTCTGCGCGCCCTTCAGGCCGAGGGGCGGCTGACGAACGCCGAGCTGGCGGCGCGCGTGAATGTCAGCGCAGCCACCTGCCATCGGCGCACGCAACGCCTGTTCGAGGACGGCTACATCACTGGGGTGAGGGCGGAGATCGCGCCGGTTGCGGTCGGACTTGGCGCACTGGTGATGGTCGGCGTCGTGCTCGACCGCTCGACGCCCGAAAGCTTCGGCGCCTTCGAGGCGGCCGTGCTCGAGCTCAAGGAGGTCCTGGATTGCAATCTTGTGGCCGGCGATTTCGACTATCTGTTGAAGATACGCGTTCGCGACATGGCCGATTTCAACAAGCTGCACGGGCAAAAGCTGATCGCGCTGCCGGGCGTCCGGCAAACCAGGACGTTCTTCGTCATGAAAGAGGTCAAGGAGAACGCGCGGCTTCCGTTCTGAGGCCGCGCAGCATCAGCCTTGCCGCTTTTTCCTGTCGTTGCGGGCCGCAACGAAGAACAGGATTACGCTGAGGCCGAGAAAGCCACCCATCGCCATTCCCATCGTCTGGCCGACGACAGCCTGGAATTCGGTGGTCACGCGGCCGGGATTGGCCATGCCGTAACGGGCGAGATACCACCAGATGTCGGCAAGCCCGGCCTCGATGAGCACGACTATCATCAATACGCGTGCTTTGTAGCTCATCGGTTCGCCCTCGCTTTGATCCCGCGGACACCATGCAAGGATCGCCATCGCACCATGCGCTAGCACCGTCGGCCGGCCGCTCACAATGCCGCCTTGTGGAGCGCGCTCAAATTTTCATCTGCCGCTGGTCGAGCAGCATTCCGTAAGTGGCTCTTCCTGATTGAGCAGTCCCGAACTTGATGTGAGCGAGAGAAGTGGCCCCGGATCAAGCTTCGCGAAAGTGGAATGCAATGACAGTGGAATCTAAATCGGGGCTCGGCCGAGCGGCGATCATGCTTTCTGCCGGCATGGCGATATCTGGTACAGCGGGTCTATTTTCCATCGAGTCCGGCCAGCCGACGCTCAACGTCATCCTTTTTCGCTGTGTCTTCGGCGCGATAGCTCTTGTCGGGTGGAGCGCTTTGCGAGAGGGCTGGAAGAGCCTCTTCATCGCGGACAAGGCGCTATGGCCGCTGGTGATCGTCAGCGGCATCTGCCTCGTCTTGAACTGGGTGGCCTTGTTCCAGGCCTTCAAATTGACATCGATCGGCTTCGCGACGATCATCTATCACCTGCAACCGTTCTGGATCACGCTGGCTGGGGCTTTGTTGCTCAAGGAAGGGCTGTCGCGGGATAAATTGGGCTGGATCTGCGTCGCGTTCCTCGGCCTCGTCCTCACCATCCTGCCAAAACTCGGCGTCATGAGGGCCGATCACGACTGGCTCGTCGGCGTCGGCCTGGCGCTTGTCGCGTCGCTGTTTTATGCCGCCACCACCTTGACCACCCGAGCCGTCAAATCGGTGAAGCCCAGCGTTCTCAGCGCCATCCATTGCCTGATCGGCGTCGTCGTTTTTGCGCCGTTCGTCGATCTGGCCGCGCTTCAAACCGGCGGCAATGGCATGTGGGGGTGGCTTGTCGGCCTTGGCGTCATCCACACCGGAATCGTCTACATCCTGCTCTATTCATCTTACCCCAAGCTCCCGATCACGGTCATCGCGGCCGGATCTTTCCTGAACCCGGTTGCCGCATTGCTGTCCGACTTCTTCGTCTTCGGCCGTTCGATAACCACCATGCAAGGCGCAGGCCTGGTCCTTATCCTGCTGGCGGGGCTTGCCGTGAACCTCGGCTGGCCGTTTCTTTTGGGGTCGACGCGAAGGATCGCGCCGGCGCGGGAATCCTGACGGCGATCTTCCTCCGGCGGCCTATTCGTGCCGCAACGCGTCGATCGGGTCGAGCCTGGCGCCGCGCAGGGCCGGGAAAAAGCCGAACACCATGCCGATCAACGCCGAGAAGCCGACGGCGAGCAGAATGACCGCCGGGCTTGGCGCGAACGGTATCGTCAGCGTCGCCGAGGCTAGTCCAGCCAACGCCAAACCGATCAGGATGCCGATGATGCCGCCGAGCAGCGACAGCACCGTCGCTTCGACCAGGAACTGGATGAGGATGTGCTTTTCATGCGCGCCGATCGCCAGCCTGATGCCGATCTCGCGCGTGCGCTCGGTGACCGAGACCAGCATGATGTTCATGATGCCGATGCCGCCGACCAGCAGGCTGACGCCGGCGACGGCGCCCAGCATGCCGGTCATGGTGGTGGTGGCGCTGGCCATGGCGTCGGCGATCTGGGTCATGTCGCGGATGGCGAAATCGGGATCGCGGTCCGGGGTGACGCGGCGCGTGTCGCGCAAAATGTCCTCGACGCGCGGCTGCAATTCGCTGGTCGGCGTGCGGTCGTCGGCGGCGATATAGATGTTGTCGACGTCGCGGTTGCCGGCAATGCGCCGCTGATAGGCGTGCAAAGGCATCAACACGACATTGTCCTGGTCCTGGCCGAAGCCGGTATAGCCCTTAGGCTCCAACAGGCCGATGATCTTGCAGGAGGTGCGGTTGACGCGGATGATCTCGCCTTCGGGGTCGCCGGCGCCGAAGAATTGCTGGCGCACCGTCTCGCCGATCAGGCAGACGCCGGTGCCCGAGCGGGTTTCGGAATCGCTGAACGGGCGGCCCGACACCAGCTTCCAGTCGCGCGCGTCGAGATAGGCACTGTCGGTGCCGGTGACGCCGGAGGTCAGGCTCTCGGTGCCGAAGATGACGCGCACCTGTTTTTGCGAGGCAGGTGAAATGGCGCGCGCGCCGCTCAGATGCGCGACCAACGCCGTCACATCCTTCTCGGCCAGCGGCCGCACGGCCTGGTCCAGCCCTCCTGGGCCGCCCGGACCCGCGGGACGGCCGGCGCGGACGACGAGCAAATTGCTGCCCAGCTTGGAGATGTCGGCCTTGACCTTTTGCGTGGTGCCGGAGCCGATGGTGAGCATGGCAATGACGGCGGCGACCCCGATGACGATGCCGAGCAGCGTCAGGAACGAGCGCAGCACGTTGCGGCGGATCGAGCGCAGCGAGAGCCGAACGGTTTCCCAGATCATGCGGCCTCCGCATTCAAGGTGTCGGAGGCGACATGGCCGTCGAGGAAGCGGATGGTGCGGCCGGCATAGGCGGCGACATCGGCCTCGTGCGTGACCATGGCGATGGTCAGGCCAAGGTCGGCGTTGAGCCTGGTCAGCAACTCCATGATCTCGTGCGTGCGCGCGGTGTCGAGATTGCCGGTCGGCTCGTCGGCGACAAGCAGCGTCGGCCGGGTGACGATCGCGCGTGCGATCGCCACGCGCTGCTGCTGGCCACCCGAGAGCTCCGCCGGCGTATGATGCTCGCGCCCAACAAGGCCGACCTCAGCCAGCGCCTGCATGGCGAGCTCCCGGCGCTCGCGGGCAGGGGCGCCGCGATAGATCAGCGGCAGCTCGACATTTTCCGCCGCCGTCGTGCGCGGCAACAGATTGTAACCCTGGAAGACGAAGCCGACATAGAGGTTGCGCAACTGAGCGCGACGGTTGCGGTCGAGCCGGCCAGCATCGACGCCCATGAAAGAATAGGTTCCGGCCGTCGGGGTGTCGAGGCAGCCGATGATGTTCATGGCCGTCGATTTGCCAGAGCCGGAAGGACCCATGATGGCGACGAACTCGCCACGGCGGATGGCGAGATCGACGCCGGCCAGCGCATGCACGCGCGCCTCGCCCTGGCCATAGCTCTTCCAGACCTTGTCGAAGGTGATCAGCAAGGGAGCCGGCATCGGTCAGCTCCGCTGCTGCGCGCCGGTGATGATTTGCGCGCCTTCGTCGAGACCGGATGTGATCTCGGTCAGCTCGCCATCGGTCGAGCCGATCTTGACGTTGACGGCGCGCGGGCGTCCGTTTTCCAGCACATAGAGCGTGCGCGAGCCGTCGGTCGGCACTTTGGTCGCCTGGCGCTGCCGGTTGGGGCGGCCCATGCGGCCGGTGAACAGGTCGCTCAGACTCCAGCCGCGCTCGGCCTGTTGCGCCGGGCGGTAGCGGAAGGCGGTCGAAGGCACCGTGAGCACACCCTTGGCCTGCTTGGTGACGACCGAGACCGTCGCCGTCATGCCGGGCCTGAGCAGAAGCTCGTTGTTATCGACCTCGAGGCGCGCATTGTAGGTGACGACGCCATCGGTGGTGACCGAGGCATAGGAGATGTCGCGGATCTCGGCGTCGAAAGGACGGTCGGGGAAGGCGTCGACGGTGAAGCGGGCATGCTGTCCACGTTTCACCGCTCCGATATCGGCCTCGTCGACGGCGGCCTGCAGTTCCATGTTGCGCAAGTCGGCGGCGATGATGAACAGCACCGGCGCCTGGAGCGAGGAGGCGACCGTCTGTCCAGGATCGACCGAGCGCGTCAGCACGATGCCGTCGATCGGCGCGTAGATGGTGCTCTTGGCAAGATCGGTCTGCTGCGCCTTGAGATCGGCCTGAGCGATGGCGAGATTGGCTTCGGCGCTGTCGATCGCCGCCTTGGCTCGATCGCGCGTCGCGGTTGCGGCTTCCAAGGATTGATCCGTCGCCATGCCGCGCTTGGTGAGCGCGCTCGCGCGCACGACGGCGTTCTCGTTTTCCTGCAGCGTCACCTTGGCGGTCTCGACGGCAGCAGCGGCCGCCTTGGCCGAGGCTTGCGCACGCTCGATCTGGACTTCCAGCTTGGCGGTATCGAGCGTCGCCAAAACGTCGCCCTTCTTGACCTGCTGGTTTTCGTTGACCGCGACAGAGCGGATGATGCCTGACAACTCGCTGGAAATATCGACCTGGGTCAGCGGCTGCAGCGTTCCCGTGGCCGACACTTCGACGGTAAGGTCGGCGACGGCTGCCGGCGCGGTTGTGTATTCGACCCTGGGCGGGGCCGCGGCATACCATTGGTAAGCGCCAACGCCGGCGGCAACGATCGCGGTCGCCAGCAACGCATAAAGCCAGCCGCGACGGCGTTTACGGCTCACACCCTTGCGGTCGAGGCCGAGGGCCGTTTCTATGGACGTCTCCGATTCCGCCTTTGGCGGATTGACAATCTGGTCCACGCCGGACCCCTATGCTGAAAATTAGTGTCCCTGTCCGTGCACAAATCAGGCCTTCAGGTTCGAATTTCAAATTAAATTTCCCTCATGTTGGGATTGAGGCAGAAATTCGAGGCGAGGCGAAAGGTTTTCTCCATGGCGCGCAATTACTTGCTTTATGATGTGTTTACGACGGAGCGGCTGGCTGGCAATCCGCTCGCCGTGGTGCTCGACAACGAGGGGCTCGATGCGGTTGCCATGCAGGCGATCGCGCGCGAGTTCAACCTGTCCGAGACGGTGTTCGTGCTGCCTGCCGACAACTCCAAGCACCGCAACCGTATCCGCATCTTCACGCCCGACTATGAAATGCCTTTCGCAGGGCATCCGACGGTCGGCGCGGCGATCGCGCTGGCCGAACTGGCTGGCGAAAGTGGCGCGGGTATCTTCGTGCTGGAGGAGAATATCGGGCCGGTGCGCTGCGCGGTGAGCAAGCATGATGGTGCGACCTTCGCTGAATTCGATCTGGCAAAGCTGCCGGAGCCGCTGGAACTCACAGCCGACGCGCAATCAATCGGCGCGGCACTCGGCCTGGCACCCCACGAAATCGGCTTCGAGAATCACCGCGTCTCGTTCTGGTCGGCCGGGGTGCCTTATGTGACCATCCCGGTCGCCGGCCTCGAAGCGGCGGCCAAGGTCAGGCTCGACAACCAGGCGTGGTCGGAACTCGCGCCGCGCAAGAGCGAGTGGGCCTTCGCCAGCCCTTATGTCTACTGCCGCGAGACGGTGCATCACGACAGCGCCTTCCATGTGCGCATGATCGTCCCCGGCACGCCTTCCTACGAGGATCCGGCGACCGGTTCGGCCGCGGCCGCCTTTGCCGGCGCCATCATGCATTTCGACGCGCCCACGGACGGGACCTCGCGGCTGTGGATCGAGCAGGGGCTGGAAATGGGCCGGCCCTCGCGCATCCGGCTGGAGCTTAATGTCGACGGTGGCAAGCTGGCAGCGGCGCGTATCGGCGGCCACGCCATCAAGGTGGCGGAAGGCAGGCTTTTGCTATGACGCCTGCGGCAACTGGGTCTGTTTTTGGGGAAGTATGGTCTGTCCTGAAAACCGGAATCCATTTTTCGGGATCATGCTCGGGCGATTTGTCGGGAAATGATTCCGGCAGGGCTGGACAGGACCGGTATCGGCGGCTATATGCCCGCCGACGCCGGTTTTACCGGCCGAGTGGGTGCGTAGCTCAGTTGGTAGAGCAGCTGACTCTTAATCAGCGGGTCCACAGTTCAATCCTGTGCGCACCCACCAAATTTTTCAAAAACTTGGTGGAAGACCTACGAAAGGTGAGGCGCGTTTTGAGGCGCCTTACGCTCCGTTTCGGGCGTCTTTCAGCCTGTCGAGGCAATTGACGCCGGCGCGGCTCTTCCAGCCGGTCGACGGAAACGAATCGCGGCGGGATTTTTTTCGCAGGAATGGCTCGAGGCCAAACTTTCCCCGGAAGTTCAGCCGCAAGCAACTGCATGGCTTTCAGCAGATGGGCCGTCCGGGATTCGTGCCAAGTCTGCGGGAACTCGAGCGCGCTGCGGCCAGCAAACAGTAGCGATCGAGCACATTCGGCATCTTGCGCGCCGCCTTGACCTTGCAACGGGCGCCCATTTGCGGCGATCATCCATCGCTGCCGGTTGATCAAGGCCATTGCAGCAGGAGCGGACAATGTTGCGCGAGAAGTCTTCTTATCTCATTCCGGTCCACTTCCCGCCCGCCACGCCCAGCCGTCCTCGCTGCCGACCGGTCTGAACCCGATGCCAACCTTCGCTGTTCCGCCAAAACCGCATTTCGCTCTCCGGGTCGGCGTCACCGGGCATCGGCCGGGCGACCGGCTTCCCGACGAGGACATCGACCGCATCACGGCCGACATCGCGTCGATCTTCAATCGCCTGACGGTTGCGGCGCGCCGGGCCGCGGAAAAGCACCCGGATGTTCTCGACGGCGCCGACCCTAGCCTCACGCTGGTTTCGGCGTTGGCCGAAGGCGCCGATCGTATCGCGGCCGAGGATGCGCTTGGCGCTGGCTGGAGGCTGGAGGCTGTGCTGCCTTTCACGCCGGAAGCCTACGAGGCCGACTTTGCAACCGAGGATTCCAAATCTGCTTTCCGGGAATTGTACGACAAGGCCGCCTCGGTGTTCTGCCTTGCGATGCCGACAGAACCCAATCTGCGGCCGCGCGCCTATCAGGCGACGGGACATCTCACGCTCGACAATTGCGATCTGCTGCTCGCCGTCTGGGACGGCGGCCCGGCCAAAGGGGCAGGGGGCTCGGCCGAAATCGTCCACGATGCCCTGACGAGAGGCATTCCGGTGCTGCACGTGCATGCGACCGAAGCGCTCGCTCCATCCTATTTGAGGTTCGGTCGCGATCCCACACCGTTGCGCGAGGATTTGACCTTGCTTGTCGAGTGGCTGACCGCGCCCCCCCAGAACCGCTCGAGCCTGGACCGCTTCTTTCGCGAGGCGGTGGACAACGGATCCGCGCAGGACGGATCGTTTTTACAATGGTGGCGTCTTTCCCGGCGGCTCACGAAATTTTTCGCCTGGTTCGGCAGCGACCATCATCCTGGCTATCCCGACCTAACTCGCGCTGGAGCAAAGACCGGCGCGGTCTTGCCGCCCGAGACGTTGCTAAGCGAGCGTCATGAGGCCGCCGATGCGGTGTCCACCCGTCTTGGCCATGTCTACCGGTCGGCGTTCATGCTGGTTTTCCTGTTGTCGACGGCGGCTGTGCTAGCGAGCCTCGGCAACGTCTTCTGGTGGCATAGCGTGCCGGCCAAGCTCGAGGCCGTCGTGGTCGAGCTTTGCTTCATCCTGATGATCCTGGGGATCACGCGCGCGGGGACGAACAAGGAATGGCACCGCCGCTGGCTGGAGACGCGTCGCCTGGCCGAACTGCTGCGCGTGGCCGAGGCCATGGCCCCCACAGGCGGCGGCGCCCCAATCGCGCCCGACGACGATGGCGACCTCAGCTCGGCCTGGACGGAATGGTACGCACGCGCCAGCTTGCGTGAGGTTTCCGTCCCCGACGCGACAGCTGACCAAGCCTATCTCGATGACCTTGCCAATGGCTTCGTGTCCGACCTGCTCGATGGCCAGATCCGTTATAACCAGGATACCAGCCGGCGCCTGCACAGGCTGCACCATGGCCTCGACCGGATCGGCATCGTTTTGTTCCGCATCACTCTGGGCATTTGCGTGGTGTTCCTGTGTGCGGAGGCTCTCTTCTTCTTCGGCTTTGTTCATCACGATGGTGTGGAACACTTTCTCACAAGATGGATCAAGCCCGCCGTTACCTTGTGCTCCGCAGGCCTGCCCGCTCTCGGCGCGGCACTTTATGGCATTCGGGCGCAGGGTGACTACCTCGCATCGGCCAACCGCTCCGAGGCGACCGCGCGCGCGTTGCGGGGTGTGCGCGATCGTCTCTTGGCGGCGCGGGGCGCATGCGACATCGTGGTGCTGCGCGGCCTGTTCGGCCAGGCCGCGGAGATCATGCAGTCCGACCTTTCCGACTGGCGCCAGATTTACCGCCTGCGACCCATTTCGCTGCCGTGAAGGCGGCGGGTTGCCCCAGTACAAGTCGTCGCCTGGCCTCACATGCGCGGCAGGTTGACGGAAACGGCGAACCGGTCGTTCTTTTTGGCGAACGGACTTGCGCCAAGCCGGCTATTGCGGAGTCGTCTTGCTGAGGCTGGCCTTGAATTTGACCTTCATCGTGATCTGGCCGGTCACCGTGATTTGCGACCCGCCATAGCCGCCGAGATTGCGGTCGCGGCCGTTGATGTTCGTCGTCATGCCGGTGATCTCGCAGGTGTCGGCAACCGTCTCGATCACCATGGCGCAACTGCCGGCCGCGGCCTTGTAGAAGGAGCGAAGCGCTACCTGTTGCTGCGCACCGGCATCCTCGTCATCCTTGACCGGAAGGGTCATCGAGATCGACGACTGGATCCTTGACGATCCATCCTCACCAGGACGAAGCGGGCGTACAAACCGGTCTTGGGCAAGGGCGGGCAAAGCCGTGCCGGCAAGAAATGCAATAGATATTAGAGACTTAAAATACATCGCTTGATCTCCCAATGAAATGTCTACATCTCATGAAATGATCAAGATGACGTTATTTCGATGTTTCAACAGTGTTGAAATTTCGACATAGTTTACTTTTCAGACACACGGCCGCAGCAAAATTGCCATCCTGCCTGGCATTCCAGTGCCGAGCGGACGATGTTGACGTCCGGACATGCCACCGAACCTTCGCCGAGCCGCATGCCGAGATCGAGCGGCGGCGGCAGGCCGAGCGCCTCGAGCAGGCGGCGATGGCCTGCCTCGGCCGAGCACCGATAGTGTGGGCGAGGCCGGGTCGGGATGTCGTCTCCGGCGACTTTTCAGTATTGTCGCCTGACGGCGGCGGTAATCGCCCCGCTTCGACGGCAGGATAAATAATTTCAGTTTGTGGCTGAAAGGTTACATGGATCGCTAGCGAACCAAGCTATCCTGAAGTTACCGATTTTCGTCTTGGAGACGGCCCGATGCGCGCAGTTGAGTTTGCCTTTCTGGCTTCGCTTGCTACTGCAACCCCCGCATTGGCAGCGGATTTTTCCCCCCAACCGACCGAGCCTGTGGCTTATAATTGGTCCGGCATCTACGTGGGTGCGCAGGCCGGGTATGTTTGGGGAAATTCAACCTACGACGGCGCCGGGTCTACGGCCGGCCCCCCGTTCTTCAGCGCCTCCGTCGATCCCAAAGGCGGCTTTGGCGGTGCCTATGTCGGCTATAACTACCAGTTCGCTGGCAACTATGTCGTCGGCATTGAAGCGGATGCAAATTTCACCAACGCCAAGGGGGACGGCGCGTTTGCCGGATCTCCTCCCAGTGTCTTCGCAAGCGGTGATTTAAAATGGTTCGGGTCGGCGCGTCTGCGCGCAGGCTACGCATTCGATCGTTTCTTGCCGTTTGTAACTGCCGGTCTTGCTGTCGGTGATTACTCCGGCGTATTCAATTTTCCAGGTGGGTCGATCGAGAACAGCGATACCATGGTTGGTTGGACGGCAGGCGTCGGCCTTGATTATGCCATCACCGACAATCTGATTGCGCGGGTCGAATACCGCTATTCCGACTATGGCCGTAAATCGCAATCTGCGCCATTCAACTTCCCTGGACAGCAAGCCAGGCTTGATCTGAACACCAACGATGTTCGCGTCGGGCTTAGCTACAAATTCTGATTTCCGACGAGACCTCTTAGAACCCCGCTTCGGCGGGGTTTTTGTTGCTCGAATGGCCCCTTGGAGCAGGTGGCCGCTCTGATGGCAGCCATGCAAGCCGGCGGTCCACTACAGACTTTGCGAGTATTACTTCTCCGACACGCCAGCCTCGGCAAAGCTTGCCATCCCAGCATGGCATTCCAGCGCCGAGCGCACGATGTTGACGGCGAGGCAGGCTCCGGAGCCTTCGCCGAGCCGCATGCCGAGATCGAGCAACGGCGGCAGGCCGAGCGCTTCGAGCAGGCGGCGATGGCCTGCCTCGGCCGAGACATGGGCGGCGACGGTATGGGCAAGCCCGGTCGGATGAAGCCTGGCCAGCGGCGCGACAGCGGCGGTGCAGACGAAGCCGTCGAGCAGCACCGGGACGTTGTTTTTGCGCGCGGCGAGCGTGGCGCCGAGGATGGCGGCAAGCTCGCGCCCGCCAAGGGCGGCGGCGATCTTCAACGGGTCGGAAAGCGCATCGGCATGGCGCTTCAGGCCCGCCTCGATGGCGACGACCTTGCGCTGCAGGCCGGCATCGTCGACGCCGGTGCCGCGCCCGGTCCATTTTTCCGCGCCGCCGCCGAAGAGAGCGGTGGAGATCGCTGCGGCCGGCGTGGTGTTGCCGATGCCCATCTCGCCGAAGCAGACAAGATCAAGGTCGTTGGTCACGGCATCGTAGCCGGCCGAGACGGCGGCCAGGAAAGCCTTCTCGTCCATTGCCGGTACCTGCGTGAAATCGCCGGTCGGATGCTCCAGATCGAGCGGAATGACGTCGAGCTTAGCGCCGGCGATGCGGGCAAGCTGGTTGATGGCGGCGCCGCCGCCGGCGAAGTTTGCCACCATCTGTACCGTGACTTCCGAGGGATAGGCCGAGACGCCCTGGGCGGTGACGCCGTGATTGCCGGCAAAGACAAAGACCTTCACATTGTCGAGCTTCGGCATATCGCGGCCCTGCCAGCGGCCGAGCCACGCGGCGATCGTCTCCAGCCGGCCGAGGCTACCCGGCGGCTTGGTCAGCGTGTCCTGACGGCGCGCGACGGCAGCGGCGGCGGTATCGCTGCCGCTGGAAAGATCAAGGCAAGCGGTGCGCAGGTTTTCGAGCGAATTGAAGGGCATGAGGGCAAGGTCTCCGAGAAAGAATCAGGACAGGCAGACGGAAGCGACGAGCAGGACCGCGATCTCGCCGAGCTGCTGCAGCGCGCCGATCGTGTCGCCGGTCTGGCCTCCGATCTGGCTGAGGCACAAAACGCGGAAAGCGGCGAACAGCAGGCCGAGCAGGATGAGCGCGACGATGGCGCCGCCAAATCCGAGCGCCAGCAGCGCCACGGCGCCGAGCGCGGCGCCTATCGCGGCGGTCTCGACGCCGACAGAGCCGGCGCCGGCCGACACACCGTCGGCGCGGGCCGGCGGCAGTAGATGCATGAAGGCGCCGAACAGGCCGCGCGAGGCGGCATGCGCGGCGAGCAGCGCCAGGAAAACATGGCCGGGTCCAGCCAGTTGCGACAACGCGCTCCAGCGTATCAGCAGAGAGACGCCAAGTGCTGCCGCGCCATAAGCGCCGATGCGGCTGTCGCGCATGATCTCCAGTTTCCTGTCGCGCGTGCGACCGCCGCCAAAGCCGTCGGCGATGTCGGAAAGTCCATCCTCATGCAGACAACCGGTGGCGAGCATGGTCGCGGCAAGCGTCAACGCCGCCGCCGGACCGGCGGCAAGACCGAGCTTCGAGGTAATCGCGTAGACGAGCGCGCCGATGACCGCCACGGCTAGGCCGGCGAAGGGCGCGGCCCAAATCGCGTCGGCAAGGCTGCGGCCACCGAAATCGCTCGAAGGCAATCTCAGCCGCGTGAAGAAAACGAGGCTGAGGCCGATATCGTCGAGGAACTGGCGGGGCTCGGACAAGCGGCTCATGCACCCCTCGCTATGGCATGGAAGAAGGTGCCGCTGACATGGCCGCGCCGGTAGCCGGAGGGGCCGAGTGGATTTCGCTGGCCGTCGGCGAGGTCGGCCAGCGGCTCGTCGTTGCCGGTGGCGGTCATCTGCGCGTAGTGGAATTCGTGGCCGCGGATAAGCGTGCCCTCAGGCCCCAACGGGCAGTCGGCGCGAAGGCGCGCCTCGCGATAGCCGAGGTTCATCTTGCGCCTGGCAAAGCTGGTCGAATGTCCGAGAAGGGCGAGCATCCTGTGACCTATCCCGTCCGCGTCCTCAAGCGCCTCGCCCAGCACCATGAAGCCGCCGCACTCGCCATGGACCGGCTTGCTGGCCGAAAAGCGCGCCATGCCCGCTCGGAAATTGTCGGCGACGGCCAGCTTGCCGGCATGCAGCTCGGGATAGCCGCCGGGCAGCCAGCAGACATCGCAATCCTGCGAAGGCGCTTCATTGGCCAAAGGCGAGAAAGGCACGATCTCGGCGCCGGCCTTGCGCCAGTGCATGGCGACATGCGGATAGAGGAAGGTGAAAGCGGCGTCTTCCGCCAACGCGATGCGCTGCGCGGGCGGCGGCAGGGCATCGGCAAAGTCGCCGGGCGAGGGCTCAAGAGGCTTGGTCAGCGCAAGAATGGCGTCGATCTCGAGCGATGTCTCGACCATGTCGGCCAGCCGGTCGAGATGCGCCATGAGGTTTTCGTATTCGCCGGCCTGCACAAGACCGAGATGCCGTTCCGGCAGATTGAGCGTCGGATCACGCAGGATGGCGCCGACCACCGGCAGGCCGATCGCCTCGATGGCGTCTCCCGAAAGTTTCCGATGGCGTTCGCTGCCCAAACGGTTGAGCACGACGCCGGCCATGCGCACGTCAGGATCGTAAGTGGCAAAGCCCTTGGCGACCGCGGCGGCCGTCGTCGATTGTCCCGAAACGTCGAGCACCAGAAGCACCGGCAGGCCGTAGAGTCGGGCAAGGTCCGCGGCCGAGCCCGAGCGGCCTTCCGGGGCCGGGATGCCGTCGAACAGACCCATGGCACTTTCGAGGATCACGTATTCGGTGTCGTCGGCTTGCTGCGCGGCCAGTGCGTTGAGCAGGGAAGGCGGCATTGCCCAGCTGTCCAGGTTGACGCCGGAGAGGCCGGTCGCGGCGGTGTGGAAGCCGGGATCGATATAGTCCGGTCCGGATTTCGCGCCGCGTACTTTCAGGCCGCGCCGGGCAAGCGCGCGCAGCAGGCCGATGGTGACGCTGGTCTTGCCCGAGCCGGAGCGCGGCGCGCCGATGATGATCGCGCGTGCCGTCATGTCCCGCCCGCCAGTGCCGCGCGCATGGCAACGATGCCACCGACGACGATCAATGCCGGCGATGCCAGGCCGGCCGCAGCCGCTTCCTCGGCGATGGTCGCAAGCGTGGCGACAAGGATGCGCTCCTGCGGTGTTGTCGCCGCGACGATCACCGCCGCCGGCGTCGACGGCGCCAGCCCGCCTTCGAGCAGGGCGGCGGCTATCAGCGGCAGATTGGCCATGCCCATATAGACGACGACCGGCTGCCCGGTGCGGGCGATCGCGGCCCAATCGATGTCGTCATCGGTACCGGCGGCGTGCCCCGTGGCCAGGATGACGGCCTTGTTGATGCCGCGCATGGTGGCGGGGATGCCGGTGGCGGCCAACGCGCTGAGGCCTGAGGTCAGGCCGGAGAGCACCCGAAACGGTATCCCTTCACGCGCCAAGGCCAGCGCCTCTTCGCCGCCACGACCGAAGATGTAGGGGTCGCCGCCTTTCAGGCGAACGACACGCCGGCCTTCGCGCGCCAGCTTGACGAGTAATGCGGTAATGTCATCCTGTTTCATCGAGGGCCGGCCACCGCGCTTTCCGGCGTAGAACAGCTCGGCGCCCTGCGCGACCGCCACCACATCGGATGACACCAGCGCGTCATAGACCAGTGCATCGCATTGTCCGAGCGCGGCCAGCACCTCCAGCGTCAGGCTGCCGGGATCGCCGGGGCCGGCGCCGGCCAGCCAGACATGGCCGGGTTGCAACTCACGCGGCTTGAAGTTCAGCCGCGCCAGCGCCTGCTCAACCGTAGCCCGTCCGTTTGTATTGGCGCTGCCGTTCACAATCCGTCCCGTCCGCGAAAACGCCGCTGGTAGTGGGCGTCATACAATGAGCTTTCGCCGAAATCCTGGGCTGCGAGCGCGCTGCCGACAAAGATGATCGCCGTGCGCTCCATTGGGCTTTCCGCCAGTTGCGCTTCGATGGTGCCGAGCGTGCCGGTCAGGATACGCTCATCCGGCCAGGAGGCGCGGAAGACAACCGCTACCGGGCACTCGGCGCCGTAGAGCGGCGTCAGCTCGGCAACGACGCGGTCGATGGCATGGATGGCAAGATGAATGGCAAGCGTGGCGCCGGTGCGGCCAAAGCCGGCCAGCGTTTCGCCGGGCGGCATTTTCGAGGCGCGGCCCGAAACGCGGGTCAGCACCAGGCTCTGCGCCAGTTCGGGGATGGTGAGCTCGCGCCGCAGCGCCGCAGCGGCCGCCGCGAAAGAGGGAACGCCGGGAGTCAGCGTGTAGGGGATGCCATGCTTTTCCAGCCGCCTGATCTGCTCGGCAACGGCGCTCCAGACGGAAAGATCGCCGGAATGCAGGCGCGAGACATCGTGGCCCGCCTTGTGCGCGGCGACATATTCGGCCTCGATCTCGTCGAGCGACATCGGCGCGGTGTCGATCAGCTTTGTCCCCGGCGCGCAATGTTCGAGCAGCTCCGGCGCGACGATCGAGCCGGCATAGAGGCAGACTGGGCAGGCGGCGAGCAGCCGGCTGCCACGCAAGGTGATGAGGTCGGCCGCACCCGGACCGGCGCCAATGAAGTGGACGGTCATTCGCCACCTCCGCCAAGCGCGATGGCGCAGGTTACCGGGCCAACCACGATACGCGGCCCCAGCAGCTTTGCATCCTTGCCTGCAGCGGCGAGCGCCGAGGCCTCCGAAACCGAAGGCGTGCCGGCCTGCGCCTGCGACACTTCCGATTGGCTGATCGTGGCCACAGACGCCACACGCAATGCGTCTTCGGTGACGACGATCACCGGAAGCGCGAGGTCGCGGCCAGCAATGAAGATCGCTTGCTCGTCGCGTTTGATCTCGCCGGTCGCCAGTGCCGAAAGCGCGGTCAATGCCAGTCCATGCGCTTCAAGCGCGGTCTCAATCGCCGCGTGCACGTCGCCAGCCGTCACGCCTTTGCGGCTGCCGATACCCGCGACCATCATGGCTTCACCCAGCTCCATTGCAGCACAGGCATGGCCGGACGCCAGGCCTGCATGGAGCCGACCGGCGCCGCGCGCGACAGGGCGATGCGGATCAGGTCGCCGCCGCGCCTGTTGTTCTGGTCGAGCAGCAGCGTCTCCATTTCCAGCGTCACCGCGTTGGCGACGAGCCGACCACCGGGGCGCAGCGCGTTGATCGCCTTGTCCAGCATACCGGTATCGCTGCCGCCGCCGCCGATGAAGATGGCGTCGGGTGTCTGCAGCTTGGCGAAGGCCTTGGGCGCCGCGCCTTCGACCACGACGAGGCCGGGCACGCCGCAATGCGCTGCGTTGCGGGCGATGCGAGCGGCACGCTCGCTGTTGGGTTCGATGGCGATGGCGCGCATCGAGGTGTCGGCCAGCATCCATTCGATGCCGATCGAGCCGGAGCCGGCGCCGATGTCCCACAACAGCTCGCCGCGTCGTGGCGCCAGCGCCGACAGGGTGATGGCGCGGATTTCACGCTTGGTGATCTGGCCGTCATGCTCGAACAGATGGTCGGCGAGGCCGACGGTCAACGGCAGGATGCGCGCATCCGGCGTCGATTCAATGTCGAGTGCCAGCACGTTGAGCGGATTGATGTTTTTCAGATCGAAAGCGTCGGCGCGCGCGCTGCGACGTGTTTCATCGGGACCGCCAAGAGCTTCGAGGACCGTCAATCGAGACGGGCCGAAGCCGAGTTCGGCCAGCAGCTCGGCGATGGAAGCCGGGGCATCACCGTCGGAGGTCAGCGCGAGGATGCGGGCGCCTGGATGCAGCAAGGGACGGATCAGATCGATCGAATGGCCATGCAGCGAGATGGTTTCGATATCTTGCAAGGCCCAGCCGAGGCGCGATGCAGCGAGCGAGAGCGATGATGGCGCCGGAAGGACCCGCATATGCTCGGGCTTCACCTTACGCGCCAGCGTCGCGCCGACGCCGTGGAGGAACGGATCGCCGGAGGCGAGCACGCAGACATCCTTGCCGGCAAGCGCCAGCACGTCACGCATCTCGGCGTCGAAGGGCGTCGGCCACGGGCGGGTTTCGCCCCTGGCAAGGGACGCGACCAGCGCGAGGTGCCGCTTGCCGCCGAAGACGACTTGCGCCTCGGCGATCCGCTGCTTGGCCTCATCGCCGAGACCCGCTACACCGTCCTCGCCGATCCCGACGATGGTGAGCCATTTTGAGGCGGGCTTGGCGGCGCGCGGATTTTTAGCAGGCATGATGACCCACCGTATCCTGATCCTCGGCGGAACGACGGAAGCCCGGCAATTGGCGGGGAGACTGGCCCGTCGCGCGGATTTCTCGGTGACGCTGTCGCTTGCCGGCCGCACCGAAAGTCCAGCCGCGCAGGGCGTGCCGGTGCGCGTCGGCGGCTTTGGCGGCGCGGACGGTCTTGCCGCCTATCTCCATGCCGACAAGATCGATCTGCTGATCGACGCTACGCATCCCTACGCGGCTCGTATCTCGGCCAACGCCGCGGAGGCCGCCAAGCAGGCCGGCGTGCCGATCCTCGCCCTGCGGCGTCCCGGCTGGGAGCCGGTGGATGGCGATCGCTGGACGCTGGTGGACAGTGTCGCCGAAGCGGCGAGGGCGCTCGGCACGGCGCCGCGCCGCGTGTTCCTGGCGATCGGCCGGCAGGAGGCCAGCGCCTTCGAGGCCGCGCCGCAACACCGCTACCTCATCCGCAGCGTCGATCCGGTCGAGCCGAAGCTGGCAGTGCCCGATGCGCACTATCTTCTGGCGCGCGGACCATTTCCAGAGGCGGACGAGCGTGCATTGCTCGAAAGTCACGGCATCGATGCCGTCGTTTCGAAGAACAGCGGCGGCGAGGCAACCTATGGCAAGATCGCAGCGGCGAGGGCGCACGGCGTCGAGGTGGTCATGGTGCGCAGGCCCGTCCTGCCGGACGTGCCGTCGGCCGAAACCGTCGATGCTTTGGCCGCAAAGGTCGATCATCTTTTCGCGCCTGTCGCCGAACGCGGCGTGTAGACCAGCGCCGGCTTGTCGCGGCGCCTGATGATGCGGGTCTCGGGTGAGCCGATGATGATGCAGGTCGCCATGTCGGCTTTTTCGGCATCGGCGTCCGCCAGCAGGAAAACCTCGATACGCTCGTCCGGCCGGCCGGCGGCGCGGCCGAAGATCACCGGTGTGGTGCCCGGCAGGATGGCTTTCAGGCACTCGAAGGCGCGGCCAAGCTGCCAGGGGCGGGCCTTGCTGATCGGGTTATAGAGCGCGATGACGAAACCGGCGCCGGCAGCCGCCAGCAAACGCAGCTCGATCAAGTCCCACGGCTTCAGATTGTCTGAGAGCGATATGGCGCAGAAATCATGACCGAGCGGCGCACCGATGCGGGCGGCGACCGCAAGCATGGCGGTGACGCCTGGAACGACGGCGAGATCGATGGCGCGCCATTCGGCCGGACCGGCCTCGATCGCCTCGCAGACAGCGGCGGCCATAGCAAAGACGCCGGGGTCGCCACCGGACACGACGGCGACGTTATGACCTTCGGCGGCCTTGGCCAGCGCCTCGTTGGAACGGGTCAATTCCTCGCGATTGTCGGAGGCGATCCGGGTCTGGTCCGGCCTCAGATCGAGCCGGTCGAGATAGGGCTTGTAGCCGTAGAAGAAGCTGGCCTCCGCCACGGCGTTGCTGGCCTGCGGCGTGACCTGGTCGGCATTGCCGGGGCCGAGACCGATAACGGTAAGGCGGCCGCTCATGATTTGGCTCCGGCGCGTGCCGACCAGCCGGCGACGAGCACGATGGCGAAGTAGGGCGCCTTGTCGTCCGGCTTTTCGGCGAGCCGCATCGACACGCTGCCCGCCATGGTGCCGCGCTCGACATAGACGGCCTTGGCCAGCTTGCCGGAGGCCTCCAGCGCGCGCCTGATCTTGGGCAGGTTGCGGCCGACCTTCATGATGACGGCCGCATCGGTGTCGGCAAGCCGCCGGGTCAAGTCGAACTCGCTCATCGTGCCGGGCAGAACGGTCAGCACATCGTCGCCCTGGACGATCGGCACGCCGGTCTGCGACCAGCAACCGGACATGGCGGTGATGCCGGGGATGACCTCGGTCGGGAAACGATGCGCAAGGCGCACATGCAGATGCATGTAGGAGCCGTAGAAGAGCGGGTCGCCTTCGGATAGCACGGCGACCACCTTGCCGGCGTCGAGGTGCTCCGCGACCTGTTCGGCGGACTGTTCGTAGAAATCGGTGATCTGCGCGCGGTAGTCGTCGTGATCCTTGTCGATCTCCGTCGTCACGGGATAGAGCAGCGGCAGCTCTAACATGTCCGAACGGAAACGTGCCTCGACGATGGCGCGCGCATTGCTGTTGTTGCCGCGCTTGGCGAAATATGCCACGACGTCGGCCTCGGCCAGCACCCGCGCGGCCTTGAGCGTCAGAAGCTCCGGATCGCCGGGGCCGGTGCCGACGCCGACAAGACGTCCCTTTGGAAGCGCGTTCACAGGCCCGGCCTCGCCAGTGAATTGAGCGCGGCGGCGGTCATGGCGCTGCCGCCAAGCCTGCCGCGCACGATGGCATAGGGCACGCCGTAGGAATTCTGCGCCAGCGCATCCTTGGATTCGGCGGCACCGACGAAGCCGACCGGCATGCCGATGATCGCGGCCGGTTTCGGTGCGCCGTCGCGCAGTTTTTCGAGCAGATAGAAAAGCGCCGTCGGCGCATTGCCGATGGCGACGACCGATCCGGCCATGCGCTCGCCCCACAGGTCGATTGCCGCGGCCGAACGGGTATTGCCGATCGCCTTTGCGATGTCATGCGTGCGCGGGTCGCGCAGCGTGCAGATCACCTCATTGCCGGCCGGCAGGCGGGCGCGGGTGACGCCATGCGAGACCATCTCCGCATCGCAGAAGATCGGCGCGCCGGCGGCAAGCGCTGTGCGAGCGGCGGCAACAAAATCGCTGGAAAAGACGAAATGACTGGCGGCTTCGACCTGGCCGCAGGCATGGATCATGCGGATGGCGACGTCAGCCTCGGCTTCGGAGAAGCGCGACAGGTCGGCCTCGGCCCGGATGATGGCGAAAGAGCGCTCGTAGATGGCGTTGCCGTCATGGATATAGTCGTAGGCGGCCATTGTTCAGTTCCGTCGATAGAGTTCGGCGACAGCTGCGGCGCCCAACCTTGCCAGGCAGGCTGCGACAGTCTCATCGGCTCGTGCGCGCACCGCCGCCGCGACAGCGGCGACCCCACGCGCGGCGTCATAGCCCGGCCTGTATCCGGCAGGAAGGGCCTTTGCCGTCCCGTCCACGACAAGTCCGGCTCCGTTTTCGTCGCCGACCAGCGTTATGGCCGCAGCGCCGGGGTGCGCGCAGCCCTTGGCGCAGCCGGAAATGTGCAAATTGAAGGAGGCATCGAAGAGATCGGCGCTTTGTTTTGCGATCGTCTCGGCAATAGTGCGGGTGGCGATGCGGCCGGAACCGCAGGCCGGTGTGCCGGGGCAGGCGGCGATGCGGGTGCGCGGGTCGGCGGCATCGGTGACGAAGCCAAGAGTGGCGGCGGAGGTTTGCAGGGGTTGGTTCGCGGTGGCCGGCTGGCCGAGGAAGAGGAGGGCGCGGCCAGGCGCCAGGCGGATTTCGGCAGTGCCGAGGTTCGAGGCTTGGCGAGCGAGATCGATGAGGTTTTGCGCTGGCATGCTGCCGAAGGGCAGGCCGATGCCGAGGGTGAAAGTATCGCCGGCTAAGGGGAAAAGGCCGATAGGTTTGCGCGAGGCCCCCCTCTCTGTCCTGCCGGACATCTCCCCCTCAAGGGGGGAGATTGCCCTGTCACCGCGGCTTTCGCCAATCTCCAGCGCTGAAGCCGGAGAACCCGCGTCGAAGCTGCCAATCTCCCCCCTTGAGGGGGAGATGTCCGGCAGGACAGAGAGGGGGGCGACGGAATGCCAACCTGCGAGGGAGGCCAATTGCCGCTCCGACAGGTCCCGCGTATGCGCCTCGCGCCCTTTTTCCGCGACCATCCTGAGCGCAGCCACAGCGACGTCGCGCGAGGCGTCTTCCTCGACCATTGCAAGTGGCTTGGCGCTGCGATCATCACCGGCAACAGATACAGCCCACAAGACGCCTGCGCCGGTACGCACCGCCTTCAACCGCACATCGGCGGTCACCACATCCATGGTCAGTTGCCCGCCGCCGTCGACAACCACCGACACCTTCGGCCCCAGCCTTGCCGCCAGCCCTACCGCTTCAATCGCCACCCTGATCTTCTCAGCCAGCGGTCTCGGGTCGGCAATCTCGTCCGGATCGGTCCCCGCCAGCGGCCCTGTCTCGACCGGCACGCCGCTGCGCACCGCTATGCCCAGCGCATCCACTTCCGCCGCCAGCAACGCCGCGCTTTCCGCCGTCAGGCCGCGGATCTGCAGGCTGCCGCGCGCGGTTACTTCCATGATGCCGTTGCCGTGGCGCAAGGCGGATTCGCCGAGTCCGATCAACAGCTTCGGTGACAGTCCTCCAGCGACGGGGTTCAGCCGCACCAAAAGCCCGTCGCCGGTCTGCATGGGCGCGCTCAAGGCCGGGCAGGCGCCGCGGCGCGAAAACGCGTTCATGCCGCGACCCCATTTGCCTGGGCCTCGGCGATCAAAGCGGCGAGATCGTCATCGACGGAGTTTCTTAACGGATGCCACAGGCCGCGCCGCCGTGCGGAGAGAAAGCGCTCCGCGATGATTTTCGCAGCCGCCGGATTCTCGCGCAGGATGAAAGCGCGGACCTCAGCATCGCCGAGATAGGCGTCGTGCACGGCTTCGATCAGCGCGCCCGAAATGGCATGCGTGGTTTCGGCGAAGCCGACCAGGCGGTCGACGGTTTCGGCAAATTCCGAGGCGCCGCGCGGTCCATGCCGCATCTGGCCGGCAATGAAGCGCGGGTTGACCGCGCGAGCCCGCACCACACGGGATACGGCCTCGCTGACCGAGCGTGGTTTGGGCTTTGCCGGATCGGTCGTGTCGAGCACGATGACGTCGGCATTTCGCCCAAGTGCTGCCAGCGCCGCCGAGAATCCGCCGATGAAAGCGACGTCGGCCGAGCCTTCGAGAATATCGCGGCCGGGATCGTCGCCGGTGTGAACGAGCAGGTCGGCCTCGGCGATCCGGTTCTCGAAGGCGCCGGGGGAGGCGACGCCCTCGCCGTCAGCGCCGCCATAAGCGTGCGAGGTGGCGTCGAGATAGGCGCGACCGATCTCTTCGCGCGCCGCCCATTCGCCGCGTGACAGAAGATCCTCGACGCCGGCGCCATAGGTGCCGGGCGATGTGCCGAAAATGCGCGGGCTAGTTTTGCCGTCGGCGCGGGTTTTGGCCGCAAGCGGGTTTTCGGAATCCTCTTCGTCGCGGGCCGCAACAGCGTTGGCGGCGGCATCGATCAGCGCGATCTGGGTCGGGAACATGTCGCGGAACAGGCCGGAGATGCGCCAGGTGACGTCGACGCGTGGGCGGCCGAGCATTGCCGGCGGCAGAACCTCGATGCCGGTGACGCGGCCTGTCGCGGCATCCCATTGCGGCCTGCAGCCCATCAGCGCCAAGCCTTGGGCGATTTCCTCGCCGCCGGTGCGCAACGACGCGGAGCCCCAGAGGTCGATGACCAGCGAGCGTGGCCAGTCGCCATGGCTCTGCATGTAGCTGCGTACCACTTCCTCCGCCGCCGCCTGGCCGAGATCATGGGCCGTCGGCGTCGGCATGGTGCGCGGATCGGAGGTGAAGAGATTGCGGCCGGTGGGCAGCACGTCGGAGCGCCCGCGCGTCGGCGCGCCGGCCGGACCGGCCTTGATGTGGCGGCCGTCGAGGGCGGCCAGCAGCGTTGTTTTCTCGTTCTCGGCACTTTGCCGACGCAACGGATCGGGCTCGCCCTCCGGCGCGCGGCCATAAACATGCAGCCCGTCCTTGACGGCGAAATCCTTGAGATCGCAGAGCCAGGCGTCGATGCGGCGGAGCGCCTCGTCGGGCGCGTCGGTCCGGGCGACGCCGGCTTCGGAGGCGAGGCCGCTCTTTTGCGCCGTCCCGACGATCAGCTTGGCCAAGCGGTCGCGGCGGCGGCGGTCGAGCCCGTCGGCCAGAGCATATTCGTCGACCAACCGCTCGAGCTTCTGCTGAGTCTCGTCAAGGCCGGCGCCGGTCAGCGGCGGCGGCAGATGGCCAAGCGTAACGGCGGCAATGCGGCGCTTGGCTTGCGCGGCTTCGCCCGGATTGGAAACGATGAAGGGATAGATGACCGGCAGCGAGCCGGTGACGATCTCGGGGAAGCAGGTGCCGGAGAGGGCGACGGTCTTACCCGGCAGCCATTCCAGCGTGCCGTGAGCGCCGACATGGATGATGGCATGCACGCCGAGCGATTTTTGCAGCCAGAGGCCGAAGGCGAGGAGGGCGTGGCGAGGAGGAAGGGCCGGGTCGTGGTAGTCGGCGCGGCGGTCGGCCGAGCGGCCGCGATCGGGGGCGAGCGCGACGGTGACGTTGCCGAAGGTGGCGGCGCGGAAGGGGAAGTGCGGTGAGGTCGGCGCTTGAGCCCCCCTCTCTGCCCTGCCGGGCATCTCCCCCTCAAGGGGGGAGATTAGCAGTTTCGCCGACGGCGCTCCACTTACAGCGTTGGAGATTGGTGAAGGCAGAGATGAGGGCCTGATCTCCCCCCCCGAGGGGGAGATGTCCGGCAGGACAGAGAGGGGGGTCTCGCGCGAACCTATCCCTTCCGGCTGCCCCCACGCTGCCTCTACTGCGCCACGTGCTGCCCCTGGGAGTTCGGTCGAAAGATCCAAGTAGTCCTGTAAGCCAAGGCCATGCCCTGCCTTCTCCAGAGCATCCAGCAACTTCCGCGGCGTTTGCGGAATCCCATCAACCGCATAGCCCTGTTCCTTCAGGTCATGCAGCATCGCCAGCACGCTGGATGGCACATCGAGGCCAACCGCGTAGCCGGTCCGTCCGGGCGCGCTCGGATAGTCGGGAATCAGGATCGCCAGCTTGCGCTTGGACCGTTCCGTCTTTTGCAGGCGAATGAACGCCGCGACCCGCCTGGCGACCTGCGCCACGCGATCAGCTTCCGGACGATTGGCGAAGGCGCGGAAGGCCAGCGCCGGATCGGTCTCGATCTCGCCCTTGAAGGAGATTGCACCGGCGAGGATACGGCCGTCGAGCTCCGGCAGCACAACATGCATGGCGAGATCGGCCGGCGCCAGGCCGCGCTGGTTGTTTTCCCAGACGTCGCGGCGGGTGGTGGCGACGATGACCTGGAAGACGGGCACGCCGGCGCGGTCGAACAGGGTTTCGACGCCGGGTTCGGCGCCTGAGGCGAAGGCGGTCGCGGTGATGATGACGGCCGGTTTCAGCGATGCGATGGCGTCCTCGACGAAGACCAGCGACGTCGGGTCTTTCAGGCTGGAGACGAAGATCGGGACTGGGGCCAGGCCGCACTGACGGAGCGCTTCGACGAGTGCGTCGATGGGCGCGACGTCCGCGGCGAGGAGCATCGAGCGATAGAAGAGGATGGGTACAATGGAGACGCTGACATTGTCGGCGTCGAGTTCGCCAACGCCCGATGGCTTTCCGACAACTCCCAGCCCCGGCTCATAATATCCCGACTTCGGCACCGCCACCGGTCCCGCCACCGACGCAGCCGATCCAGCCAAGCGCGCCAGCCGCTGCATCAGTGCGCTCATATTTGCCGGGCCGCCCTCGCGGAAATAGCCGAGCAAGGCGTCCAGCTCGGCGCGGGGCAGCGTCGAGGCCTCGATCAGCCTTTGATCCTCGTCATGGCTTTCACCGGGCAGCAGCACGAGCTTGATGCCGCGTTCGCGCGCCACCGCCGCGAGCTGGTCGCAGCCGTAGCGCCACCAGTCGTAGCCGCCCAGGATGCGGATAAGGATGACCTTGGCGTGGCGGGCGACGCTGTCGATCCATAGATCGACGGACATCGGATGGCGCAGGTCGCGCAGCGCCGCGAGCCGCATCGAGGGCAAGCGGGCGGCGTCGGCTTTCCATGCCACCGCCAGGCCGGCGAGGTCGCTGTCGGTGAAGGACAGGGCCAAGATATCCGCCGGCGTCTGCCGCAGATCGACCGGCTCGGCGAGATCGTCGAGCGAGGCGGAGCTGGTGGTCAGTATGTGCATTTCGCCCCTAGGTCGGTTGGCGTCAGCCGGCGAGTATAGCCTCGATCGCCGGGCGGTTCAGCCCCTTGAGGCCGATGACGACGAGACGCGAGCGGCGGTCGTCCTCGGCGGTCCAGGCGCGGTCATAGTAATGGTTGACGCGCTGGCCGACGGCCTGCAGCAAAAGCCGCATCGGCTTGCCGCCGACTTCGACGAAACCTTTGACGCGCAACACGTTTTCCTGTTCGGCGGCGGTGGCGACACGCTTTGCCAGCTCGTCCGGATTGGCGATCGACGGGATGTCGACGATGAAGGTGTCGAAATCGTCATGCTCGTGGTCGAACGCGCCGTCATGATGCGATTTGCGGTTCTCGATGTCGTCCTCGACGGCGAGGCCGAGACCGAGCAGCACCGAGGGATCGACCTTGCCATGCGATGTCGGCACGATCTTCACGGCGCGGGCGGAGTGTTCGCCAATGATGGCGTTGGCGCGGGCCGAGCCGGCGGCGTCCATCAGGTCGTTTTTCGAGAGAATGATGAGGTCGGCGCAAGCGATCTGGTCCTCGAAGACTTCCTCGACCGGGTCGTCGTGGTCGAGGCTATCGTCCTGGGCGCGCTGCGCCTGTAAAGCATCCATGTCGCTGGCGACGCGGCCTTCGGCGAGCGCCGGGCCATCGACCACGGCAATGACGCCGTCGACGGTCACCCGGCTCTTCACCGTCGGCCACTGGAATGCCTGGACCAGCGGCTTCGGCAAAGCGAGGCCGGAGGTCTCGATCAGGATGTGGTCGACCTTGGGGGTGAGCGCCAGGATCTGGTCGAGCGCCGGCACGAAATCGTCGGCCACGGTGCAGCAGATGCAGCCATTGGCCAGTTCGACGATGTTTTCCTCCGGGCAGGTGTCGATGCCGCAGCCTTTGAGGATTTCGCCGTCGATGCCGATGTCACCGAACTCGTTGACGATGATGGCGATGCGCTTGCCGCCGGCATTCTCCAGCAGATGACGGACCAGGGTCGTCTTGCCGGCGCCGAGGAAGCCGGTGACGACGGTGCAGGGAATACGGGAAACGGAAGCGCTCATGGTCAGTCCTTCAGCATGTCGAGGGGAGGGATGCGGGCAACAAGGCCGCGCTTGAGGGAATCGGGGCGGCCGCGCCAGGGGATCAGGCCATCCGTCGACGTGGCGAAGAGCTTTGCGCCGGCAACGAGGTCGGCGCCGCTGGTCGCGCTCAGGTCGCCGAAGACATAGCTCCAGCAGCCGTCGCGCAGGATCGCCGCGCTCAGCCGCCGCTTGCAATTGCCGAGGCATTCGACCGTGCGGATGCGGATGTTGTCATCGGCTGCGGCGCGGCGGGTGTCATCGGCCAGCAATTCGCCGGCGCGGGGGTGGGCATCGGAGCCGGCCTCATTGCGGCAGGAAGCGCAGACGATGACCGTCACGCCGGCCAAAGCGTCGCCCTCGGACGAATTATCCGCTGGGCCAGCCGAAAAACTGCCGTTGTGGTCCAAAAAGCCGGGCTCCTTGCCCGGAAACCCGCCGGGCGATCGGATTGTTCTGTCGCAGACGGCAGGTCTCCTGGCTCGCGGATCATCGCCTTGGTTGGCCGCCTTCCCGGGAATTCCCAGTGGCTTTCGGCCTTGGCTCATCGCTTACAGTTGCGGGGACAGCCGCGGATTTGGGTTTTTGTCCCGCACCGCATTCCCTCTTGGCCCTTGCCGTTGCGGGCAAGGGACCGTCTGGAGGGATTTAGGCTTTTGCAGGCAGCGGTGTCAACGCGCGGTTACGACGCTGAAAGGTCGGCCAGTGGCTGCCCGAGGTCGCCCGCTGGCGTCACTTCGATGTGCTCCAAGCCGAGCCAGGCCTGCATCTGCTTCAATTCCTCGAAAAGCTGGGCGGCTGTCTCCGGCGGCGCTTCAGGCTCGGCATAGGCGGCATGGACGCGCAGCACACCCGCTGGACGGTCGGCTTTGAGGTCGACGCGGGCGACGATCGTGTCGCCGAGCAGGAAAGGCAGCACGTAATAGCCGTATTGGCGCTTGTCGGCAGGCGTGTAGATTTCGATGCGATAGCGGAAATTGAAAAGCCGCTCCGAGCGCGACCGTTCGAAAACGACGGGATCGAACGGCGCAAGCAAGGCGCGCGCCTCGATGCGGCGGGGAAAACGGGCGTCCTTGTGCAGATAAGCGGTCCTGTCCCAGCCTTCGACGCTTACGGGCAGCAACTCGCCCATTTCGACCAGTTCCTCGATGCGGTCCTTGGTGTCGCCGGGCGCCAGGCGAAAATAGTCGCGCAGGTCGCCATAGGTGGCGATGCCGTGGGCGCGGGCGGAAATGCGCAGCAATTCGCGGTGCGCGTCCTCGACGGAGGGGACAGGCAGGTCGAGCACGGCCTGCGGCAAAACGCGCGCCGGCAAGTCGTAATAGCGCTCGAAGCCGCGCCGGTAGGCGGTGGTGATGCGGCCAGCCCAGAACAGCCATTCGAAAGCGTGCTTGGCCTCGCTCCAGCCCCACCAGCCGCCGTTGCCCTTGTGGCCTTCTATGTCGGAAGCAGCGGTCGGCCCGCGTTCGGCGACTTGCTTATAGATTTCATCGATCATCCCGGTCCGCTCGCGTCCCCATTTGGCGAGGCCGAGATACATTTCGCCGCCCTGTTCGGCGCGCTGCATGCGCCAGCGCATCAGCGGCCAGGTCTCGACCGGCAGGAAGGACGCTTCATGCGCCCAGTATTCGAACACGGTGCGCTTGCGGGTGACGGCGGCGTTGTCGAGCAGCGCGAGCGGATAGGGGCCAAGGCGCGAATAGAGCGGCATATAGTGCGCGCGCACCACGGCGCTGACGGAATCGATCTGCAGCAAGCCGGTGCGGGAAAGCACGCGGGCAAGGTGTCGCCGATCGGGTGTGCCGCCGGGCCGCGGGTCGGTGAAACCCTGCGCGCCGAGCGCGATGCGCCGGGCCATAGGAAGCGAAATCTTGTCCTTCATCGAGGCGACCTTGCCCTGATCGTTTGCCGGATTTTTAGCCGGTGATTCCGGTGATGCTAGCAGGCAAATGGCGGGAGATGTGTCAGGAGACAGAAGTGGAGTAAAAAGAGAAGGAAATCAAACAGGAGCGGATCGGACCAGTTTCCTCCGATATGGCGTCCAGGGCGGTAATTTGAACAAGGTTTGACTTGCTTCGCTGAAACCGCTGCGCTAACCCTCGCCGCGTTGCAGCATGGGCCTCCTAAAACGGTTCAGCGGTTAAACTGTCACGCTTCCGCATTAGAGTTCGTTGCTGTAATCAAAGTGAACTGGCCCGCCGAGGAAAGCCGCCGCATGAGCGCACTCCTGAGTTCGTACCTGCCGATCGTCCTGTTCATCGCCGTGGCGCTGGTCGTCGGCCTGGCGCTGCTGGTGGCGCCGTTCCTCGTGGCCTACCGCAATCCCGATCCGGAAAAGCTTTCCGCCTATGAATGCGGGTTCAACTCATTCGACGACGCCCGCATGAAATTCGACATCCGTTTCTACCTGGTGTCGATCCTGTTCATCATCTTCGACCTGGAAGTGGCCTTCCTGTTTCCCTGGGCCGTCTCCTTCTCGAAGATCGGCATGCTCGGTTTCTGGTCGATGATGGTGTTTTTGGCGGTGCTGACCATCGGCTTTGCCTATGAATGGAAAAAAGGAGCGCTGGAATGGGATTGAACGACAGTTCAGGCACCCTCGTCGCGCCGAAGCCCAAGGGCATCATCGACCCCAACACCGGTCGGCCGGTGGGGGAGGACGATCCCTTCTTTCTCGAAATCAACAATGAACTGGCCGACAAGGGTTTCCTTGTCACCTCGACCGAAGCGCTCATCACCTGGGCGCGCAGCGGCTCGCTGATGTTCATGACCTTCGGCCTCGCCTGCTGCGCGGTCGAGATGATCCACACCTCGATGCCGCGTTACGATTCGGAGCGTTTCGGTGTCGCGCCGCGCGCCTCTCCGCGCCAGTCCGACATCATGATCGTGGCCGGCACGCTGACCAACAAGATGGCGCCGGCTTTGCGCAAGGTCTACGACCAGATGCCGGAGCCGCGCTACGTCATCTCGATGGGTTCCTGCGCCAATGGCGGCGGCTATTACCACTATTCTTATTCGGTGGTACGCGGCTGCGACCGCATCGTGCCGGTCGACATCTATGTGCCCGGCTGCCCGCCGAGCGCCGAAGCGCTGCTTTACGGCATTCTCCTTCTGCAGAAGAAGATCCGCCGCACCGGCACGATCGAACGGTGAGCCGATGACCCAGGCATTGAACGACCTCTCCACTTATCTTGGCGAGAAGCTCTCAGGACGCATCGGCGAGACAGTGCTTGCCTATGGCGAGCTGACGGTTCTGGTCGAGCCGGCCAATCTGATCGAGGTGGCGACCTTCCTGCGCGACGACGCGCGCTGCCAGTTCATCTCGATCATCGATATCAGCGGGGCGGACTATCCGTCGCGCGCCAAGCGCTTCGACGTCGTCTATCATCTGTTGTCGCCGAAGCAGAACGTCCGCATCCGGCTCAAGGTCCACGCCGACGAGGAAACGATGGTGCCGTCGATGACCGCCGTCTATCCCGGCGCCGACTGGTTCGAGCGTGAGACCTACGATCTCTACGGCGTGCTGTTTTCCGGCCATCCGGATTTGCGCCGCATCCTCACCGACTACGGTTTTGACGGGCATCCGCTGCGCAAGGATTTCCCGCTGACCGGCTTCGTCGAGGTTCGTTACGACGACGAGGCCAAGCGCGTGATCTACGAGCCGGTCGAATTGAAGCAAGAGTTCAGAAACTTCGACTTTTTGAGCCCCTGGGAAGGCACTGACTATGTGCTGCCCGGCGACGAGAAGGCGAAACAGTGAGTAGGGAAATAGTGAGTAGTCAGTAGGGAAGGAATTGGAAAAGCGGATCGAATCTTATCGCGACTTGGTGGTGTGGCAATCGGCGATGGTTCTTGCCGAAGATTGTTACCGTGTCACCAAAGTTTTTCCGAGAGATGAGATCTATGGAATGACCTCCCAGATGCGCCGCTCGGCGGTATCTATCGCCGCCAACATTGCGGAAGGGTACGGTCGTGAGAATAGAGGTTCGTTCGTTCAATTTCTGCGCATTGCGCAGGGCTCGTTGAAGGAACTGGAAACACATATACTGTTGGCATGCCGTGTCGGCATGCTGGAACGAAATAACGAGACTGAGCTGCTACTGCGATGCGAAGAGATTGGGAAAATGATGCGATCTCTCATCAGAACGGTGCAGGCAAAGCAGGCGGAATAAGTAGGCATTGAGATTGATGACCACTACTCACTACTCACTACTGACTCTTCGCCAGAGGCGCCACGATGGCTGAAACCTCCGTCCGCAATTTCAACATCAACTTCGGTCCGCAGCACCCTGCGGCGCATGGCGTTTTGCGCCTGGTGCTTGAGCTGGACGGCGAGGTGGTCGACCGCGTCGATCCGCATATCGGCCTGCTCCATCGCGGTACCGAGAAGCTGATCGAGGCCAAGACCTATCTGCAGGCAGTGCCTTATCTCGACCGGCTCGACTATTGCGCGCCGATGAACCAGGAGCATGCCTTCGCTCTGGCCGCCGAGCGCCTGCTCGGCATCGAGGTGCCGAAGCGCGGCCAGCTGATCCGCGTACTCTACTCCGAAATCGGCCGCATCATGTCGCACATCCTCAATGTGACGACGCAGGCGATGGACGTCGGCGCGCTGACGCCGCCGTTGTGGGGCTTCGTCGAGCGCGAAAAGCTGATGGTGTTCTATGAACGGGCCTCGGGCTCGCGAATGCATGCGGCTTATTTCCGGCCGGGCGGGGTGCATCAGGATCTGCCGCAGAAGCTGGTCGAGGACATCGGCAAGTGGATCGACCCGTTCCTGAAGTCGCTCGACGATCTCGACAGGCTGCTCACCGGCAACCGCATCTTCAAGCAGCGCAATGTCGATATCGGCATCGTCTCGCTGGCCGACGCCTGGGCCTGGGGTTTTTCAGGTGTCATGGTGCGCGGTTCGGGCGCCGCCTGGGACCTGCGCAAATCGCAGCCTTATGAATGCTATTCCGAGATGGATTTCGACATCCCGATCGGCAAGAACGGCGACTGCTACGACCGCTACCTGGTGCGCATGGAAGAGATGCGCCAGTCGGCCAAGATCATGCGCCAGTGCATCGATCTCCTGCTCGGCAAGGAAAGTGCCGGACCGGTGTCGAACCTCGACGGCAAGGTCGTGCCGCCGAAGCGCCAGGCGATGAAGCGCTCGATGGAAGCGCTCATCCACCACTTCAAGCTCTACACCGAGGGCTATCGCGTGCCTGCCGGCGAGGTCTACGCGGCCGTCGAGGCGCCGAAGGGCGAATTCGGTGTCTACCTGGTCTCCGACGGCACCAACAAGCCTTATCGCTGCAAGCTGCGCGCGCCCGGCTTCGCGCATCTGCAGGCCATGGATTTCCTGTGCCGCGGCCACATGCTGGCCGACGTCACCGCCGTTCTCGGCTCCCTCGACATCGTGTTTGGTGAGGTCGATCGTTAATGTCAGTCCGCCGTCTCGCAGATGCCAGCGTCCAGCCAGCTTCCTTCGCCTTCAACAAGGCGAATGCGGCGGCGGCTGAGCAGTGGATCGCCAAATATCCGAAAGGGCGCGAACAGTCGGCCATCATCCCGTTGCTGATGATCGCGCAGGAACAGGAAGGCTGGGTCACCAAGGCGGCGATCGAGACGATCTGCGACATGCTCGGCATGCCGCGCATCCGTGGGCTCGAGGTCGCGACCTTCTACACGCAGTACCAGCTCAATCCGGTCGGCACGCGCGCGCATATCCAGGTCTGCGGCACGACGCCCTGCATGTTGCGCGGCTCGGAAGCGCTGATGGATGTCTGCCGCTCCAAGATCCATCACGACCAGTTTCACACCAACGGCAAGGGCACGCTGTCGTGGGAGGAAGTCGAGTGCCTCGGCGCCTGCGTCAACGCGCCGATGGTGATGATCTTCAAGGACACTTTTGAAGACCTGACGCCCGAGCGGCTGGCCGAGATCATCGATCTCTACGACGCCGGCAAGGGCGCTGACGTGAAGCCCGGCCCGCAGAATGGCCGCCATGGCTCCGAGCCTGCCGGTGGCCTGAAGACGCTGACCAGCGAAAAGGCGATCCTGAAGTCGACGCGCGACAAGGAAGCCAAGGCCGCCGCGAAGGGGGCCAAGGACGCCGCTGCTGCTGCGCCGGCCGCCGTTCCCGCCGCCGTCGTCTCACAGGCTGCACCTGCTCCAGCCGCGCCCGCGGCTTCGGCGCCCGCAGCGCCGTCGGCCTCAGGCCCGGTTGCGCCGTCCAAGTCCAGCAAGCCGAAGACGCATGCGGTCGAAACCAGCCCGGCGCTCAACACGCCGTCGCCGGTCAAGGTCGCTCCGACCACCGAGAACGGCGCCAGCGTCAGGGCGCCGCGCCATTCGGCCGCCAACGCCAACCAGGCCGACCCGGAAGTCGAGGCTGTTTCCAAGCAGCGCAACGGGCCGAAGACCAAGGCCGAGCCGGCCACAGCTTTCAAGGCGCCGGAAACCAAGCAGCCGGCCGCCAAGCCGGCAAAGCCGTCGCTGGAGGACAAGAACCGCCCGGCGGGCATAGAGCGTCCGGCGACGGTCGACGATCTCAAGCTGATCTCCGGCGTCGGCCCTAAGATCGAGGCAACTTTGCATTCGCTCGGCATCTACAGTTTCGCTCAGGTCGCCGCGTGGAAGAGCGCCGAGCGGGAATGGGTGGACGGCTATCTGAACTTCCGCGGCCGAATCGACCGCGACGACTGGGTGAAGCAGGCCAAGGCGCTCGCCAAGGGCGGCGTCGCCGAATATATCCGCGTCTTCGGCAAGAAGCCGGTCTGAGGGACGAAAAATGCTTCAGGACAAAGACCGCATCTTCACCAACATCTACGGCCTGTTCGACACGTCGCTGGCCGGGGCGCAGTCGCGCGGCATCTGGGACGACACGCCCGGCCTCGTCGCCAAGGGGCGCGACTGGATCGTCAACGAGATGAAGGCTAGCGGGTTGCGCGGGCGTGGCGGCGCCGGCTTCCCGACCGGGCTGAAATGGTCGTTCATGCCCAAGCAGAGCGACGGTCGGCCGAGCTATCTGGTCGTCAATGCCGACGAATCCGAGCCGGGCACCTGCAAGGACCGCGACATTCTGCGCAACGATCCGCACACGCTGGTCGAGGGCTGCCTGGTCGCCGGCTTCGCCATGGGCGCGGTCGCGGCTTACATCTATGTGCGCGGCGAGTTTATCCGCGAGCGCGAGGCGCTGCAGCGCGCCATCGACGAGGCCTACGCGGCCAAGCTGATCGGCAAGGGAAACACCTCCGGCTACGATTTCGACGTCTACATGCATCATGGCGCCGGCGCCTATATCTGCGGCGAGGAAACCGCGCTGCTCGAAAGCCTCGAGGGCAAGAAGGGCCAGCCCAGGCTGAAGCCGCCTTTCCCGGCCAATGTCGGCCTCTATGGCTGCCCGACCACGGTCAACAACGTCGAGTCGATCGCGGTGGCGCCGACCATCCTGCGCCGCGGCGCGGCCTGGTTCTCGTCCTTCGGCCGGCCCAACAACGCCGGCACCAAGCTGTTCTGCGTCTCCGGCCACGTCAACAATCCGTGCACCTTCGAAGAGGCGATGTCGATCCCGTTCCGGGAACTGATCGAGGAGCATTGCGGCGGTATTCGCGGCGGCTGGGACAACCTGCTGGCCGTCATTCCCGGCGGCGCTTCGGTGCCGCTGGTGCCGGCCGAGCAGATCATGGACGCGCCGATGGATTTCGACGCGTTGCGCGATCTCAAATCCGGCCTCGGCACGGCGGCTGTCATCGTCATGGACAAGTCGACCGATATCGTGAAGGCGATCGCCCGGCTGTCCTACTTCTACAAGCATGAGAGCTGCGGCCAGTGCACGCCGTGCCGAGAAGGCACCGGATGGATGTGGCGGGTGATGGAGCGGCTGGTGCGCGGCGAGGCGCACAAGCGCGAGATCGACATGCTGCTCGACGTCACCAAGCAGGTCGAAGGCCATACGATCTGCGCGCTGGGCGACGCGGCCGCCTGGCCGATCCAGGGCCTGATGCGGCATTTCCGCGGCGAGGTGGAACGCCGCATCGACGAGTTTTCGCGCAACGCGCACCGGGTCGAACCGGTGATGGTGGCGGCGGAATAGAATTTTGGAATGCGGGCGCAAGCCCGAGACGGAACGCAGGGGCGGGGCACGAAGAAACGACCAGGAGATTTCTATGGCGCCGTATTCGATACCTTACCCGTTGATGCCTGATTTGGAACAATTCGAGAAAATGAACCAGGACCTGACCAGGATGATGCCGAAGGAGATGGCTAGCGCCGTCAACCTTTTCGCGCATCCCGTCGCCGGCGCGGCGGCGATGTCGGCGCTTGGCCTGGGTCTCGCCAACCACGCCGTCGGCATGTGGATGGGCGCGTTCACCGGGGCGCTCGAAGCGTCGCAGCGCATGTTCCAGCCGTTCCTCGACGACCTCGAGGCGCAGAACGAAGCGGCCGCCAATTCCTCCAAGGCGCGCAAGGCGACCGATACGCTGATTGCCGAAGCGCAGACTTTTGCCCGCGACGTGACCGACATCGCGGCGAACGCCACCGAGAAGGCGCTCGACGCGACTAGCACTGACGCGGCTCCCGAGCCGGTAGCAGCCGGGCTGATGCCTGAGGATTTCAGGCAGCCGAAGGCGATCGACAAGCCGGCCAAGCCGTCGGATCTGAAGGCGATTTCGGGCATCGGCCCGAAGCTGGAAAAGGTGCTCAACGGTCTCGGCATCTGGACCTATGGCCAGATCGCGGCGTGGACGTCGGAGGAGATCGCCTGGGTCGAGGATTATCTGTCGCTTGCCGGCCGCATCGGCCGCGACGACTGGGCCAGGCAAGCGGCGACGCTCGCCGTCAAGAAGTGAAATGAAATGCCGGGCGCGGCTCGAGCCGCGCCCGCAAAGATAGATTGCGGGACAGCCGCAGGGGTTTGAGGCGAATGGCAAAGCTCAAGGTCGACGGGAAAGAAATCACGGTACCCGACCACTACACGCTGCTGCAGGCGGCGGAGGATGCCGGCGCGGAAGTGCCGCGCTTCTGCTTCCACGAGCGGCTGTCGATCGCCGGCAATTGCCGCATGTGCCTGATCGAGGTCAAGGGCGGTCCGCCCAAGCCGCAGGCGTCCTGCGCCATGGGCGTGCGCGACCTGCGCCCCGGCCCGAATGGCGAGCCGCCGGAAATCTTCACCAACACGCCGATGGTCAAGAAGGCCCGCGAAGGCGTGATGGAATTCCTGCTGATCAACCATCCGCTGGATTGCCCGATCTGCGATCAGGGTGGCGAGTGCGACCTGCAGGACCAGGCGATGGCCTTCGGTGTCGATTCCTCGCGCTACCACGAGAACAAGCGCGCCGTCGAAGACAAGTATATCGGTCCGCTGGTCAAGACGGTGATGAACCGCTGCATTCACTGCACGCGCTGCGTCCGCTTCACCACCGAGGTCGCCGGCATTTCCGAACTCGGCCTGATCGGTCGCGGCGAGGACGCCGAGATCACCACCTATCTCGAACAGGCGATGACCTCCGAGTTGCAGGGCAATGTCATCGACCTTTGCCCGGTCGGCGCGCTGACCTCCAAGCCTTTCGCCTTCCAGGCGCGGCCGTGGGAGCTGACCAAGACGGAATCGATCGACGTCATGGACGCCGTCGGCTCGGCGATCCGCGTCGATAGCAGAGGCCGCGAAGTGATGCGCATCCTGCCGCGCGTCAACGAAGCGGTGAACGAGGAATGGATCTCGGACAAGACCCGTTTCATCTGGGACGGCCTGCGCACGCAGCGCCTCGACCGCCCCTATGTGCGCAGGAACGGCAAGCTGGCAGCAGCAAGCTGGGCGGAAGCCTTCGCCGCCATCAAGGACCAGGTGGGCAAGACGACGCCCGAGCAGATCGGCGCCATTGCCGGCGATCTCGCGGCGGTCGAGGAAATTTACGCGCTCAAGCTTCTGATGACGGCGCTCGGCTCCAAGAACATCGACTGCCGCCAGGATGGCGCAGCACTCGATCCGTCGCTCGGCCGTGCCAGCTACATCTTCAACCCGACCATCGAAGGCATCGAGCAGGCCGACGCGGTGCTGATCATCGGCGCCAATCCGCGCTTCGAGGCTTCGGTGCTCAACGCCCGCATCCGCAAGCGCTGGCGCCTCGGCAACCTGCCGGTCGGCGTCATCGGCGAGGTCGGCGACACCCGCTATGACTACGAGTTGATCGGCGCCGGTCCTGAATCGCTGAAGGGGCTGGCGGATGGCAGCGGCAAGTTCTTCGAGGTGCTGAGCAAGGCGACGCATCCGCTGATCATCGTCGGCCAGGGCGCGCTGGCGCGCGCCGACGGCGCCGCGGTGCTCGGTCAGGCAGCCAGGCTGGCTGCGGCGGTCAATGCTGTCACCGCCGACTGGAACGGCTTTGCGGTGCTGCACAACGCCGCGGCCAGGGTCGGCGGCCTCGATGTCGGTTTCGTGCCGGGCGAGGGCGGCAAGGACGTCGCCGGCATGCTCGGCGAGACGGATCTGCTCTTCCTGCTCGGCGCCGACGAGATCGATATGGCCAAGACCGGCGGCGCCTTCGTCGTCTATATCGGCACGCATGGCGACGCCGGCGCGCACCGCGCCAACGTCATCCTGCCGGCCGCCGCCTACACCGAGAAGTCGGGTACCTATGTCAACACCGAAGGCCGCGTGCAGCAGACCAACCGCGCCGGCTTCGCGCCGGGCGAGGCGCGCGAGGACTGGGCGATCCTGCGGGCGCTGTCGGATGTGCTTGGCAAGAAGCTGCCCTTCGATTCGCTGCCGCAACTGCGCGCCAAGCTCTATGGCGACTATCCGCATCTTGCCCGCATCGACCAGGTTCTGGCCGGCAGCGCCGATGACGTCGCCAAGGCGGCGAAGCTAGGCGGCCGCCTGAACAAGGGTACCTTCACCTCGCCGGTGAAGGATTTCTACCTGACCAACCCGATCGCGCGAGCGTCGGCCGTGATGGCTGAATGCTCGGCGCTGGCCAAGAGCGGCTTCAAGCAGGCGGCGGAATAAGCATGGACACTTTCTTCTTCCTCTATGTGGTGCCGGCGCTCTGGATTCTGGGCGAGTCGATGCTCCTCATCGTCGTGCTGCTGATCTTCGTCGCCTACATCCTCTACGCCGATCGCAAGATCTGGGCGGCGGTGCAGCTGCGCCGCGGTCCGAATGTCGTCGGCCCGTTCGGCACGTTGCAGGCTTTCGCCGACCTTCTGAAATTCGTCTTCAAGGAGCCGGTGATCCCGGCCGGCGCCAACAAGGGCGTCTTCCTTTTGGCGCCGCTGGTGTCGGCGGTGTTGGCGATCTCGGCCTGGGCAGTTATTCCGGTCGACAAAGGCTGGGCGATCGCCAACGTCAATGTCGGCATCCTCTATGTCTTCGCCATCTCCTCGCTCGAGGTCTATGGCGTGATCATGGGCGGCTGGGCGTCGAATTCGAAATATCCGTTCCTCGGCGCACTACGTTCGGCCGCGCAAATGGTGTCCTACGAAGTCTCGATCGGCTTCGTCATCGTCACCGTGCTGCTCACCGCCGGTTCGCTCAACTTGTCCGATATCGTGCTGTCGCAGCATGATGGGATTGGCACGCGGCTCGGTCTGCCCAACACGTTCCTCGACTGGAACTGGCTGGCGCTGTTCCCGATGTTCATCATCTTCTTCATCTCGGCGCTTGCCGAGACCAACCGCCCACCTTTCGACCTGGTGGAAGCCGAATCGGAACTCGTCGCCGGCCACATGGTCGAATATTCGTCGACGCCGTTCCTGCTGTTCTTCCTCGGCGAATATGTCGCGATCGTGCTGATGTGCGCGCTGGCGACCATCCTGTTTCTCGGCGGCTGGCTGCCACCCTTGAACTTCTGGCCGTTCACCGTTGTGCCCGGCGTCATCTGGTTCGTGCTGAAGGTCTGCTTCGTGTTCTTCGGCATCTCGATGGTGAAGGCCTTCGTGCCGCGCTACCGCTACGACCAGCTGATGCGTCTCGGCTGGAAAGTGTTTTTGCCGATTTCGCTGTTCATGGTCGTCGCCACCGCGGCCTTCCTCAAGATCACGGGGTTTGCGTGATGTCCGCTCTCGGCCAAGCCGCAAAGTCGCTGCTGCTGCAGGATTTCGTCAGCGCCTTCTTCCTGTCGATGCGCCAGTTCTTCGCGCCGAAGGAAACGATCAACTATCCGCACGAAAAGGGGCCGACCAGCCCGCGCTTCCGCGGCGAGCATGCGCTGCGCCGCTATCCGAACGGCGAGGAACGCTGCATCGCCTGCAAGCTGTGCGAGGCGATCTGTCCGGCGCAGGCGATCACCATCGAGGCCGGCCCGCGCCGCAATGACGGCACGCGCCGCACGGTGCGATACGACATCGACATGGTGAAGTGCATCTATTGCGGCTTCTGCCAGGAAGCATGCCCGGTCGACGCCATCGTCGAGGGGCCGAATTTCGAGTTCGCGACCGAGACGCGCGAGGAGCTTTACTACAACAAGGAAAAGCTGCTTGCCAACGGCGATCGCTGGGAGCGGGAACTGGCGCGCAACATTGCGCTGGACTCGCCCTATCGCTGACATTTGACGCATGGACGGGGCGAGGGGCCTCGTCTAAGGAACACGCGGCTTCGGTACCGGAGGCGGAACGAAGTCACAGAGTACGGAAAGGACGAAAGGTCCGATCCGACAGGAACCCGGGGGAACCCATGCTGACTGGATTAGAGGCGGCCTTTTTCTACCTCTTCGCCTTTATCGCCGTGGCGTCGGCCTTCATGGTCATTTCGTCGCGCAACCCCGTGCATTCAGTGCTGTTCCTGATCCTGACCTTCTTCAACGCCGCCGGCCTGTTCATGCTTACCGGCGCCGAGTTCCTGGCGATGATCCTGCTCGTCGTCTATGTCGGCGCGGTGATGGTGCTGTTCCTGTTTGTCGTCATGATGCTCGACGTCGACTTCGCCGAGATGAAGCAGGGCGCGGCGCAATATGCGCCGATCGGCGCATCGGTTGGGATCATCCTGTTTTTTGAGCTGGTCATCGTGCTCGGCGGCTACACATTCGCGCCGCAGCTCGCCTCGACGGTCGCCAAGCATACACCGGACCTCGCCACGCGCTCCAACACGGCAGCGCTCGGCGACATCCTCTATACGGACTACCTCTACTACTTCCAGATTTCGGGCCTCGTGCTTTTGGTCGCCATGATCGGCGCCATCGTGCTCACGCTGCGCCACAAGGAAGGGGTCAGACGGCAGTCGATCGCCGCCCAGGTCGGCCGCACGCCGGCGACGGGCATGGAAATCCGCAAGGTCAAGTCGGGCGAGGGTATCTGAAGATGGTCGTCGGCATCGCACATTATCTGACCGTATCGGCGATCCTGTTCACGCTCGGCGTGTTCGGCATCTTCTTGAACCGCCGCAACATCATCGTCATCCTGATGTCGGTCGAGCTGATCCTCCTTGCGGTCAACATCAATTTCGTCGCCTTCTCGGCGGCGCTGCATGACCTCGTCGGACAGGTCTTTGCCCTGTTCGTGCTGACGGTCGCAGCCGCCGAGGCCGCGATCGGACTTGCCATTCTTGTCGTCTTCTTCCGCAACCGCGGGTCGATCGCGGTCGAAGACGTCAGCGCGATGAAGGGTTGACGGGAACGACCATGTATCAGGCTATCGTCTTCCTTCCGCTGCTCGGCTTCCTGATTGTCGGCCTGTTCGGCAATTCGCTCGGCGCCAAGGCATCCGAATACATCACGTCCGGCTTCCTGGTGATCGCCGCTGTTTTGTCGTGGGTCGCCTTCTTCACCGTCGGCTTCGGCCATGGTGAAGTGTTCACGGTGCCGGTACTGCGCTGGATCCAGTCTGGCGGCATCGACGCGTCCTGGGCACTCAGGATCGACACGCTGACGGTGGTGATGCTGGTCGTCGTCAACACCGTGTCGGCGCTGGTCCACATCTACTCGATCGGCTACATGCACCACGATCCGAACCGGCCGCGCTTCTTCGCCTATCTGTCGCTGTTCACCTTCGCGATGCTGATGCTGGTGACGGCCGACAACCTCATCCAGATGTTCTTCGGCTGGGAAGGCGTCGGTCTCGCCTCCTATCTGCTGATCGGCTTCTGGTACAAGAAGCCGTCGGCCAATGCCGCGGCCATCAAGGCCTTCGTCGTCAACCGCGTCGGCGATTTCGGCTTCGCGCTCGGCATCTTCGGCGTCTTCGTGCTGTTCGGCTCGGTCAATCTCGGCACCATCTTTGCCAATGCGGCGACCTATCTGCCGGCCGAAAGCGCGCCGGCGGGCGCCGCGGTGCTGACCTTCCTCGGCCATGCGCTGGACAAGCAGTCGGCGCTGACGGTGGTCTGCCTGCTGCTGTTCATGGGCGCCATGGGCAAGTCGGCGCAGGTGCCGCTGCACACCTGGCTGCCCGACGCCATGGAAGGCCCGACGCCGGTTTCCGCGCTGATCCACGCCGCGACCATGGTGACCGCCGGCGTGTTCATGCTGGCAAGGCTGTCGCCGCTGTTCGAGCTGTCGCATTCGGCGCTGACCGTCGTCACTTTCATCGGCGCCTTCACCGCTTTCTTCGCGGCTACCGTCGGACTGGTGCAGAACGACATCAAGCGTGTCATCGCCTATTCGACCTGCTCGCAGCTCGGCTACATGTTCGTGGCGCTCGGCGTCGGCGCCTATGGCGCGGCGATCTTCCATCTGTTCACGCATGCCTTCTTCAAGGCGCTGCTGTTCCTCGGCTCCGGTTCGGTCATCCACGCCGTGTCGGACGAGCAGGACATGCGCAAGATGGGCGGCCTGCGCAAACTGATCCCCAACACCTATTGGATGATGGTCATCGGCACGCTGGCGCTGACCGGCGTCGGCATCCCGGCGACGGTGATCGGCACGGCCGGCTTCTTCTCCAAGGACGCCATCATCGAAACCTCGTTCGCCGGTCATAACGCGGTCGCGGGCCTGGCCTTCGTGCTCCTGGTGATCGCGGCCTGCTTCACCAGCTTCTATTCCTGGCGGCTGATCTTCATGACCTTCCATGGTGAGCCGCGCGCCAGCCACGAGGTGATGCATCACGTCCATGAATCGCCGCCGGTGATGCTGGGCCCGCTCTATGTGCTGGCGGTCGGCGCGCTGTTTGCCGGTGTCATCTTCCACGGCTCCTTCATCGGCGAGGGTTATGCCGAGTTCTGGAAGGCGTCGCTGTTCACGCTGCCGGACAATCACATCCTGCACGAAATCCACGAGCTGCCGCTGTGGGTGGAACTGGCGCCGTTCGTCGCCATGCTGATCGGCTTTGCCGTCGCCTGGCAGTTCTATATCCGCCGGCCCGACATGCCGGTGAATCTTGCGGCGCAGCATCGCGGCCTCTACGCCTTCCTGCTCAACAAATGGTACTTCGACGAGCTCTACGACTTCCTGTTCGTGCAGCCGGCCAAGCGCCTCGGCCGGTTCCTGTGGAAGACCGGTGACGGCACGATCATCGACGGGCTTGGCCCCGACGGCATCTCGGCGCGCGTCGTCGACGTCACCAACCGCGTCGTCAAGCTGCAGACCGGCTACCTCTATCACTACGCCTTCGCCATGCTGATCGGCGTGGCCGCTCTCGTCACCTGGATGATGCTCTGATGACCGCCGCCTGGCCAATCCTCTCGCTGGTCACCTTCCTGCCGCTGGTTGGTGTTCTGCTCATCCTGTTCATCAACGACGACAATGACAACGGGCGCCGCAACATCCGCGCGATCGCCTTCATCACGACGGCCTTCACCTTCGTGGTGTCGCTGTTCATCTGGTCGGGCTTCGACAACACGCAGGCCGGTTTTCAGTTCGTCGAGAAATCCGCCTGGCTGGATTCGGGGATTTCCTATCACATGGGCGTCGACGGCATTTCGATGCTGTTCGTCATCCTGACCACTTTCCTGATGCCGTTCTGCATCCTGGCTTCGTGGGAAGCGATCGAGAAGCGGGTCAAGGCCTATATGATCGCCTTCCTGATCCTCGAGACGCTGATGATCGGCGTGTTCTGCGCGCTCGACATCGTGCTGTTCTACGTCTTCTTCGAGGCCGGCCTGATCCCGATGTTCATCATCATCGGCGTCTGGGGCGGCAAGCGGCGCGTCTATGCCTCGTTCAAGTTCTTCCTCTACACGCTGGCCGGCTCGGTGCTGATGCTGCTCGCCATCATGGCGATGTTCTTCCAGTCCGGCACCACCGATATCCCGACGCTTTTGACGCATCACTTCCCGGCCAATATGCAGACCTGGCTGTGGCTCGCCTTCTTCGCTTCCTTCGCGGTGAAGATGCCGATGTGGCCGGTCCATACATGGCTGCCCGATGCCCACGTCGAGGCGCCGACGGCCGGCTCGGTCATCCTGGCCGGCATCCTCTTGAAGATGGGCGGATACGGCTTCTTGCGGTTTTCGCTGCCGATGTTTCCGGAAGCGTCGGCGATGTTTGCGCCGCTGGTGTTCACGCTCTCCGTCGTCGCCATCATCTACACCTCGCTGGTGGCGCTGATGCAGGAGGACATGAAGAAGCTGATCGCCTATTCGTCGGTCGCCCATATGGGCTTCGTCACCATGGGCATCTTCGCGATGAACCAGGAAGGCGTGCAGGGCGCGATCTTCCAGATGCTCAGCCACGGCCTTGTCTCGGGCGCGCTGTTCCTGTGCGTCGGCGTCATCTACGACCGCATGCATACACGCGAGATCGACGCCTATGGCGGCCTGGTCAACAACATGCCGAAATACGCCACCGTGTTCATGATCTTCACCATGGCCAATGTCGGCCTGCCAGGCACCTCAGGCTTCATCGGCGAATTCCTGACCATGCTCGGCGTGTTCAAGGTCAACACCTGGGTGGCATTCTTTTCCGCCACCGGCGTGATCCTGTCGGCGGCTTACGCGCTCTGGCTCTATCGTCGAGTGATCTTCGGTGCGCTGACCAAGGAGAGCCTGAAGAACCTGCTCGACCTTTCGACACGCGAAAAGGTGATCGTCTATCCGCTGGTGGTGCTGGTCATCTTCTTCGGCGTCTATCCAGCGCCGGTGTTCGACGCGACGGCCGCTTCGGTCAAGACGCTCGTCACCAACGTCACCGCATCCATCAATTCCGCGCAGACCGCGGCGGCGAACTGACTGGGGATAAACCATGACGCCGGAACTTCTCTCCAGTCTTTCGCTCTCGACGCCGGAGCTGATCCTCGCCATCGGCGCGCTGGTGCTGTTGATGATCGGCGCTTATTCGCGCAGCAACAACACCATGACGGTGACCGTGCTTGCCGTCGCCGTGCTGGTGATCGCCGGCTTGTCGCTGGCCTTCTCCAGCGGGGTCGGGCCTGCCTATGGCGGCGCCTTCATCCAGGATTCCTTTTCGCGCTTCATGAAAATGCTGTCGCTGATCGGCTCGGCGGTCGCGCTGGTGATGTCGATGCGTTTTGCCCGCCAGGAGCATTTCGACAAGTTCGAGTTCCCGGTGCTGATCCTTTTGTGCACGCTCGGCATGATGCTGATGATCTCGGCCAACGGTATGATCGGGCTCTATCTCGGCCTCGAGCTGCAGTCGCTGGCGATCTATGTGCTGGCGGCGATCAACCGCGACAATCTGCGTTCGACCGAAGCGGGCCTGAAGTATTTCGTGCTTGGCGCGCTGTCGTCGGGCATGCTGCTCTACGGCATCTCGCTGGTTTACGGCTACACCGGCAATGTCGGCTTCCAGGAAATCGCCTCGGCACTCGGCAGTGGCGAGCGCCAGCTTGGCCTCGTGGTCGGTCTCGTCTTCGTCCTGGCCGGCCTTGCCTTCAAGATTTCGGCCGTGCCGTTCCACATGTGGACGCCGGACGTCTATGAGGGTGCGCCGACGCCGGTCACGGCATTCCTCGCGGCAGCGCCGAAAATGGCGGCGATGGCGCTGATTGTGCGCGTCACCATGGGCGCCTTCAAGCCGATCGCCGCCGACTGGCAGCAGATCGTCGTCTTCATTTCGATCGCCTCGATGGCGCTTGGCGCTTTCGCGGCCATCGGACAGACCAACATCAAGCGCCTGATGGCTTATTCCTCGATCAGCCATATGGGCTACGCGCTGGTTGGCCTTGCCGCCAACAGCCAGGACGGTGTGCGCGGCGTCGCCATCTACATGCTGATCTATCTGGTGATGACGCTCGGCACCTTCGCCTTCATCCTCGCCATGCGGCGCAAGGAAGGCAATGTCGAACAGATCAGCGATCTTGCCGGTCTCTCGTCGACCAATCCCTACATGGCCACCATCCTGACCATCCTGATGTTCTCGCTGGCCGGCATTCCGCCGCTCGCGGGCTTCTGGGGGAAGTGGTACGTGTTCCTCGCCGCCATCAACGCGCATCTCTATGCGCTGGCGATCATCGGCGTGCTGGCCTCCGTGGTGGGCGCTTACTACTACCTGCGCATCATCAAGATCATGTGGTTCGACGAGCCGGTCGGCGGTTTCGTGCCGATGGCGAGCGAACTGCGGGTCGTGCTCGGCTTAAGCGGCGCCTTCGTGCTGTTCTACGTGCTGATCGGCGGGCCGATCGGCAGCTATGCCGAAGCCGCCGCAAAGACCTTTTTCTGACGGTATGGCGTTTCGGCTGGCTCCAACCGCGACGTCGGAAGGGTTCCGGCTCGATGCCCATGACCGTGTCGGCTCCACCAACACGGTGGCGCTCGAACATGCGCGCGCGGGCGATCCCGGCAAGCTCTGGGTCGTGACCAGAAAGCAGGAAAGCGGGCGCGGCCGGCGCGGCCGTGCCTGGCTGATGCCCGAAGGCAATCTGGCGGCAACGCTGCTTCTCCTTCCCGGCAGCGAATTAAAGCTTGCCGCGACGCTGGGCTTCGTCGCCGGGCTGGCACTCGCCGATGCGCTCGACGCCGTTGTGCCGAAAGGCCGGATCGCGGTTGCCGTCGACGGCGCCAGCCACGGCCGCAACCGCTTCGAGCTGAAATGGCCGAATGACGTGCTGGCATCCGGCGCCAAGCTCGCCGGTATCCTGCTGGAATCGACTATGCTGGAAGGCGGCCGGTTCGCGGTTGCGATCGGCATCGGCGTCAATGTGGCTGCCTATCCGCAGGATCTGCCTTATCCGGCGACGTCCTTGCAGGCGCTGGGCGCCGATTGCGACGCAGAGACGTTGTTCCTGGCATTGTCGGATGCCTGGAGCGAGAACGCCCGGCTGTGGGACGACGGACGCGGGCTCAACACCATAAGAAAGCGCTGGTTGACCCGCGCGGCGGGCCTTGGCGGCGAGGTTGCTGTCAGAATTGACGGCAATGTGGTGCGTGGCGTCTTCGAAACCATTGACGAGGACTGCCGTTTCGTGATCCGCGACGATGACGGATCGGTTTTGACGATCGCCGCCGGCGATGTGCATTTCGGCGCTGTCGCATCGGCTCGTCTTTGACGGCTTGATTTGATTGACTTGGCCCGATCGGTCAGGAAGGAAAGAATTTGATGGCGAACAAGGAAAACGCCGAACTCGTCTTCGCGCCGCTCGGCGGCGTCGGCGAGATCGGTATGAATTTCGCCCTTTACGGCTATGGGCCTGCGGATGCGCGTGAGTGGATCGTCGTCGATGTCGGGGTCACGTTTCCAGACAGCGCCCATCCTGGCGTCGACCTCATCTTGCCCGACACGCGCTTCATCGAGGAAAACATCGATGGCCTGCGCGGCATCGTCATCACCCACGCGCATGAGGATCACTACGGCGCGCTGCTCGACATCTGGCCGAAGCTCAAAGCGCCTGTATGGATGACGCCGTTTTCCGCCGGGCTGCTCGAAGCCAAGCGGCAGGGCGAACAGGGCGCGCCAAAGATCCCGGTGACGATCTACCGAGCCGGTGAGACGTTCACCATCGGGCCGTTCGAGATCGAGGCAATTCCCGTCGCGCATTCGATCCCCGAGCCTATGTCGCTGGCGATCACCACACCGGCCGGCACGGTGATCCATACCGGCGACTGGAAGATCGATCCGGCGCCGACGATCGGCCCGATGACCGACGAGGCGCGTTTCCGCGCCTATGGCGACAAGGGCGTGCTGGCGCTGATCTGCGATTCCACCAATGCGCTGCGGGAAGGCGAATCGCCGTCCGAAGTCGCGGTCGGCGAAGGGCTCAAGGGCGTCATCGAGAGCGCCAAGGGCCGTGTCGCGGTCACCACCTTCTCCTCCAATGTCGGGCGCATCGTTTCGATTGCACGGGCGGCGCGTGACGCCGGCCGGCAGTGCCTGGTGCTCGGCCGCTCGCTGAAGCGCGTCATCGATGTCGCCGGTGAACTCGGCTACATGGACGGCCTGCCGGAGTTCATTGCCGAAGAGGATTACGGCTTTATCCCGCGCGAGAATCTGGTGATCATCTGCACCGGCAGCCAGGGCGAGCCGCTGGCAGCACTTGCCAAGCTTTCGCGCGACGAGATGAAATCGGTGTCGCTGACGGCCGGCGACACGGTGGTGTTTTCCTCGCGCACCATTCCCGGCAACGAGAAGGCTATTCTTGAAATCAAGAATCGTCTCATCGATCTCGGCATCAAGATCATCGAGGACGGCGACGCGCTGGTGCATGTCTCCGGCCATCCGCGGCGCAGCGAATTGCGCAAGATGTATGAATGGGTGCGGCCGCAGATCGGCGTACCTGTCCATGGCGAGGCGGCGCATCTGGTGGCGCAGGGCTCGCTGATGTCGATGTCGGGCATCGGCCAGGTGGCGCAGGTGCGCGACGGCGATCTGCTCAAGCTCTGGCCCGGACCGGCGACGATCATCGACCAGGTGCCGTTCGGCCGCGTCTACAAGGATGGCAATCTGATCGGCACCGATCAGGCGATGGGCATACGCGACCGGCGCAAGCTCTCATTTGCCGGCCATGTCGCGGTCAATGTCGTGCTCGACGAAAAATACGAGCTCGCCGGCGATCCCGATCTTGTCGCTATCGGCGTTGCCGAGGCGGACGGCAAGGGCAATACCCTGGAAGACCTGATGCTCGACGCGGCGGTCGGCGCGGTGGACTCCATCCCGCGCCAGCGTCGGAAGGATCTCGACCTGGTGCAGGAAGCGGTGCGACGCGCGGTGCGCGGCGCCGCCAACGAGGCTTGGGGCAAGAAGCCGCTGGTGACGGTGTTCGTCACGCGGTGACGAACAAGGGAATAGGGGAGTAGGGAGAACGGGCGGTTGCCTTCTTCAGTCTTTTTTCCCTACTCCCTTACTGCCCTACTGCCTTACTCCCCTGAAAGCGGAGCACTTTATGCTTGGACGCCTCAATCATGTCGCGCTTGCCGTGCCGGATCTGGCCGCCGCGACCGCAATCTATCGCACGACACTTGGCGCGCGGCTCAGCGAACCGCAGGCGCTGCCGGAACATGGGGTGACCGTGGTGTTCGTCGATGTCGGCAACACCAAGATCGAGTTGCTGGAGCCGTTGGGCGAGGCTTCCCCCATCGCCGCATTTCTCAACAAGAACCCGTCAGGCGGCATGCATCATGTGTGCTACGAGGTCGACGATATCCTTGCCGCGCGCGACCACCTCAAAGCGAGCGGCGCCCGGGTACTTGGTGACGGCAATCCCAGGATCGGGGCACATGGCAAGCCGGTGCTGTTCCTGCATCCCAAGGATTTCTTCGGCACATTGGTCGAACTGGAGCAGGCATGAACTGGGTTCTGTTCGCCGCATTGTTCTTCGTCACCTGGTGGCTGGCGCTGTTCATTGTTCTGCCGTTCAGCCTGCGCACGCAGGACGACGATAAGGATGTCACGCTGGGCACCGTTTCCAGTGCGCCGCGCGGGCCGCATATGCTGCGCGCTTTCATCCGTGCGACGATCGTGACGGTGGTCGTGATCGGCACCCTCTACGGCTTGACGATGGGCCTGGGGTTCAGTTTCGACGACGTCATGCGCATCATGCCGGACTTCAGGCCGGATGCCAGTCACTGAAGCTGGCTCCACAGTTTCCGCAAGTATTACGCAGTAAACGCGCGCCAAGGTTGAAATCGGAAGCCGGCTTCCGATTTTTGCGGTTTTGCCAGGCTAAAGCTGTTGGGCAGGGGAGCGTGCTAAGCAGATGATTGCACAAAAAAAATGCAAGGCACAAGGCCTTGCAATTTAAACGCGTCCGATCCGTTTCCGGTGTCCGGCGGCAGCGAGTAACCGCGCCTAGATCGCATCCTCCCAAGACTTTGACCGCGTAGGAGAGCAGATTTTTCTCTGCCCTCTCGGTTATCGGCGCACACTAGACCAAGGCAGATGAAAATGTCACGAAGAATTTTGCCCTGAAACGGGCAATATCGTGCTGCACTGCACAATAGTGTAGCATAGCTTGCTTCTGAATCGATCAAATAGCGGTATTCGGCATTTCGGGGCCTCGACTGACTTTTTGGTCGGGTTCAGAAGCCCCCAACACTTTAGGAGGCTCGGGTTTCAATTCGGCCATGAAATGGCTATGAAGCGCGGGCAAAGCAGCCTCGTCGCGCCGATTCCGGCGCGCTCTTCTCATTTACGGACCAGTCCATGCGTTTGTCGCGCTATTTCCTGCCCATTCTCAAAGAAAATCCCCGCGAGGCCGAAATCGTCTCGCACCGGCTGATGCTGCGCGCCGGCATGATCCGCCAGCAAGGGCAGGGCAGCTTTTCCTGGTTGCCGCTCGGCAAGCGCGTGCTGGACAAGGTCTGCCAGATCATCCGCGAGGAGCAGAACCGTGCCGGCGCGCTGGAAATCCTGATGCCGACCATCCAGTCGGCGGATCTGTGGCGCGAAAGCGGGCGCTACAATGACTATGGCAAGGAGATGCTACGCATCAAGGACCGGCAGGACCGCGACATGCTCTACGGTCCGACCAATGAGGAAGTGGTCACCGAGATTTTTCGCGCTTATGTGAAGTCTTACAAGGACCTGCCGCTCAATCTCTACCACATCCAGTGGAAGTTCCGCGACGAGGTGCGGCCGCGATTCGGCGTCATGCGTTCGCGCGAGTTCCTGATGAAGGACGCCTATTCCTTCGACCTCGATTTCGAGGGCGCGCGAGCGGCCTACAACCGCATGTTCGTGTCCTATTTGCGAACCTTCACGCGAATGGGGCTGCAGGCGATACCAATGCGCGCTGACACCGGTCCGATCGGCGGCGACCTCAGCCACGAATTCATCATCCTGGCCGACACCGGCGAGAGCCAGGTGTTTTGCGATCGCGCCTATCTTGCGCTCGACGTGCCCGGTGCCGACACCAACTTTTCCGACGACGCCGAGATCGGCGACATCGTGAAGACTTGGACCACGCCTTACGCCGCCACCGACGAGATGCATGACGAGGCGGCCTGGGAGAAGCTCGGCGAAGCCGACCGGGTCTCGGCACGCGGCATTGAGGTTGGCCACATCTTCCATTTCGGCGACAAATATTCGAAGCCGCTGAACGCCAAGGTGACCGGACCCGACGGCAAGGATCATTTCGCCTCCGGCGGCTCCTACGGCATCGGTCCGTCGCGGCTGGTGGCGGCGATCATCGAGGCCAGCCATGACGAGAACGGCATCATCTGGCCGGAAGCGGTGGCGCCGTTCGATATCGGCCTGATCAACATGAAGGTGGGCGACGCCGAATGCGACCGCGTCTGCGACGAGCTTTACGCGGCGCTGAGCGCGGCCGGCAAGGACGTTCTCTATGACGATACCGACCAGCGTCCAGGCGGCAAGTTCGCCACCGCGGACCTGATCGGCCTGCCCTGGCAGGTGATCGTCGGCCCGCGCGGCGTGGCCGCCGGCGAGGTCGAGATCAAGAACCGCAAGACGGGCGAGCGCGAGACGCTGCCGGTCGCAGAAGCGAAGAAGCGCCTGGGTGTCGCCGCATGAGCGAAGCGGCGGCGACCCGGTCAGCGGCAGGTGCATTCTCGGGCTTCGAGCGCATGGTGGCGTGGCGCTATCTGCGTTCGCGACGCAAGGAGACGGTGATTTCGGTCATCGCCTCGATCTCCTTCCTCGGCATCATGCTCGGTGTCGCGACGCTGATCGTCGTCATGGCGGTGATGAACGGCTTTCGCGCCGAGTTGCTGACGCGCATCCTCGGCGTCAATGGCCATCTGATCGTGCAGCCGCTCGATTCGCCGCTTGAGGACTATGCCCAGGTGGCGGGCCGCATCAACGGCGTCCCGGGCATCAAATACGCGATTCCCCTGATCGACGGCCAGGTGCTGGCGCAAGGCAATGTCGGCGGCGGCAGCGGTGCGCTGGTGCGCGGCATCCGCGGCGGGGATCTCGGCAAGATCTCGATCGTTGCCAGCAACATCAAGGAGGGGACGCTCGACGGCTTCGACACCGGCGAAAGCGTGGCGATCGGCAAGCGCATGGCGGAGAACCTCGGCCTCGTGCTCGGCGATACCATCACGCTGATTTCGCCCGACGGCGACGTGACGCCGCTCGGCACCACGCCGCGCATGAAAGGCTACAAGGTGGCGGCGATCTTCGAGGTCGGCATGTCGGAATATGACAGCTCGATCGTCTATATGCCGTTTTCGGAAGCGCAGCTCTATTTCAACATGGACGGGCGGGCGCAGACCATCGAGATCTATGTCGACAATCCAGACAATGTCGACGCCTTGAAGCCGCTGGTCGAGCAGGCGGCGCAGCGGCCGATCGATATCGTCGACTGGCGGCAGCGCAACGAGACCTTCTTCTCGGCCCTGCAGGTCGAGCGCAACGTCATGTTCATGATCCTGACGCTGATCGTGCTGGTGGCGGCGCTCAACATCATTTCAGGCCTCATCATGCTGGTGAAGGACAAAGGCCATGACATCGCCATCCTGCGCACCATGGGCGCCTCGCGCGGCGCGATCCTGCGCATCTTCCTGATGACGGGGGCGGCGATCGGCGTTACCGGCACGATCGCCGGCGTGCTGCTCGGCGTCGTCATTTGCCTCAACATCGAATCGATCCGCCAGTTCTTCTCCTGGATGACCGGCAAGATCCTGTTCAATCCCGAGCTTTATTTCCTCAGCCAGCTGCCGGCCAAGATGGATCCGCGCGAGACCACCTATGTCGTGATCATGGCGCTCGGCCTGTCGTTTCTAGCAACCGTGTTTCCGGCCTGGCGGGCAGCCCGGCTCGATCCCGTCGAAGCCTTGCGGTACGAATGATGGCCGAGACCATTATCGAACTGAAGGGTGTGGAGCGGCACTATGTCCAGGGGCCGCGCAAGCTCACCATTTTGAACGGCGCCGATTTCTCGCTGCGGCGCGGCGAGATGGTGGCGCTGGTGGCGCCGTCGGGCACCGGCAAGTCGACGCTGCTCCATACCGCGGGGCTGCTGGAGCGGCCCGACGCCGGCGACGTGATCCTTGGCGGCCGCGCCTGCGGCCGGCTGTCGGACGAGGACCGCACCGCCATCCGCCGCAACGATGTCGGCTTCGTCTATCAGTTCCATCACCTGCTGCCGGAATTCTCGGCGCTCGAAAACATCATGATGCCGCAGTTGATCAAGGGGCTGCCTCACAAGGACGCATCCGAGCGGGCGGCGCAGCTTCTCGATTACATGCAGATCGGCAAGCGCGCGCAGCACCGGCCGTCTGAACTTTCGGGCGGCGAGCAGCAGCGCGTGGCGATCGCGCGAGCCGTGGCCAACGCGCCGCTGGTGCTGCTCGCCGACGAGCCCACCGGCAATCTGGACCCGGTGACTGCTTCCTACGTCTTCGACGCGCTGGAGGCGCTGGTCCGGCAATCGGGATTGGCGGCGCTGATCGCGACCCACAATCATGAGCTGGCGGGTCGCATGGATCGACGCGTGACGCTGGCCGAGGGCAAGGTCGTGCCGCTTTAGGGCACGGCGATACTCAGGTGAGGCCGGCCTGCGAAAGGCGGCTTCCTGCGCTTCCGGTGCTCGCGTACTTCAAGTACGCTCCGCTCCGGTTCTCGGAATCCACCATTCTCGACTCGGCCTGACCTGAGTCTCGCCATGCCCTCGCCGGCGTTGGGCGGCTCGCCATTCCCGCGTCAACCTTTCCTTAACCCTGCAGAAATCGACCGTCCGGATTCGGTCTCGATGGTGCACAACGGGCGTTGACTTTGAAACAAAATTAGAACAAATTGCGAACATATCAACAACAGGAGAGAAGTTATGTCTGATCTGGTTCAGGATGTCGTCTCGCTGGTTTGCATGAGCACCTTCCTTGTTTCCATGGCGATCTGGATCGGCGCCATGTGATCAGGCGGCATGATCGCCGCTGGGACGGGCAGGCGCCCGTCCATTGCTTGGGACGGGCGAAGGGTCCGCCCACTATTCGGGACAGGCGAAAGCAGCCCGTCCGGGACGAGCAAAGGGCTCGCCCGTTGTCGGGACGGGCAAGAGCCCGCCCGTTGTTAAGTCTTTCTTGGCCGTGCCGCCGCTAGGGTGCCCTTCAAGACAGGAGCATAGGCAGTGTCGGTCATTGTCACGGTCACACTCGTGGCCGGAAATCTCGGACTGATCTTTTTGCTGATGACGGTGCCGCTCGGTCTGCGCACGGTTACGGTCAGTCGTGTGATGCGAGCCGAGCGGGCCCGCCTCTGGCAGGCGCTGTGGCCGTTCGGCAGCGATGCCGGCTGGTCCGGCGAAATCCTCTCGGCCGAAGCTTTGGACGGCCACGGGACGGCGTTGATCAAGCTGTCCTGGGAGGGCCGGGACGGCCAGCCGATCGACCGCAAGGCGCGGTTCGAGGATGTCGTGGAAGGGAGCCGTTTCTCGATGCGCGTGATCGAGGATACGGCGCTCGATCCGTCGTTCTGGGCCAATTATCGCGAGACCACCGCGCTTGCGCCCGAAGGCGGGGCCACGCGGGTGACGCTTAGCCAGACCGACCGCTATCGCGGCGTCGCCTTCCTGATCTTCCGCTTCTTTGCCATGCGTCGGGAACTGCGCAAGCTGGAGATCTGGGCGGCAACCGGCAAATACCGCAAGGGCGGCTGGTTCGAGCATCCGGTAAGCCAGGTCGGCTTTGCCGTGCTATCGGCCTTCATCCTGTGGCCGTTCTTCGGCCTCAACATCGGCGGCTTCGCGCTGGCTGCCATCCTGACCTCGGTGGTCGCGCTGCACGAGCTCGGCCACATGGCGGCGTTCCGGCTGATGGGACATCGCCGGGCACGCATGATCTTCATTCCATTGCTTGGCGGCATCGCCATGGGCGGCAGGCCCTATGACAGCCGCTTCGAGGTGGCGTTCGTGGCGCTGATGGGCGCGGGCTTCTCGGCGTTCCTGGTGCCGCTGCTGATCGCCGCCAACGGTTTTGCCAGCGCCGAAGGGCACCGTCTGGCCGCGGCGCTGCTGGCGACGCTGGCCGGCTGCGCGTCACTCTTCAACATCGCCAATCTGGTGCCGGTGTGGAAGTTCGACGGCGGCCAGGTGCTGCGCCAGATCTGTTCCGGGCCGATAGCGCTTGCGCTGGCGTCGTTCTTCCTTCTATCGGCGCTTCTGGCGCTTGGCTGGATGGCCGGTTTTTCACCGAGCTTCCTGCTGATTGCCGGCGCGGTGTTCTCGATCCTCAGCCTGCTCACCATGGGCAGCGGCGTGAAGCCGCGTCACGAGTTGAAGCCGATCCAGCCCTTCGACCGGCTGGCGATGGCCGGCGCACTGCTCGCTGTCTTTGCCATCCATGGCTACGGCATGCTGTGGGCGTCGGCGCAGTTGATGTAGAGTGCGTTGATATTCAGGTGATGCCGGCCTGCAAACGCTGGGCTCCTGCGCTTCCGGTGCTCACGTACTTTAAGTACGCTCCGCTCCGGTTCTCGGAACCCACCGTTTTCGACTCGGCCCGACCTGAATCTCAACACACTCTGGCCAGCTCAGCCCGCCTTTCGGGCCTTGTCGGCCACTGGAACTGCCGCAGGTCCGAACACGCCCTCAAAAGCGGATTTCAGCGCGAGGTCGAGATCGGCCATGGTCACCGGCAGGCCGAGATCGACAAGGCTGGTCACGCCGTGGTCGGAGACGCCGCAAGGCACGATGCCGCTGAAATGGCCGAGTTCCGGCTCGACATTGATGGCGATGCCGTGAAAGCTCACCCAGCGCCTGAGCCTGATGCCGATGGCCGCGATCTTGTCCTCGGCTGGCGAGCCGTCCGGCAGGGCAGCGCGGTCCGGCCGTACCACCCAGACGCCGACGCGATCCTCGCGCCGCTCGCCGCGCACGTTGAAGGCGGCCAGCGTGCCGATGATCCAGTCTTCCAGCGCGGCGACGAAGGCGCGGACATCCTCGCGCCGGCGCTTGAGGTCGAGCATCACATAGGCCACCCGCTGCCCTGGGCCGTGATAGGTGTATTCGCCGCCACGTCCAGCGGCAAAGACCGGGAAGCGATCGGGCTCGATCAGATCCTCGCTGCGGGCGCTGGTGCCGGCGGTGTAGAGCGGCGGATGCTCAACCAGCCAGACCATTTCGCTTGCTGCCCCGGCGCGGATCGCCTCGGCGCGCGCTTCCATGAAGGCAAGGGCTTCAGGATATGCGGTGAGGCCCGGCTCGATCACCCATTCGACCGGCGCCGAGCCGGGCAGGGGCAGGAACGACGTGGCGATCTGGCTGCGTTCTGTCATGGCTTTTCGTTTGTTCGCTCAAAGCACGCCGGCTTCCAAACCATTTTGCGCTTTGGCCGGAATGAATTTGCCTTTCATATGGCGGTATCTGGCCAAAACGTCCAGTTCGCCTCGCATTTCGGCCTTCCCGACCGTTATGCCAATTCCCGGCGATTATTGTACAGCGTGCCCTTGTTTCGCCGGAAACGATTTGCTACACGCCGCGAGCCGGTTCGTTCCGGCTCCTACCACGTGCGGTCGTGGCGGAATTGGTAGACGCGCAGCGTTGAGGTCGCTGTGGGGCAACCCGTGGAAGTTCGAGTCTTCTCGACCGCACCAAATTCTCCCTTGAAATCCGGACGGATCAGGCCTGTTTGCCAAGGCTGAGCCCGGCGTCAGCTCTCGACATCCTGGTGTATCTTGAACCCAAGTAGCGTTTTGGCAGCCTTCCTGCTTACGCGAGGACGACCAGCACGATAGGCGAGCACAGTGAGCAGTGCTTGGTCCTGTCGGTGATTGGCGCGGCTTGAACCCTCTGGCGCGACGCAGTCCTTGATCAGGGCGTACCGCGCCCAGTCTTCAAGCAGGCTGACGCCTCGCGGGTTGCGCATGTCAAACGCCACGCAAGCGGCGTTGAGGTTGCGAAAATCGCTTTTCCAACCCGCTGGCAGGTCGAGATAAGCCAGCATAGCCGGATGGGTAAATTCCGAGATCGTCCCCTGCGACTGCGGGCAATAATAGCCTTCGCACCGTGCCTCGCGCCGCAGTTCGCGCAGTGGTTCGGTGACGATGTTGCCGGCGTCCATCCAGCAGACGATTTCCCGGCTTTCGCGGGCCACGTCGCCGATCATTTGCGGCTTCCAGGCGTATTGGCCGGCCGCGATCCTGATATCGAGGAAGGCCGGATATTTCGAGAATTCGAAGGCCCTGAATTCGTAGTCGAAGCGCGACTTCAGATGGCCGAGTTGGGCGGCGGTCATGCCAAGGTCGTAGACGAAGACCCGCGCGGTCGGCTCGTGGCGTTGAATGCTGGCGAGCAGGTTCTCCAGCGAAAGCGCATGGCTTGCGTCGCTCGCCGCCACCAGGGCCAACTTGTCCGTGGCGAAACAACGTCGCACCCGGTCGAAAAGCATCCTCATGGGATACTGCTCTAGCAAAGTCTAGTTGGCGGTGCACATACTTCCGTGCGGCGTTTCACCTAACGGACATTTCTTCGATTGGGTTGGTCGATCCTACTTTGGCGCTTATTAACATCGACGATTGTGGAGAGTAACCAGGCTGCGCAACTGAACCAGCGCCGCGTCGCGCTCCGGCAACCGCTGCGAGGCCGGTCTGTCCGCGAAGGCTACGCAGCCTTCTTCGTCCGCGACAGCGTCTCGGCCACCACCTCGCCGAACGACGCTGGCGTCGGCACGATGACGACGCCGGCGTCCTTGAGGATCTCAACCTTTTCCTGCGCCGACTCGCCGAACGCCGAGATGATGGCGCCGGCGTGGCCCATGCGGCGGCCTTTCGGCGCCGAAAGCCCGGCGATGTAAGCGATCAACGGCTTCCTCATATTGTCGCGGGCCCAGATCGCGGCTTCGGCTTCCTGCGGGCCGCCGATCTCGCCGATCATCACCACGGCGTCGGTGTCGTCGTCGCGCTCGAAGAGCTGCAGGATGTCCTTGAAGGACGAGCCGTTGATCGGATCGCCGCCGATACCGACGCTGGTCGACACGCCGATGCCCAATGCCTTCATCTGCGAGGCGGCCTCGTAGCCGAGCGTGCCGGAGCGGCCGACGATGCCGACGCGTCCAGGCAGATAGATGTTGCCCGGCATGATGCCCATCAGCGCCTGTCCGGGCGTGATGACGCCGGCGCAGTTCGGCCCGACCAGCCGCATGCGGTCCTCGAAGCGGTAGCGGCGCATGTAGCGCTTGACCTGCATCATGTCCTGCGAGGGTATGCCGTCGGTGATGCACACGCAAAGTTTGATGCCCGCGTCCGCCGCCTCCATGATCGAATCGGCGGCGAAGGGCGGCGGCACGAAGACGATGCTCGCCTCGGCGCGCGTCTCGCGTACCGCGCCCTTGACGGTGTTGAAGACCGGCAGGCCGAGATGCGTCTGGCCGCCCTTGCCGGGGGTGACGCCGCCGACCAGCTTGGTGCCGTAGCGCTTCATATCGTCGGCATGGAAGCTGCCGATCTTGCCGGTGAACCCTTGCACGATGACGCGGGTGCTGCGGTTGAGCAGGATTGCCATTTTATTCGACCTCCCTCAGGCTGCTTTTTTTGTCTTGGTGGCGGCGCGCCAGGCGGCGACGGCCTTGTCGGCGGCTTCGGCCAATGTCTCGGCGACGATCACCGCCTCGCCGGAATCGGCCAGGATCTTACGGCCTTCCTCGGCCCTGGTGCCGGAGAGGCGCACCACCAAAGGCACGCCGACGCCGACCTCGCGGATTGCCTTGACGACGCCCTCGGCGACCCAGTCGCAGCGGTTGATGCCGGCGAAGATGTTGACCAGGATGGCCTCGACATTCTTGTCGCCGAGCACGGCGCGGAAGGACTTCGCCACGCGCTCGGGCGAGGCGCCGCCGCCGATGTCGAGGAAGTTCGCCGGCTCGCCGCCGGCGATCTTGATCATGTCCATGGTCGCCATGGCGAGACCTGCGCCATTGATGATGCAGCCGATGTTGCCGTCCAGCCCGACATAGGAGAGGCCACGATCGCTGGCGAAGGTCTCGCGCGGATCTTCCTGGCTCTTGTCGCGCAGCTCGGAGATTTCCGGGCGTCGAAACAGCGCGTTCTCGTCGAACGACATTTTGGCATCGAGCGCGACGAGATTGCCGTCGCGCGTCACCACCAGCGGATTGATCTCCAGCATCGAGGCGTCGTAGTCGCGGAACACCTGGTAGCAGCCGAGGATGGTTTCGGTGGCCTTGCCGATCAGATTGTCCTCGAGCCCAAGGCCAAAGGCGATCTCACGCGCCTGAAAGCGCTGCATGCCGACGCCGGGATCGACGGCGGCGCGGATGATCGAGTCGGGCGCCGTCTCGGCGATCTCCTCGATCTCCATGCCGCCGGCGGCCGAAGCGACGATCATGACGCGCTCTTCCTTGCGGTCGAGGACAAAGCCGAGATAGAGCTCCTGCGCGATGTCGACGGCTTCCTCCAGATAAAGCCGCGAGATCAGCTTGCCGCGCGGGCCGGTCTGGTTGGTCACCAGCTTGCGGCCAAGCATCGCTTCGGCGGCGTTGGAGATCTCCTCGTCATTGGCGCAGAGCTTTATGCCGCCGGCCTTGCCGCGCGCGCCGGAGTGAACCTGCGCCTTCAGCACCCATTTGGCGCCACCGATCTCCCTGGCACGGTAGGTCGCCTGCTCGGGGCTGTAGGCGAGGCCGCCGCGCGGCACATGCACGCCGTGGCGGGCAAGCAATTCCTTCGCCTGGTATTCGTGAATGTCCATTTTGTCCTCCCGGTGTTTTCTACTGCGCGGCGACGCGCGGCTGGCCGGCGCGTTCGATCGCCTCGTTGACCACCAGCACGTTGCGAGCCATGCGCTCGGATGCCGCGTCGATCATCTTGCCGTCGAGCGCGGCGGCGCCTTTGCCCTGTGCCTCCGCTTCCTTCAGCACTTCCAGGATGCGCCTGGCGCGGGTGACCTCTTTCTCCGGCGGCGAAAACACGTCGTTGGCCAGAGCGATCTGCGAAGGATGGATCGCCCATTTGCCCTCGATGCCGAGGGCGGCGGCGCGCCTGGCGGCCGCCTTGTAGCCTTCGGGATCGGAAAAATCGCCGAACGGTCCGTCGATGGCGCGCAAGCCGTAGGCGCGGCAGGCGACTGTCATGCGCGACAGAGCGAAATGCCACTGGTCGCCGGGATAGTCGGGATTGAGCCCGCCGATGTTGACGGTGCGGGCCTTGTTCGAGGCAGCATAGTCGGCGACGCCGAAATGCATCGCTTCCAACCGTCCGGGCGTCGCCGCGATCGCCTCGACATTGGCCATGCCGAGCGCGGTCTCGATCAAGGCTTCGAGGCCGACGCGGGTCTTGAAGCCCTTGGCCATCTCGATCTGGTTGACCATGGCTTCGACCATATAGAGGTCGGCCGGCACGCCGACCTTCGGCACCAGGATGGTGTCCAGCCGGTCGCCGGCCTGTTCCATGACGTCGACCACGTCGCGGTACATGTAATGCGTGTCGAGGCCGTTGATGCGCACCGAGACTGTCTTGCCCTTGGCGCGCCAGTCGATGTCGTTCAGCGCCTGGATGATGTTCTTGCGGGCACGTTCCTTGTCCGGCGGCGTCACCGCGTCCTCGATGTCGAGGAAGACGAAGTCGGCGGCGCTGCTTGCCGCCTTGTCGATCATCTCGGGGCTGGAACCCGGGACCGCCAGTTCGCTGCGCTGCAGCCGGAGCTTCTTCAGATGGTTGATGGTGTGGCTCATCTTGCGCTCCTCACGCCGCCTTGGCGACAGGCACGTCGGCGGTGCGCCGGAAATGCTCGATCGCCGCCGCCACGCCGGAGCCCGGCGCCAGCCGTACGCCGCAGTCGAGCAGCGCCATTTCGGCCGCCGACAGCGAGGCGCAGACCATCACCTCGTTCAGCCAGCCGAGATGGCCGATACGGAAGACCTTGCCGAACACTTTGTTGAGGCCGCCGCCGAGCGATGTCCGGTAGGCGCTGTAGGCGCGCTTGACGACGTCGCCGCTGTCGATGCCTTCCGGCACCAGGATGGCGCTGACCGTATCGGAATGCCATTTCGGCGCCTTGGCGCAGAGTTTCAGCCCCCAGGCATCGGCCGCCTTGCGCACGCCTTCGGCGAGGCGATGATGGCGAGCGAAGATGTTTTCCAGCCCTTCCTCGGCGATCAGGTCGAGCGAGGCGCGCAGGCCGCGCAGCAGCTGCGTCGCCGGCGTGTAGGGGAAATAGCCGGCATCATTGGCACGGATCATGTCCTCGAAGGAGAAGAAGCAGCGCCGGTGGGTGGTGCTCCTCGAAGCGATAAGCGCCTTCTTGCTGACGGACAGGAAGCCGAGGCCGGCGGGCAACATGAAACCTTTCTGAGAGCCGCTGACGGCGCAGTCGACGCCCCATTCCTCCTGGCGGAAGTCGATCGAGCCGATCGAGGAGACGCCGTCGACGAAAAGGAGGGCCGGGTGGTTCGCCGCATCGAGCGCGGCGCGGCAACCGGCGACGTCGCTGGTCACGCCCGTCGCGGTCTCGTTCTGGGTGCAGAACACGGCCTTGATGAGATGCGCCTTGTCGGCCTTCAGCCGCTCGGCATAGAGCTCGAGCGGCACGCCGGTGCCCCATTCGCAGTCGATGAGGTCGACGTCGAAGCCGAGGCGTTCGGCCATGTCGACCCACAGATGCGAGAACTGGCCGAAGCGCGACATCAGCACCTTGTCGCCGGGGCTCAGCACATTGGTCATCGCCGCTTCCCAGGCCCCGGTGCCGGACGACGGATAGATGAAGACGCGGCCGGTTTCGTTCTTGAAGACGCGCTTGATATCCTCGAACAGCGGCAGTGTCAGATCGGGGAAGGAGGCGGCGCGCATGTCCTCCATCGGCAGGTTCATGGCCTGCCGGACCTGTTCGGGAATGTTGGTAGGCCCGGGGATGAAAAGATGCGTGAACCCAGCCATGCGCGAAACTCCTCCAGTCACGTGGGATTGTGGAGGAAGTCTCGTTCCTACGCCGGATCACGACAACACCTTGCCGGGTAAGGAGTTGGCCCGCGCGGGTGGGACGACCCTACCCGATTGGCCTACCCGATTGGCCACTCGGGCGGCCTACCCGAAAGGCGACTTCGGAGGGCGGCGCTTCTCGCTGGCATAGAGCGCGACGGCCATGGCGCGGTTGCGCACGTCCAGTTTGTCGTAGAGGTTCTTGAGGTGATACTTCACCGTGTTCTCGGAGATCCCGGTACGTGTCGCGATCTGCAGATTGGTCCAGCCGTCGGACAGCACCGCGAGCAATTCACGCTCGCGCACGGTGAGGCGCGACAGCGGCGTGTCGTTAACCTTGTTGATGTCGATGTAAGGAATGCAGATGCGGCCATGCGCGACGGCAAGAATGGTGTCGAAGATGATCGCGGGATCGTCGAACTGGAAGCAATAGCCCTGCGCGCCGAGGCGCACGCATTGCTTCAGGATGCCGATGTCGTGGTCGTTGGAAAACACCGTGACGCGCACGCCGAGCTGTCGGCTCTGGATCTCGGCCAGGATGTCGGCGCCGTCCATGTCGGCTAGCTTCCAGCCGATCACCGCGACGTCGAATTTGACGGTGGCGGCCATATCGAGGAACTGTGCGCCGCTCTGCACGGCGTCGAGCAGATCGAAGCGGCCGTCGCATTCCAGCATTTCACGCAGCGCCGAGACGACGAATGGATTGCGTTCGGCAACGACCACACGAACGCGCCGCTCGCTATTTTTCTGAGTTGTCTTCCCGGACTTGATGTTCAAGGGCAGCGTTTTTGTCCTCGACCGATTGGACGATGCGCCGACAGACGATGCATCAGGACAATTCTGCCCCAACGGCAGGCGGGTGCTCTTTCCCCAGCGACATCAACTGTCGCGTCGGCTGAAGGCATTGTCGCACCGGCGACGCATTGCAATTCAGCGCCTCCAGAGGGCTGGATTGTCGAGGGATTCCCTAGGCTATTCCGGGCTCTAACGCGAGATCTAGCCAAGACGAATCCCGTCGTTGCGCTATCTGCCGAACACGTCTTGGATTTTCCCAAAAGCGGTTTCCGGTTTTTTGGGTCATGCGCTAGACCTGATTTGAAACCTTCAGGATTCTGATGGCGGGAGGCGCTGGTGGAAGGTCAGGACAGACAGACGCCGGCCAGTGAGCACCACGCCGACATTTATGGCGAGGACGGCGCTGTGCGGGCACCCTTCCTGGCCCAGATTGGCGCGGCGATCGCCGATCGCGACACGATCACCCTGAAGCGTGAAGTCGACGACCTGCATCAATCCGAACTCGGCGACGTGCTCGAGGCGCTTCATCCCGAACAGCGCCGCGCCCTGGTCGACCTGCTCGGCGCCGATTTCGACTTTTCCGCGCTGACCGAGGTCGACGAGGCAATCCGCCTCGACATCGTCGACAATCTGCCGAACGCGCAGATCGCTCAGGCGGTGCAGGAGCTCGATTCCGACGACGCCGTCTACATTCTGGAGGACCTCGACCAGGAGGACCAGGACGAGATCCTGTCGCAACTGCCGTTCACCGAGCGGATCAGGCTGCGACGGGCGCTCGATTATCCCGAAGAGACAGCCGGCCGGCGCATGCAGACGGAGTTCGTCGCCGTGCCGCCCTTCTGGACCGTCGGCCAGACCATCGATTACATGCGCGAGGACAAGAACCTGCCCGAGCGCTTCAGCCAGATCTTCGTCATCGATGCGAGCTTCAAGCTGATGGGCGCTATCGACCTCGACCAGGTCCTGCGTGCCAGGCGCGCGGTCAAGGTCGAGGACATCATGCATGAGACCTCGCACGCGATCCCGGCCACGATGGACCAGGAAGAAGCGGCGCGGGAATTCGAGCAGTACAATCTGCTTTCGGCTGCCGTGGTCGACGAGAACGGGCGCCTGGTCGGCGTACTGACCATCGACGATGTGGTCGACGTCATCCAGGAAGAGGCGGAGGAGGACCTGCTGCGCATGGGCGGCGTCGGCGACGAAGAGCTGTCCGACACCGTGCTTGCCACCTCGCGGTCGCGCGTGCCGTGGCTGCTGGTCAACCTTTTGACGGCTTTTCTTGCTGCCTCGGTAATCAGCCTGTTCGACCATACGATCGAGCACATCGTGGCGCTGGCCGTGCTGATGCCGATCGTCGCCGGCATGGGGGGCAATGCCGGCTCGCAGACCATGACGGTGACGGTGCGGGCGCTGGCGACCAAGAACCTCGATATCTACAATGCCGCCCGCATCATCCGTCGCGAAGTCGGCGTCGGTTTCATCAACGGCATCGTCTTTGCGGTGCTGATCGGCATGGTTGCCGGGTTCTGGTTCCGCGACCCCAATCTGGGCGGCATCATCGCGGCGGCGATGATCATCAACATGTTCGCCGCAGCCCTTGCCGGCATCCTTATTCCGCTGGTTCTCGACCGCTTCAAGATCGATCCGGCGGTGGCCTCGGCTGTCTTCGTCACCACCGTCACGGATTGCGTCGGCTTTTTCGCCTTTCTCGGGCTGGCGACCTGGTGGTTTAGAGTTCCCTAAATCAATCGGCTGCCGTTAATTGACTTTTACGTAAATGCCATGCGAGGTTGCCTCGGGGTCAGGTGCCGATTCCGGCATGGGACGGGTTTGATCGGAGGAAAGGGCGCGTCGCGCAACGACGATGCCTGGACGTTCGGGCGTGGGAGCGAGAATGCGGGAATATTATACGATCACCGAGTTGACGCGCGAATTCGACGTGTCGACGCGGACGTTGCGGTTTTACGAGGACGAAGGGCTGGTGCAGCCGGTACGGCGTGGCCGCACAAGGCTGTTTCGCCCGTCCGACCGGCACCTGATCCGTCAGATCATGCGCGGAAAGCGGCTTGGCTTCTCGATCAACGAGATCCGCGAAATCATCCAGATGTACAAGGAGCCGCCCGGCGAGGTTGGCCAGCTCAAGCTGATGATCCGACGTATCGAGGAAAAGCGCGAGGATTTGCGCCAGAAGCGGCGCGACCTCGAGGAGACGCTGGCCGAACTCGACCAAGCCGAGGAGTCGTGTGTCGAGCGGCTGGTCGAGCTGGGCGTGAATACCTGAGTGGACTCGGCGATGGCTCGTTTCGACGCAAACGTTCGAGACTGGCCGGAGTCTCCGGAGCCTCGTCATTCTAGGGCGAAGCAGGAGCGAAGCTCCGTCGCGTAGACCCTAGAATCCATTCCGTGACCTTGAACGAAGGGCGCAGCGGCGCAGAATTCTGAAGTGTAGCGGCGACTTGGAGGTCGCGGCATGGATCGTCGGGTCTGCGCCGCGTCGCTTCGCTCCTTGCTTCGCCCGTGGATGACGAAGAGACGAACGTCTTGGCCAATCGCCGAAGTGTGTAGTCTCTACCAATGACCGCGCCGGCTCAAATCCAGCGTCGCACCCGCTTGGCGTAGTCGCGGTATTTCTTGCCGAACTTGGCGGTGAGCATCTTCTCCTCCTTTTCGATCGCCAGCTTCTGCGTGGCGAAGGCGGCGAGGAAGGCGAAGAGCAGGAACCAGGCGATGCCGGTGATAAGGGCAACACCGATCAGGAGCAGTGTGTTGGCAAGATACATCGGGTTGCGGGTGATGCCGAACGGGCCCGACGTCACCAGATGCTCGGGCTCGGCGTTGGGATCGAGCGTCGTTTTCGCCCGCATCATGGCGCGGATCGCGGTGATCCAGAGCATGACCACGCCAAACAGGGCGACCAGTCCGACGCCGAACAGGAGGTCGCCGAGAAGGTCGCCGATCCAGGGCAGCGGATAGAAGATGCCAAGCGCGACGCTGAGCGCGATCGCCACGATATAGATCACCGGCGGCCAGGGAATGATGCCGCGCCTTGGCTTTGCGATGTCCGTCATTGCTGCCCTCCCTGCATCTTGCTTTCCGTGGCGGCGGTGCAGGTGCTTGCCAGGTCGGTAAGATGCGATCTCCAGATGCTGGACTGGTCGTTGCTGTAGAGCTTGTCGAGCGAGCCTTCGCCCTTGAGCGTGTCCAGCATGCAGCCACAATAGCTGGAACAGAACGTGCTGTCCTGCTGTTGCTCGCATTGCGCCTGGCAGGCCGGAAGGAAGCTGGCGTCCTTGTCTTGCGGCGGCGCCGGCATGACCTGCGAGACGAGCCACACCGAGCCGAACAACAACGGCTGATGGATCAGATAGAAGGCGAGGCTGTGCCGGCCGATGAAGATCAGCGGGTTCGACCAGCGGCCAGGCGTCCATGTCCCCAATCGCGCCAACAGCCCGGATGAGGAGGCAAGCTTGACTGACGCGATGCCGAGCAGGACGGCGCCGAACCAGGGAAACAATGGCACATAATCGTTGGAGCGCGGATTGGTTGCCGACAGGCCGACCCACCACAGCGCCGGGTGGTCGAAGACCTCCGAGCGCAGATAGTAGGGTGCCGCGATGACGGCCGCCGCGGCGATCGCCGTCAACAGCGCCGGCAGCCTGAGGAAAGCGAGGCCAAGCAGGCTCGCCAGCGCGATCTCGTGCAGGATGCCGAAGAAGATGAAGCCGTCCGGCGTGACCAAGTAGGTGACAGCGGAAATGGCGATCGCCGCGACGGCAACCATGGCAAAGCGTTTCCAGAAACTCGGCCAGCGGATCTGCTTTCCATGGGCGAGGAACAGGCTGACGCCGACCAGGAACAGGAAGGTCGAGGCGATGCAGCGCGCATAGAACTTCCACCAGCCGAAGGCGGTGAGGGCGGGAGCTGTGTAGCCGAAGTTTTCGAGATCCCAGGTGAAATGGTAGCTCGCCATCGCGATCAGCGCGATGCCGCGCAGGAGGTCGAAGGCGGTGATGCGGCCGGGCTTCGCTGCGTCCTGCACAGGGTCGCTCGTCGTTTGAAGGCTCATCGTCACGCAATCCGATTCCGTCGTGCCAAACGACTATCACGGTTCAAGTGGACGACAGAAGCAGGCGGCATCAATGCATTTCATGGCAGCCATGAAATTCCGCCTTGGGCCAGCGGCGGAAAGCCTTTGACAGGCTTCGTTTTTCGGCCGTTCAGGGTCGGTTTCCTGCTACCGGGCAGCGACTGGTCCGGCCAGATTTGAGGCGTGATTCACTTTCGGAGAGCCGATGTCCACCCATGTGCGCCATCCGATATGGCTGCCCGCTTTGCGGCCGGCCGACGCGCGCACTTTCGCTTCGCTCTATGCGGTCGAATCCTTCGCCCGTGCCACGATCTCCAGCGTCATCCCGATCCAGGCCTACGAGATCCTGCACAATGAGCAGATCGTCTCGATCCTCTACACGATCGTCTCGCTCACCGGCCTGTCGGTGACCTTGTTCATGCCGATGCTCATCCGCCGCTTTGCGCGGCGCTGGGTCTACACCGCCGGTTGCCTGTTGCTGGCGATCGGCTCGGCCTTCTTCGTCACCCACACGCTGTGGGGACAACTGGCAGGCATGCTCTGCCGCGTGATGGGGGCCAGCGCACTGTCGATCACGCTCAACCTCTACATCATGGACCACATCCGCAAGACCGACTTCATGCAGGCCGAATCGCTGCGCATGGCGTGGTCGATGTTTGCCTGGACCGGCGGACCGACGCTCGGCATCTTCCTTTACACGCGCTTCGGCATCTATGCCGCGCATGGCGCGGTCGTCGTCTTCGCGCTGGCGCTGCTGACGCTGTTCTGGGTCTATCGGCTGAGCGACAACCAGTCGATCCGCCCCGGCAAGACGCGCCCCACCAATCCGCTTGCCAATATCGGCCGTTTCGTGCGGCAGCCGAGGCTGCGGCTTGCCTGGCTGATCGCCTTTGGCCGCTCCTGCTTCTGGACGACATTCTTCGTCTACGGCCCCCTGTTCATGGTCATCACCGGCCAGGGCGAATTAGCCGGCGGTCTGCTGGTCTCAGCCGGCAATGCGCTGCTCTTCATGGCGATCTTCTGGGGCAAGGCGGGCAAGCGCTTCGGCGGGCGGCGGGTGATGACCTTCGCCTATTTCGCGATGGCTGCCATGCTGTTTGCGGCCGGCGGCGTCGGCGAAGCCGCGCCGCTGCTTACCGGCGCATTCCTGCTTTGCGGCGCCTTGTTCACGATTGCGCTCGATGCGCTGGGCTCGACCGTCTTCATGCGTTCGGTGCGGTCCTATGAAAGGGCGCAGATGGCGGCGGTCTACCGCACCTATCTCGACTTTTCCGAGCTGACGCCGCCACTGGTCTATTCGGTGGTGCTAGCTTTCTTCGGCCTCGGCTCGGTGTTCGTCACGCTCGGCCTTCTGGCCGCGTTTTGCGGCTTCTTCACCTGGCGCTATCTGCCGAAATCATTCTGATCCAGCCTGGAATGCGGCGTGGCGCGCGCGCACCCATTCGTGGAAGCGGTGGAGATCATACTCCTCGGGCATCAGCACGCCAGCCTGATGGCGCGTCGAGCGCAGGCCCTTCTGGTTGACCTCGCAGATTGCGGCGTCCTCCTCCAGCACCTGCGTGCCGAAGGCGACGATGTTGTCGATGTCGGTTTGCGCCAGCGCATCGGGCGCAAACAGCCATTCGGCGGTGAGCTCGGTCTGCTCGGGGCCGAGCGGCGCCAGCCGCACCGTGCGCACATAATCGGCATGGCCGACGATGAACATCGAAGGCAGCGCTGTCGCATAGATCTGGCCGGCGGCACGCTCGGCCGGCGTCAGGCCGGCAAAGACCGGGCCATGGACACGTCCGTCGCGCGACCAGGTTTCGGCGCCGGCGCGCAGACCGCCGGAAAACTCCGGCGCGTCATTGTCGGCGTGACGCGTCCATTCCGGATCGTCGTGCCGGGACATCAGGCCGCGGCCATAGATCGGCACCAACCGCGACAAATCCTTGTGCACGCCGGGGCAGTGCAGGCATTCGTTGAAGTTTTCCCAAAAGATCTTCCAGTTGCAGTTCATCACCTTGCTCAGCCGGTGCCCGGTGACCAGCGTTTCCAGCGGCCAGTTGGACAGGTCACCTGAGGCCGGATCGAAAGCGGTTTGCGCCGATCCCGCAGCATCTTCGGCAAGATTGATGAAGACGAAGCCGCGCCACACCGACAACGCCACCCGATAGAGCGGATAGTCGGCCTTGTCGAAGCCTTCGGGCAACGATTTCGACGGCACGCGCACCAGGTCGCCACGCAGCGAATAGGACCAGGCGTGGTAGGGGCAAGTGAGCAGCCTGGCTTTCAGCCGTCCGGCGCTTTCCTGGCAAAGCTGCGAGCCGCGATGCCGGCAGGTGTTGTGGAAGGCGCGCAGGGCGCCGGTCTCGTCGCGCAGCACGACGATCTCCTGGCTGCCGATGCGGAATGTTCGGAAGGCGAGGGGCTCGGCGAGGTCAGCCTCGCGGCAGACCATCAGCCAGCTCCGGTACCAGATGGCGTCGAGGTCGCGCCGGTAGGCGTCGGCGTCCCAATACGCCGCCGACGGCAAGGTCGGTTGCAGGCTGGTCAGACCGTTATAGAGGTCGCGCTCGCTTGGATTGGGCTGCATCGGCGTCTCCCTGGCAGCCTCAGCCGACACCCGGCCAATGGAGTTGTCAATCGCCGGTCGTCCCGGATTGTGGCGCCAGCGCGGGGACCTTAAGGTCGCGCGCATGTTGCTAAGAACCATGTCGCTGACCGAGGAACTGGTCGCCCGCTGTTTTCGTACGGTCGAGGACACCGGACCGGACCCCGATGCGCAGCACCTGAACGACGCCGACTATGATGAAATAGTGCGCATGCTGGAGGCTGAGCTTCCAGCCACTGAACCGCTCTGGCTGTTTGGCTATGGCTCCTTGATCTGGAAGCCCGAGATCGAGCATGTCGAGGAGAGGGTGGCCCTGCTGCGCGGCTGGCACAGGTCTTTTTGCATGAACATGACGCGCTGGCGGGGGACCAAGGAAAATCCGGGCCTTATGATGGCGCTGGACCGAGGCGGACAATGCAAGGGCGTGGCCTTTCGTCTCGGCGATGGCGACAGGCGCGGGCAACTCGACAAAATCCTGCGGCGCGAGGTAACGCTGAAGCCGACCAGCTACCATACGCGTCTGCTCAATATGACGAGCGACGTCGGACCGGTGCGGGCGCTGGCCTTCGTCATCAACCGCCAGGGCACCACCTATGCCGGCCCACTCAGCGAGGACGAAGTGGTCGAAAGGCTCGCGACGTCCTGCGGCCATTGGGGTTCGGGCGCCGATTACCTCTTCAACACGGTGAAAAACCTGGAGCAGCGCGGCATCCACGATGCGCATCTGTGGCGGCTGCAGCAGCTCGTTGCCGCCCGGATCGCCGCTTCATAAAAGGCCGTGCCGCAATCGCGCCCCGCATTGGCGGAATTTGGTTTGCCGGCCAAAGCGCTTCTGCCTAGAGTCGCGGCTCGCTGCCATTCGTGGCCAGGACAAGATTCAAGCCAAAGATGAAAGGCCCCCGAATGACCGGCGCGACAGAAGCGAGCGGCGATGCCCCTTCCGATCGCAAAGTGACCTTCATCCTTGGCGGCGCGCGCTCGGGCAAGAGCACGTATGCCGAGAGCCTGACGACCGCCTATCCGTCGCCCTGGGCCTATATCGCCACCGCGCAGGCCTATGACGACGAGATGCGCGAGCGCATCGCGCTGCATCGGTCGCGACGCGGCGAAGGCTGGGTGACCGTCGATGCGCCGCTCGACCTGGTGGAGGCGATCGGGGCCTTGCCGGACCACCGGCCGGTGCTGATCGACTGCCTGACCTTGTGGCTGACCAATCACATGCTGGCCGACCATGATGTCGAGGCCGAGTGCCGGCGACTGGCGGATGTGCTGTCGCGGCCGCGCGGGCCGTGGTTCGTTGTGTCGAACGAGGTTGGCCTCGGCATTGTGCCCGACAACGTGCTGGCGCGCCGGTTCCGGGACGCTGCCGGCCGGCTGAACCAGCAGGTCGCGGCCGTCGCCGACAACGTTCTCATGATGGTGGCGGGGCTGCCGCTCAAGGTGAAATGACATGGCTGATATCGAAGACAAGGAAGCGGACCGCCATCGCGCCAAGATGGCCAAGCGCAAGGCGGTGCAGGATGCCGAGGTTGCGGGCAAGACGATCGAGAAGGGGCTGCTGATCGTCAACACCGGGCCGGGCAAGGGCAAGACCACGGCGGCCTTCGGCCTGGCGCTGAGGATGCTGGGCTATGGCAAGCGGGTCGGCGTCGTCCAGTTCATCAAGGGCAAATGGCATACCGGCGAGAAAGACGCTTTCGCCGCCTTTGGCGATCGCGTCGTCTGGCATGCGATGGGTGAGGGCTTCACCTGGGAAACCCAGGATTTGAAGCGCGACGTTGCCGCGGCTGAAGCCGCCTGGGCCAAGGCTGAGGAACTGATCGCCGACCCGTCGATCAGCCTGGTCGTGCTCGACGAGCTCAACATCGCGCTGCGCTACGACTATCTCGACCTGGAAAAAGTGGTCGCGGCGCTGAAGGCGAGGCGCGAGGACCTGCATGTCATCGTCACCGGCCGCAACGCCAAGCCGCTGCTGGTCGAGGCCGCCGATCTCGTCACCGAGATGGGGCTGACAAAGCATCATTTCGCGGCCGGCGTTAAGGCGCAGCAGGGAATAGAGTTTTAGCCAGTTATCGTGACGGTAACGGCGATGGCGACCGCCGACAGGACCGCGAACAGGCCGATCAGCAGCCAGTCGGCGACACGGTAGAGTTTCAGCGCCTGGCGGATGTCGGTGCTTTCGGCCTCGCGCCGGCCGCCTTCGCCCATATGGGCGTCCTCGACCAGTTCGCCGCCATAGCTGCGCGGCCCGGCCAGCGACAGTCCCAGCGCGCCGGCCATCGCGGCTTCCGGCCAGCCGGCATTGGGCGAGCGGTGTTTTTTGGCGTCGCGGCGCATGACCTGCCAGGCCGCGCGTGGTTCCGCGCCGGGCACAAAAAATGCGGCGAGCACGATGAGCAGACCGGTGAGTCGCGCCGCCGGCAGGTTGATCCAATCGTCGAAGCGGGCGGCGGCCCGGCCGAAGGCTTCATATTGCGGCGTGCGGTGGCCGATCATCGAATCGGCGGTGTTGGCGGCCTTGTAGGCGGCACCGCCGGCAAGCCCACCGATGCCGGTCCAAAAGGCCGGCGCGACGATGCCGTCGGAGAAATTCTCGGCCAGGCTTTCGATCGCGGCGCGGGCGACGCCGGCCTTGTCGAGCTTTTCGGGATCGCGGCCGACGATGCGCGATACCGCGATGCGGCCAAGCGTCAGTCCGCCGGTCTCCAGCGCGTCGGCGACGGCCTCGACATGCTCGGCGAGACTTTTTTGCGACAGCAGCGAGGAGCCGAGGATGGCGGCGATAACCAGGCCGGTTGGAAAGATCAGCCAGAGCAGGACATGCAGCGCCAGGCCGATGGCCGCCGGCACCAGCACGATGACCAGCAACGCCCGCACGCCCTGACGGCGACGCGCTTCGTCGGAATCAGTGGCGCGGTTGAGCCGGCGATCGAGAAAGGATATCAGCCTGCCTATCCAGGTGACGGGATGGCCGATGGCGTTGACCAGCCAGTCCGGGTAGCCCAGGACACGTTCAACGATCAGGGACAGGAAGGCGATCAGGATCGACATGAAGCTTCTTGGTGGAGCGGTTGCTGCGGTAGATCACGGCGGATCCCTTGGTCGGGCGAGAGCGCTCTTCCCTCACGCGCCATTGCCTTTCGTCGACCTTTCGACGGGTATCAATCCGCACTCCTATCCGCTTTTCGAACTGCCTGCCACCACCTTTTGGCGACTTCCGGAAGGCGCGCGCAACCATGAGCTGAAGGCAATCGCGGCGAGCACCTATGGCGCGCCCTCGGCGGCGCATGTCGCAGCCGCTCCCGGCACGCAGATCCTTCTGCCGCGCGTCGCCTCGCTGGTTAAGCCCGGCAAGGCGCTGGTGCTCGGGCCAACCTATGCCGAGCACGCCAGGGCATCCGCGATTGCCGGCCATGCCGTGGCCGAAGTCAGCGATATCGATGCCCTGGCGGAGGCGGATCTAGCCATCCTGGTCAACCCGAACAATCCGGACGGACGCGTGATCGAACGAAGCCGTCTGCTTGATCTCGCCGCGAGGCTTCGCGCCAAAGGCGGTCTGCTGGTCGTCGACGAAGCTTTCATGGATGTCGGCCCCGTCGGGCAAAGCCTGGCCGGCTATGCTGGCGAGGGCGGCATTGTCGTTCTGCGCTCGTTCGGCAAGTTCTTCGGCCTTGCCGGCATCAGGCTGGGCTTCGCGCTGGCCGATCCGCTGACGGTCGAGCGGCTGGAGACGCAGCTCGGCCCCTGGGCCGTGGCCGGTCCGGCGCTCGAATACGGCATCCGCGCGCTGTCGGACACAGCATGGCAGGCCGACATGCGCCGGCGCCTCGCGGCTGACACCGAGCGGCTTGACGCTCTCTTCAACCGCTTCGGCGCTCCGGTCGCGAGCGGTACCTCTTTGTTTCGCTATTTGTCTCTTGCCGATGCCAAAAGCCTGTTCTCGGCGCTCGGTGAGCACGGCGTGCTGGTGCGTCATTTTGCCGAGCGGCCTCGGGTTCTGCGCGTCGGCTTGCCGGGTACGGAAACAGAATGGGAGCGCCTTGAAAACGCGCTTGTAGCCTGGACTTCACGGCGCGAGGATGCGTCGAAGGAGACCGCGCGATGATCCATGTCTGTTCGCTGGCGAAGGTAGACCAGACGGTCGCAAGGACCGGAGCGCAGCGGCTGTTGTCCCTGCTTGCCGCCGGCACCGAGGTGACGCGTCCGGCCTCGATCCAGGCGGAAAACCATCTGCATCTGGTCATGCACGACATCGCCGTCGCGCAGGAGGGCATGACGGTGCCGGGGGAGGCGCATGTGCGCGCCTTGCTCGATTTCGCCTATCGCTGGGACCGCGCAAAGCCCATGGTCGTGCATTGCTATGCGGGGGTGAGCCGCTCGACCGCCTCGGCCTATATCATAGCGGCCGCGCTGGCGTCCAAACGTGACGAAATGGAGCTCGCCAGGACGCTGCGCTTTCTCTCGCCGACAGCGACGCCCAACCCACGGCTGATCGCGGTTGCCGATGTGCTGCTCAAGCGCGACGGCCGCATGATCGCGGCGATCGAAGCTATCGGGCGCGGCGCCGACGCTTTCGAAGGCGTTCCGTTCGAGCTCGCCATCGAGGGATAGCTACAGCAGCCACTCGGCAAGCTTCGCCTCACGGACATCCGTGACCAGGCTGATGAAACCGTCGGCCTGGTGCTCGGCGGTCAGCCGGCCTTTCTCGGCCGTGGCGATACCGGCGTCGCCGACCACGCCGTTGGCGTTGAGGTCGCTGGCGATCCAGGCGAAGGCATGCATTCCGGTGTGACGCAGCAAGCCGAATTCCTTTTCGGCGCGGCCGACATTGGAGACGAAATTGTCGGCCTTGCCCATGTCGACGAGGTCGGGCCGGAAATGCAGCATCAGCGAGGTCTCGACGTCACCGCCATGGATGCCGTGGCGGTCCTCAAGCTCGGTATACATGCCGGCCGGTCGGCCAAAGCGCTGCCAGCTCGTCTTCACCGCCAGCATTTTGGCGCGCACCCGCAATTCGCGCGTGATGATCCCCATGATCTCTTCATTGCCGCCATGCGAATTGACGACGATCAATTTTCTCACCCCGGCGCGCGCGACCGACAGGCCAAGCTCGGTCCAGGCGTCGACCAGCGTGGTGGCCGGCAGCGTGAGCGTTCCCGGCGCGTGCAGGTGCTCGTTCGACTTGCCCACCGCTTGTACCGGCAGGATGCGGATGTCGAGATCGTCGGGCAGCCGCGCGATCACCGTTTCCAGCATGCCGGTCATGATCGAGGTGTCGGTCGAGACAGGCAGATGCGGGCCATGCTGCTCGATAGCGGCGACCGGCAGCACGGCAATCGTCGCTTCGGCGTCGATCGAGGCGTATTCGGTGGTTCGGTAGTCGCCCCACCACACTCGTCTTTTCGTCACTGTCGTCTCCCGATCGGTCTGCTCTAGAGCGGTTCAGCGTTTCACGGAATCGCAGAACCATTCTAACTTTTTGTTTTTACGCAATTCCGGACGGAAAACCGTTACACACTTGTCCTGGAATTGCTCTAAGGCCTGTTGATATTCAGGATTCCCATCCGGGGCTGAGCGTGATTCAAGCTTCGGATGGAACGATTC